>NZ_NESK01000034.1 GCF_003063415.1 Limnohabitans sp. 2KL-17
ATGGGCTTACAAGTGGGCCAAGGCGAACAAAAAACGAAGGGAATATCAGAATGCGAAAGGAAAATCAAAAAAATCAAAACCATGCGGGGCGAAATTGCGCTCGCGAATGGGGTATTTCAGCAGCCTGCTAAGCCGCCCAAGTTCGGCAACGCCATCTTCGCAAAGTGTGACGCCTGCTCAAAATTCGGGATCCGACAAGTAATCACCGGGTACGTGCCTCCGCCATCGATGTGCTTGTTAGCACTGGCTGCCCGCTGTGCTTGATACGGTTCTTGATGAACGCGCATGTTGGAGCCGTAAATCCCCTTTTTTGGCGAAATTATCGCCACTCGAGGAGTTGTTATTGAAATGCCGTCAGACTCAACAAAAAACCCGCTACGCTAGCGAGCGTGCGGGTTTTGAGGGTTCTTGAGGCTGTCTGGAACCAAAATCTGGTGGTGATAGGTGGATTTGAACCACCGACATCAGCATTATGAATGCTGCGCTCTAACCAACTGAGCTATATCACCTTGGGAAAGCTAAATCCAAACAAGCTGCTTTGGCTTGGTTGACATGACTCACCAAACAGAAAATTATACACAAAATAAAATGAAAACCGCCTCAATCACAGCGAACAACCCACTGCCAAACATGCAAAAGCCACAAAAACAAACCTCTGCATCGCACGCCGCACAAATCATCTGGTCGCATTGGCAATCGGGCCAAGCGCTCAAGCAATTGCCTGAAGAATGCAGGCCCATGACGGTGCAGCAAGGCTACGAAGCGCAAGCGCAATTGCCCAACGTATCTGGCCGACACGTTGTCGGCTGGAAGATCGCTGCAACCAGCAGCAATGGTCAAGCACACATCAACGTCAGTGGGCCCATGGCAGGGCGCTTGTTGTCTGGCCAGGTTTTTGACAGTGGCGCCACGGTGCCGTCGGCTGGCAACCGCATGCGCGTGGCCGAACCCGAGTTTGCTTTCACGATGGGGCAAGACCTGCCGCCCAGACCCGAGCCCTACACCCTGCAGCAGGTCATGGCCGCCGTGGCCAGACTGCACCCGGCCATCGAAGTGCCCGACTCCCGTCTGGCGCCATTCACCCAAGCCGGTGAAGCCCAGCTGCTAGCTGACAATGCTTGCGCCCATCACTTTGTGCTGGGACCGGCTGCGCCCGACTATTGGCGCACGCTTGATTTGAGCACTTACGCCGTGCAAGCCCGCGTTGAACGTGGCACACGCCTCGAATACACCCGTGAAGGCACAGGCGCAAATGTGCTGGGCGATCCACGCATTGCATTGACCTGGCTGACCAACCAGCTGTCCAGCCTGGGCATCACCTTGCAAAAAGGCCAAGTGGTGACCACAGGCACCTGCATGGTGCCGCTCGAGCTTGCGCCTGGCGACACCGCTACCGCTGATTACGGTCCGCTGGGCCGTGTGAGCATGACTTTTTCGGATTGAATAACCAAAGAAATCAAAGACGGCAAGGTCACCGCCAGAGACACACTGAAAGAAAATGGGGGCCCTGGTGGCAACAGCACCTGCAAGCAGGTCATGGCTTCAAGCCGCGAGCCGGGTCGTTCTCTGGCTCCAGAATAAGACTGCGCCGCTGAGGCTGGCCATCACCATCAGGCCGATAAAACCGGCGCGGTAAGTGCCAAACAAGCCCGACAGTGCACCGAACATGGGCGGTCCCACCACCACCCCCAAGAACGTGAAGGCCAGGGTGCCGCCCGTGGCCAAGCTGGCTGTCCCCGGCGGTGCGCGACGCGCCACCTCGGCCAGGTACACGCCATTCCAGCCAATGGCTGAGGCGCCAAAGGCCACCAAAATAAACACGACCATGGCTTGAGGGGTGTCTACCGTCAAAAATGCCGAGGCCAATGCTCCCAGAGCCATCATGCTGGCCAATAACAGCAGCATGCGTTGCGCACCCATCCAGCGATCGGCGACATAGCCCCAGGCGATGCGCCCGCCAATGCCACCGATTTGCGTGGCCGACAAGGCCAGTCCTGCGGCCACCAAACCATAGGACAAGTCATCGTGCAAAAAGGTGACCAGGTAGGTGGTCAAAGACAGTTGAACCATGGAAAACATGAACGAACAAGAGGCCATGGTGAGCAAGGCCCGATGCGCCAATACCAGGCGAATGGGCTGGATCAGGCTGCGCCAGTGCACCGGGGCATCGGACTGGCGGTCACTGTCCAGATCAACGCGCAAGCCTTGCGACACCCAGGCGCACAAGATGCACACCAAAGCCACTGCCGCCAGACTGGCCTGCCAGTTCACGATCAACAGCAGAGGGGGCACCAGCGCACCAGCCAACATGCTGCCCAAAGGCACACCAGTTTGTTTCAGAGAAAAAACCAGGGACATCTGGTGCTTAGGCGTGGTTCGTGCCAAAAGATGCGAACTGGCCGGGGTGATCGGGCCGTAGCCCAACCCGATCAGTACCGCGCCAAGCACCATTGCAGGGAACCAGGGCACTGCGCACAAGAGCAAGCCCAAAGCACACAACAACAAGCCCCACTGGCTGACACGGATAGCACCCAAACGGGCCACGGTGGCACCGCCCATCAAGGTGGAGACCATGGCGCCGGCATAAGTCACCGAGACATACAGGCCCACCAGTGCGGGTGAGACCTGCATGGCCTCGGCCACCACAGGGGCCATCACAGGCAAGGTGAGCAAGGCCATGGCGACCATGGCCTGGATCACCAGGGTCAACAGCAACGGCCACCAATTTTTCAAGCGGTCATCTCCCGCATGGGCAAGACGGCCCATTCAGGGCCACGGCACGCATCAACTGGCTCAATTGGCTTTCACGCCCGCTTTGACCAAGAGACCGCCCAAGGTATCGATTTCGTTTTTCAGGTGGGTGCGCAAAGCTTCGGGCCGCGCCAGTTCAGCGTTCACAGCCGAGATACCCATGGCCTCCAGGCGCTGGCGCACTTCGGCATCGGTCACTGATTTTTGCAAGGCCGAGGTCAACTGCTCGAGCACTGGCTTGGGTGTGCCTTTGGGGGCATACAGACCAAAAGAGATATTGATGTCAAAACCCTCTACGCCCGCCTCTGAAATGGCAGGAACTTCAGGCAACTGGGGCAAACGGGTCTTGCCTGCTGATGCATAGGCTTTGATCTTGCCGGTCTTGACCGATGGCACCGTGCCGGATGTCTGGTCACACAAAATGTCCACCTGGCCACCCATCAAATCGGTCAAGGCAGGGCCAGTCCCTTTGTAAGGAATTTCATTGAGCTTGACGTTCAAGGCGTTCATCATCATGAGCCCACACAGGTGCGAGGCCGACCCCACGCCCGCGTGTGCCAGGCTCACCTTGGCGGCATTGGCCTTGACGTAAGCGACAAATTCTCCGAGATTTTTCGAGGGAAACTCGTTGCGCGCCACGATCACCATCGGGCCACTGGTGGCACGGCCAATCGGCTCAAAATCGTCCACCGGGTGGTAGGGCAGGCTTTTGTACATGGCCACGTTGGTCGCGTGGCTGACATGGATCATCAGCAAGGTGTAGCCATCGGGCTTGGCGCGGGCCACCTTGGCAGTGCCAATCGATCCCGATGCGCCCGAAGTGTTGTCCACCACGATCTGCTGACCCAGATGCTTTTGCATGGCCCCGGCAAAGACACGGGTGATGGTGTCGCCCGGACCGCCTGCTGCATAGGGCATCACCATGGTGATGGCGCGGTTAGGAAAGTCCTGAGCCGAGGCGTTAAATGCCATGGCGGCCAGCCACACCGCCAAGCCTGTGCGAATGAAATGATTGCCCATGAATGCCTCCTTGTTAATAAGCCAGTGTGGGGGATCAAGCCAGCAAACGCTGGCGGATATCCAGAGGGCTCAGCACCTGCAAGGGCTCTGCACCGCCTCCTGGAATGCCCACCTGCGTGGCGTTCAGCAGCATGGACACCATCACATAAGTGCCCGACAAGACAGTGAGGTCGACCACAGCCTGTTCACCCATTTGGGTCACAGCCTCTTGCCACAGGTCATCGGGCACCCGATGGTTCAGTGACAAGTGAATGCAAAAGTCATATACCAAACGCTCATCACCTTGCATGCTGGTGGGGCGTTGGCATTGCTGCAGGTCACGCATCACCGCATCGGACAAGCCGGCCTTGCGGGCTATCGGCTCATGCGCCCACCACTCGTACTGCGCGTTGGAGATACGGGCCTGGATCAGGATGGCGAACTCGTTCAGCCGCTTGTTGACCGAGGTCTTGAAGCGCAGATAGTCCAGAAAATCAAATGCACGGCGCGCCATCTCGGGGCTGCGCAACAGGGCGTTGTAGGGGCCACCCAGTGCCGCACTCGAGACCTTGAGGATGTCGTCGGCCAAAGGCCGCACCTCGGCGGGCAAGGCTTCGTAAGTGATTTGCGCGAATCTCTCGGTCATGGTGTTTCCGGCCTGGAAGGTGGTTCGGTCAAAAGAAAAGGGGCTGTCAAGCCTCACCGACGGTACCATCGCATCGACAGCCCCAGGGCCAGCAGCACCAAAATGGCTGCTGCGGCCGCCAGCAAGGCGGTGATTTCGGTATCGCGCCGCTCCAGCGTGAATTTGGATGAAAGGTGTTGGTAAATCGAGGCAAGGTCTGTGGCGTTGGTGGCTCTGAAAAATTCGGCCCCCGTGGTCTCGGCCACTTTTTGCAAAGCCTCTTCGTCCACCCGGGCATAAAACGAAAAACCCTCCAGGCCAGGAATGAACCCATTGGGTGTGCCGAATGCCACGGTGTAAACACGCACCCCTTTGGAAGCTGCCCACTTGGCCACCTCGACCGGGTCGGGCCCGGTGGTGCGTCGCCCATCTGACAACAAAATCACCGCGCCCGCCGTGTAAGACCCGACGGGTGCAGGCTTGGCCACTTCAGATGCCTCGGGTGCAGAACGCTGGTCAAGCGAGCGCCCTGCTGCTGCACCACCCTGAGGGCTCAAAATGCCCGATTTGAATTCGGCGCCATACAGCATCGTCTCCAGATCAATCGCCGACTCCGGCAGCAAGGTGTTCAGGGCCACCAGCAAGCCGCTGCCCGTGGCCGTACCGCGTTGTAATTGAAAACTGTCAATGGCGGCCAGCAGGGCGTCTTTCTGATCGGTCACGCCTTGTACCAATTGTGCGTTGCCCGCAAAAGACACCACAGCCACACGCACATGGGTGGGCAATTCCTGCAAAAAAGACTTGGCAGCTTGCTGTGCAGCCACGATGCGGCTGGGCGGCACATCTTCGGCCAACATGCTGCGTGAGACATCCATGGCCAGCACCAGGGTCAGGTAATCGGCTGGCAAGGTGACACGGGCGCTGGGTCGGGCTGCACCCACCAGCACCAATGAAAAAGCACACAGCAGCAAAGCAGGCGGGATGTGTCTGCGAATCCGATGCCCCGGCCCCAAGGCAGGACGGATCAAGTCCAGGCTGGGGTAATGCACCGCGAGAGTGCGTTTACGGCGCAAAGCCCAGATGTACCCCACCACCAACAGGGGTATCAGCAGCAATAGCCAAAGCACCTCGGGCCAGATAAAGTGCATGTTGTGTGGTTGTTTAAACGACGACTTGCCACTGTATCACCGAAGGCCCTAACAACGATGAAACGCGCCGCACTCTATAGCACTCGACCGACTGCACACGAGGCAAAAGAAACGCATGGCACGCACGCGACTGTGCGTGCCACGACACCCGCTTCTGCGATGGCCGCTATAAATCAAGCCACAGCTTCCAATGCATCGGGCCGTGACAACGCCAAGCTGTTGCAGCGGATGCCCTTTTGGTCCGCCTTGCTGTTGTGCACCCTGATCACCGCCCTGTGCACCTGGGCACTGACGCGCCACTGGAACGCGCCCAAGCCACTGACACAGGCTGACATCAACGCGGCTGTTTTGCACACATTGAACACCCAAGACCTGCCATCGAGAGCGGCCCGTGCAGCGCAATTGATCGGCCCTTCGGTGGTACGCGTGCGAACCCAGGACGAAGACAAGAAGAACCCCCAAGGCGAGATGCAAGACAGTGGTGTGGGCTCGGGCGTGGTCATCTCAGACGACGGTGTCATCCTGACCAACCTGCATGTCGTGCAAGGCGCCAAACGCATCCGGGTGACTTTTGCCGATGGCCTGGAATCCGATGCGCAGGTGGTCGCCGTACAACCCGAAAACGACCTGGCTGTGATCAAGGCAAGCCGCCTGCCGGATGACCTGCAACCCGCCACGCTGGGCAGCAGCCAGAGCTTGCAACCAGGCGATGAGGTGGTGGCTGTTGGGTTTCCATTTGGCATTGGGCCCTCTGTCTCGGCGGGTGTTGTCTCAGGCCTGAACCGGCAATTCGGTGCAGAAGGCAAAAGCATCATGCGCGGCCTCATCCAGGCCGATGCAGCCGCCAACCCCGGCAACTCGGGTGGACCCCTCATCAACATGGCTGGCGAAGTGGTCGGCATCGTCACCGCCATCTTGAACCCCACCTCGGCCCGCACCTTCATCGGCATCGTGTTTGCCGCCACCATTGAAAGTGCCAGCCAGGGCATGGGCATCTCACCATTTTGATTTTTTCCTGACCATTCGATATAGAAAGGCCTTGTGCATGAACCCCTCTGATTTGGCATGGAACCAGGGCGTGGCGCCCCAAAACTCAACAGTGAATGCAGCACTGATGGAACGGGTGCTGTACGAAGTCAAGCGCGTGGTGGTTGGGCAAGACGCCTTTTTGGAACGCATTTTGGTGGCCATCCTGGCGCAAGGCCACCTGCTGATCGAGGGGGTTCCGGGGCTGGCCAAAACCCTCACGGTGAACACACTCTCACAAGCCGTTCGCGGCAGCTTCAAGCGCATTCAGTTCACCCCCGACCTGCTGCCTGCCGACCTGATTGGCACGCGCATGTACAACCAGAAAAACAGCGAATTCAGCACCGTGCTGGGGCCGGTCTTTGCCAACTTGCTGCTGGCCGACGAGATCAATCGCGCACCGGCCAAAGTGCAAAGCGCCTTGCTTGAGGTCATGCAGGAACGGCAAGTGACGATTGCGGGGGAAACCCACGCCGTGCCCCGGCCTTTTTTGGTGATGGCTACTCAAAACCCGATAGAAGCCGAAGGCACCTACCCCTTGCCCGAAGCCCAAGTGGACCGCTTCATGATGAAGGTGTTGGTGGGTTACCCCACTGAAGAGGAAGAGTTCGTGATCGTGCAAAGGGTCACCGGCATACCGGCCACCGCCGCTGCTGTGGCCGACACCGCACAACTGCTGGCGCTGCAATCTCAATGTCGACAGGGTTACGTCGATCCCGCCTTGGTGCAATACGCCGTCAAACTGGTCTCCGCCACGCGCGATCCGGTGCGCTGTGGCTTGCCCGAACTGGCCCCCTATCTGACCTTTGGCGCCAGCCCGCGCGCCACCATCAGCCTGGTCGAAGGCGCAAGGGCGCTGGCTTTCTTGCGCGGGCGATCCTATGCGCTGCCGCAAGACATGATCGACTTGGTGCCCGATGTGTTGCGCCACCGCCTGGTGCTGTCTTATGAGGCCCTGTCGGACGGCATGACGGCCGATGCGCTGATCTTGAAAATTTTGCAGGCTGTGCCCGCACCCGACAAGCCATTGGACCGCCATGTTCAGCTTTCTGCGTAAGCCAAAACCTCCCGCGGTATCGCAGCCCGAAAACGCGTCAGTCGCTGTGGCCAGCCCGAACCCCTCAGGCACTGTGGACACCATTTCACAAGCGGAAAAATGGCTGAAACGTCTTGAATGGACCGTGCTCAAACGGCTCGATGGCCAGTTGCAAGGCGACTACCGCAGCCTTTTTCGTGGCGTCGGCCTGGTGCTGGCCGATCTGCGCGAATACCAATCCCACGATGATGTGCGCCACATCGACTGGAACGTGACGGCGCGCATGCAAACACCTTATGTGCGCGAACACCAGGAAGACCGTGAAGTGGCCGCATGGTTTGTGGTCGACTTGTCTGGATCTGTCGACTTCGGATCGGGTCCCACCACCAAACGGCAACTGGCCTGCGACACCGTTTTGGTGCTTTCCAAAATGCTGGCCCAACACGGCAACCGCGTGGGTGTCATGCTCTTCACGGGCCAGGCCTACGCTCAAAGCGTCTTGCCCGCACGCTCTGGCCGCCGCCATCTTTTGCACATGGCACATCAACTGCTGAATGCTGGACAAAACCCTTTGCCAGGCCCCCGGAGCACCCTGCTGAGCCAATGGCTGGCCCAAGCCAATTCGCTGGTACGCCGCCGCTCTGTGGTCTTTGTGGTGTCTGACTTCATCAGCGCACCTGGCTGGGAAAAGAACCTGTCCATGCTGGCTCGGCGCCATGAAGTGGTGGCGGTTCGCCTGCACGACCCGCTGGAATTGTCATGGCCCGACAGCAGCATGGTGTTGATGCAAGACGCTGAATCCGGTGAGCAATTGCTGGTGGACGGCAACGACACCGGATTTCGCCAGCGCTTTGCGGCACTGGCCCAAGAACGCGAAACAGCCCTGCGGGACAGCCTGGCCCATGCCGGCGTCGACTGCCTGGAGCTGCGCACCGACGAAGCACTTGACCAAGCCCTGCTGCGATTTGCGCAACTGCGAAAACGTGCCAGCCAGTTAAACACGGGCGGCGGCCCCCAAGCCCATCGGGCAGCCCAGGCCTTCGCCAGCGGCAGGAGCGTGCATGCCTGAATGGCATTCGATCCAGTTTGTCTGGCCTCGCCTGCTGTGGCTGCTGGTGTGTGTGCCCGTCTGCCTGGGCCTCTACACTGCCTGGCTGCGGCAAGGCACCAAGCGCTCCTTGCAATTCACCCCGCGCTTCACCCAGCGCGTCGGCGATAAGCCAATCTGGCGGTTCACACAGCATGCCCCCGCAATGCTGGTGCTGATCGGTCTGGCGGGTTTGCTGGTGGCCATTACCCGCCCTCAGGCCATTCTCTTGCTGCCCAGCCGCATGGACACGGTGATGCTGGCCATCGACAGTTCGGGCAGCATGCGGGCCAGCGATGTGCAACCCAGTCGCATTGAAGCGGCCCAAGCTGCAGCCAAAAGTTTTGTACTGGGCCAACCCGGTCAGGTCAAGTTGGGGCTGGTCAGCATGGCGGGGGCAGCAGCGCTGGTGCAAGCACCCACGGACCAGCGCGACCTGATGCTTCAGGCCATCGACAGCCTGAGCCTGCAACCTGGCTCAGCCTTGGGCAGCGGCATGGTCATTGCGCTGGATGCCATGCTGCCAGGTTCAGGGCTTGATGTGCGCGCCCTGATCGAAGCTGAGACTCGCCCAGACACCGGCACCCCTCTGGGGGGCGACCCCGCCACCAGCACGGGTGCAACAGGATCGGTAAAAAACCGACCCGTCACATTGCCCAAAGTGCCTGCAGGCGCCAACACAGCGGCTGCCATCGTCTTGCTGAGCGACGGCCAAAGCAACAGCGGCCCAGATGCGCTCAAAATGGCTCAGGTGGCCGCCGATCTGGGGGTTCGCGTTTACACCGTGGGCGTGGGCACCGTGCAAGGCACACTGCTCAAAGCCCAGGGCATGCAAATGCGCGTAAAACTGGACGAAGACACTTTGAAAAAGATCGCCGACATCACCCGTGGTGAATATTTCAGCGCCAACAACGCCCCTGAGCTGAACAAAATTTACAACGCACTGAGCCAAAAAATCGTGCTGAAAAAACACCGGATGACCGAAATCTCTGCCTTGTGCGCCATGCTGGGCATCTTGTTGGTCAGTTGGGGCTGCGCACTGGCCTGGTGGCGCCAGGGCAAGATCATTTGACAAGCATCACCAAGTCCCATCGCCGCATGCGCGCCACGGTTTAAAGTACGCGCATGAATTTGACTGGTGGATGGCATTGGCATTGGCGCGCATGGCGATCACAAGATCGCTGGGCGCCAGCGTCTGCCCAGATTTCAGATTGGCTGATGTCGCAAACCATGCCGCACCAAAAATTGGTGCTGATTGGAGCCAGCGCGGGCTGGATGCTGCCCACGCCGTGGCTGGCGCAATTCAGCGAAGTCCACGCCTGGGACATCGACCCCTTGGCTGCATCCTTGTTTCGCTGGCGACATGGCGAACATCTGAAACGTCACGGCACATCACTGCACCTGCACACAGGCGATGGCCTCGCGCAGTTATCCGACAGCGTGCGGGCCATGCCCGATGCCTTTTTCTGGTTTGACAATGTGCTGGGGCAATTGCGTTTTGCCCAGGAACCATTGGATGCAGTAGACCGCCGTTTGCGCCAGTTGCAACAACAGATGAAACACGTGGCCTGGGGCAGCGTACATGACCGCATGTCCGGCCCAAGCCTGACGGACACCCCTTTGCCAACGGCACAAAAGAGCATGGCCGGATTGGCCATGGAGACCCGCGAAGGACAAGCCTGGTTACAGCGCATTGGCGCGATCAGCCCCTGGCTGGACCACCTAACCGAACGGGTATTGCCCCCAGGCACACCGGTGCAATACACCGCATGGCCTTTCAAGCCAGGCTATGCGCACTGGCTGGAAATGGGCTGGTGCCCAGCAAGCGCCTGATGCCTGGGACCTTTGAATCCGATGCGCTTGCAACGTGACACAACAGTCGCCTGGCCCTGTCGGCTTGTGTCAGTCCCGAAGGTCCAAAGCCCAGTACTGTCCCACAAGATCATGGCCAAACGAATGGTGGCTTTCTTCTGACACCAACACAAAACCGGCTTGCTGGTAAATGTGGCGTGCGGCATGAAGGATGTCATTGGTCCACAAGCTGAGTTTTTGGTAGCCCCGGTCCTTGGCGAAAGCGATGCATTCATCGGTCAGGCGCCGCCCCAGGCCTGTGCCGCGTGCCTCGGGTTCCACGTAAAGCAAGCGCAACTTGGCCTCGATATCGGACACCTTGACCAGAAACACCGAGCCCATGACACGGCCTTCGAATTCGGCAATCCAGGCGCATTCATTTTCAGGGTCAAAATTTTTCACAAATTGCGCTGCGATCTCGGCCACCAAGGCCTCAAATGTGCCGCCCCAGCCGTATTCTTGGGCATACAACAGGCCCTGGCGGTGCGCCACCCAGCCGATGTCACCCACCTGCAAAGGGCGCAACACAGTGCCTTTTTTCATGCCTGGCCACCGCCCTCGTAATGCTGGCCCAGAGCCAACAGCTGTGGCGTTTCAATGACCGCGTTCAGGCCATCAAAATCGAGCATCTGGTCTTGCCAAGGGCGCGTAGTCTGGTGAGCGTTCAAGCTGGCGTAGTAGCCCTGTAAGGTATGCAATACCGCACGTGCCGTACCGCCGGGGAAAATCACGATTTTGAACCCCCGCTCACCCAGCTCGGCCGCGCTTTGGACAGGCGTCTTGCCGCCTTCGACCATGTTGGCCAACAGCGGCACACGCTTTGCAAACTGCGCGCAGGCACGGCTCATCTGCTCTTCCGAGCGGAGCGCCTCGATAAAAAGGGCATCAACACCACATTCCAAGTACTGCTCGGCACGCTCCAAAGCGGCATCCAGCCCTTCAACCGCCACCGCATCGGTGCGCGCCAAGATCAGGGTGTTCTTGTCGTGCCTGGCATCGAGTGCGGCTCGCAGCTTGCCTTGCATCTCGGCCACCGGCACCACCCCTTTGCCGTCAAGGTGGCCGCAGCGTTTGGGAAAGGTCTGGTCTTCAATCTGGATCATCGCTGCCCCAGCCCGCTCGAAGTCACGCACCGTGCGCTGGGTATTGAGCGCATTGCCAAAGCCGGTGTCGGCGTCAACGATCACGGGAATTTTCACGCGGTCAGTGATGTGGGCCAGAGTTTGCGCCACTTCGGTGGCGGTGGTCAGGCCAATGTCGGAGCGACCCAGCCGCGTGTAGGCAATCGATGCACCCGACAAATAAACGGCCTCAAAACCGGCCTGCTGCGCCACCAGCGCGGTGAGCGCGTCGTAAACGCCTGGGGCCAGCAGGGGCTGGTTTTGTTGCAGACGTTGGGCCAGAGTTTGGCGTTGGCTCATAAGGCTGCATCCTTCAATAGTTGTTGCGCAGTCTGAGCTGCGATGTGCCCTCCCGCGATGGCGCTGAGAAGACCGTTGCCTGACAAATAACCCCACACCGCCTGTCCCGAGACACCCCGCGCTGCGCCGCCTGCAGCCAGCAAATTGGGCAAGGGTGTGCCGTCCGAGCGCAGCACGCGGGCTTGCGCGTCGATGTCCAGCCCGCCCTGGGTGTGGAACAAGGCACCGGTGACCTTGATGGCATGAAAGGGGGCTTGCAGTTCACGTTTGAAATGTCGACCAGTGGCCGTATCGGTCGCTGGCTGAATGGCGTTCATGGTGGCTTGCAACGAGTCCAGCGAACAGCCGATCAGTTGCGCCAGTGCAGCAGCATCCGCAGCGTGTTGCACAGCGCCTGCGTTTTGCGCTGAGACAAAATCCGGGAAGTCTTGCGCAAAGGCCAACAAGGTATCGTCAAACACATTCCACGCCACACCACCGGGTTGTCCCAGCACCTGCACCGCCGCCTCAGAATAGCCCTGGGTTTCATCGTGAAAGCGCTCGCCGTGGGCATTGATCTGCACGCCGCCTTCCATCATCAGCGCCCAAGAAATCAAAGCGCCTTGCGGTAAAGCCCAAGAGCCGTGGCCCTGGTAAGCGCCCAAGTCGGCCAGACGCGCACCCAGCTGACGGCCCCAAGCGATGGCACTGCCATCGTTGCCCACATGCCCTGCATAAGTGGCTTGTGCCATCTCGGGCAACAACTCATTGACCATGGCTTTTGCCCCGCCAAACCCGTTGCAAGCCAGCATTACCGCATCGCAGCGTAGGCGTTCGACCTGGCCGTCAGGCCTGACAAAACCCACGCCATGGATGCGCTGCTGCCCATCGGCCCAAAGCTCGGTGACTTGTGATTGGGTGAGCACCACCACTCCTGCGACATCGGCAGCTGCTTGCAGGCGGCTCATCAGACCAGCACCGGTTTTTTCAGGCACGGTATGCATTCGGTGAACGCTGTGACCGGGGTACATGAAGTTATCCAGCACCTGCCAAGGCAGGCCGTGATGTTGCTCCAAGGCATCCAGCGCCGGACCAATTTGCTGAGCATAGGCCTGCACCAGGTGCGGCGCAGCCTGGCCATGGGCCTTGGCCTGGATGTCGGCAGCAAAGGTTTCCACGCTGTCGGTGATGCCTTGATTTTTTTGTGCCTGCGTGCAGGGCGCCGGCACAAAGCCGGACGACAAGGCGGTCGAGCCTGCTGCAAACGCATCGCGTTCAAGCACCACACAATCCACGCCTTGCCGGTACAGGGCCAGCGCGGCCGTGAGGCCACAAGCACCCGCACCAACGATCACCACCTGCGTCTTCTCCTCAGCTTGCAGCTCGGCGGCGGGGCAAACTTTGGGCAGCTGCGCACTCATGGCTTTAGCCCAGCTGCTTCAGAAAATCAGCGCTGTTCATGACCTCTGCCACCGAGCCCATATCGGCAAGCGCCGCTTGGTGTGCGCTTTCACTGAAGGCGGCACAACCGTCCGACAAAACGATGACGTGGTAATCGCGCACGTGCGCATCGCGCACCGTGCTGGCCACCCCACCGTTGGTCACAATGCCACACACGACAAGGGTGTCGATGCCCGATTTTTTCAGCACCCAGTCAAGCTGCGTGTTGAAAAAAGCCGAATAGGCTACTTTGAACACCGACACATCGACCAGTGGTGACAACAGATCCACATTGGCCTGGCCTCGACTACCCGGTGCAAAGTCACCCTTGCGCAAAAAAGGGCGGCGCTCTTTCAGGTGGGCGGAAATCATGGGCTCGCCCTTTGCGTCTGGCCACAATGTGAACAGGCTGGCTGTGACCAGTCCGCCGCGTCCTTTGATGGCCCGCACCACTGGGGCCATGCGCTCAGGCAGCTTCACTGCCTCGGCGCTCAATGTGTTGCCCCGGGCATAGGCCCCATCAGAGGACAAAAAGTCGTTTTGCAAGTCCACAATGACCATGCCCAGCTTGGCGTTTTTGAGGGTCATGCTGCGCGCTCCACCAGTAAGTTTCCCAGTTTGTCGACACGCCCTTCAAAGCCAGGCTCCAGCCAAACCGTGGTGTCAGGTTGCTCCAAAATGGCAGGGCCTTGGACCACCGTGCCTACGGGCAAACTCAGGCGTTCATAGCGCTGGGCTGTCCACCACTGTCCTTGGTGGTAAACCTGCTGCTCGCCCACAGGGGTGGTGCGACCCTCACCCTGAGGGGCAAGCACCGCCAAGTCAAACTTGGGACGGCGCCCGATGCGGGCATAGCGCAAGTTCATCACACGAATCACCGGGCCTTTCAGCACGCGGCCAAATGCGTGCTGGTAAGCGGTTTCAAACGCAACCAATACCCCAGCTGCATTTAAGTGTTCACGCATCACCGGTACTTGCAAAGTATGGGTCTGCCCCATGTAGAGCATGTCAAAACTGATGGCTTCGTCCGTGCGAACAAATTGAACACCTGCCGAATCCAGTCTCACCTGACAAGCTTCGGCCAGGCAGTCCACGCGCTCCAGCAAAGCAGGCCAGGCCACGTCGGCCAAGGCCACGTTCAGGGTTTGGACCGCATCATGGCGCATGTCGGCCATCACGCAACCCAAAGCCGAAGTGACACCCGGGTAGCGCGGCACGATGCCGGTGGTCACACCCACCTCGCGCATCATGGCGCAGACATGCAGCCCACCACCCCCACCAAAGGGCATGTAAGCAAACTGACGTGGGTCGTGCCCACGCTCTATCGATACCACGCGAATCGCACCTGCCATGCGGGCGTTGGCCACCGTCAAAATCGCTTCGGCAGCGGCCAGTGCCGTCAGGCCCAAAGGCTCGCCCACATGTTGCGAAATGGCTTTTTCAGACAGTCCCGAGTCCAGCGCCTGCAACAGACCACCTCCCAGAGGCCGGTCGGCGGCGATACGACCCAACAAAACATTGGCGTCGGTCACGGTGGGGCGGGTGTTGCCGCGCCCATAGCAGGCCGGACCGGGAACGCTGCCCGCTGACTCGGGGCCAACCTGCAGCATGCCGCCCGCATCGACCGACGCGATTGATCCGCCACCCGCGCCAATGGTCTCAATCTGGATCATGGGCGAGCGCACCACCAAGCCAAAGGCAATGGAGGTTTGCGCGGCCAGCGCTGCCTCACCACTCGCCACCAGCGATACATCAAATGAAGTGCCTCCAATATCACCGGTGATGACGTTGTCAAAACCCGAAGCACGTGCGATTTCGGCGCAAGCCATCACACCCGCAGCAGGGCCCGACAAGGCCGTTCGCACCGGCACATCACACGCAGTCTGGCGAGACATCACGCCCCCATTGCTTTGCACGATCAGCAATTCACCGTCAAAACCCTGCGCTCGCAGATCACCGTCCAAGCGCTCCAAGTAGTTGCCCACCACAGGCTGCAAAGCGGCGTTCAGTGTGGCGGTGGAGCAGCGCTCGAACTCACGAATCTCTGGCAGCACTTCACTGGCCGCTGTCACATGGCTGTTGGGCCAGATTTCACGCACCGCTGCCACAGCAGCTTGTTCATTCGATGGGTTGGCATAAGCATGTACAAAGAAAACACACACAGCTTCACAGCCTTCAGAGAGAAGTGCTTGGGCTTGTTCGCGCACCTGCCCCAAATCGACCGGGGTGTGCACCTGGCCATCGGCCAACACACGCTCGTCCACTTCAAGGCGCCAGGCTCGAGGCACGACGGGGGTGTAGCTGCCGCGCAAGCCCCAGGTTTGTGGGCGGTCGCGGCGTCGCATCTCCAGCACATCGCGAAATCCACGTGTCGTGATGATGCCGGTGCGGGCAATTTTTCTTTCCAACAGAGCATTGGTGCCCACCGTTGTTCCGTGCACGATGGTGGCAATGTCCTTGGCCCCTTCAGCGCCGGTGCTGCCCGTGACTTTGGCGATACCGTTCATGAAACCCCGGGCTTCTTCGCCACGGGTCGAGGGCACCTTGACGATCCGGGCCTGGCCGGTTTTTTCATCCAACACAAACAGGTCGGTGAAGGTACCGCCGACATCCACCCCAACCACCCAGTGGGGCTTGTGGGGCGACTGATTCAAAGCTTGCTCGGTCATGCTTGCTCCTTGGTGTAGCCCAGTGCAGTGTCGCTGGCACGGTCTTGTTCAGTTCGGTCGGCTGGAGCCCCCCAACCGCCACCACCCGGTGTTTGCAGGCGAACGCGGTCGCCTTTTTTCAGTTGAATACCAAGCATCTTGGAGACCATCGGTGGCGTTTTCCATTCGCCGTTGTGGCAGTACTCAAAAACATTGGGCAACGCAGGCTGGCCACCATGAATGCCTTTGGGGGCTGACTTGCCGCGCTCTCCAAAGATGAAAGCCTCGGCGCTGTCTTCAAGCAATTCCATCTCGTAAATCGCGCCCAGCCCACCCCGGTGCTTGCCATCCCCGCCGGAGCCTGGGCGCAAGGCCCATTGCGTGAAGCGCACCGGGTAAGCGGCTTCCAGAATTTCCATGGGCGGAATGGTGGCCGTCGAGATGGGTGCGTTGCCGTGCGACAAGCCATCTCCGTCCGAATGGCCGCCATGGCCCCCCCCAAAAAAACTGAACATCACCCAACGCTGGCCCTTGCGCTTGTCATCGGTGCGGTGGCCCGCGATCGACAAGGCATTGATGGTTCCATAAGCATGGGCAACCGCACGCTGCGGGTCGGCCAAGGCTGTGGCGCTGAAGATCACATCGATCATGCGCAGAATAGTTTCGGTGTAGCCACCCACTGGGCGCGGGCGCGAAGCGCTGATGACCAAGCCATCGGGGATCACAAAGTCCACCGCGTCGAGCACGCCCGCATTGGCAGGCACATCAGGAAAAACATGCTTCAAGGCCACATAGCAAGCGGCCACCGCTGTGGCACGCGAGATGTTCACAGGGCCGGCGCATTGCGGCGAAGTACGGGAAAAGTCGAGGGTCAACCGATCGCCGGCCACGGTCATGTCAAGCGCAATGCTCAGCAGCTCATCCTTGACACCGTCGTTGTCCAGCACATCTTCAAAGCTGTAGCGGCCATCGGGCAGGCTGCCGATGTGCGAGCGCATAAGGCGCACGGCACGGCTGCGCAACTCGGTCAGGGCCTTCTCCACTGTGGCATCGCCGTATTCATCGAGCAAACCGTCCAGGCGGCGTGCGCCCAATTCCAGCGCGGCCAGTTGGCCGTTCAAGTCGCCCCACAGGCTGTCGGGCAGGCGGGTGTTGGCCAGCAAAATGGCCAGCACATCCTCATCGAGCACCCCGCCGCGCAAGATGCGCACTGGCGGGATTTGCACCGCTTCTTGCCAGCATTCGGTGGCTGCAGGGTTGTAATTGCCGGGCACCGCGCCGCCCACATCGTGCCAGTGAGCAGCTGAGGCCAAAAAGCAATACAACTGCCCGCTGCGAAAACAGGGCTTGACCAGCTTGAAATCGTTGGCGTGTGTGCCGCCTTCGTAGGGATCGTTGAACAACCACACATCGCCCATTTGCATGCCGCCACGCTCTCCTGCAACTCGCATGGCTGCGCGCACGGCAAAGGCCATGGCGCCTACAAAAACCGGCAGGCCAGACTTGCCCTGAATCAAGGTGTCGCCGCTGATGGCGTCGTACAGACCGTGACAGGCGTCGTGAGCCTCGGCAATGATGGGGTTGAAGGCGCTGCGGTAAAGCGTGGCATCCATTTCGTCAGCAATTTGTTCCAGCCGGCCGCGCAACACAGCCAGAGTGACCGGATCCATCGCGATCGGGGATTGGGAAACTGAATCCATCGGGTTCATGTTGGCTTTCTTTGTTTGAGCAGAGGCAGCAAGCCCCCTGCATCGACCATGTCCATCAAAAATTGGGGGATCGGTGCGCACATCAAGCGCTGGCCGTTGGCACGCACCACTTGGGGAGTTTCGCCATCCAAGTGCACGCTGACCCGCTCACTGTCTTCGATCTCTGCAGCCTCTGGACAAGTCAACAACAACAGGCCCAGGTTGAAGGCGTTGCGAAAATACAAGCCGCTGTAAGAAGGCGCGATCACGGCTGCAAGACCCAGGTGCCGCAGCACACCTGCCGCCTGTTCTCGCGAAGAGCCAATCCCAAAGTTGGCACCGGCCACGATCACATCACCCTCGCGCACGCCCGAGGCAAAGTCGGCACGAACGGCCTCCAGACAATATCGGCCGATGACATCCAGGCCATGCTTCATGTATGCGCCCGGCGCCAGTGCATCGGTGTCCACATCCGCGCCCAAACGCCACACACGGGTGTTTTTGAATTCGCGCGGGTTCATGCCAGAAACTCACGTGCATCGCTGATTCTTCCGCTCAATGCCGAGGCCGCCACGGTGTAGGGCGAGGCCAAATAGACATTCACACTGGCGGGGCCCATGCGGGCCTTGAAGTTGCGGGCCGTACTGGAAATCACGGTGGACCCTTCAGGAAAAGTCGCGCCATAACCAGCGCATGCACCGCAGCTGTTGGGCAGCACCGTAGCCCCGGCATCTTGCAGGATTTGCATCACACCTTCTTGTGTGGCTTGCGCTTGTTCACGGGCACTGGCGGGTGCCACCATGAGCTGTACGCCTGCCGCCACGCGCTGGCCTTTGAGCACGGAGGCTGCAGCCCGCAGGTCTTCGAGTTTGGCCCCGGTGCAAGCACCGATGTAAGCAATGTTGGGTTTTACATCGGCAAATTCGGCCACATCACGCGTGTTGGCCGGACTGTGCGGCGCAGCCACCTGAGGACTCAGACTGGAAGCGTCAAAATTTTGCTGCTCATACTCGGCGTCTTCATCGGTGAACCATTGCTCGGCCCCCATCAGTTTTTCGGGTGCGACACCAATCGCGCGCAAGTGTTGGAGGGTCGTCTCGTCTGCAGCGATCAAACCCACCTGGGCTCCCATTTCAGCACTCATATTGGACAGGGTCATGCGCTCGGCCATGGACAAATTCTGAACGGCTGAACCTGCAAACTCCACCGCCTGGTATTGGCCGCCATTCATGCCAAAACGCCCAATCATGTGAAGCATCATGTCCTTGGCCGACACACCAGCTTGCAAACGGCCTGACCATTGCATGCGCAAAGTGCGCGGGACCTGCACCCAGATTTGGCCAGTCACACACACCCCCAGCATTTCTGTGGCACCAATGCCAAACATGTAGCACCCAAATGCACCTCCTGTGGGGGAATGCGAGTCCCCGCCCACACAAAACATGCCGGGCTTCAAATGGCCTCGCTCGGGCAGCACCACATGGCAGATGCCCTCGCTGTCGATGACATGCTTCAGCTTCCATTGTTTGGCGGTATCGCGCGCAATTTGAACGATCTGCTGAGCATCGGCGTCCTGTGCGGGCACATAGTGGTCAAGCACCAGCACTACTTTGTCGGTGTCCCAAATATGGGCGCCCAGCTCATCGAGCATGGGTTTAAGGCGCCTGGGGCCAGACGAATCATGAAACATGGCCAGATCCACATTGCAGGTCACCACTTCGCCCACCGTTACGTGGCTGCGCCCTGCCGCTTTGGCAATGAGTTTTTGGGCCAAGGTTTGAGAAATCGAGTGGGTGGTGCTCATTCGGGTTTGGCTCCTGCGTACTGCACCACCACCCGCCAGCGCAGAATTTCACTTTCTACAAAGCGGGAAAACTCCTCAGGGCTGTTGCCCACAGGGGTTGCACCTTCATTTTCGATGCGGCGCCTCACCTCGGGTGACTGCACCGCAACACGAGCAGCATCGGCCAAGCGGCGGACCAGTTCAGGGCTCATGCGGGCAGGGCCAAACAGGCCAAACCAGGCGCTCGATTCATAACCAGGCAAGCTCTCGCCAATGGTGGGCACATCGGGGTAAGCGGGTAAGCGCTTGGTACTTGTCACGCCCAAAGCCTTGAGCTTGCCTGCCTTGATGTGCGATTGGACGTTGCCAACAGCGGCAAACATCAAGTCCACCTGGCCCGCCAACAAGTCTTGCACCGCAGGGGCTGTGCCCCGGTAAGGAATATTGACGATGTACGCACCAGACTTCATCTTGAAAGCATCGCCCGCCATGTGCAGCGACGAGCCCAAAGCGCCAATGGCAAAGTTCATCTGGCCGGGTTTGGCCTTGGCCAAAGCGATCAGCTCCTTGACGTTGTTGGCAGGCACTTTGGGGTGGGCCACCAGCAGCGACGGCAAGGTTGACACCATGGTCAAGGGCGTGAAGTCCTTGACCGGATCAAAAGGCAAACTGGGGTAAAGCGAGGCGTTGATGGCGTGGCTGGTGAAGCTCATGAGCAAAGTGTTGCCGTCGGGCGTGGCCTTGGCGACCGCGTCAGCGGCCAGATTACCGCCGGCACCAGGGCGGTTTTCCACCACAACAGTGCGGCCCAGTTGCGTGCCCAGCATCTGCGCCAATGCGCGTGCCATGGTGTCGGTGGTACCACCCGCTGGCGCACCGACCAAAATCTTGATCGGTGGTTGCGACTGGGCCTGCGCGAAACCACACACCCCCACACTGGCCAAAGCCATAGACAGCAAGATACTTGCGCTAGAAAATGCCGTTCGAAATGTCATGGAAACACAATGCCTGTAGTTAACGATCGAACAGGGTTCGCAACATGTGAAACGGAGTGCTTAGCGTAAAGGGCATCACATGCCCAGATATGCCTGCCTGAGCGTGTCACTTGACAGCAACTCGGCCGGAGTGCCGGCAAAACGGATCTGCCCGTTTTCCATCACATAAGCCCGGTCGGCGATGTCCAGCGACTGACCCACGTTTTGTTCCACCAGCAAAACCGCCAGGCCGCTGCTGCGCAACTGCGAGATCAGGCCAAACATTTCCTCCACCAACAATGGCGACAAACCGAGGGAGGGTTCGTCCAGAATCAGCAAGCGTGGTTCGGACATCAGGCCACGGCCAATGGCCAGCATCTGCTGCTCGCCACCACTGAGGGTGCCCGCCAGTTGGGTCACGCGTTCCTTTAGGCGCGGAAAGGTCTCGTACACCTTGTCGAGGTTATGGGCGCGATGCTCACGCCCCCTTTTAAAAGCACCCAGCTCCAGGTTTTCGTGCACGCTCAAATTGGGAAACACCTTGCGGCCTTCAGGCACCTGGATCAAGCCGTGCAAGACCACCTTCTGGTAATGCATGCCTGTGATGTCTTGCCCATCAAACTGAACCCGTCCGGCCCGCGTGCTCACAAGACCACTCAAGGTAAGGTTGAGCGTGGTCTTGCCTGCACCGTTGCTGCCCAAAAGGGCCACCGTCTCACCGGGCATCACATGCAGATACACACCCCGCAAAACTTCGATAGCACCATAGCCCGACTTGAGGCCCTGCACATTCAACAAAGGGGTGTTCACGCCTGCACCTCTTTCTGAAGGGCAGCACTCTTTTGCAGCCGCTCGGCCGTGCCGTGGCCCAGATAGGCCTCGACCACTGCTTTGTTGCGGGTCACTTCGGTCGGGCTTCCTTGGGCGATCAACTGTCCCTGCGCAAGCACCCAGACCTCTTGCGCCAGGCTCATCACGGCCTGCATCACGTGCTCAATCATCAGCACCGTCACGCCACTTTGGGCAATGCCTTGAACCACCGGAATCATCTCGGCAATTTCCTGCGGATTCAACCCCGCAAGAACCTCGTCGAGCAACAACAGGCGTGGCCGCGTGGCCAGGGCTCGCGCCAATTCGAGGCGCTTTCGGCCTGCCACCGTCAGGTCACTGGCGAGCTTGTCGAGTTGCGAGGTCAGGCCCACTTGCTGCGCCACCGACTCGGCCTGTTCCAGCGCCTGCGCGCGTCGCGGCAGGTGCAGGTGGGCCCCGACCGCGATGTTTTCTCGCACGGTTTGCGCCGCAAAAGGCTGCACGATCTGAAAGGTTCGGGTCAGGCCCATGAGCGCATTCAGGTGCGGTGGCTGGCCAGTGATATCTTGGCCGTCAAACTCAACCCGACCGGTATCCGGCATGAGAAAACCGGACATGAGCGCGAACAAGGTGGTCTTGCCAGCGCCATTGGGACCAATCAGAGCGCTCAGGCGACCTTCAGTCACTGACAGGCTGACGTTTTGCACAGCCTTGAGACCGCCAAAGGATTTGCCCACGCCGTCGATTTTGAGCAGAATGCTCATGGTTTATCTCCGTCTGACGGCTTGTTGCCACGCCACCACTGCTGCGGCGTGATGCTGCCCAGACCGGCGATGCCGCGCGGCAGAAACATCACGATCAGGATCAGCACCGAGCCGTAGATCACCATGTTGATGCCCGGCAACTGGCCGAATAAATTGCGTGTGAGATCCGCCAGGATGTGCAGGCTGATGGCCCCTAGCAGCGGCCCCCACAGCGTTCCCAGTCCGCCAACGATCGCCCCCACCAGGGCCTCAACCGAGGTGTGAGAGCCAAAGGCGATGCCTGGATCGATGTACTGAAAAACCTGCACATAAAAAGCCCCACCTGCGCCCATGAGACCGCCGGACAGGATGGTGGCGACCAGCTTGATGGTGAAAGGGTTCACGCCAATGGCTCGTGCGGCGTCTTCGTTGTCGCGCACGGCTTGCAGGTATGCGCCAAAGCGCGAGTGGCGTAGCCAAGCGGTGATGATCAGCGCCAGCGTGACCAGACCCAGCATGAGCCAGATGAACCCGGCTCGGCTGCCAAACTGCATGTTGGCAGCCGACTCTTTGAGCGGCAGCATCAAGCCAACACCAGCACCAGTGAAAGGCACCGATGTGGCCACAATGCGAAAAACCTCGGCAAAGGCCAACGTGACCAGCGCAAAATAAGAGCCCTTTAGGCCGTAGCGGAAAGAGGCAGCACCGACAAAAGCGCCCACACCTGCCGCAAAAGCCATGGCCAGTGGCAAAGCCACCCAGGGGCTCAAGCCCCACTGCATTTGCGCAATGGCCTGAACATAAGCGCCCGTGCCAAAAAACAGCGCATGACCAAAAGAGAACTGCCCACCAAAACCTCCCAGCACGTTCCAGGCTTGAGAGAGCAGGCAAGCGTAAAGGGCCGTCATGACGAAATTGAGCACCACCCCCGACTGGGTGAAAAACGGCACCGCAGCAACCAACAGCACAAACAGAACGATGTTGCGAAAGTCTTTCATGCTTTCGCTCCAAAAAATCCTTGCGGCCTGAGCATGAGCACCGCAATGAAAATCACAAAAATACCCACTTGCCCCAACGACTCACCCAGCAGCAAACCGCCAAGCGACTCCACCACGCCAATGAGTAAGCCGCCGAGTAAGGCCCCCGCAAAACTGCCCATGCCGCCCAGCACGACAATGGTGAAGGCCACCAGTACAAATCCATTGCCCACCTGCGGGTTGACGTAATAAGCGGGCATCAAAAAACAGGCTGCAGCCCCGAGGCTGGCCAGGCCCAAACCAAAACACATGGCATACACATGGTCCACATCGATGCCCATCAGGCGAGCCCCCTGTTTTTCCTTGGATACGGCACGGATCGCACGACCCAAATCGGTTTTTTGCACGATGAACAACAACACGGCAGACACCGCCAAGGCACCGCCAAATGCCACCAGCTTGGGCAAGGCAATGAATGCCGGGCCGATCTCGACCGTGCTCAGTGTGTAGGCGGTTTCAATGCTGCGGGTGTCGGATTTGAAAAACAGCAACGCCAGGTTTTCCAGCACGATTGACACGCCGAGGGTGACCAACAGAATGTTTTCGTCCTTGCCGTGGCTGGCGCGGTTGATCACGCCACGTTGCAGCGCGTAGCCCAGCACGAACATGGCGGGCACCATGACGGGCAGGGCCAGATAGGGATCGACCCCGAGCTTTTCCTTGAGCATGTAAACGCCATACAGCGCCACCATCAAGGCCGCGCCGTGCGCGAAATTGATGATGTGCAGCACGCCATAAATGAGCGTGAGGCCCAGTGCGATCAATGCATAGACGGCACCGGTGGTGATGCCATTGAGCAAAGAGGGAAACAGGATGTTCAGGTCCAGCATCGGGGAGCCTTGGCGCTTAGCTATTGAGCGGGAAGACAGGCTCCACTTCGCGGTAATCGCGGGGCACGATCACCTTGATGTCACCTTTGTAGACCTGTGTCATCAAAGGCTGTGCCCCCATGTTCTGGCCATTGACAAACTGAGTTGGACCGTAGGGCATGATGTGATTGGCAAATTTACTGGTGGCCAGCGCTTCGATGATGGCGGCGCGGTCAGGTGACTTGGCGCGATCGATTGCATCGGCCAGCAGCATCATGGCGGTGTAGGTCATGAACACTTCGTAGCTGAAGAACTGGCCTTGCGCTTCGACCCGTTTTTTCAGTTCGGCCGAACGCTTGTCCTTGGGGTTGAACCAATGGTTGCAGTCAATGATGCCGTTGGCCGCTTCCGGGAACTCCTTGACGAACTTGTAGCTCGAAGCCGCACCGCCCAGCACCGAATAAATGGCTTTGGGCGTGATCTTTTGCTGTTGCAAGGTGCGGACCAGCAACGCGTATTCGTTGTAGTAGTTGGCCGGGATCAGGATGTCGGGGTTGACCTGCTTGATGCGCAACGCAATGTTGTTGAAGTCGCGCGTCGGGTTAGCGTGCTTGATGATTTCCTTGACCTCATAGCCGTATCCTGGAAGTTCCTTGGCCAACAAGTTGGCAGTGCCTGTGCCAAACAGTGATTCTTCGTGCACGATCATCACGGTGCGGGCGGGCTTGCCTGCGGCTGTGTTCAGGGCATGCAGGCTGGCCACGGCCACTTCGGCGCATTTCTTGTAGCCCGGGCCAAAGCGGAAGGTATTTTTCAGGCCGCGCTCAACAATCTGGTCAGCCACGCCCACATCGACCACATGGGGCAGGTTGTATTTGGCCGCCGCTTGCGTTGTAGCCAGGCAGATGGCCGAGGCAAAGGCCCCAACGACAGCGCTGACGCCGGCCTCGTTCATCTTCTCAATTTCGGCTGTTCCGGCCTGCGGGCTGGACTGCGCATCGCCCAGCATGGCTTCAATCTTGGCACCCCCTAAAGACTTGATGCCACCCGCCTTGTTGATGTCCTCAATGGCCATCAAAGCGCCCATGCGGCATTGCTGACCCGAATAGGCCAAAGCACCGGTCACAGGGTGCAGGACACCGACTTTGACAGGCTTGGGCTGGGCTCCACCCACCAAAGGGAATGCGATGGCAGAAGCCGCAACAGCGGACTGGCCCATGAAATGTCGACGTGTGGTCATAAGATCATCCTTGGTTGAAAGTCAGTGAAAGTTTGCGGACAACTCCTGGCTTACCCACACCTTGGCATCGATGCTGCCAACGCGGGATAACTGCATCTGGTATTCGTACCGGTCCGGGCGGTACAAGCCATGCAACCATTGAACGGGACGGTCGTCCTCGTCATAAATCAAACGCCGAACCGCCAGTAAGGCCGATCCGACGGACACATCCAAATGCTGCGCTATGCCCATGTCGGCCAGGCGGGCGGAGATGGTCTGCTCGGCCCGGCCTACCTTGACGCCTGACTCTTCAAGCAAGACCAAAATGGGTTTTTGCGCTAATTCACGCTCACCAAATCCGGCCGAGATCGCATCGGGCACCCAAGTGGTGATGTGCGACAGCGGGCCTTCAGGTGTGCTGCGTACGCGCTCGGCTTTTTGAACCAAAGCACCAGCTGACAGCTTCAGGGCAGCGGCCACGTCCCCGGGGGCGCGCATGCGCTCGACCGACAGCACCTTGACTTGGGTGCGCATGCCCATGGTGACCAAATTTTCGAGTAAGCCAGTCAGCCGCGCCTGCTGAGCAGTGGCCATGGTGGAGGCTTGCATGTGCATGTCTTGAGCAAGCGCCGTCACAGGCTTCGTGCCTCGTCCGGGCTGACGATGAATCAAGCCTTCTTCTGCCAGTAGCGACAAGGCCCTGCGCACCGTGACACGGGCCACACCAAACTGCCCCATCAGGGTCAGTTCACCCGGCAAACCCGCATCGAAACGGCCTTCACGCAATTGCTCCCGGAGCACCAGATAAATCTGATGGTATTTGGGCAGAGGCAGGTGAGCATCCATGATTGGCATCGTGGAACAGCCCTATTGTTCTGTCAATAGGACATTCATGTCTTATTGATAGGACATTTATTCATGGATTTCCCTGATCCGGCGCGCTATTGCTCATGGTTAAGCATCAGGCGTAGCGCAAACGCAGATCGCGTTTGAGCAATTTACCGCTCGGATTTTTGGGCAGCGTGTCAGTGAAGACCACCCGTTTGGGACACTTGAACCCGGCCATGTGCTGGTTGCAGTGCGCGATCACGGTGGCCTCATCCAGTGTTTGCCCGGCCTTGACCACAATCACGGCCGTCACCGCCTCGACCCATTTGGGATCAGGCAGGCCAACCACCGCCACTTCGCTGACCTGAGGCAGGCGGTAAATCATCTCTTCCACCTCGCGGCTGGCCACGTTTTCGCCGCCGGACTTGATCATGTCCTTCTTGCGGTCCACCACCGTGATGTAGCCCTCGGCATCAATGATGCCCAGATCCCCGCTGTGGAACCAGTCGCCCTCAAAGGCGGCCCGGGTGCGTTCGTCGTCATGAAAATAGCCCAGCATCAGGTGCGGCGAACGGTGCACGATCTCGCCCACCTCACCCAAGGCCACATCTTGCATGTCGTCGTTCACCACCCGGGTCTCGACGTTGCGCACCGCCTTGCCGCAGGAGCCGGGTTTGCGCAGCTGGTCTTCGGGGCCGAGCAAGGTGGCCAGCGGCGCGATTTCCGTTTGGCCATACAGGTTCCACAAGCGCACTTGGGGCAGGCGCGAGGCCAACTCTTTCAGCACCTCGACCGGCATGATGGACGCGCCGTAATAGCCCTTGGCCAATTTGGCGAGTTTGCCAGCATCCATCAGCGGCGAGCGCAGCAACGCAATCCACACCGTGGGCGGCGCAAAAAAGCTGGTGATGCCGAACCTTTCAAGCATCGGCAGCAGGTTGTCGGGTGTGGGCTTGGAGGTGATGACGTTGGTGCTGCCCATGTAAATGGCTGGGCCAAAGAACACATCAAGCTGGGCGCAGTGGTACAGAGGCAGCGCGTGCAGGGCCACGTCCTGCTCGGCAATTTCGGCGTCGATCACGCAGCTGACGTATTGCCACAGCACCGCATCGTGCGTGAGCTGAGCACCTTTGGGCGACGATTCGGTGCCGCTGGTGTAGACGATCTGTGCCACGTCGTAACTGCCCAGCTGCAGATCGGGCAACGCATCGGTGCAGGCGGCCAGTGCGTCAAAACTGTGCATACCTGCTACGGGCTGGCTCGGGTCTTCTGACGGCAGCCAAATGAACTGTTGAACCTGCGTGTCCAGCTTGGCGGCGGCCTGCGCCAGCTCGGCCAAACCGCTGTCGGTGGCCAGGGTTTGGGCACCGGCATGGCGCAAGATAAACGCCACCTCTTCGGCTTTGAGCATGAAGTTGATCGGCACCATGACCGCACCTCTTCGGGCCAGCGCAAAACGCAGCGCAGCAAAACCGTGCGAGTTGCGGGCCAAGACCGCCACTTTGTCGCCCTCGGCCACGCCGATGCTGGTCAGACCTGCGGCCAAGCGGGTGACCAGTGCATCGAACTCGGCATAGCTCCAGGTCGTCGCACCGCACACGATGCCGGTTTTGGCAGGCAAACGAATCGCGGTGCGGCGCAAGGCATCGGCAATGGTCTGGCGGCGAACGGCGGGGTGGATGGTGGTGGACATGGTGGCGGTCATCGTGAAGGCTCCTGCATCGATATGATCGGAACATTGAACATCAGACCCGCGAGATTTCCATTGGCACTTCCACCCCCCTCCCCCCGAAAACTGTCACATACGCGCACCGTGGTCTACCAAGGCTTTGACCGCGAAGACGGCCTGTGGGACATTGAAGCAGAACTGACCGATGTGAAAACCTATGGGTTTTCGGTGCCCAACGAGCGGCCCTTCCCAGCCAATGAGCCGATCCACGGCCTGAAAATCCGCGTCACGCTCAACAACAAGATGGTCATCCAAGACATCGTCACAGCGATGGACGACATCCCACACCCCGAATGCGCAGGCGCACCGCACGGCATGCACAAACTCATCGGCCAAACCATGGGTCCGGGCTGGCGCAAAATCATCAACGAACACATCGGTGGCACCGAAGGCTGCACCCACCTGCGGGAACTTTTGTTCAACATGGCGACGGCCGCCTACCAAACCCTGCCATCCGGCCAATGGCACCGCCGCGAACAAGCTGGCCAGCCCCACCCCGAAATCACCCAACCACCCTACCACCTCGGCCAATGCCACAGCTGGGCCTATGACAGCCCGACGGTGCAAAGGGCTTATCCGATGTTTTTCAAGCCGAAGGCAGTTGAATAATTTCAGTCTCAACTTGCCGGCTTAAGCTGTCGTCAAGCTGCCGCCCGGTCCCTGATATCGTCCAAAACCTGAACAAGCTGACTCACCTTGGCGGGCGGGAATATGCCCAAAGGCCCAAGCGCATTCATGTCCGTGAAGGGCGACTCGAACAAACGGGCACCATCCATCACCCCGTTTTGGGTCAACTCTTGCACGATCAGGTTAATGAACTCGATCTGATTGGGCGTAGCGGTGGTGCCGCTCACCAGTTCGCTGAAGGCTTGCATCGCAGCTTCTCGGTCCAAGCCAACCAGTGACCGGATGAAAATGCCTAAGCCTTGACTCTGCGCTTTCGCTTCGTCAATCAAGGCTTTTGAGCCGCCTGCTGCCAGCAGCATCTTCTCCAGTTCGTCCAGGTCTGTTGGCGTCAAAGGCTGATTGCGTCGCAAGCGCTGCAAGGCCAGGTGCGATTCATGCTCACGCAAAAACTGCCGCGCCTTGTCCTTGAACTTGGCCATGTTCAGCCCGGCCGTCACCTGCGGCAGATCAATCTGGGTCATCTCACCCAGCTCATCTTCAAAGTCGGTGTAAACCACCTTCTTCTTGCCCTTGGGAATGAGCTTGATCAAGGCACGCAAACGCCGACGCACGGTCTCCAACATCGGCACCGTCACATCCTCCCACCACTCATCACTGGCAACAGACTGGATCAGCAACATTTCTGCCTTGATCGCCGGAATGGCCACTTGCTCTTCCAGTGCGTTGGCCAGTGACTGGATCTTTTCCTTCAACGAGGCAAATTCTGGTTTGGCCTGCAAAATGGCCAACTGCGAACGCAAAACCAGCATGTCAAAGCGCTTGGCCTCCTCGTCATCGTCGGTCAGTTCGGTGGGCAACCCCGCCACCTTGTAGCTCAAGTCGTGCACATCATCAGGGCTCAACTTGTCCCAAGCGCCTGCGTTGGCAAAGCGCTCCACAACCAAGCGCTGCGGGCGCACCACAAAGTTATCCACCCGCATGGCCGCAACCACCTGGTGCAACATGGCCGCGGTTTCGGAACGCACCGCAGTCAGAGTGAGCTGACCATAGGGCGGTGGCGCTTCGCCTGCCTGGTCGTGGCCAGCCAGCTTGGCATCCAACTCACCAATCATGGTCAGCCGCGCCTTGAACAAACGCGTGCTCAATGGCTCAGAGCCCGCGCCCTCTTTGAAGTCCGGGTTCTGGCTGAAAAATTCCAGGTTTTGGCAGTAATCGAAGATGTAAAAGTTCTTTTTGTCATCGCCTGGCCCAAACAAATCGGGACACAAGCGGGTGCCGCGCCCCAGCATCTGCCAAAACTTGGTCTTGGACCGCACCACCTTGAAAAACACCAGGTTCACCGCCTCGGGCACATCGATACCGGTGTCGAGCATGTCCACCGACACCGCAATGTGCGGCATCCTGTCCTTGTTGGAAAAGTCGTCGATGATGCTCTGCGCATATTCGGTTTTGTAAGTCACCACCCGGGCAAAGTGCCCCTTGTAATGCGGGTAGTTTGCATCAAAGCGCTGGGCGATGAAGTCGGCGTGGTCGTTGTTTTTGGCAAACACAATCGTTTTGCCCAACCGGTCGCCACCGGCCACTTTTTGGCCATGCGCCATCAATGTGGCCAGCACCTTGTCCACGGTGTCCACGTTGAAAAGCCATTTGTTCAGGGCTTCAGAATTGACCTCGTCCGGGATGTTGCCCTCTTCGTCCCATTCTTTTTCATCCCATTCGGCCTGCTCTTGCTCTGACAAGTCATCGTATTGAATACCTTCGCGCAAAAACTTGAGCGGGACAGAAATCGGCACAGGCGGAACCAGGTGCCCATCGGCCACGGCTTCGTCCAATCCATAGGCGTCGGTGGGCACGCCATCTTCCAGATTGAACAAGCCATAGGTGTTGTGGTCAATTTCGTCCTTGGGCGTGGCGGTCAGGCCCACCAGCAGCGCATCAAAGTATTTGAAAATTGCCCCGTATTTTTGATAAACCGAGCGGTGCGCCTCGTCGATGATGATCAGGTCGAAATGCCCCACACCAAAGCGGCGCTGGGCGTTGGACACCTCGTCGATCAAACCCATCATCGTCGGGTAGGTAGACACATACACCCGGCCCTCGGTGTTTTTGTCTGTGACCAAGTTCACGGGCGAAGCATCGGGCAAATGCTTTTTGAAGGCGTTCACCGCCTGATTCACCAGCGCCACCCGGTCGGCCAAAAACAAAATGCGTTTGGCCCAGTTGCAGCGCATCAGCACATCGGCCAGGGCAATCACCGTGCGGGTTTTGCCCGAACCCGTGGCCATGACCAGCAAAGCTTTGCGCTGATGCTCCACCTCAAAGGTCTGCCCCACCCGGCGCACAGCACGCGTCTGGTAATGGCGCTCAATGATGCCGGAGTTGATGACCGCATCGGCCAACGACCTGCGGCTGCTGCGGCGCTGAATCGTCAGCTCCAGCTCGGGCTTTTTGTAAAAACCCTGCACCGGTCGGGGCGGGTAACTCGCGTCGTCCCATATCAAGTGCTCATAACCATTGGTGTAAAAAATCACCGGGCGCTGGCCGTACATGGCCTCCAGGCAATCGGCATACAGCTTGGCCTGCTGCTGGCCCACGGTGGGGTTGCGGGTGGTGCGCTTGGCCTCAATCAGCGCCAGCGGTTTGCTGTCGTCGCCCCACAGCACATAGTCCACAAAGCCCTTGCCCTCGTTGTTGGGCATGCCCACCACTTCCACCTCATGGCTCACGGCCGGGTCTAGGTTCCAACCGGCTTCCTTGAGCAAGACATCAATGAAGGCCTTGCGCGTCTCGGCCTCGGAATAGTCGTGCGTGTCAGGCTCGGCGGTGTTGGCCTTCTTGGCTGCCGCGACTGCCTCTCGCAATTGCTGCAGTTCTTGCTCCAGCGTGGCCTTTTCGGCGGCGTGCTGGGCGTGGACAGAGGCCAGCTTGTCGTCACGGTCTTTCAGGCTGGCTTCGAGCTTTTGCAGCTGCTCCGCCGACTGTGGGGCCGCATCAGCCGATGCCGCAGCAGGCAACAGGTCTGCAGAAAAGGTCAAGCCAGGCGAGGGACGGTTTTTGCGGCCATAGGTGCGGGCCAGCCAATAGCAAAAATGAAACAGCTCACGCGTGGCGTTCAGGGCGTCGCTGGTCGCCATCTTTTTGGTGCTGTGCACCGCCATGTTGCCCAAGTCCTTGATCAGCCGGGCCTTGGTGAACAGGGCATCGCCCACGGTGCTCTTGAAGGTGGGCTCGTGGATGAACGCACTCAAATTTTCCTGGTACGGCAGGCGCAGCGATTTGTCATGCGTGTACATCCAAGCCACCGCCAGCTCCAGGGTGCGGCGGGCGTAAAAGCATGACGCCCTTGCATCGCTGTTGGCCAGCTGCTCTGCCTTGCGGGTGGACTCAAACAGCGTCAGCCATTCAGACGCAAGGAAGGCAAAGTTGCTCATTGGGCGGTTCACCGTGGGTTTATTGTGGTGGTTTTATGCGGTGGGTGTTTAGACGGCTAAAGACGTTTTCAAGAGGTGCACGTCTTTATAAGTTATTGATTTATAAAGATATTTATCGCATTCTTTGCACATGTCTTTAGCCATTTTGGGCTTAAGGCTACGCTGAATAAGTCCACCGCATTGGGTGCTGTTTCGTTATAGGTCGATGAAACAACAGACCCTTGCCCTAGCGGCCGATGCAGGAGCCGGATTCGAACAATACCGTCGCGCAACCAGGCGCGACGTGTTCCTCTCCACAATGAATGAGATCGTTCCGTGGCATGCGCTATGCGAAGTGATCGAGCCGCATTACCCCAAGCCGGGCAATGGTCGCCCGCCGGTGGGACTTGAGCGTATGTTGCGCATGTACTTTGTGCAGCACTGGTTCAACTTGGCCGACGAGGCTTGCGAGG
>NZ_NESK01000035.1 GCF_003063415.1 Limnohabitans sp. 2KL-17
AAGAGCTACAGGCTCAAGGAGGCGGCGGCACGCTTGGACGTCAATCTGGAAACGTCATAATCTGGCTGCGCTGCCTGGGGGAATTTGGGGTGGCCACGGGTGGGGGAATTTGGACTGGCCATCAGGGGCATTAACAGGAAGATTCATGGGCGTTGATCGGTGGAAAATTCAACGAGAGCTGCGTCGCTTGGGGGCGCAATTATTGGAGCCCTACCGTCAAATTCGGGACGCATTTTTGCGCATGGATTACCAGATGCGGCGTGTGCATTACGTCAAACACTTCGCAGGTGACGCGCCTTGGACTCCGCGTGTGGCTGTTTTTCTGATTTATCAACCGCATGGTGTTGCTGATTCAGTCATTGCGACTTGCGGGTATTTGAAGCAACAGGGGTACGCGTGTGTGCTGGTGTCCAACGGGGCGTTGATGGAAAAAGACAGAGATCGTCTTTCATTTGATGTCGCTCACTTGATTGTTCGTCCAAATTTTGGCTACGACTTTGGAGGCTATCAAGAGGCTGTTTTGTGGTTGCAGCAATCAGGTACTCAGCCCGAGCATCTTTTACTCATCAATGACAGTGTGTGGTTTCCTGCAGTGCGAAACAGTACCTTTTTGTCCGACATGGAGAAGACTGGGGCAGATGTGGTGGGGGCATTGTCGGCCCAACGCGGTCGATCGCAAAGCCATCAGCGTCAGTTGTTTTACGCCTCATTCATGTTGTTGTTTTCAGAAAAGGTCTGGAGATCATCCGAGTTCAGGAATTTTTGGCTTAGTTATCGGCAGACGAGCAGCAAGCCCAGAACCATCAGGCGGGGCGAACGAAAGTTGTCTGCCTTGTTCATTCATGATGAACGTTTCACGCAGCACGCTATGGTGGATCAGCAAACTTACGAAGGTTTGGCGGGAAACAAGTCTGAGTTTTCCTGGCCATTGTTTGCCCAGGAGTTGGTTGTGATGGATCGCTCATTGGCGCAAGAAAGGAATGCATTGCTGCAATGTGCGGACGCCGATGTGGTGGTCCGTTGGCGAGAGTGGTATGGACGTTTGTGTGATTCTCAAAACATGTTTGCCTGTGCACAAATGCCATTGGTGTTGCGTTTAGGCGTACCATTCATCAAGAAAAGCAAAGACCATCACAACATGCTGGTCCTGCAGCGAATTGTGGATGCTTTGGGTGCTTCCGATGAGTTGGAGCCACTGGTTGTGCAAGAAATCCAATCGCATGTGTACAGCTACTTTCACCATGCTCGCTTTGAGAAACGTTAAACCGGTGTCTTGAGGAATTGGTAAAAATCCAATATCCGACGGCGAGAACCGCCAAGCGTGCGTTCGCTCCAGACCATCTTTCGGAATTTGCTGTCTGTCACGAGTTCTCCGTCCTGCAGAGTCACCAGCATCTCCGGCTTGATGAGCAAGCCATTCAGCGTGATCGCTGCAAGCTTCGCACGCCGTGAGCGAACCCAAGGCAACCAGGCCTTGACATACAGCCACCACCGCCAGGGAAACATAAATTCCCCAGGAAATTTGACGATCAAGGTTTTGGGCAGTTTCTTCATGTGAGTCTGCGCGACCCAGCTGATGAAGCGCTCATCCGCCACCATGGGGCGAAAGCCAAAGTCCGGGTGCTTGGCGAACAAGCTGCGGAAGGTCTCCGCCACGTAATGGCATTCGGCGGGATGAAAAACCACCATGGACGAGTTGCCCCGGGCGTAGTTCTTTTTGCGGGTCAACTTGCAGATGGTGCGGCCAATAGGGCCAAATGGAATGATGGCGCTGGGCAGCATGGCAACCGTCTGCCTTGAGTCCATCAGCTTCAAGCCCTTGCTGATGTCACCCAGCACAATGGTGTCCAGGTCAATGTAGATGGCTGGCAGATCTTCGGGCAACACCCCTTTTTCGAACATGGCCAGCTTGGCATGGCATCCGCCTTTTTTGAACTCGGGGTTCAAAAAGAAGGCCGGAAAGTCCCGTGTGATGGCCCCTGGATACAGCCCTGGCTTGGGCTGATCGCAAATCAGGACAAAGCGAGGCGCAGATGGGGCGTGCCGCTCGATTTGCGCCATCAGGTGGTTGATGAGGGGAATGGGGTATTTGTCACCCCAGCACACCATCACGCATTGCCATGTCGGTGCAACTTCTTGCGGTGCTGCTTGCATATCGATCGGGTTGGCGCGGGGTCTTATTTCGACAGCAGCGTGTTGATGCTTTCCACATCTTCCTTCTTCAGCACCCCGGCTGCCTGGCGCAGTTTCAGTTGGCCCAGCAAAACGTCGTAACGGGCTTTGGCCAAGTCACGTTTGGTCTGGAACAACTGGCTTTGGCTGTTCAGCACATCAATGTTGATGCGCACGCCCACTTGGTAACCGAGCTTGTTGGCATCCAGCGCGCTTTGGCTGGAGGCTTCAGCCGCTTCTAGGGCCTTGACTTGCCCCAAGCCGGATTGCACCCCGAAATAAGCGGTGCGTGTGGTTTGCGCCACTGTGCGCTGGGCCCCTTCCAGGTCGATGCGGGCTTTTTCTTCCAGCGCGACGGTTTCCTGAATGCGATTCTGTGTGGCGTGGCCTGCATACAGGGGCAGGTTGAAGCTCAGGCCTATGGTGCCCGTCTTGTTGTCAATCCTGGATGACTGGTTGCCATTGCGAAACCGGGTGCCGCCATAGGAGGCCGTCAAATCCAGTGTGGGCATGTGCCCGGCTTTGGCTTTTTCGGTTTCGAGTTGGGCCACTTCCAATCCAATGCGGGCTTGTTCGATGCTGGGGCTTTGGCCAACGGCTTGTTGCACCCAGGTCTCGGCATCGGCGCTTGCTGCCTGGCCCAAGTTGGCCCCGGATTTGAGGGGAACAGGCTGCGCGTTTTGTGTGCCCACGGATTGGTCCAGCGCCAGTTTCTTGACGCGCAGATCATTTTCAGCCGCAATTTCCTGGGCAATGACCAGGTCAAAGCGGGCTTGTGCCTCGCGCGTGTCGGTGATGGTGGAGGTGCCGACTTCGAAGTTGCGTTTGGCCGCTGCCAATTGCTCGGCAACCGCCGCTTTTTGGGCCTTCACAAAAGCCAGGCTTTCTTCGGCGGTCAGCACTTCAAAATAAGCCTGGCTCACGCGCACGATGAGGTCTTGCTCAGCCGCTTTCAGTTGCGCCAGGGCCAGGCCCACCTGTTTCAGGCCTTGCTGGTAGCCGGCCGTGTTGGCGGGGCGAAACAGCGGTTGGCTGGCGCTGAGCGTGGCGTTGCGAGTTCCGTATTTTGCGTCGATGTTGGAGCTGGTCTTGTTGTCGAAATCAGACTCGCTGAGGGTGGCCCCCAAACCCGCCGTGGGGCGCAGCAAGGCTTTGGCTTGCTCTGCTTTGGCCAGATTGGCCTGGAATTGGGACTGTGCCGCTTTGAAAGCAGCATCGTAGCCTTTGGCGGCTTCGTAAAGCTGGACCAGGCTTTGGGCTTGGGCCGATCCAGTGAAGACAGCCGCCAGGGCAAGGGTCAAAGGCAAGATGCGCAGTTTCATGGGAATGTGTCTTTCTGAAATCGGGAATGCCAAGCGGCTCAATAAACCGGAATGGTTGGGTCGACTTGTGCCGACCAGGCATGGATGCCCCCAGTCACGTTGACCACTTGAAAGCCATGTTGCTGCAAAAAGGCTGCCACTTGCATGCTGCGGCCACCGTGGTGACACAGGCAGGCAATCGGGCGGGATTTGTCCAGCTCATCCAGGCGCGCCGGAATGGTTTGCATGGGGATGTGCACCAGGTCCAGGGCATCGGTCTTGGCGCTGGCGGTTTGCAGTTCCCAACCCTCACGCACATCCAGCAGGATGGGGCGTTGGGACTGGGCTTTGGCCCATTCGGAGATGTGTTCTGGCGTGATCTGGTCCATGGTGTGGCGCTTTTAAAACTTGAAGCGTGAGTGCTCAGCGAAGCCACTCAAGCGAGGAGCGTTGCAGTCCCAAGGCTCGGTGGTGGTCCAGCTGGTGTCGCTGGTGCGGCTGATCAGGGTGGTGCGCATCATGGGCTCGTCCCCCACGATGGCGGCCAGACGGCCGCCTACGGTCAGTTGTTGCAACAGGGCTGCAGGCACTTCGGCCACCGAACCACTGAGCAAAATCACATCAAAAGGGCCGTCAGCCGCTGCGCCCTGGCTGCCATCGGCTTGGCGCACGGTCACGTTGGTCACACCCGCTTTTTGCAAGTTGGCCTGGGCTTGGGCGGCGATGGCCGCGTCGATTTCGAGGCTCAAAACCTGTGCTGCCTGGTGGGCCAGCAAGGCGGCCATGAAGCCGGAGCCCGTGCCGATCTCGAGCACTTTGTCGGTTTTCTTCACGACCAAGTCTTGCAGCAAGCGTGCTTGAACCCGCGGCGCCAGCATGACCTGGTTGGGCGCCGCACCCAAAGGGATTTCCATGTCCACGAAGGCCAGGGCCTTGTGGGCCAGCGGCACAAAGTCTTCGCGGTGCACGACCGAGAGCAGTTCCAGCACTTGCGGGTCCAGCACTTCCCATGGGCGGATTTGCTGTTCGATCATGTTGAATCGGGCTTGATTCAGATCCATCGGGGTACTCCTGAAAGGGTTATCGCTAAATTGTTGTGATTTTAAGGGGCTGGCGTGTCTTGGCCCTGACGGGTGCTGGGGGCAAGCCCTGCTTTGCGGCGAATCCATTGCGCCAGATCATCCATATAGCAATAGACCACTGGAACCACCACCAGGGTGAGCAAGGACGAGGTGATGACGCCACCGATCACGGCCTGGCCCATGGGGGCGCGCTGTTCAGAGCCCTCGGTCATGGCAAAGGCTAAGGGCACCATGCCGAAAATCATGGCCAAGGTGGTCATCAAAATGGGGCGCAAACGGACCCTGGCCGCCATCAACAGTGCTTCGTTGCGCGCCATGCCCGGGACCAGGTGCCCTTGAGCGTCCTGGTGGTCTTCCCTTGCCCGAATGGCAAAGTCCACCAGCAAGATGGCGTTTTTGGTCACCAGGCCCATCAGCATGATCACGCCGATGATCGAGAACATCGATAAGGTCGACCGGAAAGCCATCAAGGCCAGCACCACGCCGATCAAGGTGAGCGGCAGGGCGGTCATCAAGGCCAGGGGCTGCAAGAAGCTCTTGAACTGGCTGGCGAGAATCATGTAAATGAAGATCACGGCCATGGCCAGGGCCGAGACGGCATAGGCAAAGGACTCGGCCATGTTTTTGGTGGAGCCGCCAAACTGGTAGCGATAGCCCGGTGGCAGGCTGACGCCATCCATGACCTTGCGGATGTCTGCAGACACTTCGCCTGCAGCCCGGCCATAGGCATTGGCATTGATGGCCACCTCGCGCGACAGGTCGCGTCGGTTGATCTGGTTGGAGCCCGTGGCTTCAGTGACTTTGGCGACCTGGCCCAGGCGCACGGTGCGCGGGTTGCCGTCAGGCCCAGCACCCACAGAAAACGGCAGCCGCTCCAGGTCTTGCGGTGCATTGCGGCTTTCGGGGGCAAGGCGCACGTTCACGTCATAGGTCTGGTCATCCGGCGCACGCCAGTTGCCCACTGTTTGACCCGCCACCAGGGTTCGCAAAGGTCCAGCCAGTTGCCCTGTGCCCAGGCCCAGGTCGGCGGCCGAATCCCGCAGCACTTCAATGCGGATGGTGGGCTTGTTGGCTTTGACGCTGGAATCCAGATCCACCAAGCCCGGGATGTTGCGAACTTTTTCCATCACCCCCAAGGCCAAACGCTCCAACTCTCGCTGGTCGGGGCCTTGCAAGGAAAACTCCACCTGCTTGTTGCCGCCCACCGAGTCCAGCAGGCCCACATGGGTCACGGTGATGCCGGGCACTTTGTTCAGCCGATCGCGCAGGAGGCCCGACATCTGGTCGACATTGCGCTGACGGTCCTTGCGGTCGATCAGCCGGATATAAATGCTGGTGCTGTTTTTGCCCAGTGAATTGCCGGTGTTGAGGGTGGCCAGGGTGTAGCGCACCTCCGGAAACTCGCGGATGATGGCTTCCACTTGCCTGGCTTTGGCCTCGGTGGCTTCCAGTGAACTGCCCACAGGGGTCTGAAAATTCACGGTGGTTTCAGAAAAGTCAGCCTTGGGCACAAACTCGGTGCCCACGAAGCGCAGCATGAAAATGCTCAGCGCAAAAACACCCACCGCCATGAGCACGGTTTTGCGTTTGTGAACCAGCGACCAGGCCAAGATTTGTTGGTAACGCTCGGCCAGGCGCTCTGTGGCCCGCTCGAACCAGCCCGTCACACGGCCAATGGTTTTGTCATAAAAGGTCACTGGCGCCAGGTGCTTGCCATGCGCTTCGATGCTGGGGTCGTGCCAGATGCTCGACAGCATCGGGTCAAGCGTGAAGCTCACAAACATCGAGATCAGGACCGCCGCCACGATGGTGATGCCGAACTCATGAAAGAACTTGCCGATGATGCCTTCCATGAAGCCAATCGGTAAAAACACGGCCACGATGGACAGGGTGGTGGCCAGCACGGCCAGGCCAATCTCTTGCGTGCCATCCATCGAGGCATTCCAGGCGTTCTTGCCCATTTGCATATGGCGCACGATGTTTTCGCGCACCACGATGGCGTCGTCAATCAGCAAACCCACACACAGCGACAAGGCCATCAGCGTGACCATGTTGATGGTGAAGCCGAACATCTGCATGAACATGAAGGTGCCGATCAGGGAGATCGGCAGTGTCAGGCCCGTGATGACGGTGGAGCGCCAGGAGTTGAGAAACAAAAAGACGATCAGCACCGTCAGGATGGCGCCTTCGATCAGGGTGCGGCGCACGTTGTCGACCGCCACGCGGATGGGGCGTGAGCCGTCGGCAATGGGCTCGAGCCGGATGCCCGAAGGGGTCTGGCTTTTCATGTCGGCGACGGTCTTGACCAGGCCGTCGATCACATCGATGGTGTTTTCGTCCTGGGCTTTTTGCACCGTCAGCAGCAAGGTGCGCTGGCCGTTGTAAAGGGCCATGGTCTCCAGTTCTTGGGCCCCATCTTGCACGCGGGCCACCTGGGACAAGCGCACCGGGGTGTTGCCTTTTCGGGCCACGATGATGCGTTCAAAGTCTTCGGGCCGCTTCATGCGCGACTCGATCTGGACCATGCGCTCTTGTTCCACGGAGCGAATGGCGCCAACAGGCAGGTCCTGGTTTTCGTTGCGCACTGCGGTGACCACCAGGTCAGCCGTGACGCCCAGCGCCTCCATGGCAGCGGGCTGCAGGTAAAGGTTGATCTCGCGCCGAGTGCCACCAACCAGTGAGACAGAGCCCACGCCACGCACATTCTCCAGGCGTTTCTTGAGCACCTGCTCCGACCAGTTGGTCAGCTCCACCGCGCTGGGGGTTTGTCCCTGCACGGTTTGGGGCACCACGGCCAGCGACCAGATGGCGCGGGCAGACGGATCGAACCGCAGCACCTTGGGCTCTTTCACTTCGGTCCGGAGGGAAGGGCGGATGGCGGCTACTTTTTCCCGCACGTCTTCGGCCGCCTTGCGGCCGTTGATGTTCAGCTGGAACTCGATGACCACGACAGACTGGTTTTCGTAGCTGCGAGAGGTGAGGGCGCTGATGCCAGCGATCGAGTTGACACCTTCCTCGATCTTTTTGGAGACTTCGCTCTCGACGATTTCAGGCGAGGCGCCCGGGTATTCCGTGCTGACCACCACCACCGGGAAATCGATGTTGGGGAATTGGTCGACTTTGAGTCGCTGGTAAGAGAACAAGCCCATCACCACCAAGGCCAGCATGACCATGGTGGCAAAGACGGGGTTTTTCAGGCTGACGCGGGTGAACCACATGGATAGGCCTTGGTGTTGTGCTTCAGCGCACGCCAGCGGTGAACTTCACCCGGGTGCCTTCGCGAACAGCCCCGGCGCTGGCGGTCAGCACCTGGGTGCCTTCAGTGACCCCCTTGACCTCAACCCAGGTCAGGGTGACGTTTTGCTGTGCTTTCTCGGCACGGGCGCCCGTTTCTACGGGGATGTGCCGCACCTGATCGCCCTCCAGCGCTTGCACATAAGGCATGGGTTTGTCGGTGCGCACGCTCGACAATGGCACGGCCAGTGCCTGCACGGTCCGGGTGCCCAGCACGCCTTCGGCAAACAGGCCTTGTCGCAAACCCTCTTGGCCTGTGATGCCCAGATAGACCAGCACACTGCGGCTACCGGCTTGGGCAGCGGGGTTGATGCGCAAGACTTTGGCAGCTATGGCCTCTTCCTGGCCCTCGACTTTCAGTTGCGCCGTCATGCCCCGGCGCACATGGCTGGCATCGGTTGCGGGCAAAGCCGCTTCCAGTTCCAGTTGACTCAAGTTGACAATCTCCACAATTCGGCCGTCCAGAGCCATGCGCTCGCCGGTTTGGGCCAGGCGCTGGGCAACCTGACCGTTGATGGGCGAACGGACTGTCGCATCGTCGAGGGCCTTTCGGGCCACATCGAGTCCGGCCAAAGCGGCCAGGTGGGTGGCTTTGGTTCCGTTCAGGCTGGCCACGGCGTTTTGCAAGGCGGTTTGCGAGATGAAGCCCCGGTCAAACAGCGCCTTGTTGTTGTCAAACTGTTTTTGCGCCAAATCGACCTGTGCCATCGCCGCTTCGGCTTGTTGTTTGGCCTGGCGCTCACGGGCCTGGTATTCGGTGGGGTCGATGCGGGCGATCACCTGGCCGGTTTTGACCAAGTCGCCTTCACGAACCGTCAGGTCCATCAACTCGCCCACCACGCGCGCTTTGACCATGGCGCTTTGGCTGGCTTTCAGTGTGCCCGAAACCGGCAGGCCCAGCTGCATGTCCATTTTTTGAGCCCGCACCACTTCGCTCGCACTCAGCTCAATCTGGTTGGCAGCCGTGGCCGTTGCCGGCGTGGCGTCTGCCGCAAGTTTGCGCTGGCTGGCCCAGCGGGCACCGCCTGCCAACAAGGCCGCAGCAGTGATCGCGGTGAAAATCCAGAGGGTCGATTTTTTCATGGTGTTTCAGGAAATGGACAAGCCACGCGCCATCAGTTGGGCGTGTTGCGAGATAAATGCTTCAGGGTCGATCTGTTCATGGCTGGGGCAGCAAGGCCCCATGGAGTGTTTCCACATCACCAAAAACAGCAGAGGTGCCATGACCGAGTGCAGGGCCAGTTCTGTGTCAACGGCGCGAAACTCGCCCCGGTCTTTGCCGCGCTGCAAGGCATTGCGCACCAGGGCGTGGGCGGGCGTGATGACCTCGGTGCGGAAGAAATCAGCCAGGTCCGGAAAGTTGCTGGCTTCGCTCATCACCAGTTTGGAAATGCCTGAGGCCTTGGTCGCACCATAACGGCGCCACCATTGCAGCATCATCCATTCCAGAAGTTCCCCGGAGCTGCCCTGAAACTGTGCCACCTCGGTGGCACCCTGGGCGACAGCGGTCACCACGTTCTCGCGCACCACGGCTTTAAACAGGTCTTCCTTGCTGGGAAAGTACAAAAACAGCGTGCCCTTGGACACACCCGCCCGCGCGGCCACTTCTTCCACGCGGGTGGCGGCAAAGCCTTTTTCGACGAACAAATCCAGCGCTGCTTCGAGCAATTCGCCCGGGCGGTCTTGTTTGCGGCGTTCCCGTTTGTGAGGGACTGTGGTGTCGGTGGTGTTCACAACATTAAGCTAATGACTGACTGGTTAGTAATGTAGGCTGTGGGCTGCATTTCGTCAAGCGACCCAGCCACCATGTCAAGTGAAATACCCATAAAAAAGGGGCCGAAGCCCCTTTGGTTTTTCTGGCGAGCCACTCAATAGAAAGCCTGCAGACCAGTTTGAGCCCGGCCCAGAATCAGGGCATGCACATCGTGTGTGCCCTCGTAGGTGTTCACGGTTTCCAGGTTGATCATGTGGCGGATCACGTGGTATTCGTCGTGGATGCCATTGCCGCCGTGCATGTCGCGACTCATGCGCGCGATGTCCAGCGCCTTGCCGCAACTGTTGCGCTTGATCAGGCTGATCATCTCAGGCACCGATTTGCCCTCGTCCATCAGGCGACCGACGCGCAGGCAGGCTTGCAGGCCCAGGGCGATTTCGGTCTGCATGTCGGCCAGTTTCTTCTGGATCAGCTGGTTTTGTGCCAGTGGGCGGCCAAACTGCACGCGGTCCATGGTGTACTGGCGGGCGCGGAACCAGCAGTCTTCGGCGGCACCCAGGGCGCCCCAGGCAATGCCGTAGCGGGCTTTGTTCAGGCAGCCAAACGGGCCTTTCAGGCCGTTCACGTTGGGCATCAGGTTTTCAGACGGCACAAACACATCGTCCATCACGATCTCGCCTGTGATGCTGGCGCGCAAACTCATCTTGCCCTCGATCTTGGGAGCGGTCAGGCCCTTCATGCCTTTTTCGAGGATGAAGCCGTGGATGGCTTCTTGCCCACCCACTGAGCCATCTTCGTTTTCCAGCTTGGCCCAGACCACGAACACATCGGCAATCGGCGAATTGGTGATCCACATCTTGGCGCCTTTGACGATGAACCCCCCATCGACTGGCTTGGCGCGGGTCAGCATGCTGGCGGGGTCGGAGCCGTGGTTGGGTTCGGTCAGGCCAAAGCAGCCCACCCATTCGCCGGTCGCGAGTTTGGGTAAATATTTCTGGCGCTGGGCTTCGCTGCCGTATTCGTTGATGGGGTGCATGACCAGCGAGCTTTGCACACTGATGGCGCTGCGGTAGCCGCTGTCCACGCGCTCGACCTCGCGGGCGATCAGGCCATAGGCTACATAGCTCAGGCCGGAGCAGCCATAGCCTTCGATGGTGCTGCCCAAAAAGCCCATGGCACCGGCTTCGTTCATGATCTCGCGGTCAAATTTTTCGTGGCGGGCGGCTTGCAACACACGGGTTTGCAGGCGGTCCTGGCAAAAAGTGTGGGCGGCGTCCACGATGGCGCGCTCGTCGTCGCTGAGTTGCTCGCTCAGCAAGAAGGGGTCATTCCATTGAAAAGTGGGTTTCATTCAGGTCTCCAGGCGGGGGGTGTCAATTTGGCCAATGCCGAGGTCAGTTTGCTTGAGTGAAGCCGTTTTCACATCCTGCAGGATTCTGACGCCAGCGCTTGGCATGCTGGCCATTGTTGGCCGTTGATGAATAGTTGTCTAATATTGATTATCGATGCGGCAATATAAATTTTAAATCCATGGAATTCCGTCACCTTCGTTACTTCCTCATGCTGGCCGAAGAGCTGCATTTTGGCCGCGCCGCCCAGCGGCTGTCGATTTCACAACCCCCTTTGAGCCTGAATATCCAGCAGCTTGAGGCCTCTGTGGGGGCGCAACTGTTCAACCGCAACAGTCGGGGCGTGCAGCTTACGGCTGCTGGACTGGCCTTTGTGCCTGCAGCCCGGGCCTTGTTGGCGCAAGCCGGTGCAGCTGCCCAGCAAGCGCGCGATGTGGCCGAGGGGCAATCGGGCCAGTTGTCCATTGGTTTTGCCGGGACCATGCTGTATTGCGGTTTGCCGCAGATTCTCAAAGGCTTTCAGGCCAGTCACCCGCGTTTGCGCCTGGTGCTGCGTGAGCTCAGTTCGGCCGAACAGTTGTCCGAACTGATGCGTGAGCGGCTGGATGTCGGCTTTGTCCACACGCCCCGGGTGCCGCCGGGGTTTGAGCACATTTTGGTGGCCAGTCAGCCCTTGGTAGCTTGTTTGCCGGCCAGCCACCCACTGGCTGGGGCTGCGAGCTTGGGCTTGGAAGCATTGACCGGACAAGACCTGGTGGTGGTGTCGCGCACGGTCTCGGCCGATTACCACGAGCGCATTTTGTTGCTCTGCGAACAAGCAGGCTGGATGCCGCCCGTGGTGCATGAATTGCGCCACTGGCTGAGTGTGGTGTCTTTGGTGTCTCAGGGCCTGGGGGTGGCACTGGTGCCGCAGGCTTTGCAGCAATCTGCGCTGGCGGGTGCGGTGTTTGTGCCGCTGCGCGAGGTCGATGTGCGTTACGACACCCGCTGCCTGTGGCGCAGCGACCGAGACCAGACGGCCCTCAAGGACTTTGTACTGGCGGTGCAAGGTGATGGCTTGCGCGGCTGATAATCCAAAGTAGATAAGAGGAAACAGCATGACAGAAACTCTGGTTTTGGGCGGCGGCTGCTTTTGGTGCACCGAGGCGGTTTACGTCAAGGTGCGCGGCGTGACCGATGTGGAGTCGGGCTATTGCAATGGCCACACCGTGTCACCCACATACGAAGAGGTCTGCACCGGACGCACCGGGCACAACGAGGTGGTCAAGCTTGAATACGACCCGGCACAGGTCAGCACCCGAGAGTTGCTGGAGATCTTCTTTGTAATCCACGACCCGACCACCCTCAACCGCCAGGGCAATGACGCAGGCACGCAGTACCGCAGCGGCATTTACTTCACCACGCCTGAACAGGCCGAGGTGGCCCGTGCATTGATCGCCGAGTTAAGCGCAGCCAAGGCGTTTGGCCAGTCCATCGTGACCGAAGTGCTGGCGCTGGCCAACTACAGTGCGGCCGAAGACTATCATCAGGACTTTTTTGAGCGCAACCCCTACCAGGGCTACTGCATGGCAGTGGCCGCGCCCAAGGTGCTGAAATTCAAAAAAACCTTCGCGCGTTTGGTGCGCGATTGACATCACAGCGCCTGGTGTGCGGTGACAACCCTGAACAAAACCATGAAACGCATTGCTTTTTTTCTCATCACCCTGACCCTTGCCGGCCTGGCTGGCGCACAGCACAGCAACAAGGAAACCCTGGAAGACATTGCCCGTCACCGCGCCATGGCCGAGGCGCATGAGGCGGCAGCCAAATGCCTGGAGTCGGGCAAAAAGCCGGACCAGTGCACCAAAGCCTTGCAAACGGCTTGCAAGGGCCTGGCCCTTGGAAAATATTGCGGCATGAAGCACGCCCATTGATCGGCCGAGTCATCGCTTGCCATAGATGAATTTCGCGCGCATTCGCTGGCCCATCTGGCAGATCGGTCTGCTGGTCTGGGCCTTGTTGTGGGCGCCCGTATGGGGCCAGTGGCATGGCATTGTGCACAGTGCCGAGCTTGCGCTGTCCGCGCCCGCCGGGCTGCATGCCGGTCATACCCACGAAGAAAACGACGCCCACGAAGAAGACGACGCCCACGAAGAAAACGATGCAGATCATTCGGGCCATTCGGCAGGCTCGGATCTGTGTCGGGTACTGGACCATCTGGCCCACGCGGACAGCCTGAATGCACCGCTGCTGGCCTGGTCTGCACCCATGCTGTCCGTGCAGGCACCGGTCTTCTGGGCCGCTTTTTTACGGGGCCACGACCGTTGGTCTCTGGCGCAAGCGCGAGCGCCGCCTGCTCTGATTTGAACCCCTGATCCCGGCTTTTTGGCCTTCAGTGTTTGACTGAAGGCCGATGCCTGTTCTTGTTCTTTTCAATCAGATGCTCATGACACATTCTTTTCAACATTCGGCTTTGGCGGGCGCCTGCCTGGCCGCAATTTCTTTTTCTCAGGCTTCGGCATTTGCACAGGCGGTGACCACCGGTGTGCCCACCGAAATCGTCATCACCGGCAACCCTTTGGGGCGCGAGCAAACCACGGTGCCTGTCAGTGCCATGGGGCGCAACGATTTGCTAGAACGAGGGCAAAGCACTTTGGGCGAAACCCTCAACGGCTTGCCTGGCGTGTCCAGCACCTACTTTGGCCCCAACGCCAGCCGCCCCATCATCCGGGGCTTGGACGGTGACCGCATTCGGGTGCTGAACAACAGCGCATCCAGCCTGGACGCTTCGGCCTTGAGCTACGACCACGCTGTGCCTTTGGATGTGCTGTCTACCGACCGCATAGAGGTTTTGCGCGGCCCCGCCGCCTTGCTTTATGGCGGCAGTGCTGTGGGCGGCGTGGTCAATGTGATTGACAACCGCATCCCGCGCGAAGCCATGTCGGGGGTGCTGGGCAAAGCCCAAGTGCAGGCTGGCACCGGCAATGACGAACGCAGCGTGGCTGGCCTGGTGGAGGCAGGCAACGAACGCTGGGCCTTGCATGTGGACGGTTTTGACCGCCGAACAGGCGACGTGCGCGTGCCCGTGTCGTTGGCTTGCGACAAAACGGACGAAACCCGCTTTGCAAAGCGCATTTGTAATTCGGCCAGCGAGTCTCGAGGCGGTGCGATCGGCGCCAGCACCTTTTGGGCGAACGGCTATTTGGGTGCATCGGTCAACAGTTACCAAAGCGATTACGGCACAGTGGCCGAAGACAAAGTGACGATCGGTATGAAGACCACCCGCTATGCATTGGAAGGCCAGCTGCGCCAACTGCCCGGCTGGTTTGAAAGCGTCAAGGCCCGCTTGGGCCACACCGATTACCAGCACACCGAGTTTGAAGGTGCCGATGCGGGCACCGTGTTCGCCAACAAAGGCCAAGACCTGCGCATCGAAGCGCGGCATCGTCCGCTCTCAGGGTGGCAAGGTGTGCTGGGTGTGCAGGCCGAATCGAGCCGCTTTTCTGCGGTGGGCATAGAAGCTTTTGCCCCGTTCAGCCGCAGCCGCAGCCAGGCCCTGTTTGTGCACGAAGAGTTGCCGACCACCTGGGGGCAACTCACGGCGGGTGCGCGTTGGGAGTCGGTGCGTGTGGAGTCCTTGGGCAATCCGGAATTGAATCGGTTTGACGAGGGCATCGGTGCCAAAAAGTTCACACCGTTCAGTCTGGCCGCAGGTGCCGTTTTCAAGCTGTCGCCCACATGGTCTTTGACAGGCAATACGGCCATGACGCAGCGTGCGCCCAAAGACTACGAATTGTTTGCCAATGGCCCGCATCTGGCCACAAATGCATGGGAGATCGGCCACAAAGACCTGGGCTTGGAAAAGTCCAACAGCCTGGATGCAGGCGTCCAGTGGAAATCGGGCCCTGACAGCCTGAATGTGACAGCCTTTGCCAGTCAATTTGCCAACTACATCGGCTTGATGAACACCTTGGATGTTGAGGACGGTTTGCCCGTGCAACGTTACCAAGGCGTCAAGGCCCGCTTCACCGGTTTGGAAGCCAGCGGCCGCCAGCGTCTGTGGCAAAACACCTCGACGCTCGACCTCGATTGGCGTGCCGACACCGTGCGGGCCACCAACGAGAGCACCGGCAAGCCATTGCCTCGCATCGCCCCCATGCGCTTGGGTGCAACGCTGGTTTATGGCCAAGGCCCCTGGAGCGCCAAGCTGGGCGCTGACTGGCATGCCGCGCAAAAGCGTGTGCCCGAAGGCAGTGTGGCCACCGGCGCGTACACCCTGGTCAATGCCAGCGTGTCCTACCGCCAAAAGCTGGACACCACCGTGCTGAACTGGTTTGCCCGTCTGGACAACCTGACCGATCAGTTGGCCTACGGCGCCAGCTCGATCCTCACGAGCACGGCTTTTGGCAAGTCGCCTTTGCCGGGGCGCGGCTTCAAGCTGGGGGTTCAGGCCAGCTTCTGATAAGGCACATGTGGCGCTGCCTGAATGGCGGCGCTACGTGGTTCCCGACATCAAGGGGGTCTGGCGCACCGGGATAATCAGGCCATGAACCTTGATCACCCTGTTCTTTCCTCTCTTTTGCCCGTGGTCTTGCTGATCTGTATCGGTTTTGTCTCGGGTAAGGCCAAGTGGGTGCGTGGCGAGTCGGTGCGCGATTTGTCCAACCTGGTCTTTCTGGTCTTGACCCAGGCCTTGTTGTTTCGCACCATGAGCAGCGTGCACATCGAGCAGCTGGACTTCAAGCCGGTGGCACAGTATTTCCTGGTCGCAGGCACCTTGTTCGTGGCCATGCTCTGGGTGTACGGCGGCAACAGCCGGGCTTCGGTGTTGGCGCTGGCCAGCATTTTCAGCAACACCTTGATGATCGGTGTGCCACTCATTGGTCTGGCCTACGGGCAAGAAGGACAGGTGCTGCTGTTCACCCTGATTTCATTGCATGCGCTGGTGTTGCTGAGCGCCGCCACGCTGGTGCTGGAGCTGCAGGTTGCCAACGAACAAGCCGTCTTGTCGGGTGAGCAGCGTCCCATTTGGCGCACCGTGGCGTCTGCCGTGCGCAATGCCATCATTCACCCGGTGCCTTTGCCCATCCTGGTGGGTTTGGTCTATGCACAAACGGGGTGGGGACTTCATCCCATCGTAGACCGCCCACTGGCTTTGTTAGGCAACGCTTTCGGGCCAATTGCTTTGGTGTTGGTGGGCATCACACTGTCTCAAACGCCGATAGGCAAGCAGTTCAAGTCTGCCCTCTGGCTGTCTCTGGTGAAAACCGTGCTGCATCCGCTGCTCATGCTCGGGGTGGGCTGGTTGCTGGGCCTGCGGGGTTTGCCTCTGGCGGTCATGACCGTGGCGGCAGCCTTGCCGATTGGCGCCAACGTGTTTTTGTTCTCGCAGCGCTATCGCAAAGAAGAAGATGCCGTCACCGCTGGCGTGGCCGTGTCCACTGTCATGGCGGTCTTGAGCGTTTCGGCGGTCATGGCGGTGTTGCCCCTGCTGCCCGCTTGAAAGGCTACAACAGGCAGCCTGTCGGTTCAGGGGGCCAGCCGCTCGCGCAGCCATGTGCCATCACCTTGCGTGTAACGCAGCCGGTCGTGCAGTCGGCTTTTGCGGCCTTGCCAGAACTGCCATTCATCGGGCACCAGACGGTAACCGCCCCAGTGCGGAGGCCGTGGCGGCTTGAGCATGAATTGCGCGGCATATTTGGCGGCGTTGGTCACCAGCACAGTGCGGCCCTCGATCACCTGGCTTTGCGGTGAGGCCCAGGCTCCGATGCGCGAGTCCAGTGGGCGGCTGTGAAAGTAGGCGTCGCTTTCTTCGTCACTGACTTTTTCGACCCGGCCTTCGATGCGCACCACGCGCTCCAGCTCCACCCAGTGAAACTGCAGCGCCGCAAAAGGGTTACCCGCCAGTTCCTGTCCTTTGCGGCTGTCGTAGTTGGTGTACCAGACAATGCCGCGCTCGTCGCAGCCTTTGACCAGCACCACGCGCGTGCTGGGCCGCAGGTTGCTGGCCACGGTGGCCAGCGTCATGGCGTTCGGCTCGGGCACTTCAGCCGCAATGGCTTCTTGCAGCCATTGCTCAAATTGCTTGAGGGGGTTGGCGTTGGAGGCGTTTTCGTTGAGCTCGGCTTTTTCGTAGCTCTTGCGCAGGTCGGCGATGTTCATGCAGCAAGTATAGGCACGCCCTGTTGATGCCGGCCCGGGTGGGCCTGGTGAGCTTGAGCGGGGCAGGGGCTTACAAAGCAGGACGGGCAGGGCGCATTTCAGTCGGCATGGCGCAGTAAAGCGGCCAAAGCCCGGTCTTCGATGCCATGGGCGAGCAAGCTCTCGTAGGTTTGCAGGGCGTAGTCCCGCGTGGTGCCAAAGCGTCCGCACGCTTGCTGGAAAATCTGACGGTAGGTTTCGGCAGGTAAGTGGCCAGTAAAACTGGGGCTGCTGCGCGGCAGAGTGAAGGCCAGCGCCTTGACCCGGCCCTGTGGTGTGGCGCAGGGCAGCCAGCAGGGGGTGTAGACGTCCATGGGCATTTCCCTGGCCCAAAGCCGGGTCAACACTTCATCGGCCTGGTCTTTGGCGACCCGGTAAACCATGCCTTGGCAGCTGCCACCGGGCAGCAAGGCAAACACCAGGCCGGGGCATTCAGGGCTGCCACGGTTCAAGCGACTCCACATCTTGAGGGCGCGGTGCCAGCCCCAGACGCGGCTGATGTGCTGTTCTTGCGCCTCGAATTCAGGCCGCCACAGCAAGGATGCGTAGCCAAACACCCACAAGTCCTGGCCTGCTGCACACTGCTTTCGAAAATGCTCAAGCAAAGCGCCCTGAAAAATAGGCGATCCGCTGGCATGGGTCAAGCTGGTTTGAGCGTCGGCATTTGTATCTGTCATATGCAATCAAGGACTTCTTGAACATTTGAGGCCATTTTCGGAGAAAACGAATGCGCCCAAGCCTTCAGGCGAGCATTCATCCGCAAACGGGCAGGTTTTGCAGAGCGATCCCTTGTGCCGTGGCATGCGGGATGAAAGTCGTACCCGGTATGTAACCCCATAAACGCCCCCAAAGGGTGAACCCGGTTACCATTCAGCATGTAACTTAGTTACCAACTTGCGTGCATCCACTGCAACTGGAGCTTTTCGACATGAAACATCCGACTGCCACACCTCCTATTGCTGATTGGTCAGACCCATGCCCATGCCCATGACACTTCACCCCACTGTGGCCACCGTCACGGCCCGCATCAAAGAGCGCAGCCGCCCGACCCGCCAGGCCTATTTGCAGCAGGTGGACGCCGCTGCCAACAAAGACCCCGGTGCGCAGCGTCTGGGCTGCGCCAACGTGGCCCATGCCTTTGCCGCCATGCCGGAGGCCGACAAGGGCCGCGCCACCGCGCTTGACAAAATCTTGGTGGTGGCACCGCGTGCACCCAACATCGGCATCGTCAATGCCTACAACGATCTGCTGTCGGCCCATGCCCCTTTGCAGCATTACCCCGACCTGATCAAGGACGAAGCGCGCAAACAGGGCGCCACCGCCCAAGTGGCGGGTGGCGTGCCGGCCATGTGCGACGGCGTGACCCAAGGCACCCCCGGCATGGAGCTGAGCCTGTTCAGCCGGGACGTGATCGCCATGGCCACGGCCGTGTCGCTCAGCCACGATGTGTTTGACGCCGCCCTGATGCTGGGCGTGTGCGACAAAATCGTGCCGGGCCTGTTGATTGGCGCCTTGCAGTTCGGCCACTTGCCCACGGTTTTTGTGCCTGCAGGCCCCATGACCAGTGGCTTGTCCAACAACGAAAAATCCAAGGTGCGTGAGCAAGCTGCGCTGGGCCTGGTCGGGCGCCCTGAGCTGCTCGAAGCCGAATCGGCCGCCTACCACGGCGAAGGCACCTGCACCTTTTATGGCACGGCCAACAGCAACCAGATGCTGCTCGAAGCCATGGGCCTGCATGTGCCGGGCACCGCCTTCATCAACCCCGCCGAGGGCTTGCGTCAGGACTTGACCCGCGAAGCTGCCCGCACCGTGCTGGCGCTGGTCAAGGCCAAAAATTTCACCCCCATCGGGCGCTTGGTGGACGAGCGCTGCATCGTCAATGCCATGGTGGCCTTGCTGGCGACTGGTGGCTCGACCAACCACCTGATCCACTGGGTGGCGGTGGCGCGCGCTGCCGGCATCGTGATCGACTGGGACGATTTTTCGGCCTTGTCCGATGTGGTGCCCTTGCTGAGCCGCGTCTACCCCAACGGCAGTGCCGATGTGAACCAGTTTCAGGCTGCAGGCGGCCCAGGTTATGTGATCCGTGAACTGCTCGACGCGGGGTTGATGCACCCCGATGTGCTGACGGTGCGTGCCGGGGGCCTGCGCGAATTTACCCGCATTCCTTCCTCGGAAAATGGCCAATTGGTTTGGCACGACGCGGGTGCAAGCCGAGACGACACCGTGGTGCGCCCCGCAGCCAGCCCGTTCAGCGCCACCGGTGGCCTGAAGCTGCTGCAAGGCAATTTGGGCCGCAGCGTGATCAAGGTCTCGGCGGTGCCCGAAGCCCTGCACATCATTGAAGCGCCCGCGCGTGTTTTCAATTCTCAGGACGAATTGCACACGGCCTTCCAAGCAGGTGAGCTGGAATGCGATGTGGTGTGTGTGGTGCGTTGGCAAGGCCCGCAAGCCAATGGCATGCCCGAGCTGCACAAACTCACGCCACCCTTGGCCGTGCTGCAAGGCAAGGGCTTCAAGGTGGCGCTGGTGACCGACGGCCGCATGAGCGGGGCCTCGGGCAAAGTGCCCGCTGCCATCCATGTCTCGCCCGAAGCCGCAGCGGGGGGGCCATTGGCCAAAGTGCAAGACGGTGACCTGATCCGCCTCGACGGTGTCGCGGGTACGCTGCAAGTGCTGGTGAACCATGCCGAATGGGATGCTCGCCCGCTGGCCCAAATGCCCGCTGAGTTGTGCGCCACCAACGGCGTGGGCATGGGGCGTGAACTGTTTGCCAACATGCGCCGCAACGCGCTCAAAGCCGAAGAAGGAGCCTGCACATGGCTGTGAATTTCAAGCGTCCATTGACCGCTCTGCAAGTGATGCAGGACGCCCCCGTGATCCCCGTGATCGTGCTCAACGATGTGGCGCATGCTGTGCCCATGGCCCGCGCCTTGGTGGCGGGTGGCATCCGCATGCTCGAGGTGACTTTGCGCACACCGCAGGCCCTGGCCTGTATGGAAGCGATCGCCAAAGAAGTGCCCGGTGCCGTGTTGGGTGCAGGCACTGTGCGCAGCCCGGCAGATGCTGCTGCCGCCGCCAAAGCCGGTGCGCAGTTTGCGGTCAGTCCCGGTTACACCCGCGCAGTGGGCCAGGCTTGCAGAGACCACGGCTTGTCGCTGTTGCCCGGTGTGGCCACCGGCAGCGAAATCATGATGGCGCAAGAAGACGGTTACACCGAACTCAAGTTTTTTCCGGCCATCCAGGCGGGCGGCCCGGCCATGCTAAAGGCCTGGAGCGGCCCGTTCTTTGACGTGAAGTTTTGCCCTACCGGGGGTGTGACGCCAAGCAATGCGGCTGATTTTTTCAGCCTGTCCAACGTGGCCTGCGTGGGCGGCTCGTGGCTGGTGCCCGCCGATGCACTGGCCCAGGGTGACTGGGCGCGCATCGAGGCGCTGGCACGCGAGGCCTGCCAAATTCAGCGCTGATTCTCCGTTTGCCATAACCGGCTTGACCGGGTATCCATGTATTCGCAGGCATTGCTCTAGCTCAAGTGGGGGCAATTTGTTGTGCCAGCAAAATTTCGCTTTCAAAAACTGTTTTGCTGCTGGTGTGTGTTGAACCTTTGCAATGAACCACAAATGCGTGTGGGCTCAATGCGCGAACTTGGCAATGTAGTATCAATAACTCATCGGGTGCCAAGCCTCGCTTGAATTTGGCCTTTTGAACACTGGCCAGCACACCCAAGCCATTTTGTGACGCAGGCATATTTTGACTTTGCCATCGCAGCAATACCCCTGCCAATTGAGCTCCTGCTTCGATCAAGCAGACACCTGGAACTACCGGCTTTTGTGGGAAGTGACCTTGCAAAATCGGGTGTGTGTTTAACCATACAGCAAGACCAGAAATTTCCTTCTCGGATTCCACTCGTGCGCTTTCTAAAAATAGAAATGGATCACGGTGTGGAATCAAGTCTTGTATGGCTGTACGTGTGAGTTCGCAAAGGGACATGGTTCGGTATCGGTGTCAGCCGTGGTTATGGTCTGGTAAATGGATCTCGCAATCGCATGCAGCGATGGTTTGCGGACGGTGAGCGATCACGATCCTGGTGATAGACAGGTTTTGAATAGCTTGGTTGATGGCTTTTTCCAGCTCGACATCCAGATGACTGGTTGCTTCGTCTAACACCAAAATTTGCGGATCACCATACAGAGCGCGTGCGAGGAGCAAGCGCTGCTTTTGGCCGCCCGATAAAGCCGTGCCCATATCACCAATCAGGGTGTTGTACGCCATGTTCATGGCCTTCACATCATCATGCAGGCAGGCCATGCGACAGACCTCTTCAACCTTGTCCATGTCAATGGACTGCGCAAAAAATGCGATGTTCTCTGCAATGGAACCTGCAAACAATTGGTCGTCTTGCATGACCGCATTCACAAACGGGCGGTAATTGTGCAAGCCCATGCGTTCCAATTCTTGCCCATTGACCAGTATGCGGCCACTCTCGGGTTTGAGCAAACCCAAAAGCAGTTTGGCCAATGTGGTTTTGCCACAACCCGATGGGCCAGTGATGGCAATGGATTTTCCTGCTGGCAACTCCAAGGAAAGGTTGTGCAGCACATAGGGGTCAAGCTCTGAATATCGGAAACTGATGTTGTCCACCGCCAGCTGTGGGTTCACCAAGGCTCCGCGTTTTTGCTGGGTGCGTAAATCTTCTTTCTCAGTGAGAACGATGTCGGCTAACCGCTCCCCCTGCAAGCTCAACATGCTTAACTCAATGGCCTTGTCGATCAGACTACTGATGCGGCTTGCAAAAACCGCTTTGTACGTCATGAAGGCAAACAGCATCCCAATGGAAAAAACATTGGCCAAAACCAGTTGAGCCCCAAGCCAGACACTCAAAATCAATTCCAAACCCAATAATGTCCCGTTGGCCAATCGGTACAAGATCATGAATTTTTGAGTTGCAACCAGCCGATTGGTGGTGTCCACCACGCGGTTGTGCCACATGATCTGACGCTGTCCTTCACGTCCAAACAGTTTGATGGCCTGGGCACCCCGAGCGCTTTCCAAAAAGGTACTCTGCTGCTTGGCACTCAGCACAATTTGCTCTTCAGTGGCACGCCGCAACGGTGCGTAGACCAACATGCGCAAAAGTGCATACAAAACCACAGCAGCGAGCGTGATCAGACTCATCCATGCGCTGTAAAAAAACATCATGCACAGGGTCACGATCGTCATGACGCCATCGATGACGGCTTCAATGAAACTGGTGGTCAGGGTTTTTTGAATGGCCCCAATAGAGTCAAAGCGCGAAACAATATCGCCCAGGTGCCTTTTTTCAAACCACGCCAATGGCAGACGGATCAGGTGTGCAAACACATTTACCGACCATTGCACACTGATGCTGGTACTCAAATGCAGCACCACCCAAGAGCGCAAGGCACTGACACAAACTTGGATCAAAGCCACGGTGAAAAAGCCCATGGCCAGCAAGGTGACCAAATCCCTGTCCCCCGAGACCAGCGCATGGTCCACCACCCATTGCACATACAGAGGTGACAGCAAACCGCAAAGCTCAATGCCCATGGAGATCAAGAAAATTTGCAAAAGCTGGCGTTTGAGCCCCAACACCTGCCCAAAAAGCTCGCGCAGTCGCACGCGTTGCTTTTCATTTTTGATCTCAAATCCACTGGTCGGCATCAACTCCAATGCCACACCCGTGAAATGTGCAGAGGCTTCTTTGTGGCTGAACCTCACCAAACCTTTGGCCGGGTCGTGAATTTCCAGGTGTTTGGCCGTCACACGTTTGAGCACCACAAAGTGGTTCATGTCCCAATGCAAGACGCAAGGGGTTTGCAAGCTGCTGATCTCGTGCAAATCCAATCGCAAGGGCCGAGCTGCCAACGAGAAGCTTTCTGCTGCCTCGATCAGCTGCCCCAAGTTCATGCCTTTGAGTGATACAGCCAAGCGACTGCGCAGACTGGGCAAGTCAATGTCATGCCCGTGATAAGACAACACCATGACCAAGCAAGCCAAGCCACACTCGGCCGCCTCGGTCTGCAAAGTGATCGGCAGTTTCTGGCTGGTGCCAGGCCAAGCGAAGTTCATCAAAAATACTTTCCACGCACGCTCAGCAGCGGCTCAAAAATCCATTCCAAAAGGCTGCGCGTGTCCAGCATCACATCGGCCTCAACCTGCATCCCGGTTTGCAACGCTTGTTTTTGGCCATAGGCCATCACATAGGGGTTTTGAGGTCGAATTCGGATGCGGAACATGGGATCGGTGTTGGGCATGACGGGTAAACCCGCCAGCAGGCTGAGCCCTTCTGACTTGGCTGCAACGGGGTAAGGCAATTCAGCAGGCAACATGGGTGAACCCGAAACCTCTTGGACTACGCCATCGTAGTGACCGAATTTTTGATAGGGATAAGCTTGGTAGCGAATCCGCACCGACTGGCCGGGCCTGATGAAACCGGCATCTTTGCTGGGGGCAAACAAATGCACTTCCAAGGTGGCTTTGTCTGCGTCCAAGGGCACAAATGTCATCAGGGGCCGTTCAGGGTCAACGCCTGCGCCCAGCTTGGCGCTCATGCCCGTGACACGGCCAGCTGTTGGTGCGCGGACCACCATTTCCCGTTTTGACTGCGTTTCGATCAGCTCTTGCTGCGCTCCTTGCAGATTGCGTTCCAGCTCAGACAGCTGGGTGCGTTCGCGCATGGGCAAGACTTCCAGCTCGGTCTGTAAAGTTTGCAACTCACGGGCAATACTGGTTTGGTTTCGCTCATTCAGCTGGACTCGATAGCGCAACTCAGAGGCGGCTTCGGTTTTTTCCTGCAACTGCACTACAGAAACAAAGTCTTGCGCCCGCAGTTCCCGAAACCGTTGTTCCATGACCGAGGCCAATTCCAAGCGCTGCTGCAAAGCCCGTTGCTCTTGTTGCAGTTGCACCTGCTCACGTTCCAAGGCCTGTATACGTGTTTGTAGCCCTGTACTGGTGCGTTGATAGAGCTGCTTTTGTTCACCCAAAACCGCACGCAAATTGCGTTGCCGCGATTCGATTTGGGTGGCTACGGCTGTGCGCGATTCAGGCCCTTGTTCTCGGTAGCGCTCATCCAGCACGGTCAGTAAAGCGTGCCCGGCCTGCACCTCCTGGCCTTCGTGCACATGCAAAGCAGCCACGCGCCCAGCCAAAGGACTGTAAACACGCAAAACGCCCCCTTCGGGGATGACAAAACCACTCAAACTGGCGCGCCTTGTGTACTGACCCCAAATGAGCAAACTCATCAGCAAAACGGCAATGCAAAGTACCGCCACCGAAAGCCATACAAACACTTGTGGGCTACGCAACACAATCGCGCCGTAATAACGCTGCTGTTGCTGTTGAAGGGCCTCTTGGCGAAACAATGACATGGGGTGACCTTGAAACCGATCTTGTGTTTTTATTCGGGCCTGCGACCGTTGACAAAATCTTTGATCTTTTGGCTGCTGAATTTTTCCGGCACATCAATTTGCGGGGATGAGGCCAGCAGTCCATTTTTTTGTTCGAGAGCCATGATTTTTTGGGCCATTTGCTGATGGTTTTCCTGCCATGTTTGATCTGGATTCCAACCCTCTCCCAACAAATTTCCCATGAAGTAGGTGTTCTTGTCGTGATAGGCGCATCCGAACGAGTTTCTGTTGTGGGCAGCGGCGGTCATGATTATTCGTTGTGGCCCTTGCAGGGGTGGAACAAATGAGCCCGAATAGCATGCAGAGAGAATCAATGCCGATGGCACATGCGGTATGACATCAAGCCATTTCTTAATGTTGACCGACCGAACTGCGGGCCAATAGGCGTTGCCGATGTTCACTGAAAGGAGGTCGACATTCCCATGCGTCGAAATCAATGTCACCAGATGGATAGGACGTTTTTGAGACCAGTCCCCAATTCTTTTGAAAACCATGTCCAAGGATGACTGGGTGGCGAACGGGTAATTCAGTTGACTTGATTCCAACTGATTGCTGAGCAAGATGGTTTGTAGATTGGGATTGATTTCCAATAACCGTTGCTTCAGTAATAAAACATCGCGCTGGAACACCAATGATTGAGAATTTTGGGCTGAACCTACATAAATGACCGTGCGTTGCTGCGGCGATGTTTTATTCAAATAGGCATCAATGGTGTCCAGTTGACGAGACAATAGCTCATCGCTTTGCAATAATGCTTGCGGGTCCTTGGGTGTCAACGCGCAACCACTTAGTAACAGAATCCCTGAAAAAAGAATCCCCATTGACCATCGACATACGCACCAAGTCATGTTCTTTCCTTACAAAGCAATCAACGCCATCAGGCATTTTTGCCTGATGGCGTGGAGTAAATGGACGATAGTGGTACCTTTGTGATCTACTGCGGCAAAGCCACCAGCATCCACTCAGGAGCGAACACCTGAAGGTGTCACACCATCGCGCCACAGTGCTTGCCAGTCACGCGCCTTAGCGAACAGACCGATGCCAAAGCAGACTGGCCGGAAGAACACTTCTCGCAAAACCAAACCCTTGTAGTTGGGCTTGGACAGCACCCCCATGCGATAAGCAATGTCTTCGGCAAACCACCGTGTGGGGTATTCTGCGAGTTTGGCGAACGATGGGTATTTGCGCATGAGCTTCACGTACGGAATACCCCATAGGTGATAACCGCGCATGGTCTGCTCGGAGAAGTTCTGGCGACTGTAGCGGATATCGGCCATCCATACTTCATGCTCAATGGCACCGTTTCGGCAGAGCTCTGTGCAGATGACTTTACCGCCTCCGCCACCTCCATCATTTGGGCAGGTGACAGTGATACTCTCGTTGGTGACTGACATGGTGCAGTTGTTAGGTGATACCGGTGCTGGAGATGGATCACCCATTGGGTTAGCAGGCTGCTGAAATACCCCATTCGCGAGCGCAATTTCGCCCCGCATGGTTTTGATTTTTTTGATTTTCCTTTCGCATTCTGATATTCCCTTCGTTTTTTGTTCGCCTTGGCCCACTTGTAAGCCCAT
>NZ_NESK01000036.1 GCF_003063415.1 Limnohabitans sp. 2KL-17
GTTGGCCGCAGTCAGTGCAGTTTGGGCAGCAACCAGCGCTTTGGCGGCAGCAACTTCATCGGCCGCTTTGGCAGCAATCTCTTCAGCCGCCGCTTTGTCCGCCGCCGCTTTGTCTTGCACCGCTTTGCTAGCCGCGTCCGCTTCAGCCGTGGCTTTGGCGGCCGCTGTGCTTGCCGCTGTCAACGCATTTTGGGCCGCAGTGATGGCAGCCGTGTCGGTGCCATTTTTGACAGCATTGAACGCAGCTTGCGCATCGACCAGCGCTTTGGCCGCAACAGCTTTCACCAGCGCTTTGGCCACAATTTCTTCAGCCGCCGCTTTGTCCGCCGCCGCCTTGTCTTGCGCTGCTTTGGCCGCCGCATCGGCTTTGGCCGTGGCTTTGGCCGCAGCAGCTTCCTCCAGCGCTTTGGCCGCAATCTCTTCAGCCACCGCCTTGTCGGCCGCCGCCATTTTCAGGTTGGTCAGGTCGATCTGCATTTGACCGAGCAAACCGCCATTTGCCAACGGATTGCCTTGCTGGGCTTTAGCCGCACCTTTAAGAAGCGCAGAATAGAACGCGGGTGACACGATCATCTGACTGCCACTGGTATCCATTTGCTGGGCCAGCATGGCGAGTGTCGTTTGGGCATCACCACCATGCATGGCATCCAGACCTGAAAGCGCGGCCAGCACTCGCCCAATGGCGTTGGCGCCAGGCTTGTCATCATTGGTTACATCGGGCAACAGTGTTGTCAAGACCCCTGTCAGGCCAACGGCCTTCGCGATGGCCGCATTGGCTTTGACCACCTGGTCGGCCGTGACGGTGCCACTGCCATCGGCTTGCAACCCGGCCTTGATGGCGGCCAGTGTGGTCAAGGGGTTGATGTGCAATGTCAAATTTGCACTATCGACCACGCCCACGGCCATGTAGTTGGCGTTCAGGTCGACCGCCACACCCGTGGCCTCGTCCATGTAATCGGGTGCTGTGCCGTTGTCGTCAACCACTTTGGCGATCACCACTCCGGTGTAACTGCCTACGTTGATGCTGTAGCGGCCCTGGTCGTCGACCAAGGCTGTGCTTGCAGCTTCGGTGCCATTGATCAGGCTGCCATCGGCTTTGTACAGGACGACCTTGAGCCGACTGCCACTGATGACCGGTCCGCCCGTGAGCATGCCACTGACAACACTTTGAGGCGCTGGAGGGTTGACTGGTGGATCTGTGTTTTCCGGCAGGCTGGCTACGGCGCCCGTTTTCGCCAGCGCAACCCCTGCGCTCGCCGCCACACCAAGCAACATAATGCCGCCAAAGGCGCTGCCCCCGGGGGATGTCGGGCTTGTGGTTTGGCCTGGACTTGCTGTCTCCAGCACGGGCAACTCAGCACTGTCGGCTTGGAAGCCCGGGGTTGTCAGGCTGATGTCGGTGGCAAAGTGCCAATCTTCGCCATCCAGGACCGCCCCTTGTACGGCATAAAAATCCGTGAATTCGATCAGCGTTTCTTCATCGACTTCCAGCAGCAGGTTTTTGCCACTTTTTTTCAAAATAGGCTTTTTGCCAGACGGCAAGGTGTTACCTGAAAAGTTCGCTCCATCGATTTGCACGGACAACCGTGCAGACGGCTCTACCTGTACGCGCAGGACCTTTGATGATTTGTCATGGGACGCCGATTCGGCGCGCGAAAGCTTGCCTTGTGCAGACAACTGGTGAACAACGATTGACGACATTTATTTTTTGTCCCTTGGTCATGGATGGCCTCCCTGAATTTTTTTTGATTTTTTTGGATAACTCACTGACTTGCTGATCGATCTATCTCTCCCCCAGCCCCGAGCTCATGGTTTTGGTGATGGGTTTGGTCAGGTAACTGAGTACCGTGCGCTCAAGTGCCTTGATCTCGACACCTGCCGTCAGCCCCGCCCGCAGCTTGATGTCGCGGGCTTTGTCGCCATGAAACTCGGTGCCGGTGATGTGCATTCGGACCAGGTAATAAATGGGGGGGTTGTTGGGGCCGATGGGCACGCCTGGACTGGCTTTTTCTGCAAACAAGGCCTCGGCACTGATGTAGTCGACCTTGCCTCGCAGGCCACCAAAGATGGCCGAGTCATAAGCGTCGAGCTTGATGCTGGTGTCCTGCCCCAGCGCAATGAAGGCCATGTCAGCGGGCGGTATCTTGGCCTCAACGATCAAGTTTTCACCGCTGGGCAAGATGTCGATGAGCGTTTCGCCAGGGCGGACCACGCCGCCAATGGTGGTGACCTTGATGCTGTTGATGACGCCGTCCATCGGGGCCACCAACTCGGTGTTTTCCAGCACCTGCTGTCGATCGCGCAGCTGCTCGTTTTGGGAGCTTAGGTCTTCTTGTGCCTTAGTCATTTCTGCCTGGGCGTCCTGAAAGTACTTGTTGCGCTTGCCAGTGATCTGGGCCTTGATGTCGGCCACCCCCCGCTCCAGACGCAGGACTTCAGCACGGCTGACATCGGAAGTGGCCTCCAGCTGGTGGTTGATGCGCATTTCTTCTTCGGCCAGCACAAGGATATTTGCCAAAGCCTGCAGGTCTTCCTTGAAGGCGGTCTGGCGCTTGTTGTACAGGTCTCGCTGGTTGCGAATGTATTCGGCGTAGGGCGCCAGATCGCCACTGAATTGCAGGGGCGTGCCGTAGACCTCGGCATGCAGCCGTGCGAGCGTGATGCGCAGGGCCGCCACCTTGGCGCTACTGTCCGAGACGCCCGCAGCCGCACGCTCTTTTTGCAAGCGGGCGAGCAATTGCCCGGCTTTCACGTGCTGGCCTTCCTTGACGTGCAGCTCGGTCAGCACACCCCCATCGGGCGTTTGAACCAACTGCGTGCGCTCGGCCGACATGAGCACGGCCTGGGCCCGCGTGACCTGGTCGATCTTGCCGAAAGCCGCCCACACGGTCAGCGCAATCAGGGAAACAATGATCACGCCCATGACGCTGCGCGCACGGGTGGGCGCTTGCAGGTCGTGCAGGTTGTTGTGCCGGATCGGCTCGGATGAGCCCTTGAACTTGGGCTTGAGCTCGAGATCAACGATGTCTTGGGCCGCACCGGCAAGTCTGCTTTTAAGAGGATCAGAAATCATGACTGCACCGCCGCAGGGGAAGGGGAAGGGGAAGTTGGCTGAGGCGCAGCGCTGGGCTGGGGCCTGGCTTTTTGCTGGAGTTGCTGCAACACAGCATCACGGGGACCGTCCAGAACGATCTTGTTGCCCGCCACCACCATGATGCGGGTGGCCAAGGGCAACAAGGCCGGCTTGTGGGTGACGATCACCAGGGTCTTGCCTGCCTGCGCCTGCTGCGCCAGCACGGCCAGACAGCGCTGCTCTTGCTCTTCGTCCATCGTTGCCGTTGGCTCGTCGAGCAAAAAGACATGGGGGTCACAAAGAATCAGGCGGGTAAATGCCACCAGCTGTTTTTGCCCGCCACTGAGGCCTTTGCCACCCTCGGCAATGACCCGTGCCAGGCCCTTGGGGTGACTGGCCACAAAGCGGTCCATGCCCGTCAGGCGCATGGTGGTCAGCAGGGCTTCATCGCCCGGGTCAGGCAGGCCAATGAGCAAGTTGTCACGCAGCGTGCCGTGAAACAGACGATGGTCTTGCTGCAGGTAGCCGACGTTCTGGTTGATCACCTGGCGGTGGATGTGGCCAAGCTCCAGCCCATCGACCAGGATGCGCCCTTGCGTCGGGTGGTACAAACCGCTCAGCACGCGCAGCAGGCTGGACTTGCCCGCACCAATCGGGCCCAGTACCACCACGCGTTCGCCGGGTTTAATCTCGAGCCGGGGGACGACCAAAGCGGGTGGGTTGTCGCCATAGGCAAAGGTCACGTCGGTCAATTCAAAATGCCCCATGAGCGCAGCCGGGGTCAAGGGTGCGTCAATGCCGTCGTGGTCGGTCTTGAGTTGGTAAAGCCGCTCCAACCCCTCGAGTGCGGCCTTGGCATGTGCGTACTGCACCAACAAACCCGGGATCGCCAAAATGGGCGCCAAAATGCGTCCACTGAGGATGGAGCTGGCAATCAGGGCGCCCTGCGTCATGTGACCCTGCATCACCATCAAGGCGCCCACCACGATCAGTCCGGCATAGCTGATTTGCTGGATGGATGCAGACAGATAACCGATGCTTTCGGTGGCACCACGGGTTTTCAAGTCGTTGGTGATGGTTTGGGCATTGACGCCGATCCAGCGCGAGAGGAACTTCCAGCCCCCCGAGCCGGCCTTGATTGTTTCGATGCCCTCGACCGCTTCAACCAATAAACCGGTTTTGAGGTTCGAGAACTGCGCGCCGTCCTTGGCGTGGGCCATGATCTTTTTGCGAATGGACAAGCCGATGAACACGGCAATCACTGCAAAAACCAAAGGCACCAAGGCCACCCAGGGGCTGGCCACGGCAGCGATGACAAAGATGAACAGGAGCGCCAGCGGCGCGTCAATGATCGTGAACAGGGTGGTGGCGGTGTAAAACCCCCGCACTTGTTCATAACCCCTCAACTGGCTGGCCAAGCTGCCCACTGAGTTGGGCACTTGGTCCACGCGCAGTTGCATGAGGCGGTCGAAGATCTCGCGAGACAGCCGGCTGTCCAGGCCAACCACGACGTAATCCATGATGTTGGAGCGGGCAAACTTCATGCCCAGCTCGATCAGGATGCTGAGCAAAACGCCCACCGCCAGAATGATCAGCGTGTGTTCGCTGCGCGTCGGGATGACCCGGTCGTAAACCTGCATCGAGAACAAGGATGTCGCCAGCGCCAGCATGCCAATGAAGGCCGAGGCCAAACTGGTTTCGATCAGCTCTCGCCGGTAAAGGGTCAGGGTCTCGCGAACATGCGAAAAGAAAGTAACCGGGCCCTCGTGTTGGGCAAAAAGGCCCAGCGCCAGATTGATTTTTGGCCCAAGCTGGACCACCGCGCAGGCACGGTCCAGCGAGACTTGCGTGACTGGAACGGCGCCTTTAGGGGTTTGCAAAATCCAGCTGCCATCGGCTGCGCGGTCAACGATGACCCCCCAGCCCTCGCTGGGGTGCAGCGCCATCATGGGCACCAGCGGACGATCTGGCGTTTTTAATAATTTAGGCGAATTCTTGCCGAGGGAATGGCAAATATCTGCCAATTGCTGCATCGGCTTGCGTGTGTCTGCCAGGCGATCAATGCCCTCTTTCAGCCGAATCGGGTCCAAGCGACCGCCTTGCAACTGACTCAGGCGCTGCAGGGCCCAGCGCAACCCGTCCTTCAGCAATTGTTCAGGACTGGGGGCAATGGCTTGCGCATCCACCTCGGGGATTGGCATTTCCAGACCCAATGAATCGGTCATGGCAGGCCCTGCTCAGCGGTCGAGTTATGCGGTTTTTCCATAACGATGACGCATGCCGCTATAAAAATTAAATTTATTTGCATTTTTGTAGATTCAATCGAATTAATCGTTTACCGTGGAAGACCCACCCCGGCCATATTTGGCTACAGGACGGTGACCATGCGGTTTAGTCAATGGCGTGAACACTTGGACAGGGAACTCATGACCATATCAATTGCGTTTGGGACAATTGAGTGTCGGCAGATCACACCGAGATGAGAATCACATTTACATGCAGCGTCTACTATATTTATGGGTTTAATTTTATAGGAAATTTGATAAATTTAGACCATTAATGAACATTATGATGAACTCTAGCAACTCTTTATTTGTAGCGCGCAATGTTGTCCTTGTGGAGGACAACCCTGCTTTTCGACTGTTAATGAACAAGGCCATTCAGCACATCGGGCTCAAGGGAAACATCATGGAATGTGCAACCGGTACGGCCGTGATGGAGCTGCTTGAACAGCCCCAAATGCGGCTGGACTTGGCGCTGGTCGACCTGGGGCTGCCGGACATGGGGGGGATTGAAGTCATCCAGTCCATTCGCAGACGATTTAGCGAAATTCCCATTTTGGTCATTTCGATGATGTCGACAGAAAGATCCGTTCTGGCCGCCATCCGGGCAGGCGCCAACGGTTACATCATGAAGGGCGATTCGGCCCAGTCAATTGGACAAGCGATCATCGAAGTCCTCCAAGGCCACTACCCAATCAGTCCGTCACTGGCACGGACTTTGTTCAAGCTGGCAGGGGCTCCGACCGGCAAGTCAGCCGTTTCATCCAGCTTGTCACCGCGGGAATTGGAAACACTGCAATCGATCGCGCGGGGCAACAGTTACGAGCAAACGGCCGTGCTGATGGGCATCGGCATCTCCACGGTGCAGTCCAATATTCGGAATCTGTACCGCAAACTGGAGGTCCGATCCCAGGTTCAGGCGGTCAGCAAGGCGCGCGACGCCGGACTGATCTGAGCTGAAAGCCATGGGCTGCATCAAATGGTTCTGGCGATTCTTGCTGGTGTTTTGGGTTCTTCAGGCCTGGCACTTGGCGGTGCTGGCAGGGCCGACTGAAACAGCAACAAAGCCTCTGGCGCTGCGCCTTACGTCAGCCACTCTGACAAGCCCCCTGGGCGAGCGTACCGTGACGCTGCCCCATGTGCTGACCCACCAGGAGTTGGATGCCAAAGGCAGCCGTGTCCGCTACCGCCTGAGCGTGGACCTGCCCAAGGCACCCGAGCAAGCTCTGGGTGTTTTCATCAACAAGCTCAGCCTGGCTGGCGCCCTGTATTTGAATGGTGAGTTGGTCGATCAATGTGCCGATGGCGACTTGGCGCGTCTGCGCTGCCTGCATCGCCCCCTGCTGTTCAAGCCGGCCACCCAGCTTTGGCATGCAGGCGTCAACACCCTGGAGATCGAGATCCATGCCAACCACGGCCAGCTCAGCGGCATGTCTGAAGTCCTGGTGGGCGATGCCCACTGGCTTTATCGGGATGTTTACCTGCCCCGGTTTGCGTTGCGCATCACAATTTATGAGTGGCTGGCGTTCGCCATTTTGACGCTGGGCATGCTTTCGCTAACGATCGGGGTGTCGCTGCGTGAAGAATCTGTCTACCGCTGGTATGGCTTGACCTGCCTGTGTTTGGCCATCTCGCTCAGCAACCTGATCGCCGACGAGTTGCCGCTGTCGATGAAGTTCTGGAACTGGCTGATTATCGTGGGCCGGCTTCTGGCGGCATACCTGTTCCTGCTGACCTGCCTGCATTTGTTTGGCAAGCAACGTGCCTGGCACACCCGCTGGACACTGGGCTACGGGCTGGTTTGTGCGACCGTGTTTTATGCGCTCACCGAAAACAGCTTGCTGGTTTCTGTGGCCTACCTGCCGCTACTGCTGATTTCGCCGGTCCTGATCACATTCTTGGTGCGCTGGTCAGTGCTGTATGGCAACAGCAGACACTTCACGGTCTGCGGCCTGATGATCTTGCAGTACATGCTGGGTTTACATGACTGGCTGATGTTCAGTGGGCAAGGCAGCTTCGAATTTATCTACCTGGCACCACTGGGGTTTGCAACCACCATCGTGCTCATCGGCTTCTTGTTGACCCACCAATTGATCGTTTCACTGCGCAGCGCACGTGATCTCAGTGTCAACCTCGAAACCCAAATCTCCGCCCGAACGGTGGAACTGAGCTCGGCCTTGGAAACCATCCAGCGTATTGAGCAGACCGCCCTGAAGCTTACCGAGGCCATTCCGGTGGGCACCTATGTGCTGGAAGTATCGCCCGATGGCAAACCGCGCTTCAGTTTTCTGAGCAAGCGCTGGCTGCAGATGGTCGATATCACGCGGGAATTGGTGACTGCCGACCCGACTCAGGTGCTCAGCCGTGTTCATCCTGATGATTTAGAGAGCCTGATAAATGGGCACCGACAGGTTTTCCAACAGCCCCAGGTTCTAACCTGGGAAGGCCGCATCCTGGTGCACGGGGAAACGCGTTGGTTGAGCGTGGAAGCTGTGCCCCGGACTCTGCCTGATGGCTACACCGCGTTTGAAGGTGTGCTCGTGGATGTAACCGTTTACAAGGAAGCTCAAGAAGCCATGAAAACGGCCCATGATCAACTCACTCGGGTAGCCATCCAGCAATCCAAAAACGAAGAACGCGAGATGCTCTTGCAGGACATACACGACGGCTTCGGTTCCCAGCTGGCCACCGCACGCTTGATGGCCGATGCAGGCAAGATTTCACCGGACGATTTATCGGTGATTCTTCAAGAGTGCATGGCCGATCTGTACTTGGTGGCCGACACGCTGAGCAACGCCCACAACAGCTTGCTGGACTCTTTGGCCGACATGCGTTTCCGACTGGAAAAACGCACCGCGCATTTGCCGATGGCGCTGTCGTGGACCCTGGACATCGACAAAGCCCCCGAGTTGCAGCAGCGGACCATCTTGCAGTTGCTGCGCATCATTCAAGAGGCCATCAACAACGCCCTGAAACACGCACAGGCCAAGCACATCGGGATTTCAGTGACCTTTGACCCGCAGGCCTTGCATCTGAGGGTCACGGTGGAAGACAACGGCTTGGGCTACCCCGATAAGCCGGTGCTGGGCAGAGGTGTCTACAACATGCAGCAACGCGCCCGCATGATGGGCGCCACATTGCTGGTCACCCAGAGCCATCCTGGAACTTGTGTGATGCTGTCCTTGCCTTTGCCAAGGGCCTGAGTTCAGCACTGGAAGCTGCGCATGCACTGCCTTGCACGGTGGCTTCAGCGCTGCATCAGTGCGCTGGGGTCATCGCTGTCGAGCACCTGATCGGCCCAGAGCCTGAGTTTGTCGGTGTTGGACAACAAGATGCGCTGCTTGACCGCCAGCACCTGCGACGGGTGCATGGAAAAGCTGCGCAAGCCCAGGCCCAGCAGCAAGCGGGTCATGCCCACATCACCGGCCATTTCCCCGCACACCGACACACCCTTCCCCTGAGCCTTGCAGGCGGCGATGGTGTCGGCCACCAATCGCAGCACCGCCGGGTGCAGGGGGTCATACAGGTGCGCCACCGATTCGTCGGCACGGTCGATGGCCAAGGTGTACTGGATCAGGTCGTTGGTGCCGATGGACAGGAAATCAAAATGCTTGAGGAAAAGGCGCAGGGACAGGGCTGCGGCCGGGATTTCGATCATGGCGCCCAGGCGGACCGGGCCGTGGACCATGCCTTTGCGGTCCAGCTCATGCCGCGCCTGCTCGATGAGCAGCAGGGTCTGGCGAATCTCGCTGGCATGGCTGAGCATTGGAATCAACAAGTTGACCTGGCCATGCGCCGCCGCGCGCAGGATGGCACGCAATTGGGTGAGGAACATGGACGGATCGGCCAGGCTCCAGCGGATGGCACGCAAGCCCAGAGCCGGGTTCAAGTGGGCAGCATCATGGCGCGCCTCGTCCAGCGGTTTGTCGGCGCCAACATCGATGGTGCGGATGGTCACCGGCAAGCCGTTCATGCCTTCGACGGCCAGCCGGTAAGCCTGGTACTGCTCCGTCTCATCCGGCAGATTGCCCTGGCGGCCCATGAACAAAAACTCCGAGCGGAACAAGCCCACGCCCACCGCGCCGGCGGCCAAGGCTGCTGCCGTGTCTTCGGGCATTTCAATGTTGGCCAACAGCTCGATTTTTTCGCCATCGAGCGTGACGGCAGGCGTGTGCCGCAGGCGCGCCAGGCCCTCGCGCTCCAGCTGAGCCTGACGCTGCTTGAAGCTGTACTCGGACAAGATGATGGGCGAGGGGTCGACGATGACCACGCCGGCATCGCCATCGATGATGACCCAGTCGTCTTGCTTGACCAGTTGGCTGGCGGTGCGGGCACCCACCACGGCCGGAATGTCCAGACTGCGCGCCACAATGGCGGTGTGCGAGGTCTTGCCGCCCACATCGGTGACAAAGCCGGTGAACACGCTTTGCTTGAATTGCAGCATGTCGGCGGGCGACAAATCGTGCGCCACCAGCACCAGGGGGACATCCGTATCGCCCAGTTGCAGCTCTTGCTGGGGCCGCTGCGGCCGCTTGGGCTGCACCACCAACGCACCCGTGCCTTTGAGGCAATGCAACACCCGCTCGCCCACCTGCTCCATGTCGGCTTTGCGTTCGCGCAAATAGGGGTCTTCCATTTCCTCGAACTGGCGCACGATGATTTCAAGTTGGCTGGTCAGCGCCCATTCAGCGTTGTAGAAACGGTCTCTAATCCAATGCACAACCCCCGCCGTCAGCGCTTCGTCTTGCAGCAGCATCAGGTGCACATCCAGAAGGGCCGCCAACTCGTGCGGCGCGTCTTTGGGCATGTCTTTTTGCAAACGCTGCAGCTCATCGACCACGTCATCGCGGGCCTTGCGCAGGCGCCTTATTTCCGAAATGACCTGCTCGGGCTGAATGAAATAGTGGGCCACATCGACCCGACTGGATGCCACCAGCACCGCACGACCGATGGCAATGCCCCGGGCCACCGCCAAGCCATGGATGCTGAAGGTCATGGCATCACCTCAGCACACCCGTGGCCAGAGCGCATCTGCATGCTCATTCACCTTCGCCAAATTTGTCAGCCATCAGCGCCAGCAAGGCTTGCATCGCTTCGTCCTCGCGCTCGCCGCTGGTCTCGACCAGCACTTCAGAGCCCAGCCCTGCGGCGAGCATCATCACACCCATGATGCTTTTAGCGTTGATGCGGCGATCGCCCTTGCTGAGCCAGACTTCGCATGGGAAACTGCCCGCGAGCTTGGTGAGCTTGGCCGAGGCGCGTGCGTGCAGACCGAGTTTATTGCTGATGGTCGTTGTGACTTGGGGCATGTCTTTTTCCTGTTTGGTTCTGGGGCGCAGTACTGCCAACGGGCATGACGCCCTGCGTGCCACCGGCGTGCGCACGAGCGGCCAAGGCCTCCAGGCTTTCGTTTCGGTAGCACACACTGCGCAGCAACATGGGCAAATTGACACCGGCGACCAGCCGGGTGTTCAGGCCATCGTTGATCTGTTGCGCCACGTTGCACGGTGTGGCGCCGAACACATCGCTGAGCAATAAGACCTCGGATGCACCCAAACTCCGGATGGCTTCGCGGGCTTTGAACAAGCTGGTCTCTGGCGCTTCGTCGGGCAACACATCCAGGGCCATGACGCCGGTCGCGCAGTCCGGGAAAACATGCACGGCACATTCGCGCAAAGCGCTGGCCAGCGGGGCGTGAGCAATGATGAGGATGCCGATCATGAGGACTTCATTATCAGGGCTGAACCGGCTTTTTCAGCAAGAAATACACCCAAGACAAACCGGAGCAAATACCAAAGCAGGCCAACGCGGCCTGGTAGGCCGCCGGTTTTTCGAGGCCCATGCCCCGCCCGGCGTCCACCAGCAGACCGATGCCCCACTGCACCACGAAAATGCCCGCAAAAACCACCAGGTTGTATGCAGACAGTGCACGCCCGGCCAGATGCGACGGGAACGCCATGCCCACAGCGGGCTGGGCCAGCGCCACAAAAGTGCTGCTAATGCACAACAAGGCCAGGCCCGCTGCCGCTGCAGAGCCCACAGCAGGCCCCATCCAGACCAAGGTGCCAATCACCCCGAAGCTCAGGGGCAAACCCCAGGCGATCAGGCGTTCCACCGGAATCCCCCTGCGGGCCAAACCAGGGGTGACCAGCCCCCACAGCCAGAAGGTCACAAGCATGGACAAATTGATGAGGAACAAGCCTTTGGCCGCTTCGTCTGCGGTCCAGCCTGCGACCTGGGTCATCCAGGGGCCTGCCCACAAAGTCTGAATCGCCACCATGCCGCCGTAGGTGAAAAAACCAATCGGGGTCATGCGCCAAAAATACGCGCTGCGCCAGATTTCGCGGTAACTGCCGTCGTCATGGTGCGGCGTTTGTGTGCTGGCTGCCCCTGCCGGGGTGGTTTGCCATATCGGCACAACCAACGCAATCAAGACCATGGCGATGGCAATCATCAAGCCCAGCATGACAAACAGCGCGCGCCAACCCCAGATAGGCATGAGCCATTGCACAGGCAAGGTGGCGGCCAGCATGCCCAAAGAGCCTGTCATCAGCATCCATGAGTTGCTGCGCAACTGGCTGCTGGCATCCAGCCAACGCCGGTAGCCGGTCAAGGGGGCCATCAGGCAGGCGCTAACGCCCATGCCGCACAGCACACGCGCAGCCAGGAGGCCATGGAAACTGTCCGCCCATGAAAAGGCCAAACAGCCCAGAACCGCAAATGACAAGAAGGCCAGCACCACTTTTTTGGGGCCATGTTTGTCCAGCAATCGCCCGAGCGGCAACTGGGTGAGCGAAAAACCCAGAAAGTAACCGCCCGCCAGCAAGCCCAAGTCTTGCGCACTGAGGCTGAACTCTGTGGTCAGCGTTGGCGACAGGGTGGCCGTGATGGCCCGGACCAGGGCCGAGAAAAAATAGGCCAGCGCAAACGCCAAAAAAACAACCACAGCCGTGCGACGCGGCAATCGGTCAGGGTGCGTCAACGTGGAAGTGCTCATGGTTTCAGTCCGTCAAACAAAGTGTTAGCCATTTCTGGCGAAATCGCACGGTCATAAACCACGGCATGGACCAAACGCACCCGGTCCCCTTCGGCCACGGCGCCCCAGACGGCCGCCATCTGCACCGCTTCACCATTGGCACGCAGGCCTGGGGCCTGAATGCGTACCGATGAGGCCAAGGGCAATTGCCCGGGTCGGTGCCAAACCTGTTGCTGCGCAGCAGCCAGTGGACGGTTGACCCGCGCATTGTCTAAAGTGGCTTGTTGCCAACCGGCCAGCAAGGCCTGGGCATCAGCACCGGCCTGCAAGGGCGCGGTCATCACTGCCACGATGGCCGTGCCGCTTTCGCAGCCCACGACCTGCAAGTCCACCGGCACCCCGCCCAGCGGGACCGAACGCGTGGTGCGATCGGGCTTGCAAGGCAATTGGGCTTTGAGGGAAGTTCCTTCAAAGGTGACTTCTCGCCAGTTTTGGTCGGGGCTGCAAGCGGTCAAAGCAAGGCTGAGAGGCAGTCTGGCCAAGAGGGCCATGAAAGAGGTTCGCATGGAGTGATTATCCCGATCAGCGGCGGGCGCCATTTTTCGCGACAATGAAAGTATGAATTCACTCGATGGCATCCGCGTTTTAGACCTCTCCCGCGTTTTGGCGGGCCCCTGGTGCACCCAGACTTTGGCCGATCTGGGGGCTGATGTCATCAAGATCGAACGCCCCGGCTCAGGCGATGACACCCGAACCTGGGGGCCCCCTTTCCTGCAAGACGCCCAAGGACGTGACACGGCCGAAGCGGCCTATTACCTGGGTGCCAACCGCAACAAGCGGTCTGTCACCTGTGACATCGCCCAGGCCGATGGCCAGGCCCTGATCCGCGAGTTGGTCAAGCACTGCGATGTGTTTGTCGAAAACTTCAAGGTCGGCGACATGGCCCGCTACGGACTGGACTACCCCAGCCTGAGCGCCATCAACCCCAAGCTGGTGTATTGCAGCGTGACTGGTTTTGGCCAAACGGGACCCTATCGTGAGCGCGCGGGCTACGACTATGCCGTGCAAGGCATTGGCGGCCTCATGAGCGTGACCGGCGAGCGCGATGACCTGGGCGGTGGCCCCCAAAAAGTGGGGGTGGCGGTGGCAGATTTGTTCACCGGCATGTACGCCACGGTGGCCATTTTGGCGGCACTGCGCCACGCCGAGCGCAGTGGCGAAGGCCAGCAAGTGGACATGGCTTTGCTGGACACCCAGGTCGCCATGCTGGCCAATCTGGGCGCCAATTACCTGGTCAGCGGCAAAGTGCCCGGTCGGGCAGGCAACGCCCACCAAAACATCGTGCCCTACCAGGTGTTCGAGGTGAAGGCCCCTGAAGGGTCGCTGCCGGCCACCCGCGATCACCTGATCCTGGCCGTGGGAAATGACGGGCAATTTGCCAAATTTTGTGCCGTGGCCGGATGCCCCGAACTGGCGCTGGACCCACGCTACGCGCTCAATACCCAACGGGTTCGCCATCGCGCCGAATTGGTTCCCTTGCTTGAGGTGATCATGAAGACCCGCACCAAGGCCGCATGGCTGGCCGCACTGGAAGCGGCCAAAGTGCCATGTGGGGCCATCAACACGCTCGCCGAGGTATTTGCCGATCCGCAGGTGGCCGAACGCGGCATGGTGAGCACTTGGTCGCACCCGATCCAGCCCAATTTGAAGCTGGTGGCAAGCCCGATCAAGTTGAGCCGCACCCCGGTTCGCCAAGAACTGCCGCCCCCCATGCTGGGACAGCACACGGCCGAAGTGCTGGCCGAGGTGCTGGGCTGGACAGAGGAGCAACAAGGCCGCTTGCGTGGCAAAGGGGTAATTTGATGGCGAATTTTTTACTGGTCCATGGTGCCTGGCACGGGGCGTGGTGCTGGCAGCGTGTGTTGCCGGGCTTGATCCAGGCAGGACACCGTGCCCACGCCGTCACGCTGACCGGGGTGGGTGAGCGCGCCCACTTGCTTCGCCCCGACATCGACCTGGAATCCCACATTCATGACGTCATGGCCGCCATGGATGCTGAGGAGCTCCATGACGTGGTGCTGGTGGTGCATTCTTATGCAGGCATGCTGGGCACGGCCGTGGCTGACCGCAGGCCCGAGCGCCTGCGCCATCTGGTGTATCTGGACGCCGTGCTGCCCCAGCCCGGCGAAAGCTGGAGCAGCACCCACGCCAATGCCACCCGCCAGGCGCGCATGGCAGCAACGCAAGCGGACCCGATGCGCAGCTTTCCGGCGCCCGACCCCGCCGTGTTTGGCCTGAGCGGGGCCGACCATGCCTGGGTGCAAAGGCGCCAAACGCCCCACCCCGGCGGGCCCTACAACCATGTGCTTAACTTTGACCCGCAGCGGGTGGCCAGCGTGCCACGGACCTTCATCAGTTGCACCAACCCCGGGCTGAGCACCATCGACGTCAGCCGCCAGCGCATGGTGGACCCAACGTTTTGGGATGGCGCCTGGCTGCCTGGCGCCCAGGTGCTCGAAATGAATACCGGCCACGACCCGATGGTGAGCGCCCCGCAGGATCTGCTGGGTCTTTTGCTGGGTCTTTGCTCGACGTAGTGGTTACAAGCGATAGCCCTTAAGGCCACAGCGCTTTAGGCGCTCTTATCAGCTTGCCAAGACTTGGCTTTTACAATGGGCGCATGAAACGTTTGTCCTTCATGGCCGTCCTTCTTGCCTTCGCTTTGCTGGGCTTGCCCGGCTGCAGCCAAGACAAAGCGCCGCCCTCCTCCTTTGTCTTGCTGGATGGCTCCCAAGTGACCACGGCTCAACTCAAGGGCAAGGTCAGCCTGGTGAATTTCTGGGCCACCAGTTGCACCAGTTGCGTCGCCGAAATGCCCGAGTTGGTGTCCACCTACAACAAGTTCAAAGACAGGGGCTACGAAACCCTGGCCGTGGCCATGCGCTATGACCCCCCCAGCTACGTGGTGAACTTTGCACAGTCGCGTCAATTGCCATTCAAGGTGGCGATTGACAACACCGGCGCCGTTGCCCGCGAATGGGGCGACGTTCAACTCACGCCCACCACTTTTCTGGTGAACAAGCGCGGTGAAATCGTCAAACGGTTTGTGGGCACACCCGACTTTGCAGAACTGCACCGTTTGATTGAAAAGCTGCTGGCCGAGACCTGAGCCTGACAGACCAGGTGGTCCGGCCCTTCAGGTCAGTCGCATCAATCTTTTCTGAAGTTGTCGTGACAGGCTTTGCAACTGGCCCCAGCAGGTCCAAATGCGGCTTTCAGCGCATCCAGATTGCCCGCCTTGGCGGCCACATTCAGCTTGACGAGTTCGGCTTGCATCTTGTCTGAGGCTTCCTTGAACTTGGCAGACTCTTTCCAGATTTCCGGCTTGGCGCGTGTTTCGCCTTTGTCTGTGCCCTCGCCAAATGCAGCCCATGGCAATTTGGCCAGTGCGGACACCGTATCTGCAGTGTCTACGGCAGCTTTGGCGTCATAGGGAACACGGCCGTTGGCCATGGCACCCAAGCGCCCGAAATGTGCAGCCATTACAGTGAAACTCGCCTTGCGGTATTTGATGGCGTCTTCGGGTTTGGCAAACTGGGCTTGCGCGGGCAAGGCCAGGGTCAACACCATCGATGCGCCGAGCAGGCTCAACATTGTTTTCATGTTTGTCTCCAATCATTTAAAAGGTCAGTTAACGCAGGATGCTTCACCATCGGTTAATTTTCACATAATATTGTTTTATTTGCATCATTGAAAGTACTTATGTTCACCGTTCGCATTTGGGATTTACCCACTCGCGTTTTCCACTGGTCCCTGGCGGTCTGCGTGGTTGGCCTGGTCATCACCGGCAATGTGGGTGGTGATGCCATGGCTTGGCATTTCCGTTTGGGTTATGCCGTGCTCACGCTGGTTTTGTTCAGACTCGTCTGGGGCGTTTTCGGTGGTTATTGGTCACGCTGGTCACAGCTGCCTGTTAGCCCCACCAGTGTCTTGGCTTACACCCAGGTATCAACCAGCACCCGACATCTGGCGGGTCACAGTCCCTTGGGTTCCTGGTCGGTGCTGGCCTTGATGCTTTTTTTGAGCCTTCAAGTGGCCACGGGCCTGGTCAGTGACGATGAAATCGCCAACATGGGCCCGTTGTCCTCTTTGGTGCCTGATGCTTGGGTGAGCCTAGCCACCAGTTGGCACAAAAACTGGGGCAAACTCATCTTGATCGTTTTGGTTGTGAGCCATTTGCTGGCCATTGCTTGGTACCGCTGGGGCAAGCAACAGCCTCTGGTACCTGCCATGTGGCATGGCGACAAGACTTTGCCTGAAGCGGTCACCCCATCGCGCGACAACGGCAAATCCCGCAGTTTGGCTGTGGCCTTGTTCATCGCTGCCGGCGTTGTGGTGGCGGCCATCGTGCCTCTGGGTGGTTAACGCTACACTGATGTTTTCACAACGCTTGCCAAGCTCATGCCCACTGTTCAATTGCTTCATCCAGCCAGCGCCTCTGACTGGTTGGAGACCCGAGCACTGTTTCATGAGTACGCCTCCAGCCTGAACGTTGACCTGTGCTTTCAGGGTTTTGACGAAGAGCTTGCCGGTTTACCAGGTGAATACACGTCACCTCGCGGCGCCCTGTTGCTGGCTTGGGTGGACGGGGCCCCTGCCGGTTGCGTTGCCTTGAGGCCGCTTGACAATTCCGACTACACCAACTCGGCCGAAATGAAACGGCTTTATGTCCGCAAGGCGTTTCGGGGTCTGGGCATCGGCCGTCAGTTGACAGAAGCCATCCTGGAGGCTGCGCACAATGCCGGCTACGCTTGCGTGCTGCTTGACACACTCGACGAGATGGAATCAGCGCGGGCTCTGTACGAAGATCTTGGGTTTGAAGAAATTCCGCCCTACTATCACAACCCCCACGCGGGCGCGCACTATCTTAAAGTGGACATCGGCTGACGCCTGGCCTGCTGGGCACCCAAAAAAAAGGGGCCAATGGCCCCTTTTTTAATGGCGAAGCAAATCAGGCTTTGGCTTGCGACAACAAAGTTGCTGCATCACTGACTTCAAATTTGCCAGGACCTTCGACGTTCAAACTCGTGACCTGACCGTCTTTGACCAACATGGAGTAGCGGTTGCTGCGCACACCCATGCCGCGTGTGGTCAAGTCGAGGACCAAGCCCGTGGCTTTGCTGAAGTCGGCGCTGCCGTCACCCAGCATGCGCACCTTGGTTCCGGTTTTTTGTTCGCGGGCCCAAGCGCCCATGACGAAGGCATCGTTCACGCTGACACACCAAATTTCATCGACACCTGCGGCCTTCAAGGCATCGTGGTTTTCAACATAACCGGGAACATGCTTGGCCGAGCAGGTGGGCGTGAAGGCACCAGGCAACGCAAACAAGGCGATGGTCTTGCCTGCGGCGGCTTTGGCCACATCGACGGCGTTGGGGCCAATGCTGCAGCCATTGCCTTCCACTTCGACATATTCCATCAGGGTGGCAGCGGGCAGTTTGTCTCCGACTTTGATCATTTTGAGCTCCAAGAGTTGGGGTTGGCACTGTGGCCGGGGTAAAAATAAACGACCCACCATTGTGGGTCGTTTTTTTAAAGTTTGCAGGAGTCGGGCTTTTGAGGCTTAGACGGCTGCAGCTTTCTGAACCAGGCGAGTTGCCACCCAGTTTTTGGTCTTCGAAATCGGACGGCTTTCCGTGATTTCAATGGTGTCGCCCAGGTGGTATTGACCTGTTTCGTCGTGCGCATGGTATTTGCTCGACTTGGCCACAATCTTGCCGTAGAGGGCGTGTTTTACACGACGCTCCACAAGCACGGTCACGGTCTTGGCACGTTTGTCGCTGACCACCTTGCCAATCAAGGTGCGCTTGAGGGATATTTTCGCTTCCGTCATGGTCACTCCTTACTTGGCGACTTGCTTTTGGGCAAGAATGGTTTTGGCACGGGCGATTTCGCGTCGTGTCTGGCTCAGCGTTCCGGTGTTGCCGAGTTGTTGCGTGGCTTTTTGCATACGAAGGCCAAAGTGGGCTTTTTGCAGCGCTTTGATTTCGTCTTTGATACGCGCAACGTCTTTGAGGCGCAATTCAGCAGCATTCATTTCTTGTTTCTCCTGAATTATTGGCCAATCATGCGTGCCACAAATGTGGTGCGCAAGGGCAGCTTGGCAGCGGCCAATTTGAAGGCTTCACGGGCCAACTCTTCTGGCACGCCCACGATTTCGTAGAGCACCTTTCCGGGTTGGATTTCGGCCACGTAGTATTCGGGGTTACCTTTACCGTTACCCATACGCACTTCAGCAGGCTTGGTGGAAATCGGCTTGTCAGGGAACACACGAATCCAGATGCGACCACCACGTTTGACGTGACGGGAAATTGCACGACGTGCAGCTTCGATCTGGCGGGCCGTCAAACGACCACGGTCTGTGGACTTCAGGCCGAAGTCACCAAACGCCACCGTGTTGCCACGTGTAGCGATGCCGGTGTTGCGGCCTTTCTGTTCCTTGCGGTACTTTCTGCGAGCAGGTTGCAGCATGTAATTACTCCTTATTGACCGTCAGCTGCTGCAGCTGGCGCGGCGACTGTGCGTACGCGCTTAACGGCGGGTTTTGCATCACCACCGGCCCCAGCAGGCTTGTCGCTGCCATCGGTCGGTGCTGTGTTGGTGCCTGCGGGGCGACGTGGACCACCCCGACGATCGCCAGTTGGGCGCTCACCAGGACGGGCATCACGGCGTGGGCCACGTGGGCGGCGTTCTTCATCGGCACGAGGCTCGGCCAATGCGGGTGCATCGTTGCGGCCCAAAGTGTCACCTTTGTAGACCCAGACCTTGACACCGATGATGCCGTAGGTGGTCTTCGCTTCAGACGTTGCATAGTCGATGTCTGCGCGCAGGGTGTGCAATGGCACACGGCCTTCGCGGTACCACTCTGTACGCGCAATCTCAATGCCGTTCAGACGACCAGCCGACATGATCTTGATGCCTTGGGCACCCAGACGCATGGCGTTTTGCATGGCACGCTTCATGGCGCGACGGAACATGATCCGCTTTTCGAGCTGCTGTGTGATGCTGTCAGCAATCAACTGGGCATCGATTTCGGGCTTGCGCACTTCTTCGATGTTGACTGCAACAGGCACGCCCAGACGAGCAGAGAGTTCCTTCTTGAGCAACTCGATGTCTTCGCCTTTTTTGCCGATCACCACACCTGGACGAGCCGAGAAGATGGTGATGCGGGCGCTCTTGGCAGGACGCTCGATCAGCACGCGGGAAACCGCAGCATTCTTGAGCTTGGCCTTGAGGTACTCACGCACCTTGATGTCTTCGGCCAGCATGCCGGCGAAGTCACGGTTGCTGGCGTACCAGCGGCTTGCCCAGTTACGGCTGATAGCCAGGCGGAAACCGGTAGGATGGATTTTCTGTCCCATAGTTCTTCCTGCTTAATTGCCGACCGTCACATACACATGGCATGTGGGCTTGCTGATACGGTTGCCACGGCCTTTGGCGCGGGCGGTGAAACGCTTGAGCGTGGTGCCTTGTTCGACGTAGATGGTTTTCACCTTCAACTCGTCGATGTCAGCACCATCGTTGTGTTCAGCGTTGGCGATGGCGGACTCCAGAACCTTTTTGACAATACCGGCAGCTTTTTTCTGCGTGAAAGTCAAAATGTTCAGAGCTTGATCCACTTTTTTACCGCGAATCAAATCGGCGACCAAGCGGCCTTTATCGACCGACAAACGGACGCCCCGGAGGACTGCACGTGTTTCCATGGTCTTTCCTTATTTCTTCTGGACTTTTTTGTCCGCAGGATGACCCTTAAATGTCCGGGTCAGTGCGAATTCGCCCAATTTGTGGCCAACCATCTGGTCGGTCACATAAACAGGAACGTGTTGCTTGCCGTTGTGAACGGCGATGGTCAGACCGATGAAATCGGGCAGAACCATGGAGCGACGCGACCATGTCTTGACGGGCTTTTTATCTTTGGTGGCAACGGCTTTTTCAACCTTGGCCAACAAATGGTGGTCAACGAATGGACCCTTTTTGAGAGAGCGTGTCATTGTCTAACCCTTACTTCTTGCGACGCGACACGATCATGACCTGAGTGCGCTTGTTGTTACGGGTACGGTAGCCCTTGGTGAGGTTGCCCCACGGGTCTACTGCATGACGGCCTTCGCCGGTACGGCCTTCGCCACCACCGTGCGGGTGATCCACAGGGTTCATGGCCACGCCACGAACTGTTGGGCGGATACCCATCCAGCGTTTGACACCGGCCTTGCCCAATTGGCGCAGGCTGTGTTCTTCGTTGGCAACTTCACCAATCGTTGCGCGGCACTCGATGTGGATCTTGCGAACTTCACCGGAGCGCATGCGCACTTGAGCGTAGATGCCTTCGCGAGCCAGTAAGGTGGCCGAAGCCCCCGCCGAGCGAGCGATTTGAGCACCCGCACCGGGCTTGAGCTCGATGCAATGGATGGTCGAACCCACGGGAATGTTGCGGATCGGCAAGGTGTTGCCAGCGCGGATAGGCGCTTCTGCACCCGACAGCAGGGTTGCACCGGCTTCAATGCCACGGGGGGCAATGATGTAGCGGCGCTCGCCATCGGCGTAGCACAACAAGGCGATGTGGGCCGTACGGTTTGGGTCGTACTCAATGCGCTCGACTTTCGCCGGAATCGCATCTTTGTTGCGCTTGAAATCGACCACGCGGTAGTGGTGCTTGTGACCACCGCCTTTGTGGCGAGTTGTAATGTGACCGTTGTTGTTACGGCCCGATTTCTGATGCTGCGGCTCGAGCAAAGGCGCGTAGCCTTCACCTTTGTGCAGGTGGTCACGGGTGACCTTCACCACGCCACGACGGCCTGGGGATGTTGGTTTGATCTTGATGACAGCCATGATTACGCGGCCTCCCCGGACAGGTTCAGCTCTTGACCTGGCTTCAACGTGACATAAGCCTTGCGAATGTTGTCGCGACGGCCAATGGTCTTGCCAAAACGCTTGGTCTTGCCCTTGGTATTCACCACAGACACGCCTTTGACCTCGACCTTGAACATCAATTCCACTGCGGCTTTGATTTCAGTCTTGGTAGCATCCTGCAGCACTTTGAATGTCACAGCGTTGGACTTTTCAGCAACCATGGTGGCCTTTTCGGACACGATGGGCGCAACCAACACCGACATCAGACGACCTTCGTCGAACTTCACGGCGCTCATGCAAACATCTCCTTGAGTTTGTCCATGGCACCCTTGGTCATGATGACTTTCTTAAAGTTCACCAAAGACACGGGGTCTGCGTAACGGGGCTCAACAATCAGGATGTTGATCAGGTTGCGCGATGCCAGGTACAGGTTTTCGTCGACTTCTTCAGCGATCACCAGCACGTTGTCGAGGCTCATGGCCTTGAACTTGGCAGCAAGCTGCTTTGTTTTTGGCGACTCGACCTTGAAGGAATCCACAACTGCCAGACGACCTTCGCGGGCCAACTGGGAGAAGATCGAAGCCATACCAGCGCGGTACATCTTCTTATTGATCTTCTGTGTGAAGTTTTCGTCGGGCATGTTCGGGAAAATCCGACCACCGCCACGCCACAAAGGCGAGGAAGTCATACCAGCACGAGCGCGACCAGTGCCTTTTTGTTTGAAAGGCTTTTTGGTGGAGTGGTGAACTTGTTCACGGTCCTTTTGGGCGCGGGTGCCTTGACGGGCATTGGCCTGATAAGCCACCACGATTTGGTGGATCAGGGCTTCGTTGTATTCACGACCGAATACGGTTTCAGGCGCATCCACTTTGGAAGCGGCTTGACCTTGGTCGTTCAGGAGTTCGAGCTGCATCAGTTCGCTCCTTTAGTTTTGATGGCGTGACGCACGGTCACAAAACCACCTTTGGAACCAGGAATAGCACCCTTGACCATCAGCAGACCACGGGCTTCGTCAACGCGAATGACGGCCAGGTTCTGCGTGGTGCAAGTCACATCACCACGGTGACCAGACATTTTTTTGCCAGGAAACACGCGGCCAGGATCTTGGGCCATCGAAATCGAACCCGGGACGTTGTGCGAACGGCTGTTACCGTGCGAAGCGCGCTGGGATTTGAAGTTGTGACGCTTGATGGTACCGGTAAAGCCTTTACCAATGGATGTGCCTTGCACGTCCACTTTTTGGCCCACAGCAAACACAGCAGCCACGGGCACAGTAGCGCCTGCAGCGTACTGGGAGGCCGTGTCGGTGGTCACGCGGAATTCTTGAATGATTTCACCGGCTTCAACACCGGCTTTGGCCAGGTGACCAGCGATGGGCTTGGTCACGCGCGATGCCTTGCGGGCACCAAATGTCACTTGCAAAGCGACATAGCCATCGTTCTCTTGGGTTTTGACCTGGGATACACGGTTGCTGGACACATCCAGCACTGTGACAGGAACGGAATCCCCATCATCAGTGAACAGACGCATCATGCCCACCTTGCGACCCAGCAACCCGAGGGAGTTGCTCAGACTCATTGTTTTCTCCAAAACTTCCACCGCGGCCACTTCAATTGGCAGCCACGTTTGGTATGTGAAAGACTGTTAATAAATCTCACCTCGAATGGAGGTGAGCCTGAAATTATAGCCCGACTTCCCAATGCTGGCAAATCAGACCACGTTTCAAGTTTTTGGGTGGCTTTTCAGCCACCCCAAACCGCATTACTGCAGCTTGATTTCGACGTCCACGCCAGCGGGCAGATCGAGTTTCATCAAGGCATCCACTGTTTTGTCTGTGGGGTCCACGATGTCCATCAAACGCTGGTGCGTGCGGATTTCCAACTGGTCGCGGCTGGTCTTGTTGACGTGCGGTGAACGCAGAATGTCAAAACGCTTCATGCGCGTTGGCAAAGGCACTGGGCCCTTGACAATCGCGCCAGTGCGCTTGGCGGTGTCAACGATCTCGGCAGCGGACTGGTCGATCAGTTTGTAGTCAAACGCCTTCAGGCGGATGCGGATTTTTTGCTTGGATGACATGTCAATTCCTTGTGGTGAGTGTTTGCTTGCTGCAGCGCAAAGGCGGGGCCTTTGCGCCACTGATCCACAAAAGAATTAAGCAATGATCTTGGCAACGACGCCAGCACCAACGGTGCGGCCACCTTCACGAATGGCGAAGCGCAAGCCTTCTTCCATCGCAATGGGGTTGATCAACTTCACAGTGATCGACACGTTGTCACCCGG
>NZ_NESK01000037.1 GCF_003063415.1 Limnohabitans sp. 2KL-17
GAAGGCACTGATCGCATCCAAGGCACCACATGCGAACGACTTCACCAACCAGCGGGTGCGCAAGGGAGGTGAGGTTGACCCGGCCCTGCGCTCGAAGAATCGCAACAAGTCCAAGGTACGCGCCCGGGTGGAGCACGTCTTCGCAGTGGTCAAGCGGCTGTGGGGCTTCACCAAGGTGCGCTATCGCGGCCTGGCCAAGAACGCCACGCGCTCGTTCGTGGCCTTGGGTCTGGCCAACATCTACTTAGCGCGTGGACGCCGCATGGCATGAGTGCGTCTTCAGAGCGCGCAATGCGCGTGTCTGGCGTGAAAAGGCCAGAAATACGGGCCGAAATTGGGCCGCTTCGCCCATCACATCTCGCATCATGCAATCAACTAGCAACATATCGCTGAATTCGGTGGCTTGTTCAGCGTAGCCTTAAATACTCAGAGCGCAAAGCGCAATAAAAGGAAACATCATGCAAGTGAACAATCGTGCGTATCAAATGCCCAAACAGCCCGTGGTGGTGGTGTGTGTCGACGGCTGCGAGCCCGATTATTTGGGCCAAGCTGTGGCGGGTGGTCATATGCCTTGGATGAAAAAAGTATTGGCACTAGGCACCGTCCTGCATGCCGATTGCGTGGTGCCCAGCTTTACCAATCCCAACAACTTGTCCATTGTCACTGGCGTGCCGCCCAGCGTGCATGGCATCTGTGGCAACTACTTGTACGACAGTGCGAACAACGTTGAAGTGATGATGAACGACCCCAAGTGGTTGCGCGCACCTTCATTGCTGGCCGCTTTGTCGGATGCGGGTTGCAAGATGGCGGTGATTACAGCCAAGGACAAGTTGCGCCAATTGTTGGGTCACAACATGAAGGGCATTTGCTTCTCAGCCGAAAAGGCAGACAAGGCCACGGTGGCAGAGCATGGCATTGACGACGTGCTGAACAAAGTGGGCAAGCCGCTGCCCAGTGTTTACAGCGCAGACCTGTCTGAATTTGTATTTGCCGCAGGCGTGTGGCTGATGAAAACTCAAAGCCCCGATGTGATGTATTTGTCGACCACTGATTACATTCAGCACAAATTTTCGCCTGGCACAGACGGTGCCAATGCGTTCTACGCCATGATGGACGGTTACATGGCGCAATTAGATGCCATGGGCTGCGTGGTGGTGCTGACAGCAGACCACGGCATGAACGCCAAAGTGGGCATGGATGGCCAACCCAAGGTGATTTATTTGCAAGACTGGTTTGATGCATGGTTGGGCGCAGGCGCGGTGCGCGTGATCTTGCCAATCACCGACCCTTACGTGGTCCACCACGGCGCCCTGGGCTCGTTTGCCACCATTTACTTGCCAGCCGGTACGGACCCTGTCAAAGCATGCGAAAAATTGCAAGCTGAGCAGGGCATTGAAGTGGTTTTGACGCGCGCACAAGCCGCTGAAAAATTTGAATTACCAGCAGACCGGTTGGGGGATTTGGTGGTGGTGTCTGAATACGACACGGTTTTGGGAACTGCCAAATCAAAACACGATTTGTCGGGTCTGGATGTGCCATTGCGATCACACGGTGGCATCAGTGAGCAGCGCGTACCTTTGATCATGAACCGTGAAGTTCCAAACCTGGACCGTCAACGCCGCTGGCGCAATTTCGATGCCTTTGACCTGGCTTTGAATTTTGGACAAAACGCATAAATTGCAAAGGCTGTTGTCATGAGTCAAGTAGCACAATTCATCAAAGACCACCAGCTTGATGCCATGCGCATTGGGGGGGGAAAAGTGGGCGCAGGACGCGATCGTTGCATTGAGGTTTTCAATCCCTTCACCGAACAGTGTTTAGGCACAGTGCCCAAAGCCACTTTGGAAGAAGTTCGCGAAGCCTATGCATTGGCGCAAGCCTACAAACCCAAATTGTCACGCTTTGACCGGGCGGCCATTTTGAACAAAGCCGCGGCATTGGTACAAGATAATTTGCAAGACATTGCCAATTTGATCTCTGCGGAAGCTGGCTTGTGCATGAAGGACGCAATTTACGAAGCTGGCCGCGTCAGCGATGTGTTGTTGTTTGGTGCGCAAGCGGTGCTGATAGACGATGGTCAAATTTTCAGTTGCGATTTAACGCCCCACGGCAAGAAGCGTCGTGTCTACACACAGCGCGCCCCCCTGCTGGGTGTGATCACTGCCATTACGCCGTTCAATCACCCGATGAACCAAGTGGCGCACAAGGTCATTCCCAGTGTGGCCACTAACAACCGCATGGTGCTCAAGCCTTCAGAGAAAGTGCCGTATTCGGCCATTTACTTTGCTGATTTGCTTTATGAGGCCGGTCTGCCGCCCGAAATGCTCAGCGTGATCACCGGTGACCCTCGTGAAATTGCCGATGAAATGCTGACGCACTCTGCGGTGGATTTGATCACCTTCACAGGGGGTGTGGCCATTGGCAAATACATTGCTGACAAGGCGGGTTACCGACGCATTGTGTTGGAGTTGGGGGGCAACGACCCGCTCATCGTCATGGAGGATGCTGACTTGGATGAAGCTTCCAATTTGGCAGTTCAGGGTTCGTACAAAAATTCAGGCCAGCGCTGTACTGCGGTCAAGCGGATGTTGGTGCATCAATCGGTGGCCAAAGAGTTTACCGATTTGGTGGTTCAAAAAACCAAGGCCTGGTCGTATGGCGATCCGTCTGACAAAGACAATTTGATGGGCACAGTGATTGATGAAGCAGCGGCCAAGTTTTTTGAGTCACGCGTGAACGATGCCATTGCCCACGGTGCGCGCCTGTTGGTGGGCAACCAACGGCGCGGTGCTTTGTATTCGCCAACCGTGGTGGACCAAGTTCGGCCCGAGATGCTGTTGGTCAAAGAAGAAACCTTTGGTCCCGTGTCGCCCATCATTCAATTCAAGGATATTGATGAAGCCATTCAGATGGCGAATGGCACGGTGTATGGCTTGTCGAGTGGTGTGTGCACCAATCGCATGGACTACATCGTGCGCTTTGTGAACGAGTTGCAAATGGGCAATGTCAATGTGCGTGAAGTGCCTGGCTACCGCTTGGAACTCACACCGTTTGGCGGCATCAAGGATTCTGGATTGGGCTACAAAGAAGGCGTGCAAGAGGCCATGAAGAGTTTTACCAATATCAAAACTTACTCCATGCCTTGGGCGTGAGCACATGCACAACCTTTTGAACTTGCTGGCAGCGATTGCACTTTTGGTGTGGGGTACGCACACTGTGCGAACAGGCATCCTGCGAGTTTTCGGGGCTTCACTGCGCGAGTTGTTGGCCAGCAGTGTCAAAAACCCCATGTGGGCGTTTGTGTCTGGCGTGGGTGTAAGCAGCTTGCTGCAATCAAGTACCGCCACTTGTCTGATTGTTAGTTTCTTTGTGGGGCAGGGTATTTTTCTTACCGCCACAGCCTTGATCATGATGCTTGGCGCTGACGTTGGCACCAGCCTGATGGCGCTGATGTTCTCATTCGATTTGAGTTGGCTCTCGCCCTTGCTGATTGTGGTCGGCGTAGTGGTCTTTGTGGCCAATCAAAAAAACACATGGGGCCGTTGGGGTCGAGTGGCCATTGGCCTGGGTTTGATGACCTTGGCTTTGCATTTGATCGTGGAAGCAACTCGGCCCATCACCCAATCACACGGCATGCACGTTTTGCTCAGCGTGTTGCCTAACGATCCGGTGATTTTGATTTTGATCGGGGCCTTGCTGACTGTCATTTCTTATTCCAGCTTGGCCATGGTTTTGTTGACGGCAACCTTGTGTCAAACCCAAGTGGTGTCTTTGCCCATGGCTTTGGGCTTGGTGTTGGGTGCCAATTTGGGCAGTGGCTTGTTGGCATTTTTAACCCTGTCCAAATCCCCTGCAGAAGTGCGTCGTGTTCCCTTGGGCAATCTACTGTTCAAAGCTGTTGGCTGTGCTTTAGCGGTGCCATTTTTGGGTTTTTATCTGCTTGTGGCGGTTGACATACGGGCTTGGGGTTTAGACGCGGTGGTGAGTTTTCACTTCTTGTTCAATGTGCTGCTGTCCTTTTCGATGGTGATGTTCACAGGAAAAGTCGGTGAATGGTTGACCCACTATTTGCTCGCTGCGCCAATTGACAGCAACAAGGTTCAGCCTAAATACCTAGACCCTACGGCGCTCAGCACGCCCTCACTGGCCATTGCCTGCGCGGCGCGCGAGGCCTTGCACCAAGCCGACGTGGTTGAGACCATGTTGCGCGGCATCATGCCGGTGATTCAAAACGACGATGCTCAATTGGCTGAAAAGCTTCGTGAAATGGACGACGGGGTGGACGATTTGTATTCCGCCATCAAGTTTTATTTGATACAAATTTCTCGTGAGGCTTTGTCCCAGAGGGAAGGTCAGCGCTGGGCTGACATCATGTCCTTTGCCATCAACATGGAGCAAGTGGGCGACATCATTGAGAGAGTCCTGCAAGACATTGAAGATAAAAAAATTGCCAAAGGCCGCAAGTTTTCCGAAGCGGGTTTTTCTGAAATCGAAGATTTGCACCAGCGGTTGGTGGCCAACTTGCAATTGGGTATGAGTGTGTTTTTAGATGGTGGTGTGCGCAATGCCCAAGAACTGCTGGAGCAAAAAGTGCAGTTCAGAAACCTAGAGCACGAATACGCCAGCCGTCATTTGGCACGATTGCAAGAAAATACACCGCAGAGCATTGGTACCAGCTCATTGCACATTGATTTGATCAGCGATTTGAAGCGCATCAATTCTCACATTTGCTCTATCGCCTATCCTATTTTGGAGCAGGCGGGGGCGTTGACCAGCACTCGCTTGAAGCAGCCAGACCTCTTGTCTGACTGATTTTTTGACGGCACACTTTTGTAGGTCGACCATGGCTTTAACCTTAGACGATATAGAAAAACTGTTTGAGGAAAAAGGCCATGAGCAGTACACCGGTGAGCCAGTGACCCAACTGCAGCATGCCCTGCAGTCCGGTCATTTGGGCGAGCAAGAGGGTGCCAGCGAAGAGTTGGTCACGGCCGCTTTTCTGCATGACTTGGGGCACCTCTTGCACGATTTTGGCGACACGCCCAGCTTGCATGGTGTGGATGATGTGCACCAATACCGTGTGGTGCCATTTCTGCGTGGATTGCTCTCGGATGCGGTCATTGATGCCATTCAGCGGCATGTGGACGCCAAGCGGTATTTGTGCGCAACGCGGCCTGAATATTACGAAGGCTTGTCGGAAGACTCCAAGCGCAGTTTGAAACTTCAGGGCGGCATTTTCTCAAAAGAAGAGGCTGACAAATTCATCACAGAACCAGGCGCCCCTGATGCTGTGCGTTTGCGTTTGTGGGACGACTTGGCCAAGCAGCCGAGCCTTCAAACTCCCGGACTTTCCCATTACATGCAAATTGCAAGACGCTGTGCTTTGAAGGCTTAAGCAGACCATGACGTGGTCTGTTTTGTTGATTGTGTTGTTGGGTGCGCTGCTGCATGCCAGTTGGAATGCGCTTGTCAAATCCAGCACAGACAAAACTTTAGACACCGCCCGTATCCATGTGCTGTGCTCGGTGTTGGCCATGCCTGTGTGTTTGTATGTGGGGCCACCACCACCTGAGTCTTGGCCCTACATCCTGGGCTCCTTGGTGGTGCATGTGGGCTATTACTTTGCATTGGCAGGTGCCTACAAGCACGGCGACCTGGGGCTCACCTATCCTTTGATGCGGGGCACGGCACCCGTGCTGGTGGCCATTGCTTCAGTCGCTTTCATCGGTGAGGCTTTGTCGCTCATGGCCTGGGTGGGCGTAGCCTGCATTTGTGGTGGTGTTCTGCTGTTGGGCTTTACCAAGGCGTGGTGGTCGCATCGCAAGGCCATTGTTTTTGCTTTAAGCAATGCGGTGTTGATTGCCATCTACACCGTGATTGACGCCAAGGGTGCGCGAACTTCTGGGCATGTGGTGCAGTACATCAGCATGCTGTTTGTGTTGGATGGCTGGCCTTTTGCGGCTTTGGTTTACACGCAGCGCAAAGGGCAGGTTTGGCCGTATGTGCGTGGGCGCTGGCCAGTGGCCGTGGGCGGCGCACTGGCTTCCATCGGTTCTTACGCCATTGCCTTGTGGGCCATGACCGTGGCGCCTGTGGCCATGGTGGCGGCCTTGCGTGAAACATCGGTTTTTTTTGCGGCGCTGATTGGCGCCTGGTTCTTGAAAGAGGTCTGGACGCGACAAAGAATTGCAGGCACCGTTGTCATATTGTCCGGTGTTGCGGCCCTGCGATTGGGCTAGCAAGGGCAGATGTCGTTGCCTTTCACTGATTCACTGACTGCTTCTTACGGGGTTCCATCATGTCAACACATCAGTTTCCAACGCATGCCAAAATTGTGATTGTGGGCGGCGGCATTGCGGGTTGTTCTGTGGCGTATCACCTGGCCAAGTTGGGACAAACCGATGTGGTTTTGTTGGAACAAGGCAAATTGACCAGCGGTACCACTTGGCATGCCGCAGGTCTGGTGGGGCAAATGCGACCCAACCGCAACATGACGAGCATGAGCAAGTACGGCATCGAGTTGTATTCCTCGCTAGAAGCGGAAACGGGGTTGGCCACAGGATGGAAACAATGCGGCAGTGTCAATGTAGCCCGAACCCCGGAGCGCATGAAAGTGCTGCGCAAACAAATTGCCTTGGCCCGGAGTTTTGGGGTGGAAGTGCATGAAATCACACCCCAAGAAGTAGGCGAGCGTGCCCCCTTGCTGCGAACCGATGATTTGGTGGGGGGCATTTGGATTCCGGGCGATGGCAAAGCCAATCCGGCCGATTTGTGCATGTCCTTGGCCAAGGGCGCACGGCAACGTGGCGTAAAAATTTTCGAGGACATTGAAGTCACTGGCGTTGACCTGGATGAAGGTCGCGTGAAGGGTGTCAAAACCAAGCAGGGGGATATTCAGTGTGACATTTTGGTGAACTGTGCGGGCCAATGGGCGCGTCAATTTGGTCAGTTGGCAGGCGTCAATGTCCCCTTGTATTCAGCCGAGCATTATTACATCGTGACAGACAAAATTGAAGGAATTCACCCCATGTGGCCCGTGGTGCGTGACCCCGATGGTTACATCTATTACAAAGAAGAAGTGGGTGGATTGGTGATGGGGGGCTTTGAGCCGGTGGCCAAACCCTGGAATGTGCATCCCATTCCTTCAAGCTTCCAATTTCAATTGCTAGACGAAGACTGGGATCAATTTGAAATCTTGATGGTGAACGCCATTCAACGCACACCTTGCCTCGAAACTGCCAAGGTCAAAATGTTGCTGAACGGTCCGGAGAGTTTCACGCCTGATGGCAATTTTATTTTGGGCGAAGCGCCTGAGGTGCGAAATTATTTTGTATGCGCCGGCTTCAATTCAGCCGGGATTGCCAACTCGGGCGGCGCGGGGCGCTTGATGGCCGAATGGATTGTGGGCGGTGAACCCAGTGTTGATTTGTGGGATGTGGATGTGCGCCGTTTCGGTGCTTTTACGGGCAATCGAAAAGCACTGTCCGAAAGAACTGCTGAAACTTTGGGCTTGCATTACGCCATGCGTTGGCCTCGCCAAGAGTTGCAAACCGTCAGGCCTTTGCGTTGCTCGCCGCTCTACGATGTTTTGGCCGCCAAAGGGGCTGAATTTGGCAGTAAAAACGGCTGGGAACGTGTGAACTACTTTAAACCCGCAGGCTCGCCTGCGGCCCGGGATACCTTGGACAGGCCTGATTGGCTGCCTTGGGTGCAAGCAGAGCAAAAAGCGACACGTGAAGCGGTGGCGCTTTACGATCAATCTTCATTTTCCAAATTATGGGTGCAGGGCCCCGATGCCTTGAGTTTCTTGCAGCACATGTGCGCCAACGACATCGATGTGGTGATTGGCAAAATGGTTTACACCGCCTTGTTGAACGATCGCGGTGGTTTTGAAAGTGACCTCACTGTGATTCGTCTGGCCGAAGAGCGTTTCATGGTGGTGACAGGGTCAGGTCAAACCACACGTGATTTGGATTGGTTGCAGCGCCACCTGACGCCCGACATGCGTGTTTACATCAACGACGTGACAGCCCAGTATTGCGTGTTGTCACTGATGGGGCCGCGTGCTGCGGAGTTGATGTCGCGCGTGTGCCCTGACAATTTATCGCCCCAACATTTGGCGTTTGCGCAGACAAAAGATATTGATGTGGGTCATGCCAAAGTGCGAGCTGCGCGCATGAGCTATGTCGGTGGACCTGGTTATGAGTTGTATGTGCCCGTTGAAATGACCCGACATGTTTACTTGGCCTTGCAAGCCGCAGGCGCCGATTTGGGCCTGCGTGATGCAGGCTACTACGCACTCGATGCATTGCGAATCGAGCGCCAGAGAAGGGCGTGGGGTGCTGAAATGGGTCCGGATGAGACACCCTTTGAAGCTGGCCTGTGGGCTGGCGTCAAATTGGACAAGCAAGCCGGCTTCAAAGGAAAAAAAGCCTTGCTTGAATGCAAAGCCAAAGGCCCGGTGCTCTTGGACAAGAAATTGGTCAAGATTCTCGTGAAGGATCCCAATCAGTATCTGTGGGGTGGTGAACCCCTCAATGTAAATGGCCGCTTTGTCGGTGAAATCACCTCTGCAGGCTGGGGCTACGAGGCCGGTGCCATGGTGGCGCTGGGCTATATCCGAGGGGAATGGGCGCGTCAACCCATCCAGCATTTACAAGCACAAGCCGAACTGTGGGGTGTGCCCATTGATGTGGTCATAGACGAAGCCATTTAAGGGCCTTAGCGGGTAGGCGCACTTTGGGTTGCGCCCAATGCATGTTCGGGCTTGCAAGTCGGGATGACTTTATGGGCTATTTTGTTGGGCACCTTGGCGGCTGGCATTGGCGGTGTCCGGAAAAACCACTTTTCAAGACTGTCATCTGCGTGCCAGTACACCCCGGATCAGGCTGCTAATCTTTGCCCATGATCGACCTCTACACCTCCGCCACGCCCAACGGGCACAAAGTCTCCATCGTGCTCGAAGAGCTGGCGCTGCCTTACACGCTCAAGCTGCTCGACCTGACCTTGGGCGAGCAAAAATTGCCGGCGTTTTTGGCCATCAACCCCAACGGCCGCATCCCCGCCATCGTGGACCGTGCGGCCGATGATTTCGCGGTGTTCGAGTCGGGGGCCTGCATGATTTACCTGGCCGAAAAAACCGGACAGCTCATGCCCAGAGATGCCAAAGGCCGCTCACGCGTCATGCAGTGGCTGATGTTCCAGATGGGCGGCATCGGGCCGATGATGGGGCAGGCCAATGTGTTCTTTCGCTATTTTCCAGAAAAGATCCAGCCCGCGATCGATCGCTATCAGGGCGAGAGTCGGCGGCTGTTTCGCGTGCTGGATGGGCACCTGAAAGACCACGAATACCTGGCGGGTGATTACTCGATCGCCGACATTGCTAACTGGGCCTGGGTGCGCACGCACCGCTGGTCGGGCGTGGAGGTCGATGACCTGCCGCACCTCAAGCGCTGGCTCGAAGCCATTCGCCTTCGTCCGGCGGTGTTGCGCGGCATCGAGGCGCCGCCCTCCAAGATTGACCTGCGCAAAGACGGTGAAGACATAGCCCGGGCTTATTCAGAGAAGGCCCGCACCATGGTCGAGATGGGCCAAAGCAACAAGGCAGCTGGTTGAGACCGCCCATGAAGCTTTACACCGCCCAACGCGCCCCAAGCCCCCGCCGTGTGCTGATGTTTCTGTTCGAGAAAAACATCACCGGCATTGAGATGGTGAACCTGGATCTGAACGGTGGCGAGCACCGCCAGCCCGCTTACCTGGCCAAAAGCCCGTTGGCCAAAGTGCCCGCTTTGGAACTGGACGATGGCCGTGTGATCACCGAGACGCGGGCGATCTGCACCTTGCTGGAAGGCCGTTACCCAGAGCCCAACCTGATGGGTGAGGGCGGTGATGAGCGCGGCTTCATCGAGATGGTTGACCGTCAGGTCGAGCTGTATTTGCTGGGCGGCATTGCCAACGCCATCCGCCACGGCCATCCCGGTTTGGCGGCGTTGGAAAAGCCGCAGTTTCCGGAGTTTGGCCGCTCTCAGGCCGAAAAGGTGCGCGAGGTGGCGCGCTGGTTTGACCAAAGCCTGCAACGCCAGACATGGATCGCGGGGGAGCGCTTCACCGTCGCCGACATCACCGCGTTTTGCGCGCTGGAGTTTGCCCGGGGCCTGATGAAGTTTGTGCCTGGTGACGAAGGCATGCTGGCCCTGCAAGCCTGGCGCGACCGGATGAACGAACGGCCAAGCGCCAGGGTTTAAAGAGACCAGGCTTGAGCCAAAGGGCTTGAAGCGTCAGCTGAACACGCCGCCGTATTCCTTGCGCAGTTCGTTCTTTTGCACTTTGCCGGTGCCGCCCACCGGCAGCGACTCAAGGAAGACCACGTCGTCAGGCACCCACCACTTGGCCACCTGGGTTGTGAGGAAGTCGAGGATCTCCTGCTTGTCCACGCTGTGCCCCGGCTTGCGCACGATGAACAGCAGCGGGCGCTCGTCCCATTTGGGGTGCTTGACGCCAATCACGGCAGCCATGGCCACAGCGGGGTGACCGATGGCAGCATTTTCCAGATCGATGGAGCTGATCCACTCGCCACCGGTCTTGATCACGTCCTTGGTGCGGTCGCGGATCTGCATGGTGCCCTGCGCATCAATGGTGGCGATGTCGCCTGTGGGGAACCAGCCGTCCACCAGCGCGGTTTTTTCAGCCTTGTAATAACGCTCGACGATCCACTGGCCGCGCACCATCAATTCACCTTGTGAGCTGCCGTCGCGGGGCAGGCTGGCGCCATGTTCATCGACCACCTTGATCTCGATCCCCGACACGGTTTTGCCCTGTTTGGCCACGATGGCGTGTTGCTCGGCAGCGGGCTTTTGGTGGTCGGCGCGGCTCAGGTTGCTCATGGTGGCCACGGCGGTGGTTTCGGTCATACCCCAGCCGTGACGCACCTCCACGCCATAGGTGTCCATGAACTTGGCAATAAGCGCCATGGGCATGGCCGTGCCGCCCACACAGGTGCGCTTCATGTGGGCAAAGCGCAGCTTGTTTTGCTCGACGTGTTGGATCAAGCCCATCCAGATGGTGGGCACGCCCGCGCTGATGGTGACCTGCTCGGACTCCATCAACTCAAACAGGCTGGGGCCGTCGAGCTTGGGTCCGGGTAAGACCAGCTTGGTGCCAGCCACCAGCGCGGCATAGGGAATGCACCAGGCGTTGATGTGGAACATGGGCACCACGGGCAGAATGGTTTCTTGTGTGGACAGGCCCAGTACGTCCGGCATACAGGCGGTGGTCGCATCCAACACGATGGCGCGGTGCGAGTACAGCACGCCCTTGGGGTTGCCGGTGGTGCCCGAGGTGTAGCACAGGGCCGCGCCGGTGTTTTCAGGGAGCTCGGGCCAGTCAAACGCGCTGCTGTGCGGTGCGATCAGGTCTTCATAGTTCAGCACAGGGGTCACGCCCTCGATGACCGGCGTGTTGGCCGCATCCGCCATGCAGACCCAGGCGCGTACCTGGGGGCAATGCGCAGCAATGCCTTTGACCAGCGGGGCAAAAGTGGCGTCAAACAGCACGACTTCGTCTTCGGCATGGTTGATCACGTAGATCAGTTGTTGCGGATGCAGGCGCGGGTTGCAGGTGTGCATGACCATGCCACTGCCCGAGACCGCGTAATACGCTTCCAGATGGCGGTGGTTGTTCCAGGCAATCGAGCCCACTGCGCTGCCAGCTTTGAGGCCCATTTGGGCCAGGGCATTGGCCAGTTGCCGGGCACGCTTGGCCGCATCGGCATAGGTGGTGCGGTGCAGCGGGCCATGCGTTTCGCGAGAGACGATTTCGTGATCGCCAAACTGTGCAGCGGCGTGTTCGAGGATGCCCGAAATGAGCAGTGGGCGTTCCATCATGAGGCCAGGCTTGGTCATGTCTTTTCCTTGGTGAATGAATCTACTCAGATCAGCGCCGCATAAACCAGGTCACGAAAGAGGGGTCGGTAATAGTCGCGTTGATTCGGCGCCTGAACCATCAGCATCGCGAACATATCAAGCTTGGGGTCCACAAAAAATGTGGTGCCCGCGATGCCGCCCCAGTAATACAGCCCGACCGAACCGGGTACAGGCGACAGGCCCAGGTGGGTGCGCACTGCAAAGCCCAACCCGAAGCCGTGGCCAGGGGGCAGCAAAGTGCCGTCGGCCGGCATGTTGCCCAAGTGGTCTGCGGTCATGAAGTCCACGGTATGCGGACTCAGCAGGCGCACGCCATGCAACTCGCCTTTGTTGCGCAGGCACTGCAAGAAACGGGTGTAGTCCAAGGCGGTGGACATCAGGCCGCCGCCACCGCCTTCCATGGCCGGCACTTGCCGAGGCTCCAGCACTTTCATGGGCACACCGCCATCGGGGTCGTGTGCAAAGGGCTCGGCAATGCGGTGTTGCTGGGCCAGTGGCACAGAAAAGCCGGTGTCCACCATACCCAAAGGGCCCAATATTTCGGCTTGCAGGAATGCGCCAAGGCCTTGCCCACTGACCACTTCGACCAGCCGCCCCAGCACATCGGTGGCGCGGCTGTAAGCCCAGACGCTGCCGGGCTGAAACTGAAGAGGCACCGCTGCCAGCGTTTGTGAAAATTCGGCATTGGTCCTCTCGCGTGAGCCGATCTCCACTTGTGCGTATTGCCGCTGCACCGCCGAGTCACCCAAAAATTCATAGGTCAATCCCGCGGTGTGGCGCAGCAGGTCTTGCACGGTGGCGGCTTGCCTGACTGGCGCCAGACCGTTGGCTGTGGCCACTTGCTGGTTGGCGTACTCGGGTAACCAGCGGCTCACCGGATCGCTCAGCAGCAGCTGGCCGCGCTCGACCAGCATCATCACCGCCACGGAAACGACCGGTTTGGTCATCGAATAAATGCGAAAGATGCTGTCGGTTTGCATGGGAGTGCCCGTGCCGGGATCTTGCTGGCCCACAGCCTCGAACAAGGCGATTTGACCTTGTCGCACGATCATGGCCACCGCGCCTGGCAGCCGCCCGCTCGCCACCTCACGGCGCAGCACATCCATCAGCCGCTGCGTGCGGTTAGGACACAGTCCAACGTCAGCGGGGCGGGCATTGGGCAAAGCGGGGAGTGTGGTCATCGGGCGCTCCAAGTGAAAAGCGTTTGTACACCAGCGACCGGCGAGTGGGTATCACCTAAAGCAACCGACTGCGCTGCACGCGAACAGTCGGGTTTTTTTCTGTGTTCAGGGTCTTGGGTGCAATCGTAATCGCATGGGGGCTGTGGGTCGCAAGGTGACGGCCAGATCACCCTCAGGCCATGGCGCGCCTTCTGGCCAAGTCAGACTGAAGCGCTGCATGAGCATGGCCCCGATCAAACCCATTTCGAACATGGCAAAGTGCTGGCCGATGCAGACCCGGGGGCCGGTACCAAAGGGTATCCATGCTCCTCTGGGCGTGTCTGGAGCACCGGGCAAGAAGCGCTCCGGCTTGAATTCATGGGGTGAATCAAACCAGCGGGCATCGCGCTGGATGACATAGGGTGTGAAGGCGATCAGATGGCCTTTGGGTAAAGTCCATGGTCCAACTGTCACGTCCTGGCATGCCCGGCGTGTGAACAATAAGGGCGCGGGAGGGTAAAGTCGCAGTGCCTCTTTGAGACTGGCCTGAAGCCAAGGCAGTTGCTGCAAGGTGGCAGGCGTTGGGGGTTCGCCTTGGAGCACCGTGTCTACTTCGTTATGGATGTGCTTCGCCACATCCGGGCGGCGGGCGATCAGGCCACTCCACCACACCATGGCTGTGGCGGTAGTCTCATGGCCTGCCTGAAACATCACCATGGTCTGGTCGTGCAACTCTTGCTCGCTCAGGCCTTGATCGGGGCGCTCGGGGTCGCGAGCTTGGCGCAACATGTTCAACAGGTCATGGCCCTCATTCCGCGCTGCCAACTGCTGGGCCTGAATGTGCTGCTGGATCACCCGGTCCAGCGTTTGTTTGGCATGTCGCACTTTCCGCACCGAAGCCAGAGGTATCCAAAGCGGCCATGAAAACGGTTTGAGCATCTCCTCGATGCTCGAATGGCTCAAGGTCTGGATGGCCTCGGAGATGGGGTGGGAATCGCCGACCTGATGCATGCCGAACAGCGCACGCAAAATCACATCCAGTGTCATGGTGGTCATGAGCGCATCCATGTCCACGTTTTGCTCAGGCTGCCGCAACGCCAGTGAGCTCAGTGCGTCGATGGTCGCCGATGCCATCAGTGAAGCATAAGCTGCCACGCGCTTGGGGGTGAATCCCGGCTGCAACATGCGGCGTTGGCGCTGCCATTGCGCCCCTTCCGTCACCAGTACGCTTTGCCCCATGGAGACACTGAAGACTTCTGTGGCGCGTTCCCAGCGGATCAGTGAGTCGGCTTGGTCCACCAGTACTTCGCGTACCCATTCAGGGTGAAAGACGTGGGTGATGTGTTCGTTCAAAACCTGCACATGGGCAATGTCCGCATGCTGGGAATGCAACCCGGCCACAAAACCCAGGTAGTCGGTTTTCATGGCGCGTAGGTGGTTAAGTCCCCAAAGACCGCCATCCTGAACTGAGGGGATACTGTTTAAGGGTTTGGTGGTCATGGCTTGATCTTGCGTAGCCGCAGGCATACTGTCTTGAACATAAGATACCTCTTGTGGTTATTTTTTCAGAGAATAATTGCTTATATATACTTTTTCTATGTCTTGCAATGCGGCTGTCAACAACTTTGCTCCCGTACAAACCCGTTTACCGCCAAGGGGTTTGAGCGCTTGTGTGCGTGCGGTGATGGCACGCAGTAAGGTGGGTTTGTATGCGCCGCAACGAGGCAAACTGTTTGACCTTCACCGTCATCGCGGGCAATCACAGCGTTTTTTACGGACCCGAAGCGCATGGCGTAATGGTCATTTACTATCCTGATGCTTGGTGGGCGCTCACGGGTCTGGCGCCACGGGCTTTGAGAAACCAGATGTTGGATGCGCGCAGCGATTTGCCTGCGGCCTTGCCCGCCTCATGTGAGCGCATACGTGAGGGGGGGCGCTTCCGACAGCTGTGTTCGCACCTTCTTTGAAGAAGTGTTGCCCCTGTGGAGTCAAAGGAACATGAACCGCTTAGCGCCTGCAGGTCAGCCGCACAACTGGGCGCAAACGCTCACCCTGCGGATGGAGTCCCTGGCCATGCGGGCTACAGGCACCGGGTGGGGGCGCAGTTTGCGTCAGTCGGAGTGACGCATCAAGCAGTGGACAGGCTGGTCCTTGCGAAAGTTGCGAGGCTCCGCCAGGGGCGAGGCTGCATTTTTGCAGTGATGGGAGCCATGCACGAAGAGGCGTTTTGGGTTGATGGGGCGTCGGCGCAGTTGGCCGGGTATGAGGTGCCAAGCTCTGTGGCGCTGATAGATTAGTTCTCCTGCCAAAGCCCCATCCCCCGCTGTGCCTGGCTGACATCGCCGAGCTTGAGCGTGGTGGCACCTTGTTGTGTCTGGCGCAGCACATCGGCCAGAGCGGCATCGTCCATCAGCGTGTCGAGAGTCAAGGCTCCCGGCGGGGTCGGTCCTTCCCGCTCCTGTCTGCGTGACAGGCAGTTGTGGCTTTTACCTGCCGTTTACACGGTCAACAGCCATTGCTCGCTCGCCAGCCTTTCGTGCACGGCCATGCGGCGTTGTTGCAGTGCCAGGTCTGGCGTATCGAAGTAGGTTTCAGCAGGCGCTGCTTGTTGCCCGTGCCTGCCAGCAGCGGATGGCACAGCAGGCGGTACAGATTCGATGTGTACAGGCTCGGTTTGAGCTCGGTTTCCATCTTCGGTGATCAGATCAAGCGGGGCGTACCGCAAAGCGCTCGCGCAGGTAGGCCACGATGGCTCCCGAGTCTCGCAGCCATCGGGTCTGGCCATCGGCCTCGGTGATTTTGAGACAGGGCACTTGGGTTGCGCCGCTACCTTGCAGCAGTTGTTCGCGGTTGGCGCTGTTGTGCTGCGCGTCGCGCTTGTCAATCGGCAGCGATAGGCTGCGCATTTCCTGGCGCACCTTGATGCAAAAAGGGCAGGTGCTGAATTGGTAAAGCGCCAGGCTTTGGCACTGCAGGTCAACGGCGTTTTGCGCTGCCGGCGCGCGCTGCACGCCAGTCGGGTGGGTCAGACGCTCTTTGAGCAGCATGAAGGGACCCAGCACAACGCGAAGGGTTCTGAAAAAGGCACGGACAAAGGTTTTCATAACGGGTTCCAAAAAAAGAAAGTGGGTGACAAGTGAGCGAAAAATCGGTGTGTGCCAAGCGTGAATAAAAGTCAGTCTGGCCGCTTCATGCAGCAACCCTCAAAGCAAACGCGCCAAGTAATGGCCCGTGAAACTTGCTTTGTTTTTGGCCAGTTGCTCCGGCGTGCCTTCACCCACTACCATGCCACCACCAGCGCCACCCTCGGGGCCCATGTCGATCAGCCAGTCGGCGGTTTTGATCACATCCAGGTTGTGTTCGATGATGACGATGGTGTTGCCCGCGTTGCGCAGTTGGTGCAGCACCTTGAGCAACAGGTCAATGTCGGCAAAGTGCAGGCCGGTAGTGGGCTCGTCCAGGATGTAAAGGGTGCGGCCTGTGTCGCGCTTGGACAATTCGAGTGCCAGTTTGACGCGTTGCGCTTCACCGCCTGACAGTGTGGTGGCGCTTTGGCCCAGGCGAATGTAGGTCAGGCCTACATCCAGCAGGGTTTGCAGTTTGCGCGCAATGTTGGGCACAGCGCTGAAGAATTGGTGCGCAGCTTCGACGGTCATGTTCAAAATCTGCGCGATGTTCTGTCCCTTGTATTGCACTTCCAGGGTTTCGCGGTTGTAGCGCATGCCGTGGCACACGTCGCAAGGCACGTACACATCGGGCAAAAAGTGCATCTCCACTTTCACCATCCCGTCGCCCTGGCAGGCTTCGCAGCGCCCACCGGTGACGTTGAAGCTGAACCGCCCCGGGCCATAGCCGCGTTCGCGTGCAGCGGGCACTTCGGCCATCAGTTCGCGGATGTGGGTGAACAGGCCCGTGTAGGTGGCCGGGTTGCTGCGTGGTGTACGGCCAATGGGCGATTGGTCGACGTTGATAACTTTGTCAAAGTGTTCCAGCCCTTTGATCTCTTCGTGTGCCGCTGCCTCGTCGTGGGCGCGGTGGATTTGGTGTGCGGCAGCGGTGTACAGCGTGTCGTTGACCAGCGTGGATTTGCCAGAGCCCGACACACCGGTCACGCAGGTCAGCAAGCCCACCGGAAACTTGACGTTGACGCCCTTGAGGTTGTTGCCCGACACGCCAATGATCTCGATGAAGTCTTTGCCCGCTTTGTGGCGCTTGGGCACCTCGATCTTTTTGCGACCCGACATGTACTGACCCGTGATCGAGTCGGGTGCTGCCAGGATGTCGGCGCAGGTGCCTTGCGCCATGACGCGGCCACCGTGCACGCCAGCGCCGGGGCCCATGTCGATCACGTGGTCAGCCACGCGGATCATGTCTTCGTCGTGCTCGACCACCAGCACGCTGTTGCCGATGTCACGCAGGTGTTGCAGTGTGCTGATCAAACGGTCGTTGTCGCGCTGGTGCAGGCCGATGCTGGGCTCGTCCAGCACGTACATCACGCCTGTGAGCCCTGAGCCGATCTGGCTGGCCAGACGAATGCGCTGGGACTCGCCGCCTGACAAGGTGTCGGCACTGCGGTCCAGGCTCAGATAATTCAGACCCACATCGTTCAGAAACTTCAGGCGAAGGGCGATCTCGCGCACCACCTTGTCGGCGATCGCGGCCTTGGCCCCTTGCAGTTGCAGGCTTTGAAAATACTGCTGCGATTCGCCCAAGGTGATGTGACTGATGTCGAAGATAGCGCGTGACTGGGCCCCTTCACCGATGCGCACATGGCGAGCTTCACGCCTCAAACGGGTGCCCTTGCACTCGGTACAAGCTTGTGTGTTGCGGTAACGCGCCAGGTCTTCGCGCACCACCTGCGAGTCGGTCTCGCGGTAGCGCCGCGTCATGTTGGGAATGATCCCTTCAAACGGGTGCCGTTTGCTGACCTTTTTGCCCTGTGAAGCACCCGATTCCATCACGTAGCTGAACTTGATGTCCTCGTCACCCGACCCATGCAGCAGCACTTGCTGTGCGCTCGGGGCCAGGTTTTCAAAAGGCGCTTCGATGTCGAACTGGTAATGCTTGGCCAGACTTTCGAGCATGCTGAAGTAAAAGCCGTTGCGGCGGTCCCAGCCCTTGATGGCACCGCTAGCCAGGCTCAGGCTGGGAAAGGCCACCACACGTTCCGGGTCAAAAAACGCCATGGTGCCAATGCCGTCACAGCTCTGGCAAGCGCCCATGGGTGAGTTGAACGAGAACAGGCGAGGTTCCAGTTCGCTGATGGAATAGTGGCAACTGGGGCAGGAGAATTTGGCGTTGAAAAGGTGCTCAACCCCGGTGTCCATCTCCAGTGCCACGGCGCGGTGTTCAGCCAGGTGCAGCGCGGCTTCAAAGCTTTCGGCCAGGCGCTGGCGCAGTGCATCTCGGGCCTTGGCGTCTTCTTCAGCCCGGACTTTGATGCGGTCCACCACCACATCAATGTTGTGTTTTTCTGTCTTTTTGAGTGTGGGCAAATCGTCCACCTCAACCGTCTGGCCATTGACGCGAAAGCGCACATAGCCCAAGGCCTGCATCTGCTCGAAGACTTTTTCAAACTCGCCTTTTCTCTCGCGCGCAATCGGCGCAAGGATCATCAGCTTGGTGTCTTCGGGCAAGGCCAGCACGGCGTCCACCATCTGGCTCACAGTTTGGGCTTGCAGGGGCAGGTCGTGGTCTGGGCAGTAGGGTGTGCCAGCACGGGCATAGAGCAGGCGCAGGTAGTCGTGGATCTCGGTGACTGTGCCCACGGTGGAGCGCGGGTTGTGGCTGGTGGCTTTTTGCTCGATGCTGATCGCAGGCGACAGCCCTTCAATCAGGTCAACGTCCGGCTTGTCCATCAGCTGCAAAAACTGCCGCGCATAGGCCGACAGGCTTTCCACATAACGGCGCTGACCTTCGGCATACAGCGTGTCAAAGGCCAGGCTTGATTTGCCCGAACCCGACAGCCCCGTGATCACCACCAGCTGGTTGCGCGGAATGTCGAGGTCGATGTTTTTCAGGTTGTGCGTGCGTGCCCCCCGCACGCTGATGTGGGTTTGGCGCATTGCAGCCGCCAAATAACGTGCTTGTTCAGGTTCTTCAGGCAACAGAGGGGAGTCAACAAGGTTCACAGTGGGCGGTCAGATCAGCAAAACCCTCGATTATCCCCGCCGGCGCTGTTTTTGACACTTGGGTGGGTCAATCGGGGACAATTGTTCTTTTGCGTGCGCCCCTTTTTGGGGGCCTTTGTGGCCGATCTTTTGCAATCTTCAACTTTTGTTTCTTTAGACATGACGTCCACCGAGCGTCGAGCCAGTGCCTCACTGGCCAGCATTTTTGCGTTGCGCATGCTGGGTTTGTTTTTGGTGCTGCCAGTTTTTGCCCTCGAGGCGCGCAAGTACCCCGGCGGCGATGACCCGGTCATGCTGGGCCTGGCCTTGGGCATTTATGGCTTGACCCAAGGGTTGTTGCAATTGCCTTTTGGCATGGCCTCTGACCGGTTTGGGCGCAAGCGGGTCATCGTGCTGGGCCTGGTGATTTTTGCCTTGGGCAGTTTTTGGGCCGCGGCCGCCACCGATTTGAACAGCCTGCTGATCGGGCGCAGCCTGCAAGGTGCGGGTGCTGTTTCGGCCGCGGTGACGGCTTTGCTGGCCGATCTGACGCGCGATGAAGTCCGCACCAAGGCCATGGCGCTGGTGGGCGGCAGCATTGGCCTGATGTTCGCGTTGTCTTTGGTGGTGTCACCCTTGCTGACCGCCTGGATCGGTTTGTCAGGTTTGTTCTGGCTGACCGGTTTGCTGGCCTTGGTCGGCGTTGGCGTGGTGATCTGGGGCGCACCGCCCGCCCCTGCGCCTTTGCCTGGGCAGGGACGCGGGCAGCTGCGCGATGTGCTGGCCCATGCCGACCTGATGCGGCTGAATGTGGGTGTATTTGTTTTGCATGCCGTGCAGCTGGCCATGTGGGTGGCGGTGCCGGCCATGCTGGTTCAGGCGGGGCTGGACAAGGCGCTGCACTGGCAGGTGTATTTGCCAGCTGTTCTGACTTCATTTCTGTTTCTGGGTGTGGTGTTTGCCATGGAGCGGCGGGGCCACCTGAAAAAGGTCTTTTTGCTATCGATTGGCTTGATTTTTTTGGTGCAAGCGGGTTTGCTGCTGCAGTCTGCGGGGACCACCAGCCTGGGCATTTTGTCGGTACTGATGCTGGTGTTCTTCTGTGGCTTCAACGCGCTGGAAGCGACGCAGCCCAGTCTGGCCTCGCGCATCGCCCCTCGGGCCATGCGCGGCACGGCCATGGGGGTTTACAACACTTTGCAGTCGTTTGGTTTCTTTGCTGGCGGTTTGATGGGCGGTTGGCTGGCCAAGTCCTGGGGCAGTCCGGCGGTTTTTTTGTGCTGTGGCGCGGCGACGCTGGCCTGGTTGCTTGTGGCCTGGCCCATGACGACGCCAGGTCGAGGCGCTCCGGTCGGGCAGGTGGCCTGAGGGTCAAGCCAGCGTGGAGAGTGGCCGGGGAATGGCCTCATAATTCGAACATCATCGAGGAGTTTTCATGGCATCCGTCAACAAAGTCATCATCGTCGGCAATTTGGGCCGAGATCCGGAAACCCGCTACCTGCCTTCGGGGGATGCGGTCAGCAACATCAATGTAGCCACCACCGACCGCTACAAGGACAAAGCAACCGGTGAGATGAAAGAAGCCACCGAGTGGCATCGCATCAGCTTTTTCGGCAAATTGGCCGAAATAGCAGGCCAATACCTGAAAAAAGGCTCGCAGGTCTACGTTGAGGGCAGCTTGCGCACCCGCAAATACACCGACAAGGACGGCATTGAGAAATTCGCCACCGAAATTCGCGGTGAAACCATGCAGATGCTGGGTGGCCGCCAAGGCATGGGCGGCCCTGCGGAAGAGGGCGGCGGCTATGCGCCGCGTTCGGCCCCCGCCGCAGAGCGTCCAGCGGCCACACCAGCGCAGCGTCCAGCACCAGCCGCCAAGCCCGCTGCCAGCAACTTTGACGACATGGACGACGACATTCCGTTTTGACAATGGGCCGCCTGTTGGCCGTCAAAACCCGTGGCATGGACCACGGGTTTTTTTATGTCTGCGAGGGAAAACCGCACCATGATTGAAAGTCGCCCTGTTTCATCCGTTCAGCATTTGAACTTTGCTTGGTTCGCCATGGTCATGGGCCTTTGCGGCCTGTCACTGGCTTGGTTTCGGGCAGAGCCCCATTTGGGGCCTATGGCTGTGCAGGTGTCTTGGGGTGTGGGGGTGCTGGCCGGATGCGTTTTCGTGATGCTGATGGTGGCGAAACTGTGGCGCGTGATCCGATTTCCTGCGGTTGTGCTGGCCGATGCCACCCATCCCATGCGCCATGTGTTTGTGGCCACGCTGCCCTCGTCTTGGGTCTTGATCCCTACAGTCTGGGCCCTTCATTTCGGTTACAGCCCGTGGGCAGACGCTTTGTGGATGCTGGGTTCTGTGGGCTTGCTTCTGGGGACCGTGGAGGTCATTCGGCGCTGGTTTCAACCGGGCCTGACCGCGGTTGACTTTTGGCAGGGCATGACCCCCGCCTTGTTTATTCCCGTGGTGGGCAATGTGCTGCCCGGTTTGGCGGGCGCAACTTTGGGGCACCCGGTTTGGGCCACTGCCCAGTACGGTGTGGCTGCGGTATTGTGGCCGGTGGCTTTGGTGTTGGTGCTGGTGCGGATTGGCATGGTGGGCATGTGGCCACCCCGCTTGATGCCTGCTACTTTCGTGACCATGGCCCCGCCTTCCCTGCTGGCTTTGTCGGGGGCAAAACTGGGCGCGCCTGATGTGCTGGTGTACATGCTTTGGGGGGTGTCCCTGTTTTTTACGCTCGTGTCATTGACGGTGCTCAAACGCGTTCTGGCGCAGGCCTTCGGTATCCCCTATTGGGGCATGTCATTTCCTTTAGCCGCTTCGGCGGCCTTGTCCATGCATTTGGCACCCGCTCAGGGCTGGGTTCATGTGCTGGCCTTGGCTTGGCTGGTTTTTGTCAGCAGCGTGATTTGCGGCTTGGTGGTGGCCACTGTGCGTGGTTTGCTGCAAGGCAGTTTGCTGTTGCCTGAACAGCAGCCCTCGCCGCCTCCAAGGCCATGAGTGCGGGCGCCTGAAAAGCCCGCGCTTTCATGTTCCCCTGTCCGTCAGGACTTAGCAGGCTGCTGAAATACCCCATTCGCGAGCGCAATTTCGCCCCGCATGGTTTTGATTTTTTTGATTTTCCTTTCGCATTCTGATATTCCCTTCGTTTTTTGTTCGCCTTGGCCCACTTGTAAGCCCAT
>NZ_NESK01000038.1 GCF_003063415.1 Limnohabitans sp. 2KL-17
GGTGGGCCACATGGCGCAGGTGATGGTGCGGGGGCTGGAGAAAGTCGATCAGATGTTTGTGCTGACGATGACCGCCTATAACCTCACGCGCATGCGCACCTTGGGGCAAATCCGTCAGCAGGGGGCGGGTCATGCCCACGTTCATGCGGCGAATGTCTGACAAAAAGCCGATCTCGCCTTGGGGGTTGCTGCGCGTGAGGGATATGGCAATGATGTCGCGCTCTTGGCCCTGAAACGAGTCGACGGTGCCCACGCTGAGCCTGCGGTATGTTGCAGTCACGCCGATGGTGAGCGGGGCGTGTTGGTGTTGTCCGTGATGAGCACTTGCGCGGAGATACCCAAACCTTTGTTCAAGTTTCGGATCATGCGCAGCGTGAGGGGGCGTTTGTGGCTGAGCACTTCATAAACGCGGTTGGGCTGACCGATCATCGGCTCAAGGTCTTTGATCGACAGCCCCGCTTGGTCCATGCGGAATTTGATGGCCTCCACGGGGTCGGGCAAATCAATCGGATGGTGCTTGCGCTCGTAGGCCTCTATCAAGGTCGAGAGCACATCCAGGCGTTCGCCTTCGGGTGAGTCAGGCGATGGGTCTTGGTCCACCAGCGTTGACACCACGCGCAGTGCTGCACGGTAATCTTTTTCTGTACGGATGGGGGTGATTTCCATGATGTTCTCCTTGACGCTCAAGACTGATCCACTGAGGCCGCATCGACCTTGTCGTATTCGGCATGCGTGCCCACAAACTTGATGTAAGCAATTTGCATCCGGTACGCAAAGGCGACGATGAGCCGATATTTGTTCCCAGCAATGTTGAAGACGATCCTGTTGTTGCCAACGATGCTGGCATTTCCGTATTGAGCTTTGACATCGCCTGGAGATTTCCATTTGGCGCGACATGCCTCGCCGTGCCAAGTTTTCAAGGCGTCCTCTGCGTCCCCGCGCCCGGGCTTTTCCCAGAATGTTTTGAGGGTGGATACGGCAATAAGTCGCATGGTGGTATTTTAGTCCCAAATTGGGACTGATGGCATTCGGTGTTCTTACCCGTGCCGTTTTGTCACGGGTTTACACTGTCTGCCCCTGACGGCAAAAAGCGCGCAAACGGGCACCATTTTAGGGCACCTCATTAGCCGTGCGGTACCGCCCCACCCCCTTCACATAAGCCAACAACTCCACAAAAAACGGATGGCGACAAAGCGTGGACGAATCGCCCACCAGCAGCAATTTGCGCCGTGCGCGGGTCATGCCCACGTTCATGCGGCGAATGTCAGACAGGAAGCCGATCTTGCCTTGGGGGTTGCTGCGCGTCAACGAGATGGCAATGATGTCGCGCTCTTGGCCCTGAAACGAATCCACAGTGCCCACGCTCAGCCTGCGTGTGTGCTGCAATCACTTCAGTGAACAAATAGCGGTTGGCGCAATTGCATATCACTGTATAAAATAACAGTTTTACTGTGCGCAATATGAAGAAAATCAGCTCTCCCAACGAACCTGCGCACCACATCGCGGTATTCCAAGAAACCACAATTCGCCGCGTCTGGCACAACGAGGAATGGTGGTTTGCCATCGTTGACGTGGTGGGTGTGCTGACCGATTCGGTGCAGCCAGAGGGCTACGTGAAAGACCTGCGCCGTCGTGACCCAGAGCTGGCCAAAGGGTGGGGGCAAATTGCCACCACCCTTCGTGTTCCGACGGCAGGCGGTGCACAGCGGGTGAATTGCGCCAACACCGAAGGCCTGTTCCGCATCATCCAGTCCATCCCGTCGCCCAAGGCCGAGCCTTTCAAACGCTGGCTGGCGCAGGTGGGTTACGAGCGCGTCAAAGAAATAGAAAACCCCGAACTGGCCAGCGCCCGCGCCCGCGAGCTGTACCAGGCCAAGGGTTATCCGCAAGCATGGATCGAGAAGCGGCTGCGCTCCATCTCTGTGCGCGGGGAGTTGACCGACGAGTGGAAAGCGCGCGGCGTGGCTGAGGGTAAAGAGTATTCAATACTCACTGCCGAAATTGCCCGCGCCACCTTTGGCGTGACGCCAGGCGAACACAGTCAGCTCAAAGGCTTGGACGTGGTGAAGACTGGCAATAACCTGCGCGACCACATGACAGACCTGGAGTTGATCTTCACCATGCTGGGCGAGGCCAGCACCACCGAGATTGCGCGCCGCAGCGATGCCCTGGGTTTTGATGAGAACCACACTTCCGCCAAAGAGGGCGGGAAGATTGCCGGTAACGCCCGCAAAGCGCTAGAGGCCAAGACGGGTAACAAGGTGGTGAGCAAAGCCAACTACCTGGCAACAGCACCTTCGCCCAGTTTGCTGGATGCACCCAAACCAGCGCCGCCGAGCAAGCCCAAAGCTCGGGCGAAGTCAAATCGGCCCAAGGGCGAATAAGTTAAAGCGCCACCCGATAGCCCCCCACTCCCTTCACATACCCCAGCAACTCCCCAAAAAACGGATGACTGCAAAGCGTGGACGAATCGCCGACCAGCAGCAGCTTGCGCCGTGCGCGGGTCATGCCCACGTTCATGCGGCGAATGTCTGACAAAAAGCCGATCTCGCCTTGGGGGTTGCTGCGCGTGAGGGATATGACAATGATGTCGCGCTCTTGGCCCTGAAACGAGTCGACGGTGCCCACGCTCAGCCTGCGTTGCAGCAGCAAACCGTTCAGCATTTCGTTGTCTTCAATAGCGTCTTTTAAATAGTTGATTTGGGCACGGTACGGTGCAATCACGCCGATGCTCAGCGGGGTGTGTTGGTGTTCGTCGTGTTCTGCTGGGTCATAGGGCGCAAGCAGCTGGGCCAGTCGCTCCAGCAGCAAGTTGGCTTCTTCGGGGTTGGCGGTGGATCGGCTCTCGGGAATGGAAACCTCCAAAAAACCGCAGCCCGCCGTGTCGATAAATTCCACGGGCAGGTCGGGCGCAAAACACAGGTCATAAGCCGCCAGGCCCGCGTGTCGCACGCTGGGGTGCGGCACCAGTTGGCCGCCATAAAACTGGCCAGAGCTGAACCCCATGATCTGCTCGTGCATGCGGTATTGCACTGTGAGCATGCGGGCAGTGCCCGGCTGCCGCTGGATGCACTTTTCAAACAGGGTTTCGCGCAGGCCTTCTTGGGCGGCTTTTTCGCTTTTCACCGTGGGCGGCAGTTGGTGGTGGTCGCCCGCCAGCACAATGCGCTGGCCCTTGGCAATGGGAATCCAGCAACCCGGCTCCAGGGCCTGGGCGGCTTCGTCAATAAAGACCGTCTCAAAGCTCAGGTGGCGAATGTGGCGGTTACTGGCGCCCACCAGCGTGCAGGTGATGACCTGCACCGACTCGAGCACGTCCTCGGTCATGAAGCGCTCTAAATCGTCGGCGGCTTGGCGCAGGGTGCGCGCTTCTTCTTTCAGCCATTGGCGCTGTTAGCGCCCCTCGAAACCAAAATTGCGGACGCCTTCTTTGGCCAGTTCGCTGGCCGTTTCACGGTGCTGTTCGGCGGTTTGGCGCATCGCATGCATCTTGGCGTAGCTGGCATGGGCCATGACACCCGCATCGAGCGTGTGCTGGAGCAGCAGGTCCGACACGCGACTGGGGTTGCCCAAGCGGATCACATTCACACCGCGCTCGGCCAGCTTTTCGGTCAGCAGGTCCACAGCGGTGTTGGAGGGGGCGCACACCAGCACGCGCCGCTCACGCCGGACGGTTTCCAGAATGGTCTGCACCAGCGTGGTGGTTTTGCCCGTGCCGGGCGGGCCGTGGATGATGGCCACGTCTTGGGCCGATACAACGTGGCGCACAGCCACCAGCTGCGAGTCGTTGAGCGCGCTGGGGTAAAACAAGTCGTCAGCTTTGTGCTCGCGAAAGCTGGCCTGCTTGGCGCCCAGCAGCACGTCGCGCAGCTCGGCCAAGCGGTTGCCGTGTGCGCCCATGACGTCAGCCATGGCTTGGTTCATTTCGCGGTAGCTCACCTCGTCAAACGTCAGGTCGATGCCCAGCGTGCTGCCGTTTGGGGTGCTGCCGTTGAGGGTGCTGGCGTTCAGCACCCAGTCGGGCAGCGTTTCTTTGGTGGTGGCCAGCAACAGTTTGTTGCGCCGCACGCTGGTCACCACGCCACTGAGCACGGGCCGGTCAGGCCCCGAATAGCCGGGCGCATTGCTGAACACACAAGCGTTTTTGCCCACCTGAAACAAATGCAGGTCTTGCCGAGTGGCCGGGCGCTCTAACTCCAGCACCACCTTGCCCCCAAAACCGATGTCTTCTTGGGTGATGGTGACGGGGTACCAGGTCAGGCCACGCCGACGCCGCTCTTTGATGCTGGCACTGGCATTTTTGAGCTTGAATTGCGCCTGGTCTTCCTTTTGATCAAGTTGCATGAGCGCACGCACATGGCGCAACTCACTTTGGACAGCATCTTGAACAGCGCTAGGGGCGGTGGGGGTTGGGTCTTGCTTGTTCAATCAGCCGCACCATCAGCTTTCCCGCTGGCTTTGCCCAGCTTGGCATCGTCCTCGGCCCAGCCTTCAATGGATGGGTAATACCTGGTCGAGCGGCCGTCACCGTACCGGGTGAGCAGCCCAAGCCGTTCCAGCTCAATCAGGTCACGGGCTGCCGTGGGCGTGGAGGTTTGCGCGATGCGTTCGTGTTTGCGCGTTGTCATGCCGCCTTCGTAACCCTTGGGGCCAGCATCCAGCAGCTTTTTCATGGTTTTTTGCTGCCGCTCATTGAGCGAGATTGCCGACATCGTCGCCTGAAATCGGATGCGTTGAATGGCCGAATCAATGGTGCGGTTGGCGAATTCGCTGGCCAGCGCAATTTGTTCCAGCATCCATTCAACCCATGCCGTCACGTCCATGCTTTTGGAACGCTGTGCACGCTCAAGCTCGCTGTAATAGCGGTCTTTGCTGGATTCGATTTGCCTGGACAGCGTCACGATGCGCCCGGGCTGGCCCATGTCTTGGCCCAGTGCCAGTTGCAAGATGGCGCGGCCAATACGCCCGTTGCCATCGTCAAAGGGGTGCAGCGTCTCAAACCACAGGTGAGAAACAGCGGCACGCACCAGGCCGTCCATCGGGTGAGTGCCGAGCTTGGGCTGCGTTTGGTTGAACCACGTCAAAAAAGCGTCCACTTGGCTAGCCAGGCCATCCGCAGGCGGCGCGGCGTAATGCACCTTGCTGCGGCCCACAGCGCCGCTGACGATTTCCATGGGCACAGAACGCAGAGCACCCACATCGATCCGCTGCATGCCCGAAAAACCTGTGGGGAAAAGCGCCCCGTGCCAACTGCACAGCCGCTCCAGCGTCAACGGTGAATCGGTGTTCAGGGTAGCGTCTTGCAACACATCAATCAGCCCCTCGATGTTGCGCCTGCCTTCGCGCACGGGGGCACCCGACGTGTCGAGCCCCAAGCGCCGGGCCACGGAGGACCGAACACTTTCAGGGTCAAGCTTCTCGCCCTCAATCGCTGAGGTGGTCAGTGCCTCTTGTGTCAGTGAGTCACGGATGTGGGGCTGCAGGCCTTCCAGGCCAATCGCCTCGGCTTTGCCCAAAAGAACCCCTTGGGCGTTTCTGGCCGCAGCCAAGAGGTCCTGGACCCGTTGGGCGTCAAACGCCAGCGCTGGCCAATCAGGGAGCTGCCAAATCCAGCGTTGATATGATTTCATGGCTTAATCATATCAATTTATGATATGAATAGAAGAAAAATCCTACCATCAGCCCCAGTTTTAATCGCCCGCCTGAGCAGAAGCGGGCAATCCGAAGACCCGGTCGAAGCACCAGGTGAAGGCGATGGCATAAAAGAAAAAGAACGCCAGCAGGCCCAAATTAGCTACCAAGGCAGCGGTTAGCGATATGTCCAGCCACAGCGACATGACGGGCAAAAGAATGATGACCAAGCCGCCCTCAAAACCCGCACCGTGGGCCAGCCGCCTAACAAAAGAGCGACCACGCACGGATTGGCGCGACTCCCAGCGCTCAAAAAGCCAGTTGAAGGCGTAATTCCACGTCAGCGCAATGCTCGACAACACGACCGCCAGGCCCAATGTGGAGGTGGGCGACTTGTCAAAGGCCAAGCTCAAAACGGGTCCGACAACAGCGATGGCAATGGCCTCGTACAAAAGGGCCTGGAGAACGCGGCGGGTGGTGGGTGACATATTGGGGAACGCGGTGAATGCGTTCACTGCCGCGCCGTGCGCACGTTCGGCGGCAAGATGCCGGGGTGGCTGGTGCGCCAGGGGTTGATGTCCAGCCCGCCGCGCCGGGTGTAGCGGGCATAGACCGTCAGTTTGGTGGGTTTGCAGCGCGTCCAGATGTCCATGAAGATGCGCTCGACGCATTGCTCATGGAACTCGTTGTGATTGCGAAAACTCACGATGTATTGCAGCAAGCCAGCCTGCTCGATCTGTGGGCCGCTGTACGTAATCTGCACGCTGCCCCAGTCGGGCTGGCCCGTCACCAGGCAATTGCTTTTGAGCAAATGGCTGACCAGGGTCTCGGTCACAGGCAGTTCATCCATCTGTGCGCTCAGCAAGTCGGGCGCAGGCTGGTAGCGGCTGCACTCGATGTCCATGCGGTCCAGGTTCAAGCCATCCAACTCATGCACAGGTTCGGCGTCAAACTGCTCTTGCAGCAAAAGCTTCACGCCCACACTGGCTTGCACCACACCGCCATGCCAGATGGCCGCGCTGATGTCACGGCGGATCATGTCGCGCACCGCATCGGCGCTTTCCAGCCGCGTGTTGTTGAAGCTGTTGAGGTACAGCTTGAACGACTTGCTCTCGACAATGTGCGTGCTTTCGGCGGGCACAGTAATGTGGGCCAGCGCCACCTGCGGCTTGCCCTTGGGGTTGAGCCAGGACAGCTCAAACGCGGTCCACAAGTCCGCACCAAAAAACACGGGCTGATGGGTGACGCCGATCTCGGCCCGCTTGGTAGCACGGGGAATGGGGAACAGCAAACCCGCGTCGTACTGGTCCACATAGGCGCTGGCTTTGCCCAGCTGCGACTGCTCGGGGGCGTTGTTGAAGTCGCTCATGCTTGCACCTTGCGGCGAAACACCAAGCGATCTGGCTCAGACACCTGCGGGTCATAGGCGTATCCCTCCAGATCAAAACTCGGCAGACCTTCGGGGTGGTTGATCTTGTTTTGCACCGCATAACGCGCCATCAGGCCACGCGCCCGCTTGGCATTGAAACTGATGATCTTGTACTTGCCGCCCTTGAAGTCTTCGAACACGCATTCGATCACACGGGCCTTGAGCACCTTGCGGTCCACCGACTTGAAATACTCTTGCGACGCCAAGTTCACGATGACCGGGCTCTTGTCTTTGGCCAGCTGGGCGTTCAGGTATTCGGCAATTTGCGCCCCCCAAAACTTGTAGAGGTTGCTGCCCTTGTCGGTCTGCAGTGTGGTGCCCATCTCCAGGCGGTAAGGCTGCATCCAGTCCAGCGGGCGCAACACACCGTACAGGCCACTCAAAATGCCCACATGGGCTTGCGCCCATTCCAGGTCTTTCAAAGACAGCGACTTGGCGTCCAGGCCTTCGTACACATCGCCATTGAAAGCAAGCACCGACTGCTTGGCGTTTTTGGCCGAGAACTTGGGGCTCCAGGCCTCATAGCGGGCCACGTTCAGCGCCGACAGCGCATCGGACAAATCCATCAGCTCGGCAATTTGCTGGGGCGACTTTTGGCGCAGCACCTCGATCAGGGCTTGCGATTGCGGCACAAACTGGGGCAGCGTGTGCGGCAAATCGCCTGCAGGGGTTTCGTAGTCCAGAGATTTGGCGGGTGACAATAAGAACAACATGCTCGACATCCTTTACCTTGACGATTATCTTGCAGCCGTGACCAAACCGCCCGGACTGCTGGTGCATCGCACCGGTCTGGATGCGGGTGAAACCCGTTTTGCCCTGCAAATGCTCCGCAACCAGCTGGGCCGCCCGGTGTGGCCAGCACACCGTTTGGACAAAGGCACCAGTGGCGTGCTGCTGTTTGCCCTGAACGCCGACACAGCCCGTTTGTTGGGCCAGGCTTTTGAAAGCGGCCAGGGCATGCAAAAGACTTACCGCGCCGTGGTGCGGGGCTGGCCCGCAGACGCTGGCGTGATCGACCATGCCCTGAAACGCATGCCTGACGACGCCCGCACCGAACGCACCGAAATTCAGCCCGCCCAAAGCCGTTTTGCCCCCCTGCGCCAGTTCACGCTGCCGCTGCCGCAACAAGGCTTTGCCAACACCCGCTGCGCCGAGGTCGCCTTGCAACCCCTCACGGGCCGTCGCCACCAACTGCGGCGCCACATGAAGCACATCGCCCACCCGATCATTGGCGACGCCACACACGGCAAAGGGCCTCTGAACCGGGCGGTGGCAGATTTGATCGGACATCAAAGGCTGTGGCTGCACGCCGAAAGCTTGCAACTGGCCCACCCGGTCAGTGGTCAGCCCTTGGTCTTGGCATCGTCCTTGCCTGCTGAATGGGCACTTTGGGATGCCTTTTCCTGAAGGCTTCCCCATCAATTCGGCAAGGCTGGTGCTGGTTGTCGCGCAGCGGATAAGGCAAGCCGGCCGTGGTCCCTATGATTCACGCCAAACCCACACCCTCCCCAAAAAATATGAGTCTGCTTTTCACACCCTTCACTTTCGATGCACCCTCTGGCCCGCTGACTTTGCCCAACCGCATCGTGGTGGCGCCCATGTGCCAGTACTCGGCAGAAAACGGCCAAGCCACCGATTGGCATCTGGCGCATTGGACCAATTTGCTCAACAGCGGAGCAGGCCTGTTCACCATCGAGGCCACAGCCGTCTCAGCGGTCGGCCGCATCAGCCCCGGTTGCCTGGGCCTGTGGGACGACGCCACCCAGGCGGCCTTGGCTGACAAGTTGCACCGCGCCCGCCGCCTGGCCCCTGCCATGCCCGTGTGCATCCAGATCAGCCACGCGGGCCGCAAGGCCTCCAGCGCTGCACCTTGGCACGGCGGCATGCTCATCGCCCCCGAAAATGGTGGCTGGCAACCCGTGGCGCCCAGCGCCTTGCCGCACTTGCCACAAGAAGCCCCACCCACCGAGTTGAGCTTGGCTGACTTGGCCCAAATCAAAGCCGACTTTGTGAACACCGCCCGGCGCAGCCACGCACTGGGCATTGAGGCGATTGAACTGCACGCGGCCCACGGCTATTTGTTGCACCAATTTTTGTCGCCCATTTCCAACCAGCGCAGCGATGCCTACGGCGGGTCTTTTGAAAACCGCATCCGTTTTCCGCTGGAAGTGTTCCAAGCCGTGCGTGAGGCTTTTGGCGGCACGCTGGGCATGCGCATCTCGGGCACCGATTGGGTTGATGGGGGCTGGACGATTGAAGAAACGGCCGAGTTGTCGATTCAGCTCAAAAAATCCGGGGCGCAGTTTGTACACATCTCATCGGGGGGTGTCTCGCCCCAGCAAAAAATTGCCATTGGTCCAGACTACCAAGTGCACTTGGCCAAAACCGTCAAAGCCGCATCGGCCCTGACCACCATCGCCGTAGGCCTGATCACCGAACCTGCCCAAGCCGAAGCCGTGCTGCAACGCGGTGATGCCGACCTGGTGGCGCTGGCCCGTTCTTTCCTGTATAAGCCGCGCTGGGGCTGGGAAGCGGCTGTGGCGTTGGGCGGCACCGTCGATGCACAACACCAATACTGGCGCAGCTTGCCCCGCGAAGCCAAAAACATTTTCAACGATGCCAAGATTGGCATGCGTTGATTTCTGACCTTCCAAAAAAGAGAGACTAACCATGACCACTCGCCGACAACTTACCCGCCTGCTGGCTTTGGCCAGCCTTTGCGCGCCCATGGCCCTGATGGCGCAAACCTTCCCCAGCAAGCCGATCACCCTGGTGGTGCCCGTGCCACCAGTCGGGTTGGTGGACACCTCGGCCCGGTTGATTTCTGAACCCTTGGGCCGCTTGATCGGCCAGTCGGTGGTGGTGGAAAACAAAGGGGGCGCCAGCGGCAACCTGGCTTACCAACAAGTGGCACGCAGCGCCAAAGACGGGCACACCTTGCTGGTGTCGTATTCGGGCTACCACGTTGCCAACCCAATCCTGATGCCCAAACTTTCTTGGGAACTGAAAGACCTGACACCTGTGGGCCTGATCACCGTGGCCACCAACGTGGTGGCCGTGCACCCCTCGGTACCGGCGAACAACATGAAAGAGTTCATCGCTTATGCCAAACAAAATGCGGGCAAGCTCAACTACGCGTCGCAAGGCAATGGATCGGTCTCGCACATTGGCACCGAAATTTTCAAACAACAGACCGGCATCGACCTGGTCCATGTGCCCTACAAAGGCTCTGGTCAGGCCATTGCCGATGTGCTGGCGGGGCAGGTGCAGGTCTTCATGACCACACCCCCTTCGGTGATGCAGCACATTCAGGCAGGCAAGCTCAAGGCGCTGGCTGTGACCGGCAAAAAACGGCACGCAGGCATGCCCCAAGTACCCACCATGGCCGAAGCCGGTTACCCCAACTTTGATCTGGAATCCTGGGTGGCCCTGTACGCCCCTGCAGGCACGCCTGCAAGCGCCGTGAACCTGCTCGCCGATGCGGTCAAGCGCAGCCTGGACTTACCAGAAAGCAAACAGCGCGCTGATGCAGCAGGCATCGAAGTGCGATTTGTGGCACCCACCGAGATGACCAAACTGCTGGAGCGCGACATCGCCGACTGGACCCAGGCGATCAAGGCCGCCAACATCAAACTGGACTGATCGGCTGCACAAAAAAAGCCGGCGCAGGCCTTTCGACCCGCTCCGGCTTTGTGACCATCAATGGTCTGCGGCTTTACTTCAAGTCACCCGCCAAGCTGGCCAAAGTATCTGCAGCAACTTCGATGTGCGATGGGTAATGTGTGTGGTCGCATCCCATCTTGACCCCTGCCCCGGCCTTGACTGCAGCGCACATGCCGGGCGCCAACTGAAAGCGCACAAAGTGGACCGCTGAAGTTTTTTCTTCGGTCTCGCGGTCCAGGTCTTCGTCGGCAATCGCATACACGCGGCCATGGCCTTCGACCTCGACAAACATGCGGTCTTCTACACCGATCAGCTTGGCTAACTCACGCTTGCGTTCGTTGATGTCGGTGTACTCGATCATCATGGTGGCCTTCCAGTTGTTGCCATCTGGCACCAGCGGGGCATAAGCCTCGATCTCTTGCAGGATGCCCTCTTCTTCAAAGACTTTTTCGATGCGCAGCATCTCCTGTATCTGGTAGCGGATCGTGGTTTCACTTTCAAACTGAATGTTGATGTGGTCTCCCAGTTGCACGCTGCGCAGCTTGCGATGGGCGATGACTGCAGGCTTGTTGAGCTTGCGCCACTTGGTGTAGGCCTCCAGAGACATGAGGGTCTCAGGGGTGATTTTTCCGGTCAGTTGCATGGCGTTGTTCCTTATTTGAGGCCGTAGGCCTTGCGCACCAGCGTCAAGGGGTGGTTCAGTTCGGGGGCACCCAGGCCGTTGACCTCAAAGCCCTGGGCGATGTGGTGCCCACCCAGCGGGCAATCAGAGCTGATGAAGTCGGGCTTGCTGCCATCCTTCATGGTCGCCATGGCTTTGAACACCGGTTTGCCGATCTTCATGGCCATGTCGTGCGAGCCTTTTTTGACACCGTAGGTGCCGGCGTGCCCCGAACAGCGCTCGATGGTGTTGATCTGGGTGTCCGGAATCATCTTGAGCATCTCTTCGGTTTTCTTGCCGATGTTTTGCACCCGACCATGGCAGGGAATCTGGTAGCTCACATTGCCCAGTTTTTGTGGAAATTCGGTCTTGAGCAGCCCATCGCGCTTGCGCGCCATGAAGTATTCAAACGGGTCCCACATGCTGGCTTTCACCAATTGGGTGTCAGTGCAGTCCGGGAACATCAACGGGATCTCTTGCTTAAACATCAAGGCACAGCTTGGCACGGCCGCCATGATGGCAAAGCCGTCCTTGGCGTATTTGGCCAGCACCGGGATGTTCGCTTCCTTGGAGGCCTTGACCGAGTCCAGGTCGCCGAGTTCCAGCTTGGGCATGCCGCAGCATTTTTCTTTCTCGACCAACACATAGGGAATGTCGTTGTGGTCCAGGATCTTCAGCAGGTCGTGGCCAATGCCAGGCTCGTTGTAGTTGATGTAACAAGTGGCATAGATGGCCACCTTGCCAGGTGTCTTGGCGCCGTCAACCACCTTCTCGGCTTTGGCATCCGGGGCGCTGCTGCGAAACTTTTGGGTGGCCAATTCGGGCAACCAGGCATTTTTATCAACGCCAGCCACGCTCTCCATGATGCTGCGGGCGGCGGCTGTTTTGTTCACGGCATTCACCGCCTGCACCACGATCGGGATACCGGCAAGAGAGCCATGCACATCGGTGGAAGCCAGCAACTTCTCGGCAACACCTACATCACCTTTTTTGAATTTGATGGCCTTGGCCCGCAACATGGTGTGCGGAAAGTCCAGGTTCCATTCGTGCGGCGGGGTGTAGGGGCACTTGGTCATGTAGCACAGGTCGCACATGAAGCACTGGTCCACCACTTGCCAGTAATCCTTCTTGTCCACCCCATCGACTTCCATGGTTTTGCTCTCGTCCACCAGGTCGAACAAGGTGGGGAAAGAGCCGCACAGACTCACGCACCGGCGGCAGCCATGGCAGATGTCGAAAATGCGCTCCAACTCGTCAAAACATTTTTCTTCGTTGTAAAAGTCGGGGCTTTCCCATGCGAGGGCGTGCCTGGTGGGGGCTTCGAGGTTGCCTTCTTTGGCCATGGTGTGCTCCTAGCGGGAATTTTTTGGGTTTTTCCAAGGGCTTTGTCGCCAAAGGTCTGAGAAAAACCCGCTGCACATTGCTGTGCAACGGGGTGACTGGCCGGTGAATCAATCCACCAGTTCGGTCAAAGCTTTCTGGTAACGGTTGGCGTGTGAGCGCTCAGCCTTGGCCAGGGTTTCAAACCAGTCGGCGACTTCGTCAAAACCTTCTTCGCGAGCGGTCTTGGCCATGCCGGGGTACATGTCGGTGTACTCGTGGGTTTCACCCGCCACAGCCGAAGCCAGGTTGTCGCGTGTGGAGCCAATCGGCATGCCGGTGGCTGGGTCACCGGATTGCTCCAGGAACTCCAGATGCCCATGGGCGTGGCCCGTTTCACCTTCAGCGGTGGAACGGAACAGCGCGGCCACATCGTTCTGACCTTCAATGTCAGCTTTGTTTGCGAAGTACAAATAGCGACGGTTGGCCTGGGATTCGCCTGCGAAGGCGTCTTTCAGGCATTGTTCCGTGCGCGAGCCTTTGAGTGCTGCCATGGGTATCTCCTTGTGGGTATCAAGTGGGTTGCCCTGGCAGAATTGCCAGAGACATACCAGATTAGCCCTAAACCGTTTGACCGCCCAATAGATTGATGCAATGAAATGGATTTATCAAGGCTATTGAACTTGGCAATTGATAAAAATCAACACACAAAGCTTCACAGACAACAGGGCAATGCTCAATCTGCCCTGGCTGGCAGGCGAATGCTGCCTCTGAGCCAGCTCGGGTGGGCTGGGTAAAATCACCGGATTGGGACTTTGACTGTCCTGCACGGCATCTGCTGAGGTGCCGTTTTCTTTTTTGAAAAGACCCCGCCATGAGCAACGCCCCCACCGCACCGGCCGATCAGCCCGGCCTTGATAGCCTGTCCAAATCCTTCGAGCCTGCCGCCCTGGAAGCGCACTGGGGACCTGAATGGGAAAAACGCGGTTATGGCGTGGCAGGTTTTCGGGGCACGGGCGCCCCTGTGGGCAATGCCCCCGCCTTTGCCATCCAGTTGCCACCGCCCAATGTGACCGGCACGCTGCACATGGGCCATGCGTTCAACCAGACCATCATGGACTCGTTGACCCGCTACCACCGCATGTTGGGCTTCAACACCGCCTGGATTCCCGGCACGGACCACGCCGGCATTGCCACCCAGATCGTGGTGGAGCGCCAGCTGCAAGCCCAAGGCATCAGCCGCCACGACATGGGCCCCACACCCGCAGAGGCACGCAAGAATTTTGTGGCCAAGGTCTGGGAGTGGAAAGAAGAATCGGGCAGCACCATCACCCGCCAGATGCGCCGCCTGGGCGACAGTGTGGACTGGAGCCGCGAATACTTCACGATGGACCCCAAATTGTCCAAAACCGTGACCGAGACCTTTGTTCGGCTGTATGAACAAGGCCTGATTTACCGGGGCAAGCGCCTGGTGAACTGGGACCCGGTGCTGATGAGCGCGGTATCTGACCTTGAAGTGGAGAGCGCCGAAGAAGACGGCTTTATGTGGCACATCCGTTACGACTTTGCCAACGGCCCGCAAACCGTTGATGGCGAAACCGTACAAGGCCTGGTGGTGGCCACCACCCGCCCTGAAACCCTTTTGGGCGACGTTGCCGTGATGGTCCACCCCGATGACGAACGCTACAGCGCCCTGATCGGCCAACAGGTCAAGCTGCCGCTTTGCGACCGAACCATCCCCGTCATTGCCGACGATTACGTGGACAAGGCTTTCGGCACAGGCGTGGTCAAAGTGACACCTGCGCATGACCAGAACGACTACGCCGTAGGCCAGCGCCACAAGCTGGACATCCTCTGTGTGCTTAATCTGGACGCCACCATCAACCAGCTTGCCCCCGAGAAATACCGGGGGCTTGACCGCTTTGTGGCCCGCAAGGCCGTGGTGGCTGATCTGGACGCTTTGGGCGCATTGATCGAAGTCAAAAAACACAAGCTCATGGTGCCGCGCTGCGCACGCACAGGCCAGGTGATTGAGCCGATGCTGACCGACCAGTGGTTTGTGGCCATGAACAAAGTCAGCCCAATTGACCCCACCGGCAAAAGCATTGCGCAAAAAGCCATCGATGCCGTTCAGTCGGGCGAGGTCAGTTTTGTGCCCGAAAACTGGGTCAACACCTACAACCAGTGGATGAACAACATCCAGGACTGGTGCATCAGCCGCCAACTTTGGTGGGGCCACCAAATACCGGCCTGGTACGACGAAGAAGGCCATGTCTATGTGGGTCGCGATGAAGCCGAGGCGCAGGCCCAGGCCGACAAGGTGTCGCCAGGCAAAAAACTCAAGCGCGACGACGACGTGCTGGACACCTGGTACTCGTCCGCTCTGGTGCCTTTCAGCACCATGGGCTGGGGCAACGAGGCCAACAACGCAGCTGGTGAGCGTGCCGGAAACGGTCGCAGCGACATTGCGAGCGAAGCGAGTGGGAGCAAGACCGGTTCCGGTGCGATCGCCAGCGGAACCAACGCCAGCACCAACAACAGCCAAAGCGACTACGACCTGTACCTGCCCTCTTCGGTATTGGTAACAGGCTACGACATCATCTTCTTCTGGGTCGCCCGGATGATCATGATGACCACCCACTTCACGGGCAAGGTGCCTTTCAAACACGTTTACATACACGGTCTGGTGCTGGACGCCCAAGGCAAGAAGATGAGCAAGTCCGAGGGCAACGTGCTTGACCCGGTGGACCTGATCGACGGCATCACGCTCGAACCCCTGCTGGAAAAACGCACCCAGGGCCTGCGCAAACCCGAGACTGCGCCCAAGGTGCGCAAGCAAACCGAAAAAGAATTTCCTGAAGGCATACCGGCCTACGGTGCCGATGCGTTGCGCTTCACCTTTGCCGCACTGGCCTCGCTGGGCCGCAGCATCAACTTCGACAGTAAGCGCTGCGAAGGCTACCGCAACTTCTGCAACAAATTGTGGAACGCCACCCGCTTCGTGCTGATGAACTGCGAAGGCCAGGACTGTGGCCTGAAAGAGCACACCAAGCAAGAGTGCGCCGTTGGCGGCCCCGCGCAGGGTTACCTGAGCTTCAGCCAGGCAGACCGCTGGATCGTCTCGCAACTGCAGCGCGTCGAAGCCGAAGTGGCCAAAGGCTTTGCCGAATACCGCCTCGACAACGTCGCCAACACCATTTATGACTTTGTCTGGAACGAGTTTTGTGACTGGTACCTGGAGATTGCCAAGGTGCAAATCAACACGGGCGACGATTCGCAAAAGCGCGCGACACGCCGCACCCTGATCCGCACCCTAGAGACGATCCAACGGCTGGCGCATCCCATCATCCCCTTCATCACCGAAGAGCTCTGGCAAAAAGTCTCGGTCGTGGCTGGGCGACCAGGCGAATCGGTGAGCATCTCGGCCTACCCCGTGAGTCAGCCCGATCGCATCGACGAAAAAGCAGAAGCGCATGTGGCCAAACTCAAGACCCTGGTGGACGCCTGCCGCAACTTGCGTGGAGAGATGAACGTCTCGCCTGCCACGCGCATGCCCATGTATGTGCTGGGCGACACCGCATTCATGCAAGGTGCGGCACCTGTGCTGCAGTCACTGGCCAAACTGAGCGAGGTCAAGGTTTTTGACACCGAAGCCGAATGGATCGTTGCCGCACAATCTGCCCCCGTGGCTGTGGTGGGCGAAGCACGTCTGTGCCTGTTAATCGAAGTGGATGCGGCCGCAGAAAAAATTCGCCTAACCAAGGAAGCGGCTCGCTTGGAAGGCGAAATCACCAAAGCCAACGCCAAGCTGAGCAATGAGGCCTTTGTGGCCAAGGCCCCCCCAGCGGTGATTGATGAAACCCAAAAACGTGTGGCCGAGTTCAGCGCCACGCTCGATAAGATTCGCCAGCAGCTGCAACGCCTGGGCTAAGCCCCCCGAGAAAGAAACCACCATGAGCCACAACGTCATTCGCAAAGCCGTTTTCCCGGTCGCAGGTCTGGGCACGAGATTCTTGCCCGCGACCAAAGCAGCGCCCAAAGAAATGCTGCCGGTGGTTGACAAGCCACTGATTCAGTACGCGGTTGAGGAAGCCTACAGCGCAGGTGTGCGGCACATGATCTTTGTCACAGGCCGCAGCAAGCGGGCGATCGAAGACCATTTCGACACCGCTTACGAGCTTGAAAACGAACTCGAAACAGCGCACAAAGACGAACTGTTGGCCTTGGTGCGTTCAGTGCAGCCCGACGACATGGTCTGCGCTTATGTGCGCCAGCCCCGGTCGCTGGGGCTAGGCCATGCGGTGCTGTGCGCCGAAGCCATGGTCGGCAACGAGCCCTTTGCCGTTTTGCTGGCCGATGACTTGATTGTGGGTTTGCAAGGTGGGCCATCGGTGTTGGCTCAAATGGTGGCGGCGCACACACAACAAGGCCGCTCTATTTTGGCGGTGCAAGAAGTGCCTCTTGAACATGTCAAGCGCTACGGCATCGTGGCGGGTGAGCCGGCTGGCAAACAGCTGATGCGCGTCGAGAAAATCGTGGAAAAACCCAGCCCCGACCAAGCCCCTTCACGCATGGGTGTGGCGGGCCGCTACATCCTGACGCCCGGTATTTTTGACGAAATTCGCAACCAGCCTACGGGTGTGGGGGGTGAGATCCAGCTGACCGATGCCATCGCCCGCCTCATGCAACGCGAGGCGGTGTATGCCTTCCAGTACGAAGGCAAACGCTACGACTGCGGCAGCAAAGAGGGTTTTTTAGAGGCCACCGTAGAGCTGGCCTTGCAGCACCCGCAGGTAGGCGCATCGTTTCACGAATACCTCAAGGGTTTGAGTCTCTGATCAACAGATTTCAGCGGCGCTTCAGACCAAAAACGAAACTGGTTTCGGTCTTTTCCTGCAAGACCAACTCGTGGCCTGTCTGCCTTGCAAACGCCTCAAAATCGCGCCAGGCACCAGGGTCGGTGGCAGTCACCTTGAGCAACTGGCCGCTGTTCAGATCATTCAAAGCCTTCTTGGCTTTCAGAATGGGCAAGGGGCAATTCAGGCCGCTGGTGTCAATTTCCTTGTCGAAGTGCATCATGATTCCTGACTCGGCTCTTGGCTTTGCGCTTCGCGGTCGGCCCAACTCATGAAAGTAGGCTCGATGCCAATGGTGCGCAGCCAGTCGCCCAAGGCGTAACCGGTGCCTGCGGGCCAGCAAATCAAGTCCTTGAAGTCGACCATTTGGTACTCGGCCAACTCGGGTGACAAGCGCACCTCGCCTTCGGCCACCGCATGGTAGGCAATGATCACCTGGTTCATGCGCTGAAAGTCGTACGCGCCAATCAGCTTGAGGGCCGAAACCTTCAGGTTGGTTTCTTCGGCAATTTCCCGGCGAATGCCTTCTTCGGGTGTTTCACCGGCCTCCATAAAACCAGTGATCAGGGCAAAACGACGGCCTGGCCAAGCGGCGTTGCGTGCCAACAAAATCTGCTCGCCCACCTGCACAATGCCCGCCAACACGGGAGTGGGGTTGTTCCAGTGGGTAAAGTCGCAGGCTGTGCAGCGCAGACGCAAGGTCTCGCCGCCATCTTCCATTTGCGAGCGCCAGGCCAGAGGGGTTGCGCATTGCGGACAAAAACGAAATTCAGCCATGAAGCCAGCTCCGGTCAGGCGGGGAAAACGCCAGTAGACAAATAACGGTCACCGCGATCGCACACGATGAACACAATGGTGGCGTTTTGCGCCGTCTTGGCCACCTGCTGGGCCACCCAGCAAGCGCCCGCAGCCGAGATGCCTGCAAAAATACCTTCCGTGCGAGCCATCTGGCGGCACGTTTCCTCAGCCTCGTTCTGGCTCACATAGACCAACTCGTCCACCCGGCTCGGGTCGTAAATTTTGGGCAGGTATTCTTCGGGCCACTTGCGAATGCCAGGAATGCGCGAGCCCTCGCTTGGCTGAGCACCAATGATGCGAATCGCAGGATTTTTTTCCTTCAAAAATAGTGAGACGCCGGTGATCGTGCCCGTCGTGCCCATCGCGCTCACAAAATGCGTGACTTGGCCGCCGGTCTGCTCCCAGATTTCCGGCCCCGTAGTCTCGTAATGAATGCGCGGGTTGTCGGCGTTGGCGAACTGGTCCAGGATGCGGCCCTTACCCTGCGCGGCCATGTTGTCAGCCAGGTCGCGGGCGTACTCCATGCCACCACTTTTGGGGGTCAGGATCAACTCGGCGCCAAAAGCCTTCATGGTCTGAGCCCGCTCAATCGACAAGTCCTCGGGCATGATCAACACCATCCGGTAACCCCGGATGGCAGCGGCCATGGCCAGTGCGATGCCGGTGTTGCCGGATGTGGCCTCAATGAGGGTGTCACCCGGCTTGATTTCGCCACGCTCTTCTGCCCGCCGAATCATCGACAAAGCTGGCCGATCCTTGACGGAACCGGCGGGGTTGTTGCCCTCCAGCTTGCCCAAAATCACATTGTTTCGCGCCGCCATATCGGCTGCACCCAAACGCTGCAAAGCCACCAGCGGTGTTTTGCCGATCGCATCTTCAATGGTTGAATAAATCATGGCTGTACTTTGCCATAACTTGCAGGCCCCCACCCAATGGAAGGCCGATTAAGGCGAGGTAGCCTGATTGATCGCGACATCTGTGCTGACCGCTTTAGCGCATTGCAAATGCGAGCGGTTGATCCCAGTGGGTCCGGTCAGGCTTGCATTTCAGAACAACAAGCCCACATACCGTCCAGAGATTTGACCAAGGCGCTGTCAAAGGCAAGGTAAATCGGTGTAATTTTGTGCCATAATTTGCGTCTTCACAAATACCGCCCGGGTGGTGAAATTGGTAGACTCAGGGGACTCAAAATCCCCCGCCGCAAGGCGTGCCGGTTCGAGTCCGGCCCCGGGCACCATCAGCGGAAACCCAGCAAGCATGCGGGTTCCAAGCAAATCAAGGCCAACCTTTACGGGTTGGCCTTTTTTCTTATCAGCTTCCATGTGGACATGGTGTAGCCATTCGCAGGGCTTTCAATGGCCGTGCAGCTTACTTAGGGCTACGCTGAATAAGTCCACCGCATTGGGTGCTGTTTCGTTATAGGTCGATGAAACAACAGACCCTTGCCCTAGCGGCCGATGCAGGAGCCGGATTCGAACAATACCGTCGCGCAACCAGGCGCGACGTGTTCCTCTCCACAATGAATGAGATCGTTCCGTGGCATGCGCTATGCGAAGTGATCGAGCCGCATTACCCCAAGCCGGGCAATGGTCGCCCGCCGGTGGGACTTGAGCGTATGTTGCGCATGTACTTTGTGCAGCACTGGTTCAACTTGGCCGACGAGGCTTGCGAGG
>NZ_NESK01000039.1 GCF_003063415.1 Limnohabitans sp. 2KL-17
GAGGGCCAGAACATGCGTCCTGCCAACAGGTGCCGACGGTGTCGGCTTTGAACCCCTGTCCCCGATCAATTCAGGTGGGGGATTTTGAAGTGGCCATAAGTGGGGGAATTTGGGTGGCCATCAGGGAAGCTACAAGGTTCTCAAAAACTGGACATGCATTACAAGGAGACTGGTAACAGGGTCTTTTACTCAGGTGCAGCCAATATCGGTATGCGATTTGAAGGCTGGTACAAGATCAAGGACGGTAAGCGTTGCGAGCAGTCCAGTGGTGGAGGTCAAGAGGTTTGCTTCACCCTTCACAAGATAGATAACGAAAAATATTACGTATGCGATGCCAAGGGACAGTGCGATTGGACGCTGATCTCCGTAAAAGGCAACCCGCTTGGCATTGAATAACTCACCGTAAATTTTCTTTACGCTCGCGGAGTGGCACAAGCTGAAATAGCTCTACAAGCACTGCCCAGCACCCAACATCTGCCCTCTGGGCAAAAAGCGTGCTGTAGGGCTTGTAAAAGCGTTGCAGGGCGTTGGAAAAAGCTGGGGGCTGCGCTAGCTGAAGCGCTGCGCCAACAGACTGCCAAGCTGATGCCAAAAAAGCAGTTTTAAACTACTTTGAATTAACTTTAGAAGGGGGGATTTAGCACTGTCAGCACAGAGTGTGCCGCACCGTTTTGCACCCAATTTGCAGGCGCCATTAATGCTGAAGTTCTAGCGCCGGACGGACTTTTTCAATCCGCTGCTCTACCAACTGAGCTACCGGGCCTGTGCAAAAATTATAGCAGAGTCACACTCGGTTTCTGATGCATTTCAGTCGAGTCAGCCTTGGCGTTTGCTGCGGGACAAATCCACACCCAACTGTTTGAGCTTTCTGTACAGATGCGTTCGCTCAAGGCCGGTCTTTTCTGCCACTTTGGTCATGGAACCCGCCTCATGGGCGAGATGAAATTCAAAGTATGCTTTTTCAAACGCATCACGCGCCTCTCGCAAAGGCCGATCCAGGTGAAAGCTTTGCTGAACCTCGAGCACCGCACTGATGACATTGCCGTTGAGCAAGACTGACGACAAAGCAGCGCTTGCTTGCATGGCAACGGCCGAGCTCATTGCTTGTTTGACCTGATCGCGGGCAAGGCCCTGCTCCACCGCCTTGAGCAACTTTTGCAAGGTGATGGGTTTTTCCAAAAAGGCTTGCGCACCAATCTTGACCGCATCAACAGCCGTGTCGATGGTGGCGTGCCCACTCATCATGATCACGGGCATGTTGAGCAACCCCGCCGTCGCCCATTCTTTCAAAAGGCTCACGCCGTCGGTATCAGGCATCCAGATGTCCAGCAACACCAGGTCAGGGCGCATGCGCAGTCGCACTTCACGGGCCATGGCTGCATTTTCGGCAAGTTCAACTTGATGCCCTTCGTCAAACAGGATTTCTGAGAGCAGGTCACGTATGCCGAGCTCATCGTCAACCACCAAAATATTTGCCATATTGTTTGCCGTGTCTCTGTTCAATGGATGGGCTTGGTCAAGCTGCCCGTTGTGGAATCCAGTGTGAATGATAACGAGACTTGCGCACCCTTGATTTCACCATCTTGTATCACGTTGCCCAGCTCAATTTTGGCCGAGTGTTCATCGGCGATTTTCTTCACCACCGCCAGCCCCAATCCTGTGCCTTTGGCCTTGGTTGTGACGTAAGGTTCAAATGCACGTTTAAGAATATTGGGCTCAAAACCGGGCCCCGTATCGGTCACTGTCAAGCGAACCCGATTGCGTGATGCGTTCCATTCTGTGCGCACACCAACGCGTGCGTCCAGGGGCACTTCTCCTTTTACCTCACAGGCATCCTGCGCATTTTGCAGCAGGTTATGGATCACCTGTCTCAACTGCTGCTCATCCCCCGATATGGGTGGGCATGAGTGATCGAGTTCCATGATCACAGGGGCTCGATGGATGTGATCGGTTGGGTCATTTGCATACAGAACCATCAACTCAGCAATCAGGTCATTGAGCTTCACCGGCTTGAGATCGGCCGATGGCAAGCGGGCATAGTCACGAAACTCATTGACAAGGCGCTTCATGGAGTCAACCTGATCCACGATCGTTTTGACCGATTTGTTCAGCACGGCATCGTCTTGAGGATCGAGCTTGCCGATCAATTTTCTCTGCAGTCTTTCTGCAGACAGTTGTATCGGGGTGAGCGGGTTTTTGATTTCGTGCGCCAAACGCCTGGCCACTTCGCCCCAGGCCTGTGCGCGTTCAGCAGACACGATTTCAGAAATGTCATCAAACACCAGAAGACGCATGCCATCAGGCAAAACTGCACCACGTGCCAGCAATGTCAGCGCCGTCTCCGTCAGCCCCTGACCCGTGGCGTGAACTTCGAAGGATTTTTGCCAGTGGTCCAGTTCATGGGCATCTTTGTCCAATCGAAGCATGGCGAACTGCTCAGCCACGCCTTGCGCAAAGCCTGCCAGTTCAGGCAGGCTGAGCAGCGGCAAACCTTTATAGGCGGCCACGGGCACTCGCAAAATCCGGGTCGCGCCTGGATTGGCCGACTGAATCACGCCTTGAGCATCGAGCACCATGACGCCTGCCGTCAGATTGTCCAGGATGGTTTGCAAATTACCGCGTGCTGTATCCAGCTGAACCAGGCTGCGTTGCACGTTTGTACGGGCGTCAGACAATTGTTGCGTCATGTCTGCAAATGAACGGGTCAAGCCACCGAGTTCATCGTTGCCTTGCAAGGCCAACTTGGGCGTCAAGTCCCCTGAGGCCACTTGACGCATGCCGTGCGCCAGCAACAACAAGGGTCGCGCCAATTGGTTACCCAACACCACGGCCAGCAGGATTGCACCGAGCACGGCCAAGAACAAACTGAGCGTCAGCGTGCCAATGTACATGCGCCGCAAGCCTTCGCGGGCCAGCGCCCGCTCCTGGTACTCACGGTAAGCGCCCTGCACTTCGAGTGCGTTGTTGACCAGCGTAGGTGGCAAGTCTTGTGTCACCTGCAGCAAGCGGCGGTCTTCGTCAAATGCAAGTCCTGATTGAGGCAGCAAAACCAGCACCTTGACGCGCCCCTTGTCGCCTCCGGGTATGGCTTCGTCAAGTCCCTCAACCCATTCAACACTGCCTTTTTGCTTCGCGTCTTTGAGTTGCTGTATCGGGGGGAGTTCGGGGCGAATTTGAAATCTGGATTGCCCGGCACTGGCAACCATCCGTCCGCTGGTGGTCCAGAGCACAGCATCGCTGACGCCCAGTTGCTCACGCATTTTTTCCAGGGCAATGCCAGCACTGACGTCGGCCACATCGCTCAATTGGGTGGCTGCAACTCGCGCTTGTTTGGACAGATCGGTGCTCAGGGTGTCAAGCGTGGCTCGTCCCAGGTTCAGGCCGGCAACCAGCGCCGCCTCCACTTTGACATCGAACCAGCTCTCGATTGATCGTGATACGAACTGGTAGGACACCACATAAATCAGCACGCCCGGAATGACGCCCACCAGAGCAAAGATCCCGGCCAGCTTAACCAGCAAGCGGGAGCCGAATTGGCCACGCCGGAATCTTATCAATAGCCTTACCGCGCCCCACAAGATGGTGATCAGCAAACCACTGGCCACTACGGCGTTGATCAACACAAGCCATTCGTAATTCTGGTTGTAGCTTTCACGATTGCCTGTGGCTTGGGTCATCAGCACGATCAGTCCCAAACCGATCACCACCATTGCCAAGGCACCTAAAGCCAACAGCCATCGACTGGTGCGCGATGCCTGCAGCTGCTTCTTTGCAGATCGGTTGGTCGAAAGCCCCATTTCAGCGCACCATGTCCGGCGTGATTCGCAACTGCCTGGCCACCATCAAAGCCCACTCGGATTGGTTGCCGGCGGCGATCTGAAACGGGCGGGGCAGCTGAGAAGTGTCCAGTCTGAAACGGTAAGCAATGTATTGGCGCGCCTCCAAATCCAGGTCGGCCATCTCGGCCACCTTCCATCCGGACTGGCGCCGGATCACATCCAACGCCTCAGGCAGTGTTTCGAAACTCTGTGAAATACTGCCTGCCAGGCCTCCACCAGACATCGGTTCATTGGAAACGTTCAGACGCCACCGCCGGGTCAGGGGTTGGAAAGCCAATCTGTAGAAACGTGTTGCCGTGTTAATTTTGCGGTCATACCAATACCAGCGGTCTCGCATGACTTCGGCCTCTGCGACAAAGTGCACCGCCAGTCCTTTGAGCAGGGCATCTTCAATTGCAAACCCCAACTCCAGCTTGATCTGGGCGGTCAAATAAAGCGCAGTGTCACGTCGTTCGGCGCGCAACTCTGCCAATTCGGGCAGGGAGGCTTGAGCCCAGACAGATGGCACGACAAGCAGCCAGGCCCCAAGGACCCAGCCGCCCAAGCGCCAGAGCTTAGCCAAGGCGCTTTTCCAGAAGTGCGTAATAAAACCCATCGTGTTCACCCATGGGATTGTCCTCGACTGGCAGCCCAATTAACACCTGCCCGGGAATCAAATGTCCCGGCGAGAGGTGCAATAGGGCATTGGTGTTGCTTTGAAGAAACGCCTGAACGGTCTCATCACCCTCGGCCTTGAAGACGGAGCAAGTGCAATAAAGCAGGCGCCCTCCAGGCACGAGCAAAGGCCAAAGCGCCTTGAGCAGCGCCGCCTGTGTTTTGGCCAATTGCCCGCTGTCTGTAGGCCTGCGCAGCCAGCGCACATCTGGGTGCCTTCGGACAATGCCAGATGCTGTGCAGGGTGCGTCCAGCAAGATGGCGTCAAACGCTTGCCCATCCCACCATTGCGCAGGTTGTCCGGCGTCCGCCGCAAGCACCTCGGCTTGCAGGCCCAAACGCTGCAAATTCTGATGAATCCGCTCGCAGCGTGACGCATCCACATCCAAAGCCAGCACATGGGCATGGGGGTGGATTTCAAGCAAATGTCCGGTTTTGCCCCCGGGGGCGGCACAAGCATCCAAAATTCGCCATGGCTTTGCGTTTTCCATGCCCCGTAACAATAAGGGGGCAGCCACTTGTGCCGCGGCATCTTGCACGGAAACATGGCCCTCCGAAAATCCAGGCAACTGGTGCACTGGCATGGCCCGTGTCAATTGCAAGCCCTGCGCTCCCACGGCTTGAGCACCCACACCGATTGATGCCAGTTGCTGCTGATAGGCTGCAACCGTGTGGTGCAATTGGTTGACTCGCAGCGTCATCGGTGCAGGTTTTTGTGCCACCTCCAGAAGCTGCTGCCAGTGAAGCGGGTGATCAGCCTGCAAGCGCTCCACCCACCAACGGGGGTGGTTCCATCGGGCCTGTAAATCATCGTCGGTTTGCTTCACCAATGCTTCGCGTTCGCGCATAAAACGCCTGAGGCAAGCGTTGATGAACCCGCTTTGGGCTTGTGTTTGTCTTTGCTTGCGAGCGGCCTCCACCGTTTGATTGACCAATGTATGGATGGGGTACGGCGCATCTGCCTCGTTAAAGCACAAGGCCAATGCCGTACACAACAGGGCATCTGCTGGCGGTGATGGCGTTTTCGCAGCAAGTTGCTCACGCAAGGCACTTGCCCGACCCAGTTGCCTGAGCACGTGAAAGCTTAGGGCTTGAACCCCAGGGCGCAGTTCATGCGGGACACTTTCAAGTTGAGCGGTCAGTGACCGCCCCTGGCGTGTGGCCTGCACAGCAGCAGCGGTGGCTTGCAGCAGTCGCCATAAAGGTGGGGACTGGCCTGAAGAAGTCTGTCCGCTGGATTGGGCAAGTTGTGTCATCGATGATTTCAAAGAACGCTCAGGCAGCGCCCATGGACAAATCCATTCGCATGGCAGGTTGAAGGTTCAGACGTTGCGCAAGCCAGGATGCAGGCCGCATGGCCAGCGCATCGTTGTATGCGGCAACGGCCACATGGTACGGAATGAGCGCAGCAGGCAAGGTTTGACGCATTCGGTTCAATGCGATGTCCAGATCGGGTTTGACTGCATCGTTGGTTGTTTGCAGCATCAAGCGGATTTGCGCCACCACCTTTTGGTGCTGCGCCACAACCTGCTTTTGGCACGCTCCGTCCAATGGCTGCAAACGAGCCTGCAACAAGGCCTCGAGCAAATCATCACTGGCCGATTGCAATGCTTGCAGACCATCTGCGCCATCTTCAATGGCCAATGACTGACGCGCAGCGATGCCGCCCTGCATGCGAACCAGCAAGCGAAGCCAGACGGCATCGACACTGCTCCACTGTCTCACAACCTCTGCGCGCAGACGCAGCAAGCGATTGTGTGCGCCGACCGCCCAAAACAGGGCAAGCGCAAGCAAGATGCCAAAAATCAGTGCTCCCATGTTTTCACCTCTGTCCAATCCTCACCATAAAAAACAGCCCCTGACCGCAAACCGGTGCAGGGGCTGTTCAAGCTGTTCACCTTGCAACAGGTGAATGCGTCACTCAGGCAGCTTCACCTGCGTCGGAGACAGCGTCTTCGGTCGATGTTCCAGCCAAGTCTGCAGCTTCGGCATCGGCAATGGCGCGGCGCTCTGCGTCGTCCATGGCATCCTTGACGGCACGCGCTTTGTGGTACGCCAAGCCAGTACCTGCAGGAATCAGACGACCCACGATCACGTTTTCTTTCAGGCCACGCAGTTCGTCGCGCTTGCCCATGATCGCCGCTTCGGTCAGCACCCGGGTCGTTTCCTGGAAGGAAGCGGCAGAGATGAACGAATCGGTCGACAAGGAAGCCTTGGTGATACCCAGCAACAAGTTGCTGAAAGTCGCCGGGATCTTGCCGTCGCTCTGCAAGGCATCGTTGGTGTTGAGCATTTCGGACCGCTCAACCTGCTCGCCGGAAATGTAGGTGGAATCGCCGATGTTCTCGACAACCACCCGGCGAAGCATCTGACGAACAATCACTTCGATGTGCTTGTCATTGATCTTCACGCCTTGCAAGCGGTAAACGTCCTGCACTTCATCAACGATGTAGCGGGCCAACTCTTCGATGCCCAACAGACGCAAGATGTCTTGCGGGTCGGCAGGGCCGTCCACAATGCTTTCGCCCTTGTTGACGACCTGACCTTCGTGGACCAGGATGTTCTTCTCTTTGGGGATCAGTTCATCCCAGACCTTGCCATCAGGATCGGTGATCTGCAAACGGACCTTGCCTTTGGTTTCCTTGCCGAAAGACACAGTACCCGTGATCTCGGCCAGCATGCCTTTGTCTTTGGGTGTGCGGGCTTCAAACAACTCGGCGACACGTGGCAAACCGCCAGTAATGTCACGCGTCTTTTGTCCTTCAACCGGGATACGGGCCAGCACTTCGCCTGGGCCAACGCTCATGCCATCGCGCACCTGAATCAGCGAGCCGATCTGGAAGCCGATGGTCACCGAATGGTCGGTCCCAGGAATCTTGACTTCCTTGCCTGCGGCGTCGATCAGCTTGACCTGAGGACGGATGATCTTGGCAGCACCACGGCGCTTGGGATCGATCACTACCAGCGTGGACAAACCGGTCACTTCGTCCAATTGCTTGGCGACGGTCAGGCCTTCTTCGACGTTCTCGAATTTCACCTGGCCGGCAAATTCGGTGATGATCGGTCGGGTCAATGGGTCCCAGTTGGCCAGGATGGCGCCAGCCTTGATGGTCTGATCGGCCTTGACCGACAAGATCGCACCATAGGGCACTTTGTGACGCTCACGCTCACGGCCGTGTTCGTGGATGACGATCTCGCCAGAACGGGAAATCACCACCAACTCGCCTTTGCTGTTGGTCACATAACGCATCGTGGCATTGAAACCGATGATGCCGTTCGATTTTGCTTCCACACTAGAGGCTACAGCTGCACGGGATGCAGCACCACCAATGTGGAACGTGCGCATGGTCAGCTGTGTGCCTGGCTCACCAATCGACTGAGCAGCAATCACACCCACTGCTTCGCCGTTGTTCACCAGACCACCACGGCCCAGATCGCGGCCATAGCATTTGGCGCAAAGACCAAAACGTGTCTCGCAGGTCAGCGCAGTACGCACCTTCACTTCGTCCACACCGGCAGCTTCCAGTTCGTCGAGCAAGTCTTCGTCGAGCATGATGCCTGATGCAGCCATCACGGAACGGTTTTCAGGGTGCAGGACATCCTCAACCACAGTTCGGCCCAGAATCCGGTCGCGCAGTGATTCGATTACTTCGCCGCCTTCAACGATGGCGCGCATCAGCGAGCCGTCAGAAGTGCCGCAATCGAGTTCAGTCACGACCAAGTCTTGGGTCACGTCTACCAGACGACGCGTCAGGTAACCTGAGTTCGCAGTTTTCAAAGCCGTGTCGGCCAGGCCTTTTCGTGCACCGTGTGTCGAAATGAAGTACTGCAACACGTTCAGACCTTCACGGAAGTTCGCCGTGATGGGGGTCTCGATGATCGAGCCGTCGGGCTTGGCCATCAGGCCACGCATACCGGCCAACTGACGAATCTGCGCAGCAGAACCGCGAGCGCCGGAGTCGGCCATCATGTAAATCGAGTTGAACGATTCCTGATCGACTTCGTTGCCATGGCGGTCAATGGTCCGCTCTTTACGGAGCTGGTCCATCATCACCTTGGACACGACGTCACCAGCTTTGCCCCAGATGTCGACCACTTTGTTGTAGCGCTCGCCAGCAGTTACAAGTCCAGAGACGTATTGCTGTTCGATGTCTTTGACTTCTTTTTCAGCGGCCTCAATGATGGCGGGTTTTTCTGGTGGCACCAACATGTCATCGATACCGATCGAGATGCCGGCGCGTGTAGCCAAACGGAAACCGTTTTGCAACAGCTTGTCGGCAAACACCACGGTCTCTTTCAGGCCGCACTTGCGGAAGGACGTGTTGATCAGCTTGGAAATCTCTTTCTTCTTCAGAGCCTTGTTCAGGTTCGAGAAAGGAAGGCCTTTGGGCAAGATTTCAGACAGCAATGCACGGCCGACAGTGGTTTCGACCATCGACACCGATGAAGAGAATTCACCTGTGACTTTGTCTTTTGTCCACTCGGTCATGCGCACGTTGATCTTGGCGGTCAACTCCACAGCATCTGCATCCAGAGCACGCTGCACTTCGCCAATGTCGGCAAAGATCAAACCTTCGCCCCTGGCGTTGATGCGGTCACGCGTCGCGTAGTAAAGACCCAGCACCACGTCTTGTGACGGCACGATGGAGGGTTCACCAGAAGCTGGGAACAAGATGTTGTTCGAGGCCAGCATCAAGGTGCGAGCCTCCATCTGGGCTTCCACCGACAGCGGCACGTGAACGGCCATCTGGTCACCGTCAAAGTCGGCGTTGAAGGCCGCGCAAACAAGCGGATGCAACTGAATGGCTTTGCCTTCAATCAACAAAGGCTCAAACGCCTGAATGCCCAAACGGTGCAGCGTAGGCGCACGGTTAAGCATCACGGGATGCTCTTTGATGACCTCTTCCAGGATGTCCCACACCACCGGCGTGCCGGCTTCAACTTCTTTCTTGGCGGCCTTGATGGTGGTCGCAATGCCCATTGCTTCGAGGCGGGCAAAGATGAATGGTTTGAACAGTTCGATGGCCATCAACTTGGGCAAACCGCACTGGTGCAGCTTGAGCGTTGGTCCGACGGTGATGACGGAACGACCCGAATAGTCGACGCGCTTGCCCAGCAAGTTTTGACGGAAACGACCGCTCTTGCCTTTGATCATGTCAGCCAAAGACTTCAGGGCACGCTTGTTGGCGCCGGTCATGGCTTTGCCGCGACGGCCGTTGTCCAACAGGCTGTCCACCGCTTCTTGCAACATACGCTTTTCGTTGCGGGCGATGATCTCGGGCGCCTTCAGTTCCAGCAAACGGCGCAGTCGGCTGTTGCGGTTGATGACGCGGCGATACAGGTCGTTCAGGTCAGAGGTCGCAAAGCGGCCGCCATCCAGCGGCACCAAAGGACGCAAGTCCGGCGGCAACACGGGCAGCACTTCGAGCACCATCCAGCCAGGCTTGATACCCGATTTCTTGAAAGCTTCCAGCACTTTGAGGCGCTTGGAGTTCTTTTTGACTTTCAGTTCTGAGCCAGTCAAGTCGCCGCGCAAGCGTTCGATTTCGCTTTCAATGTCAATGCCTTCGAGCAATTCACGGATGCCTTCAGCGCCCATCTTGGCAGTGAATTCGTCACCGTATTCCTTGAGCTTGGCATCGTAGTCGTCTTCAGTCATGATGCCGAATTTCTTCAGCGGAGTCATGCCGGGATCGGTCACCACATAGGCTTCAAAGTACAGAACACGCTCGATATCGCGCAGCGTCATGTCGAGCACCAGGCCCAAACGTGATGGCAATGATTTCAGGAACCAAATATGGGCACAAGGCGCAGCCAGATCAATGTGGCCCATGCGCTCGCGACGCACTTTGGTCTGTGTGACTTCAACGCCGCATTTCTCGCAGATCACGCCGCGGTGCTTGAGACGCTTGTACTTGCCGCACAAGCACTCATAGTCTTTGATAGGGCCAAAAATCTTGGCACAAAAAAGACCGTCGCGCTCAGGCTTGAAGGTGCGGTAGTTAATGGTTTCCGGCTTTTTCACCTCACCGAAAGACCACGAACGGATCTTCTCAGGCGATGCCAGACCGATGCGGATGGCATCAAAATGGTCATCGGGCGTGAACTGCTTGAACAGGTCGAGTAGTGATTTCATGGTTTAAATCCTTTGCCTGTGAATTAAGAACGCTCGAGCTCGATGTCAAGACCCAGCGAACGGATTTCCTTGACCAGCACGTTGAACGATTCGGGCATACCCGCTTCGATGGAGTGTTCACCTTTGACGATGCTCTCGTAGACCTTGGTACGGCCTTGCACGTCATCGGACTTGACGGTGAGCATTTCTTGCAGAACGTAAGAAGCACCGTATGCCTCCAGCGCCCACACTTCCATCTCACCGAAACGCTGACCACCGAACTGAGCCTTACCACCCAGCGGCTGCTGAGTGACCAAGCTGTAAGGACCTGTCGAGCGCGCATGCATCTTGTCGTCCACCAAGTGGTGAAGTTTCAAGAAGTGCATGTAGCCAATGGTGGTCGGACGGTCAAAAGCATCGCCTGAACGGCCATCAAACAAATTGGCTTGTGTGCGTGTGGCGGTCAATCCCTTGGCCTTGGCCAGATCTTCCGGATAGGCCAAATGCAACATCGCGCGGATTTCTTCTTCAGCTGCACCATCGAACACCGGCGTAGCGAATGGGAAACCTTCTTTGAGGTTGCCAGCCATGGCGAGGATTTCGTCGTCAGTCAGTTGCGACAAGTCTTCCTTGCGCCCCATGCTGTTGTACAACTGCTCGAAAAGTTTGCGCAATTCAGCAATCTTTTCCTGGCGTTGGGTTTCAGCTTGCAGCATGTTGCCAATGCGATGGCCAATGCCTTTGCCAGCCCAACCCAGGTGAACTTCGAGCACCTGACCCACGTTCATGCGCGATGGCACGCCCAGTGGGTTGAGCACGATGTCTACTGGGGTGCCGTCTGCCATGTAGGGCATGTCTTCGACCGGTACGATCTTGGAGACCACCCCTTTGTTACCGTGGCGGCCAGCCATTTTGTCACCCGGTTGCAAGCGGCGCTTGACGGCCAGATAGACCTTGACCATTTTCAGCACGCCCGCTGGCAACTCGTCACCTTGCGTGAGCTTCTTGCGCTTTTCTTCAAAAGACAAGTCGAAGCTGTGACGGGTTTGCTCCAGCGAATTCTTGATGGATTCGAGTTGCATGGCCACATCGTCTTCAGCAGGGCGAATGTCGAACCAGTGGAACTTCTCGACCGAAGCCATATAGGCCTTGTCCAGCTTGGTGCCTTTGGCAAGTTTCTGCGGACCACCGTTGGCCACGCGTCCAACCAGCAATTTTTCAATGCGGTCAAATGCATCGGCTTCGACAATGCGCAACTGGTCGTTCAAATCCAGACGGAAGCGCTTGAGTTCGTCGTCGATGATTTGTTGTGCACGCTTGTCACGCACGATGCCTTCACGGGTGAAGACCTGCACGTCTATCACTGTGCCTTGTGAGCCCTGGTCTACACGCAGCGAAGTGTCTTTTACATCACTGGCTTTTTCACCGAAGATGGCGCGCAACAGCTTTTCTTCCGGGGTCAGTGTGGTCTCGCCTTTTGGCGTGACCTTGCCAACCAGCACATCACCGGGTTGCACTTCTGCACCCACGTAAATGATGCCGGAATCGTCCAGACGACCCAGTTGTTGCTCGGACAAGTTGGGAATATCGCGCGAAATTTCTTCGGCGCCCAACTTGGTGTCACGGGCCATCACCACGAGTTCTTCGATGTGGATCGAGGTGTAGCGGTCTTCCGATACGACACGTTCAGAAATCAGGATCGAATCTTCGAAGTTGTAGCCGTTCCATGGCATGAAGGCGATCAGCATGTTCTGACCAATCGCGATTTCGCCCAGATCAGTCGAGGCGCCGTCGGCGATCACATCACCCTTGGCCAGCTTGTCACCGCGTTGAACGATGGGGCGTTGGTGGATGTTGGTGTTCTGGTTGGAACGCTGGTACTTGATCAGGTTGTAGATGTCCACGCCGACTTCGCCGGCCATGGCTTCGGCGTCGTTGACGCGGATCACGATGCGCGTTGCATCGACGTAATCCACGATGCCACCGCGTGTGGCCGTGACGACGGTGCCCGAGTCAACAGCAGCAACACGCTCGATACCGGTCCCGACCATGGGCTTTTCAGGACGCAATACAGGCACAGCCTGACGCGACATGTTTGCGCCCATCAATGCGCGGTTGGCGTCATCGTGCTCCAGGAACGGCACCAAAGATGCAGCCACTGAAACGATCTGGGCAGGCGAAACGTCCATGTACTGGATGCGCTCGGCGCCGCACAAGATGGATTCGCCTTTTTCACGGGCAGAAACCAAATCACCGGTCAGCTTGCCGTCTTTGTCCAAAGCCGCGTTGGCCTGGGCGATGACGTACTTGCCTTCTTCGATGGCCGACAGGTAGTCTATGTTCATCGTGACTTTGCCGTCGATCACTTGGCGATAGGGGGTCTCAATGAACCCATATTCGTTCAGGCGGGCGTACAGGGCCAACGAGTTAATCAAACCAATGTTTGGACCTTCAGGTGTTTCAATGGGGCAGACACGGCCGTAATGGGTCACGTGCACGTCGCGCACTTCAAAACCTGCACGTTCGCGGGTCAAACCACCTGGGCCAAGTGCCGAAACACGGCGCTTGTGGGTGATCTCGGCCAGAGGGTTGGTCTGGTCCATGAACTGTGACAGCTGTGATGCACCGAAAAACTCTTTCAGGGCCGCAGAGATCGGCTTGGAGTTGATCAGGTCGTGTGGCATGAGCGGTTCTTGCTCAGCTTGGCCCAAACGCTCTTTCACAGCTTTTTCGATACGCGCCAAACCTGTTCGGTATTGGTTTTCGGCCAGCTCACCGACGCAACGCACGCGGCGGTTGCCCAGGTGATCGATGTCGTCAACTTCACCGTTGCCGTTGCGCAAGTCCACCAAAATCTTGACCACAGCCAGGATGTCTTCGTTGGTGAGCACCATGGGGCCTGTCGAGTCAGGGCGACCCACTCGCGCATTGAATTTCATACGACCGACACGCGACAAGTCGTAGGTGTCAGGGTTGTAGAACAAACGCTGGAACAGGGCCTGCACAGCGTCTTCTGTTGGTGGCTCGCCAGGACGCATCATGCGGTAGATCGCGACGCGTGCCGCAAACTCGTCAACGGTCTCATCGATGCGCAAGGTCTGCGAAATGTACGCCCCCTGGTCCAGTTCGTTCGTGTAAATACACGGCAAATCCTGAACGCCGGATGTACGCAACTTCTTCATCAGCGCTTCGGTCAATTCTTCGTTGGCCTTGGCGATGATTTCACCGGTGTCTGCATCAACGATGCTGCGAGCGACCACACGCCCGATCAGGAAGTCTTCCGGCACACTAATGTGCGTGGTACCCGATTGTTCAAGTTCGCGGGTGTGGCGCACAGTGATTCGTTTGTCTTTGGCGATCACCACTTTGCCGGACTTGTCGGTGATGTCAAAACGTGCAACTTCCCCACGCAGGCGTTCGGCAACAAATTCCATTTGTGCGCCGCTGTCCATCAAGCGGAAATTGTCGTTGACGAAAAAGTTCGCCAGGATCGATTCAGGGTTCAGGCCAATGGCCTTGAGCAAAATCGAGACAGGCATCTTGCGGCGACGGTCAACCCTGAAGTAAAGAATGTCTTTGGGGTCGAATTCGAAGTCGAGCCACGAACCGCGGTAAGGGATGATGCGCGCGCTGAACAACAGCTTGCCCGAACTGTGGGTTTTGCCTTTGTCGTGCTCGAAGAATACGCCAGGCGAACGGTGCAACTGAGACACGATCACGCGTTCAGTCCCGTTGATGATGAAGGAGCCTTTGTCGGTCATCAGGGGCACTTCGCCCATGTAGACCTCTTGCTCTTTAACTTCCTTGACCACTTTGGACTGCGATGTCGATGAGTCGCGGTCGTAAATGATGAGCTGAACGCGAGCGCGCACAGCCGAGGAGAAGGTCAGTCCTCGTGTCTGGCATTCGCGCACGTCAAACGCTGGTTTGGCCAAGTTGTACTCGACAAATTTCATCTCCACAAAACCGTTGTGGGACACGATCGGGAAAGCCGACTCGAATGCGGCTTGCAGGCCTTCGTGTGTGCGTTTGGATGAAACAACACCTGCTTGTAAAAATGACGTGTAAGCGTCTTTTTGCATTTGCAGCAGGTAAGGAACTTCGAGCACGCTTTCGCGGCTTCCGAAACTTTTGCGGATTCGCTTGCGTTCGGTGTATGAATAGGCCATGAGATCTCCGGGCTTGATCTTTCAGAACTGTGTGTTGAACGAGCTTTTGCACTCATTCAACGGGCTTGGCGGCTGGCCACTACCAGCGTTGGCGGACGATTGCGCATTGCACGCAACCCGTACCAAGGGTTTTCTGCAGTCGGGTCAGAAAACACTGAAAAGCTGACTTTTACAAATCAACTTTCCGGTGTTTTGAGAAGCAGCAAAAGTGGGCTTTTCAGCTTGTACTTCTGTCCGCTATTCAAGCACCAAAGGCTGGAGACCCTTTCGGGCACTCCAGCCTTGGATCACGACCGAATTACTTGAGTTCGGCCTTGGCGCCAGCTTCTTCCAACTTCTTCTTGGCAGCTTCAGCGTCAGCCTTTGGCAGGCCTTCTTTGACAGCTTTAGGTGCACCATCCACCAGGTCTTTGGCTTCTTTCAAGCCCAGACCGGTGATTTCGCGCACGGCCTTGATGACGGACACTTTGTTAGCGCCGGTTTCAAGCAACATGACGTTGAATTCTGTCTTCTCTTCCGCAGCAGCAGCAGCACCACCACCAGCGGCAGCAGGTGCAGCCATGGCCGCAGCGCTCACACCAAATTTCTCTTCGATGGCTTTCACCAGTTCGTTGAGTTCCATGACCGTCATGCTGTCAAGCGCGGTCAAAAATGCGTCTTTATCGAATGCCATTTTTATTTCCTAACAATTGGTTAAAACACGAACGCCGGCCTTAAGCGGCAACAGCTTCGCCTTCGCCTTTTTTGGCCGCCAGAGCACCCAACACCACTGCGGTGCGGGACATTGGCGACATCAGCAAGCCACACAACTGAGCCAACAACACTTCTTTCGAAGGGATGCTTGCCAATTGCTTAACGCCATTGACGTCCAAAGCTTTTCCTGCAAATGCACCTGCGCGAATCACCAACTTGTCGTTGGTTTTCGCGAAGTCAGCCACCACCTTGGCGGCGGCGACTGCATCTTCAGAGAAGCCATAGATCAGCGGGCCGGTCATCTGGTCGGCGACAACTTCAAATTGCGTACCTGCCACAGCACGGCGCGCCAAGGTGTTTTTCAACACCGTCAGCGAAACGCCGAGACTGCGAGCTTTGACACGCAAATTGGTCATGTCAGCGACCGTGATACCACGGTATTCCGCCATCACAAGCGTTTGAGCTTTAGCGGCGAGGTCGGTCACTTCGGTGATGACCGCTTCTTTCTCACTGCGATTCAGACTCAAGGTCTACTCCTTTGTATGTGTTTTTCGGGTCACCCCTGAAACACGCCTATTTGCAGCGACCAACTGTTCAGGACATTCATCCATGTGCAGCGGGATCGCCATCTGCGTTGGCCCAAACCTGCAATTTGACTTGCGGGTCTGTTGATTAAGCACAGCGGTGTGTGCACCAACGGTCTTGGATGGCCTGCCGTCTCTTTGCAAAGACTGCAGCCCACCACATTGAGCCAGCGTTAAGGCCGACTCAAATTTTTTGCCATCAAGCGGCGATGGATTGCGTGTCGACGCGAACGCCCACACCCATGGTTGAAGACACGGCCACTTTGCGCAGGTAAACGCCTTTGCTGGTGGCAGGCTTGGCTTTCACCAGCGCTTCAATCAAGGCCGCCAAGTTGCCTTGCAACTTGTCCGTATCGAACGAACGGCGGCCAATGGTGCCATGCACGATGCCGGCCTTGTCAACGCGGAACTGGACTTGACCGGCTTTGGCGTTCTTCACGGCCGTTGCCACATCAGGGGTCACGGTACCGACTTTTGGGTTAGGCATCAGGCCACGTGGGCCCAAAATCTGACCCAAAGTACCCACAACGCGCATCGCGTCAGGGGCGGCGATCACCACATCGAAAGGCATATCGCCTGCTTTGACGCGGGCAGCCAGGTCTTCCATGCCGACAACGTCAGCGCCAGCAGCGCGGGCTTCATCAGCCTTGGCGCCTTGGGCGAACACAGCAACACGGGCTGTTTTACCAGTGCCGTTGGGCAATACGACAGCGCCACGCACCACTTGATCAGACTTCTTGGCATCAATGCCGAGTTGCACAGCCACGTCGATGGATTCATCGAACTTGGCAGTGGCATGTTCTTTGACCATGGTCAGGGCATCGGTCAGAGCGTACAGCTTGAGACTGTCCACTTTGCCGACTTGGGCTTTTTGTTTTTTGGTGAGTTTGGACATTTACACGCCCTCCACATTCACGCCCATGGACCGGGCAGTACCAGCGATGGTTCGAACGGCTGCATCCATGTCGGCAGCAGTCAGGTCTTTCATCTTGGTGGTGGCGATTTCTTCCAGCTGTGCGCGGGTGATCTTGCCGACTTTTTCAAGACCTGGCTTAGTAGAAGCTTTGTCGATCTTGAGGGACTTCTTGATCAAGGTCGCTGCAGGCGGCGTCTTGATGATGAAGGTGAAGGACTTGTCAGCAAACGCAGTGATAACCACTGGCAGCGGCAGACCTGGCTCAACACCCTGGGTCTGGGCGTTGAACGCCTTGCAGAATTCCATGATGTTCAAACCACGTTGACCCAATGCTGGACCAATAGGTGGTGATGGATTGGCTTTACCAGCTGGCACTTGCAGCTTGATGAAGCCGACGATTTTTTTCGCCATGCTTTTCTCCTTGCGGGTTTTAACGCTCAAGACCATGTGGTCTTGGGCTCCCCGGGGTTAACGACTCAGAAATATTGCCTGGCACCGAGTCGGTAAGCGCCAGCCAGAAAAAAGAAAACCGTTCAGGTTTTTTCGACTTGACCAAACTCCAACTCAACGGGCGTTGCGCGGCCAAAAATGGTCACTGAAACGCGCATCTTGTTGCGCTCGTAATTGACTTCTTCAACGGTGCCATTGAAATCAGTGAATGGGCCTTCTTTGACGCGGATGTATTCACCCACCTCAAACTCCACCTTGTGGCGCGGCTTGTCAGTGCCTTCTTGCATCTGGCTCACAATTTTCTGAACATCCGCTTCAGAAATAGGAGCTGGGCGATTTTTAGAACCGCCCACAAAGCCCGTGACCTTGTTGGTGTGCTTCACCAAGTGCCAAGTTTCATCGTCCATCACCATTTCCACCAGCACATAACCAGGGAAAAATTTACGTTCAGTGGTTCTCTTTTGTCCGTTTTTGATTTCGACCACTTCTTCGGTGGGCACCAAAATACGGCCAAATTTGGACGCCATACCTGAACGCGTGATGCGTTCGACGATGTTGCGCTCGACCGCTTTTTCCATGCCCGAATACGCATGAACCACATACCATTTGAGGTCGGGGTTGGTCAATGAGCCGGCCATCGCAGCGTTGACTACAGCATCATTCATTATTTTTTCCACCCAAGAATCAGATCGTAAAAAACCCATTCGAGAGTTTTGTCGGTCAGCCACAAGAACAAGGCCATCACCACCACAAAGGCAAACACGTATGCCGTTATTTGCATGGCTTCCTTGCGCTCAGGCCAGACCACCTTCTTGACTTCGCGAACAGCATCGCGGCCAAAGGCAATCAATTGACGGCCCGATTCAGACGTGAAGAACACGACAACACTGGCCAGCAGGCCGACCAGCAGGCCCGCCCATTGCGCCAAACTGCCCTTGCTGGCCAGCATGTAAAAGGCCACCAATGCGGCAATGACCAATGCGCCAGCCAATGCCAGACGCATCTTGTCACCAGCAGCACTCACAGTTTGAACTTCGGACGTTGCCATACGGCTTGAAACCTTTTTTGAACCTCAACCCATGAGGACTCTTGTCAGACAATGAAGCCCGCTAGGGGCTCTAGCAGGCTTAAGAATCCACCCTTCAGGTGGCAGGGGCAGTAGGAATCGAACCTACAACCTTCGGTTTTGGAGACCGACGCTCTGCCAATTGAGCTATACCCCTACTTGAATCCCTTCAAGCAATGATCTTGGCAACGACGCCAGCACCAACGGTGCGGCCACCTTCACGAATGGCGAAGCGCAAGCCTTCTTCCATCGCAATGGGGTTGATCAACTTCACAGTGATCGACACGTTGTCACCCGG
>NZ_NESK01000004.1 GCF_003063415.1 Limnohabitans sp. 2KL-17
ATGGGCTTACAAGTGGGCCAAGGCGAACAAAAAACGAAGGGAATATCAGAATGCGAAAGGAAAATCAAAAAAATCAAAACCATGCGGGGCGAAATTGCGCTCGCGAATGGGGTATTTCAGCAGCCTGATATGCGGCGTCATGGCGGCCGGCATCACCAGCCAGCCCAGCCGCCAACCGGTCATCAAAAAGCTCTTGGAAAAGCTGTGCACCACCACCAGTCGGTCATCAGGCTCGGCCACATCCAGGAAAGACGGGGCACAGCCGTTGAACGTGTCGGTCTCGTAATAAAGGCGCTCGTACACCTCATCGGCCAGCACCCAGGTGCCCGTCTGGCGGCAATGCGCCAGGATCTCGGCCTGCTCGGCTCGGCTGAGCGTCCAGCCGGTCGGGTTGTTGGGTGAATTGACGATCAACAAGCGCGTGGCCGGCGTGATGGCAGCCTTGAGTGCGGCCATGTCGAGCTGCCATTGCCCATCGACCGGACGCAGCGACACGCGCTTCAAATGGGCACCCATGACCAGCGCCTGCGCTGTCAGATTGGGCCAGACGGGCGTCACCGCCACCGCTTCGTCACCGGCATCGACCAAAGCCTGAGCAGCAAGCATGAGGGCGTTCACGCCCCCTGAAGTGATGGCCAGGCGGTCCACACCGATCGGGCCATGCAAGGCCGACATGTAGTCCGACACCGCCTGTCGCAGTTCGGGCAGGCCCAGGTTGTGCGCATAAAAAGTCTCGCCTTTTTGCAAGGAATCGATGGCCGCCTGGCGCACCACGGCAGGCGTGACTTCGTCGGACTCACCAAACCAGAAAGCCAGCACATCGGGGCGTCCCATGCCCGCGTTGGCCACTTCGCGGATACGTGACTCTTCCAGGTCCATGACGGTTTGGCGCATAAAAGGGGGTTGAATGGTGTTCATGCCGTCATCGTAACGGCTGCTTCGGTATGCGGATGTCCCCTACTTGCACCCGTGCTGTGCTTGCCTATCATGGTCAGTACAACAACATTCAGGGAGAAGGCCATGGCCACACGGCATGTATCAACGGCGCTTGCAGGCTTGGCATGGGGGCTTTGCCTGGCCGTCATCACGCCTGGAACCCGTGCAGCAGACAACTTTGTCGCCACCACGGGCACAGAACAAGCGGCCAAGGGCAAAAAATCCAAGTCAGCCAAACCCCCGAAATCGCCCACTGACAAAGGGACGGGTGAAAACAAAACCGAGCGCGACAAACGCCTTTTGCGCGAATGCAAAGGCAAAGCCAATGCGGGGGCTTGCGAGGGTTACGCGAGTTAAGCGCCCCACCACTGCTGCAAGCCGCTGGCGCGCACGCCAGGACGGGCGATGGCGGCATCGAGCAAGCCGGCCTGGGCTTCGATCAGCGTGAACTGGTCGCGCGCACGGGTGATGCCGGTGTAGACCAATTCCCGTGAAAGCACTTCGGCTGCGCCTGGCGGCAAAACCAGTGCGGTGTGTGCAAACTCCGAGCCCTGGCTTTTGTGCACCGTCATCGCGAAAGCGGTTTCGGCATGGGCCAGACGCGATACGCTGACCGATCGCAGTTGTTCGCCGTCCAGAAACCAGGCTTTCAGCACGCCCGCTTTACCCGCCATGGGCAAGACCACGCCCACGTCGCCGTTGAACACGCCCAGTTGCGTGTCGTTGCGCATGACCATGACCGGACGTCCAGCAAACCATTCGCCCTGGGGCTTGAGCCAGCCCTCTTCAGCCAGTGCCTTTTGCACCGCCGCATTGAGCGCGGCAGTCCCCCAGTCGCCCTGGTGCACAGCGCACAGGATGCGAAAACGGTCGAAGCTTTGCAACACCTGCACCACCGCAGCGGCATGCACATCGGCGTCTTCAGTGACCGGCAGATCGCGCACTTTTTGAAGGTAGTCCACGTAAGAGGCCATCGGTGCGGCGCCGCCGTCTGCCAAACGCCCCAGTGCCAACTCGCACACCGCTTGGGGCGAGTGGGGTTGCAAGCGGCGCAGGGCTTTGCCATTTTTACCTGCAGGCAATTCAAAGGCATTGGCCACCTGACCGGCATCGCCCGCATTCACGGCCAAGGCCAGTTGGCCAATCGGGCCGTCAAAACGTCGGCTTTGACGCAGCATCACGGTTTGCTGTGCCAATGCCGATACCGACTGTGCATCCGCTGCCTGAAACCGGGGCGCCAAAGACTGCCCGGCCACGCTCAAAACGAAGCGCAAAGTCTCTGCCTGATAAGCCCCATTGGCCGCATTTCGGCACACATCGCCCAGCACCGCGCCGGCCTCGACCGAGGCCAACTGGTCTTTGTCCCCCAGCAGCACCAACCGCGCTGTGGGCGGCAAGGCCTGCAGCAAGGCGTCCATCATTTCAAGGTGCACCATCGAGGCTTCGTCCACGATCAACACATCCACATCCAGCGGGTTGGCCGCATGGTGCCTGAACATGCGGGTATCGGGCCTGGCGCCCAACAGCGCGTGCAAGGTGCGGGCTGGGCCAATGCGCTGGATCAGCGTGTCCAGCTCGAGCGATGCACCCGCTTGTTGCTGGAGTGCCTTCAGCGAACCGTCAATCGACTGCTTGAGCCTTGCCGCCGCCTTGCCGGTGGGCGCGGCCAACGCCACGCGCAAGGGACTCGCGCCCTCGTGCAGCGCCAAAAGCAAGGCCAGCAAACGCGCCGCGGTATAGGTCTTGCCCGTGCCGGGGCCACCGGTGATGACCGACAAATGCGCCCGCAAGGCCACCGCGCAAGCGAGCTTTTGCCAGTCGGTTGGGTCTTCGCTCGCTGCAACCGCATGAGGCTGCTGGCCAAAAAACCGGTCCAACCAGTCACGGGCCAAAACCTCGGGCACTGGCAGCGCGCTTTGTGCACGCAGCAACAGGTTTTTACCCACACGCTCTTCGTAAGCGCGGTAGCGCCGCAGGTACAGCAAAGGCGCATCTGCCGATCCGCCCAGCACCAAAGGCTGGCCCAAGTCAGGCGAATCTGCGTGGTGCAAGCAAGCCGGTGAAGCCGACTGCAAGGCCGAAACCCAGGCGAGCATATCGCCAGGCAGGTGCGCCCACAGCGCCAGCAAACCCTGCGGGGCCAAAACCGCGTCAGCAGGCCAGCCCAGCAGTTCGACCGGGGGCTTGGCCAAAGCGCTCACCGACAAACAGGTGTGCCCGCGCCCCTCCATTTGGGCCAGCACGGCAGCGGCCACCAGCAAGGCCGGGGGCGCTTTTGCATCCAGCCGGTGAAGTTGCGTGGCCAAGGCACTGTCCAGGCGGCGCAGCCAGCCCAGTTCGGCCCAGGCGTGCAGCCATTGCAAGGTGTTTTCGGCACTCAGGCCCTGCTCGGGCAAGTCATGAAGCCAGTCCATTTGCGCAGCCAGTGCCGACACTGACGCCTGCTTGATTTTGCGAAGGTTCATGCCCTCTTCCTTGGCTGGGTCGCAGCATCTGTTGGGCGTCCCAGCATCGCGTCCAGTCCGTCCATCAAGGCCAGCGGCGCGGGCAAGGTGCAGCAGCCCCCAGCAGACCCGTCGATGCCGCGCATGAACAAATACACCGCGCCGCCCAGGTGCTGCGCCGGATCGTAGGCCGCACCCAGCCGCGCCCGCAGCAAGCGGTGCAAAGCCAGCATGTAAAGCGCCGCCTGCACCTCGTAGCGGTGGTGGGCCATGGCCTGGTCCAAAGCCTCGGCGGTATAGGCCGCGTCGTCCGCCCCCAAGTGGTTGGATTTGTAGTCGAGGACCCAATAGCGCCCACCGTGCTCGAACACCAGATCGGCAAAACCCATCAACATGCCGTGCAACTGCGCCTCGGGCAATTTGGGGCGAGGCACGCCGACAAGCAAATGCTGCCGGCACAAGGCATCGATTTCCTGGGCGTGCAGCCGGTCTGCGGGCAGCCAGAACTCCATTTCGGGCAGCACCGTGACGAGCGCATTGAGCTGTGCATCCGGCCCGCGCAGCGGCTGTGCTACCACACGAGACAACCAATTCACCACGACATCGGCCTGCGCCTTGTAGCCTGCGCGATCGCAGCGCTTGAGCAGACGCTCGGCTGTGGGCGTTCCTGGCTGCAAGGCAAAACCATCGGCGGCCAGCCACTCGAGCTGGTCATGTAAAAAGTTGCCCGCGCTTGGGCCACGGGCAAAGCCATGCCAAGGCGACACGGCTGCTGTTGCACGCGGTGCGGCAGCACCAGAGGGTATGGCCAAGCCCATACCTTCGTCGGGCGGTTCGTCATCGGCCGGGCGTGGCGTGGCCATTTGCAGGACCGCTTGCAGCACAGGCTGTGACGACAGATCACGCGCTAGGCGCGAAAAGCTGGCGATGGTCCAACGCTTATCGATCACCGCCGTACATGCCTGCACTTCGCGCAGAACAGGCAGATCATCGTCTCGCTGCCAACGGCTCAAGCCCACTGCACTGTCTGCGGTCTGCAGTTGCACAGGCAAGGGCTGGCCATGGGCGTCGGTCAACAGGGCTTGAAGCAACTCAGGCCACGCGTGCGCTTCGTGCTGCGAGTCGCCCCCCACCAAACGCCCGGCAGCGCTCAGGTGGTTCTGGCAGTCCTTGCCGCGTGGCTTGTGCACAGCGGCCCAGCCTACCCACAGGGCATGGCGTGCACGGGTCAGTGCCACATACCAAAGTCGCAGGTCTTCGCGTAGGCGGTCGGCATCGGCGCTTTGCACATCTTGCGCAGTGAACTGCAGTTGGTTGTGCCGCTCGCCTTGTGCATCGGTCAGGCTCAGTACGGTGGTTTTGTCGGCACGCACCACGCGGTGGCTGTGCGCAAACGGCAGGCACACCACCGGGTACTCCAGGCCCTTGCTGGCGTGAATGGTCACCACCTTCACCAAATCTTCGTCGCTTTCCAGGCGCACGGTCTGCTCGTCGCTCTCGGCGTTTTCGTCCATCTGCTGCACCAGCCAGCGAATCAGCGCCTGCTCGCCATCGAGTCGCATGCTGGCCGACTGCAGCAACTCGGCCAGGTGCAGCACATTGGTCAGACGCCGCTCGCCTTGTGCCTGACCACGCCAACGCGCCGCCAGATTCAGCGCATGCAGTGACCTGCGCACCATGGCCAACACGCCCTGGGTTTGCCAGGTCTGGCGCAGTGCGTGCATTTGGTCCGCGTAAGCGTCCAGCGCATCGCCATGCTGAGCCATGTGGTGCAACTCGGGCAAGGTCAAGCCCACCGTGCGAGTGGCCAGTGCAGCACGCAAGCGGCGCATGTCTTGCGGCTCGGCCACAGCGCGCAACCACAGGCACAGGTCGCCCGCTTCGTCGCTGTCAAACACCGAGTCGCGGTCCGACAAATACACCGAGGCCACACCCCGCACACTCAGGGCATGACGCACCGCGTCCGCTTCTTTGCCAGTGCGCACCAGGACGGCGATGTCTTTGGGCTTGAGACGCTGGTCGGCTTGGCCATCTTGCACAAAACGGGTGCTGGCATCACCCAGCCAAGCCACGATTTGCTCGGCGCACAAGGCCGACATGTGGGTCATGGCGTCGCGGTGGCTGGCCAGCTCTGGGGCATGCGCCAGCGTCATGGCGGGCACCTCCCCTGCCTGATGGCACAAGACCTCAGCACGGCTGTTGGCCTTCACCGGCTGAAACGGCAAGGGGTTGCTGCCATCCGGTCGGGCATAGCCAAACGCGCCTTGCACCGAGCGTGCATCACCCACTTCGAACCAGCGGTTCACCACATTCACCACTGCCTGGGTCGACCGGTAATTGGTGTCCAGCACATAGTGCCGCCCTGCTGTGGCGACGCGTGCGGTCAGGTAGCTCAGGATGTCTGCGCCCCTGAACCCGTAAATCGATTGCTTGGGGTCACCAATGAGCAGCAGCGCCGTTTCGCGCAGGTTCTCGGCGGTGCAATAGATGTGGTCAAAAATGCGGAACTGCAGCGGCGAAGTGTCCTGAAATTCGTCGATGAGGGCGACCGGAAACTGCTGACGCAAACGCAGTGCCAGGCGCTTGCCATCGTCACCCCGCTGCAAAGCCGCATCGAGCCGCTGCAGCATGTCGGCAAAACCAAATTGCGCTGTGCGTTGCTTGAGCCAAGCCAGTCGCTCGGCCACCCGGGTGCGGGCATGGATGCGCGCAGCCACCCTGGCTTGGGGCAAGCTTTGCAGTGCCGATTGCAAATCGGCAAAGGCTTGGCATTGCGGGGGCAGCGTGTAGGGCTTGTCGTCCTCGCGGCAAGCGGCCATGCCTTCGGGTGTAAAACGCTCCCAACCGGTTTTACCCATGGCTTTTTTGAGTTCGTCGTAGCCGCCCTCACCCTGCGCCCAAAGTTTCAAGGAGCCCAGCCACTTGCTGCAGTTGGTCAGGCTCAAACTGCGCTTTTTCCAGCCTGAATTTTCCACGGCCGGCACATCGCCCAACCAGTCGAGCAAGGCATCGGCCTGCTCGGGCCAGCCCCGTTTGAGCTGGGCCAAAGCCTGCGCCTTTTCCTCGGCGGCACGTGCCAGCGCATCGCCAAGCGACTGACCAGGCAAGGCCTCGGGCAAGGCTTCGACGTTCAGCAGCTGGCGCATGTCCTGCTCCAGGGCGGCCACATCACGCCAGATGCCCAGCACCTCGGTCACAGACGGCGCGTTCATGGGGTAAAGCTGTTCGCGCCAATAGTCTTGCACCGCCTCCAGTCGCAGCGCAGCTTCGTCTGCCACCAGGCTTTCTTCAAACAAGTTGCCGCTGTCAAACGCGTGCTCGCGCAGCATGCGCTGGCACCAGGCGTCGATGGTGTACACCGCAGCATCGTCCATGGCCTGTGCGGCCAAAGCCAATCGGTAGGCTGCTTTTTCGCGTGAGGATTTATCCGGGTAGTCGCTCAACAGGCCCTTCAAAAAAGTGTCTTTCGCATCCAGCAGATCGGGGCTGCGAAACACCTGCGCGGCCTCGGTCAGGCGGGCCCGAATACGGTCCGACAACTCGCGCGTGGCTGCGCGGGTGAAGGTCATGACCAGAATATCATGCGGCATGAGCGGGCGAAGACCCTGTTCGCCTTCTTCATCTTTTTCACACTGCTCGCCATGCCCCAGCACCAGCCGCACATACAGGGCGGCAATGGTCCAGGTTTTACCGGTGCCCGCGCTGGCCTCGATCAGGCGGCTGCCCCACAGGGGAAAACTCAGGGCCTCCAGAGGGTGGCTGGCGACTTGCACTTCTGACTGACTGTCTGAATGCGGTTGGGGGTTCAAGGTTTGGGGGTTCATGCCCAAGTCTCCCCTTGTGTGCCATCTTCCAGCTCGTTGTCCGGCTCGGCGTCCGGCAAAGGCTCGGTCTGCAGGCCATCGGCCCATTGCTTGAGCGGGCGGTACACCGCTTCGGCCAGCCGATCCAGGTGGTCACCCGCCAGCAACTCGTCCAACGTGGGGAAGGTGCGGTACAAGGCCGCGTCTTTGCGCGCCTCGCCGTCTTGGTCGTAACCATTGCCTTCGTACAAATCGGCCAACGTGTTCAGGCTGGTCTGGCCCTTGTCTTTGTCCTTGAGCCACTGCAGCGCCACCAAGGGCGGCAAGGGCAGCGGCCAACGCATGCCCTCGGCATAAACGGCCAGCAACACGTCCAGTTGCGCCCGGGCGGCATCTGCGGCCATGGGCTGCATGCGCACGATGGCGTTGCGCCCCACCAGCACTCCGTGAACCGACAGCCCCATGGCCGCAGCCGCCAGGCAGGTCAGCCAGGGACCCAACAGTTTTTCGGGCAAGGCCCGGGCTTCGTTCTTTTTGTTGATCGTGGCGATTTTGGAAGCCTGCATCAGCACCCACGCGGTGTGAACCTGATCGCCTTCCACGCGCTGGCGCCAGCCTGTCAAGGCGTCTTGCAGGCGCACCCCCGCATGCGTGTGGTCGATCAGGCCACGGGCTGCCCCCTCGGGCCACTGGGCGCGTTCTTGCAGGCCGAACACCAGCAAGGGGGACAACTCTTGCACCAAGCGCTGGGCTTCGTGCTCACCCACAGCCGCCAGCGGCAAGTCGCCCGCGCGGCGCATGCGTTGCACAGCCTCCTGAACATGCCTGGCTACCGACTCGGCGCCGAGGTCAGCGGGCAGGCGTTGCAGCTCGTGGTCCATTTGCTCGTACAGGTCCAGACCATTGAGGCTGAACAACTCTTCGTCGTGCAACTCGGTGCGGTCGTGCTCCAGGCTCAGCTGCAAACGCTGGCTGAAAAAGCCGGCCACAGGCCTGCGTAAAAAGCGCAGCAACTGCGCCAAAGTGAGCAACGGCACGCCACCGGCCGCATCGATGGGTGGTAGCGTGTGATCACTCGGGTGTGGCACGGGTGCAGCAGCCACCACCACCTGTTCCAATTGCGCGGCCCTCCACTCTCGGGCATAGGTTTGCAATCGACTGCCTTCTTCAAAATAAACCCGGCTGAAGGGCTGCAAGGGGTGCTCTGTGGTGAGTCGCTTGGCACTGCCCTTGCCCCACAGCGCATCGATCTCTTCTCGCAACTGCGACACCAGCACCGAAGGCGGTTGTTCGCTGTTGTTGCGCACGCTGCGACCACTCCAGCTCACATACAGCGTGCGGCGGGCCGACAGCAAAGCTTCAAGCATCAGCTGGCGGTCGTCATCGCGGCGCGAACGGTCACCGGGCCGGCTCATGCCGGGCAGGCCCAGCAGGTCAAAGTCGGCACGCGGGCTGCGCCGTGGGTAATCGCCATCGTTCATGCCCAGCAGGCACACCCACTGAAACGGAATCGCCCGCATCGGCATCAGCGTGCAAAAGGTCACGCCGCCCGCCCTGAAGCGCTGTTCCAGCTTGGGCACTTTCAGGGCGTCCAGCCAGGCTGAGCGGGCCACCGCCAGCGGCACAGTGTCTGCAAAATCGGCCTGGTCGGCGGCACTGACCCAATCGTTCAAGGCCTGGTCCAAGGCAGACAAAGCGTTGCGGTCGGCATCGTCTTGCGCCTTGAACAGGGCGGCCAACAAGGCACGGCCACGTTCGGCCCACTGCAGCGGCGTGGCGGCGCTGGCACAGGTTTGCCACCAGTCCATCAGGGCTTGCAGCAGGTGCGCCAAAGACCCGGCCAGCTCGGCATCGAGCCCACCCACTTCGGCATAGGGGTCAACGCCTTGGGCATCGGCGGGAATGGGGTCGGCGCCACAGGCATAACCCATCAGCATGCGCTGGACACCAAACAGGGCTGAGTTGTCTTCACCGCAAGTGCCCAGGCCCAAGCCGGCGCGGTGTGCTGCAGACAAACCCCAGCGAATGCCCGAGCCCGCCATCCAGCGGGTCAGTGTGGGCAATTGCTCGGGCTTCAAACCAAAGCGGGCAGCCAGCGCAGGCACTTCGAGCAGCGCCACCAAGTCGCTCATGCGGCTGCGCTGCTGAGGCAAAGCCAGCAACCATTCCACCGCGTGAATAAGGGGGCTGCTGGCCTGCGCACCCAGGTCGGCAATGTCGCTGGGAATGAACCGAGCATCACCCCGCTTGTATTGGCCAAATACGGCACGAATGGCCGGCGCCATGAGCTCGATGTCGGGCACCATCACCACCACATCGCGGGGGGACAAGTCGGGATGGTCATGGAAGGCCTTGAGCAAGCGATCGTGCAACACCTCCAGCTCGCGCACCGGGCTGTGCGCCACCGTGAACACCACCGACTGGTCATCGTCGCGCAAAGCGGCCTCGACCGGGTCTTGCGCCGACTTCAAATCGCGAATGCGGTTTTGCAGTTGCGTGAGCAGGCAGGTCGCATCGGCCCCTGGTGCATCGTCAAACAAATCCAGACGCTGGCCCGGCATACGCTCTTGGGCGGCCTGCAAGTCGTCAAAGGCGTCCAGTTGCCGAATGAAGTCGCGCCCCTGACGGCCCCAGGCGGCCAACAAGGCGGGGGCATGCAAATGCATCTGCTCAAAAGGCATGCTCGACAGGTTGGCGCTTTTGTAAGGGTGCCGGCGTCGCTCGGCTCGCAAGGCGTCGCGCCCATCCATGATGTCGCCCCAGTGGTACTGGCACGGGTTGGGCACGGCCAGCAAGACTTGGCTGTGCTGCGCCAGCGCGGCCAGCATCTCCAGCAACTGGCTGGGCATGTGGCTCATGCCAAACACCGACACGCGCCGCGCCACCGGGCTGGCCAGGGCTTGGCCAGACTGCAAACGGGCCAAAGCCCGCAGATGCAAGGCGGGTCGGGTGGCTTGACGCTCAGACTCGTTCAAAGGGGCCAGCACGCGCCGCCACAATTCGGCTTGCCAAAGCTGGTCTTCAGGCAACTGCGCCGAGACATCGCCGGGCAAAACCACTTGCCCTGCTTCTTTGCGCAGCACGTTGCGTCCGGCGGCCCAATCTTCAAGCCAGTCGGGCCGGTAAATCTGGTATTGGTCAAACAAGTCCGCCAGGCGGCTGGCCAGTTGCAGCAAACGTTCAGGATTCGGCTCAGACGCCAGCTGAAGTTTGTCGCCCTGCAAAAACCCCGCCACGGGCTTGAACATCGGATCGTTCACACAAGTGGGCAGCAAAGCCATCAGCCGCCACGTCATGGGCAGTTTGTCCAGGGGCGAATCGGGCGGCACCTGTTGCGCGCCCAGCACCTGCCGGTAAGTGCGCCACAAAAAACGCGAGGGCAACTCCACCTTGGTGGCCGCGCACACCCCGCCTTGCTGGGCCAGTGCCATCTTGATCCACTCGGCCATGCCGTTGCTTTGCACCAGCACCACCTCTTGCTCCAGCGGCGCCAGCGGCTGACGCGCCAGCCAGCCCGACAAGGTCTCGGCCAGCACCTCGGAGCGGTGGCTGTGCAGGGCCAGAAAACCGGGCGCGATCAAGGAGGTGGGCATTAAAAAAGAGGTTCTGGGCGAACGCCCTGCAAAACAAGGCGCCCTCAAGGCCAAACAGGGTGCGAAAGCGACTTGGAAGAAGCACGCGAATCCACAAGAATAGCCGCAAAACAAGCCTCTGCGGGCTCGTGCGCTGAGCCCGCGATGGACAAGCCAACTGCTGCTTTATGAGGCATACACCGCCAGCCCAACAGGCATGCGCCTTGGCAAGCTTGTTCACGGACTTATCCACAGCTTTGGGCACGAGGTTTGGGGATACTCAAACGCAAGTCGCGTGCCGCGAAGAATGTATGCAGGGCACAAAAGGCTTCATCCGTCTGTCAGTAAAAAAGAATTAATTACGATTACTATCGTTCTTTCAATGGCTTGCTAACAGCAGATAACGGATGAGCACCCTCTTCTTCGAAAAACCTATCCTCAACTCCCCCTACGACTACCCAAGTCAACACTGGGAGCTGGATGAAACGGGTCAGCCCACGCAAAAGACCACTGCTGCCCGCGGTGAGGCTGAGTTCATCGAACCCATACGCATGAAAAAAATCGCATGACCAGATAACCGGAAGATTCAAAGTGCTGCTGAACAACGTCAAAAGAGAAAAACACAATGAATAAAGATCTGGTTCAAACCCTCACTGACACTTTTGAGGGCCATGCACAGCAAACCGAAACGGGCGTGGAATATTGGCTGGCAAGGGACATCCAGCACCTGCTGGGCTACGCTGAATGGCGCAACTTCGTACTTGTGATCAGCAAAGCACAGACAGCTTGTGAAGTCTCTGGTCATTCACCTTCAGATCATTTTGTTGACGTCAACAAGACGATCGCCATGCCTAAAGGTGCATCCAAAGATGTACCTGACATCATGCTGACCCGTTATGCGTGTTATCTCATCGCGCAAAACGGTGACCCACGCAAATCAGAAATTGCTTTTGCGCAGACTTACTTTGCTGTGCAAACCCGCAAGGCGGAATTGATCGAACAACGCATGCTAGATGCTGAGCGCATCCACGCGCGCAAAAAACTTACCGAAACAGAGAAAGATCTCTCAAGAGTTATCTTCGAGAAAACCGGAGGCAACCAGGACTTTGCACTTATCCGAAGCAACGGTGACCTTGCCCTGTTTGGCCAAAGCACCCAAGCCATGAAGGCGCAGTGGAAAGTACCGGTCAGCCGCCCTTTGGCTGACTTTGCACCCACCATCTTGCTCAAGGCCAAAGACTTTGCGACGGAAATCACCATCTTCAATGCACGCCATCACCAAATGGATAGCGAAGGGAAAATTTCAAAAGAACACATCACCAACAACAAGGCAGTGCGCAATACCTTGCTGGAACGCGGCATTCGTCCTGAAAAATTGACGCCCGAAGAAGATGTGAAGAAGGTCGAGCGACGCCAGCATTCGGACGACAAAAAATCACTCAAGAAGCCTGACACCCTGGACAACGGATAACCAATATCAAACGTGGCCCCAAAATCCATAACCGAACCGGAATAAGAAATCCTCCAGCACGACGATCTTCATGCGCCCACAGGCCTGTGAAGAACTGCTGTCCCAGCGCAACGTCCAGAACCTCGGCGCAGGAATGCGCCCCTCAGCCCCCAGGCGCGTCGGCCGAGACCAGAACCCCAACCGAGATGATGAAATCGGCTGCTGACTGGATGTCAGCTTCCAGGGCTTGGCGGGCGCCTTCGACATCTTTCTTGAGAATCGAGTCGACCATGCTGGCATGGTGTGTCAACGCCGTGCGTTGGTTGACCCGCACCGGGCCAGACCGCATGTCGTAATTGAGGATGGGACCAATGCGCAGCCACAAGGCCTCGATCAACTGCATCATCACAGGCATTTTTGCACCCCGGTAGATCGCAAAGTGCAGCTCTTTGTTGAGAGATATGAGTCGTGCGCCGTCAGGGGTCTCATTCTTCATCTCCCGCACAAAGCTTTCGTGCCACATGACGATCTTCTGGGTGTCCTCATCGCTCAGGCATTGGGCTGCTGTGGCTGCTGCCAAGCCTTCCAGGTTTTTGCGGATGCTGGTGATTTCGCGAAATTGACTGACCGACATTTGTGGGACCCGCAAACTTCTGTTGGGGGTGATTTCGAGGGCCTGCTCGGCCGTCAATCTTTGGACAGCCTCTCGCACAGGCATCACACTGACGCCCAAACCTTCAGCCATGCCGCGCAGAGAAATTTGCTCGCCCGGCATCATCCGGCCGCTGATCAAAAGCTCCTTGAATTGCTCGTAGACATCGGCGCTCAATGTTTGGCGCTTGAGGGGGGTGAGGAGTTTTGTAACGCTCATGGTCAGTAGATGTTCGGCCTGAGCTTAGCGCTTTAAAAGACTTTACATCACCCAGGGTAATCACTGATGTTTGATCTGTGATCACAGTCTATGGTGAGGGCTGGAATCCACTTTCGAGGCTTCTGCAATGCCCGTAACCCGGGCCCTGGAGGAAATTGGACATGAATGAAAACAACCCAGTGTCCGTCAAATGGGACTTGCCGAGCCACGGCTCAAGGACCTGAACTACTGCTGCGAAAAGCTGTGGATCTGATACGACCTGTTCAACTGTACGGAAAAAAATGTCTCCAGAAAATACGCATGCATTTCTCAAAGTTTTGGTCACCGCTGGAGCCAGCGGCATCGGCTATGTCATTGCCCAAGAATTTTTAAATGCTGGCGCACACGTTTTCATCTGTGACGTGAACGACTCTGCTTTAAAACAATCGCTTGAGGCACACCCTGGCTTGCACGGGTGCATCGCCGATGTCGCATCCGAAGACCAAGTAAGCGCCATGGTCACTCAAGCAGCCCAAGTTCTCGGCGGCATTGACGTTCTGGTGAACAATGCGGGCATCGCCGGTCCCACGGCCCGCATTGATGATCTGGCACTGGCCGATCTGGAACTGACACTCAAGATCAATGTCGTTGGACAGTTTTTATGTGCCAAGCATGCAGTGCCGCACCTGCGCAAGTCGCAGCGGGCGTCCATCATCAACATGTCATCTGCAGCCGGTCATTTGGGCATGCCGGGCCGATCTGCCTATTCGGCGTCCAAGTGGGCGGTGATCGGTCTGACAAAATCACTGGCCATCGAATTGGGCAAACAGGGCATTCGGTGCAACGCGGTACTGCCAGGGGCTGTGGATGGGCCACGAATCCGGGCCGTGATTGCCGATAAAGCCAAAATTATGAACAAACCGCTTGAAGAAGTTACCCGGGATTATGAAAACCAGTCTGCATTGGGGCGCATGGTCTCGCCCCTGGACGTGGCCAATACCGTGCTGTTTGTGGCCAGCGAGTCCGCCCGAAGCGTGACCGGTCAGGCTTTAGCGGTTGATGGTCACACCCAAGCCTTGAGCTGAAAGAATTCCATGAAAAAAACCATGCAGTTGCAGTCGTTGGCTCCGGCCTGATCGGTCAGGCCTGGGCTTTGGTTTTTGCACGCGCAGGTTGCGAAGTTCGAATGTGGGACGGCGACCTCGCGGCATTACAAAGGGCACGCGACTTGGTCGCCGAGCTGGCTGACGAGCTTGAGCACAGTGGCCTGGTCGACAATGCGGCGAAGCTCATGTCGCATGTGCGGGTTTGCAACGAATTGAGCGATGCGCTCAAGAACGTTGACTACGTGCAGGAAAGTTTGCCCGAAATACTCTCGGTCAAACAGGCCATGTATTTACAGCTTGACGCGCTTGTGCCGGCCAATGCCGTGATTGGCAGTTCGACATCAAGCATCCCCGCCTCTGCTTTCACTGAACACATGAAGACCCGTGAGCGCTGCTTGGTCGCGCACCCGGTCAACCCGCCCTATCTGATCCCTGTCGTCGAAGTTTGCGGCGCGCCCTGGACATCTTCGGAATCGGTGCAGGTCTGCATGGACTTGATGCACTCGGTGAAGCAAAAGCCTGTTCACATTCGCCGTGAGCTGGAAGGGTTCATCCTGAACCGATTGCAAGGTGCGCTTTTGCGCGAGGCCTTCCGGCTCGTCGAGCAAGGCTACGTGGATGTGGATGGTCTGGATGTGACCATCCGCGAGGGCCTGGGTCTTCGCTGGTCGTTCATGGGGCCTTTCGAAACCATTGACCTGAATGCGCCAGGGGGTCTGGCAGACTATTCCGGTCGCTATGGCGGCATGTACCAATCCATTTCTCAAGAGCAAGCCTCCACCGAGCCCTGGTCGCCCGAATTGATCGATCAGTTGCAAAAGGCTCGGCGAGAGATGCTCCCCACAGAGGCACTGGGAGACCGGCGTAACTGGAGAGACCGGCGACTCATGGCGCTTGCCCTGCACAAAAAACAACTTGAATCTGATCCATCCACACGGAGTTAAAAATGAGTAAAAACCGCAAAGTCATCATCACTTGTGCCCCCACAGGGGCGATTCACACACCCAGCATGTCACCCTACCTTCCGGTGACTGCGGATGAAATTGCCAAAGCAGCCATCGATGCGGCACAAGCGGGCGCAGCCATCCTGCACCTGCATGCGCGCGATCCGGTCGATGGCAAGCCCTCGCAAGACCCAGCGCTTTTTGTTCCCTTTCTGGAAAAAATAAAAGCCAGCACCGATGCAGTGATCAACATCACCACCGGCGGCAGCCCGCACATGACGGTCGAAGACCGCATGCGGCCGGTCATGCAATTCAAGCCCGAAGTGGCCTCACTCAACATGGGCTCCATGAATTTCGGCCTCTTTCCCATGCTCGATCGCTACAAGGACCTCAAGCACGACTGGGAGCATCAGCACCTTGAAAACAGCCGCGATCTGGTTTTCAAGAACACCTACAAAGACATCGAAACCATTCTTCGCAGAGGTACTGACAACGGCACACGTTTCGAGTTCGAGTGCTACGACATCAGCCACCTTTACAACCTGGCGCACTTCATGGACCGGGGCTTGGTCTCAGGCCCACTTTTTGTGCAGTCGGTGTTCGGCATCCTGGGTGGCATTGGCGCGCACCCGGAAGATCTGATGCACATGCGCAGAACGGCAGACCGCTTGTTCGGCGACCAGTACCAATGGTCCATTTTGGGTGCCGGTAAAAACCAGATCCCACTCGCCAGCATGGGCGCTGCCATGGGCTCACACGTTCGAGTCGGCTTGGAGGACTCTTTGTGGATGGGGCCAAGCCAACTGGCGCAATCCAGTGCGGACCAAGTGCGTCGTATCCGCACCGTACTGGAAGCCCTGAATCTAGAAATCGCCACACCCGCTGAAGCCCGCCAGATTCTCAATCTGAAAGGTGGAAAACAGGTGGGATTTTGAGCGAGGGCCTTCGCCCCCTTTTTAGTTTGAAGGGCCGTTTGGCCCTGGTGACTGGTTCAACCCGCGGCATAGGTCTTGCCGCGGCAGAAACACTGGCCAGGCAGGGGGCAACGGTCGTCATCAATGGCCGTGAGCCTGAAGCCGTGCACAGCACTGTGGCTGAAGGACAGCGCAGCGGGCTTGATTTTCGGCCCATGTCCTTTGATGTGGGCGACACCACCGCCAGCGTACAGGCCGTTGACCAGATTGAGCAAGAATTGGGGCCACTCGACATCTTGTTTGCCAACGCAGGCATTCAGCACCGAGAGGCATTGCTGGAATTTGAACTTTCAGACTTCCAGCGCGTCATCGCATTTAACCTGACTGCGCAATGGGCACTGGCGCAACACGCTGCTCGGGCCATGGTGACCCGCGGTAGGGGACGAATTCTCTTCACGGGCTCGATCACCGCTGTTTTGGGCCGCGAGCGATTGAGTGCTTACACCGCAGCCAAAGGCGCACTGCACGCCATGGTTCGACAGTGGTCCACCGAGCTGGCGCCTGCCGGCGTGACGATCAACACCATTGCGCCAGGCTACATACGCACCGAATTGACCAAGGCGCTGTGGACAGACCCTTCGTTTGACGAATGGTTGCAGAAGCGCACCCCTGCCGGCCGCTGGGGTCTGCCGCAAGACCTGGCAGCAGCCGTTGCATTTTTAGCTTCGGACGAAGCTGGGTTCATCACCGGCCAGACGCTCGTGGTGGATGGCGGCCTGTCTTCCACCATGTAGCCCTTGCGCGACTCGGTTTGCGCAGGGCCACTAAGGCCTTGGACTGACCGGTCGCTGCGAATATTGAACAGCGCATCAGGCGATCAAGCCTGTACGTTCAAGGGTCCAGAACAAGCCCAGGACCACGATGGCCAGGGAGCCGCCGGCCACCACCACCCAGCGGTAAAAGCGGGTGGAGCGCAGCCACCAGGCCAATGGCAAAAACGCCAGCACGATGGCCAGCTGGCCCAGTTCTACCCCCACATTGAAACCGCCCAGCGCTGCTGCCAGTGCGCTGGTGGGCAAGCCCAGGTCCAGCAGGACATTGGCAAAACCAAAACCGTGCACCAAGCCAAAGACAAAGGCCAACCGCCAACGCTTGAGGGCGCTCCAGCCGAACAGGTTGTTCAGCGCGGCCAACACCACCGACAAGGCAATCGCAGGCTCGATCAAGTCGGCTGAAGGCTCCAGCCATTTCAGAATGGACAGCCCCAAGGTGATGGAGTGCGCCACTGTGAATGCCGTGACCACCGCCAAAACGTCCAGCACCACAGGTCTGGCTTGTGCAGCCGCTTGCCACTGAGTGACCCGCTGGCGCGATGGCTGCAGCGGAGCCAGTACCAACAGGCTGAGCAGAAAAAGGATGTGGTCAATGCCGATCCAGATGTGCCAGACGCCTTCCACCACGTAACGGCCAAACACCTTCAGGGCGCTGCTGTCGGCCTGTGAAATCTCAGCCTCAGGCCGCTCCGGGCTGAGCAAAGCGCTGCTTTGGTAGCCGGGAAAATCCACCTTGAGCAAGCCGCGGTGAAGCTTGTCCTGCGCAAAGATCAGGCCATATCGCAGCGACAACTCGGCGCTGGACACCTTGGTCAGCCCTGGGCAACTGGCGGCCCATTGGGCGCTGAGGTAGGAGCCATCGGCGTGCTGGCTGGCTTGCAAATCAGGCACGCCCAGTGCGCAAATTTGACCAGATTCGCTGAGCTGGATGCCTTGGGCCAGCCAGGTGTTGAGTTGTGCGCTGCGCCCCTGGGTTTCCCCCCAGGTGATCTGACCATCGCGGTTGCTGTCCAAGTCAAAGATCAGGTCGATGTCACGCAGGTGGATATCGGCGCGAAGGGTCAGTTGCTTGGCGTCGGCACTGAGCGTGAGGTAGCTGTTGCTGCTGGAGTGCGCCATGGCGCTGCCAACCAGCAACAGGCTGGCCCAAAGCAAGCCAACACCAACGGCCCATTGGCGCAAAGCATTGACTGCAGGGCGGGGCATCATTTGCGACCTCCTGCCCAGAGCGGGTGCTGTTTGAGTTGTTCGACAAGACGCTTCAATGGCGGATCGGTGTAGCCGGTTTGCTCGGCCCACTGGACCACGGGCTCAGCGGCTCGGGGTTGGTTGACCGCCAGCGCAGCCTGAATGAACAGCAAGGCGTCTGGGGGTTCTTTTTGCAGCTGCCAGTTGTCAATGGACAGGGCAAGGCCTGCTGCAGGGTCTTGACCGTAAGCAATAAGGTAGATGAGTTTGGGACGTTCAATGAGCGACTCTTTGCGAAGCGCTTGTGACTGCAGGCGATCGGCCATCTGCTTGGCCAGCTGGGGTTCGTCCGGGTCTTTCAGGCCCCGACTGGCCAGCAAGGCCTGCATCAACAACGCATCGGTGATCGTGCTGGTGCCAAGTTTGTCCGCATTGCCCAAAGCGATGGTTTTGGCCTGGCGGTATTTGCCCTGCTGGTTCAGCAATTCGGCCAGCGAAAGCCTGAGCAGGTGGGATTTTGGATTGACTTTCAGTTGCTTGTCCCAGGCGGCGATGGCTTTATCAGACTGTCCAGCCACGCGGTGTGCTTCACCCAGATGAAAGCCCAGCCAGTCTTGCGAGGATGGGTCTTGAAAGTAGGCCTCTCGGATCGCGGTGTTCAACAGGTCAACGGCTGGCTGGGCTTGCCCTGTGCGGTAAAGCAAAACCGCCCGGTAGACGTGGGCCTCTTGCATGTCAAAGAGTCGGGCTATTTCTTCGGTGTCCTGTCGGGCGGCAGTCATGTCGGCCAGCAGCAAATGCAGGGCAAATCGCCATGACCAGAACTCGGCACGGCGCGGTTCTTTGGCGATGGCCTGTTGGATGTCTTGCAAGCCTGCATCAAATTCGTGAAACCCTTGCTTGACCAGCCCCCTCAAAAAGTAGCCCTCTGCGGGCAAGTCAGTGGCTTGCCACCAGGGCGTCAATGCCGCCTTGGCCGAACCGAACCAGCGCAAGTCGCCTTCGGTCAGCCCCAGCGTAAAAACCGCCCGGGCGTAGGCCAGAGAGGCATCCAGGTTCTTTGGCTGCGCACGCCAGGCTTGGTCAAGGGCGCGCAGGGAGCCATTGCGGCCGGTTTGTCCGTGGACCGAAGAAGCCGCCACCACATCAGAATCTGCGGGCTTGAAGCGTTCTTGCGCAGCGGTTGGCGACACCCAAGCCATGAGGCCTGTGGCCAAAACCATGCCCTGAAGGCGGAAAATCACCATTTGAGAAACTTTTTTGCCTTGGCGGGATTTGTCCATGTTCTCCGTGTGCCTTTGATGCTTGATAGGATGTAATTGTGTTTTTTGGACTATTGTCCGGAATGACACTTGATTCTGGCCTTTTTTTCAACCTCTTACCTTATAGGTGTTTCTATGAAAATCGTGATGACCGCTCTCGTTTCCGCTTTCATGCTGATGTCCGCGCCTTCCTTTGCAGGCAGCCATGGTGGCGGCAAGATGGATGACAAAAAAGTCGACTGCTCCAAGAAAGAAAACGAGAAGAATGCAGCTTGCGTCAAGAAGTGATCCTTTTCTTTTCTGCTCGCTAAAACCCCTTTCGAGGGGTTTTTTTTCGCGCTCCGCACGGATCGGAGCAAACCGAAGCCCCCTTTTTGCACCCGAAAAAGTCCTTCAATAACGGTGGCAAAGGTGACATCACCCCATGTCATGGTGGGTTAACCTTCAGCCATCCCCACATCGTCAAGGCGCCCCTGATGCATTTCTACGAACCCCGTCTCGGCCACGGCCTGAAGCACGACCCGTTCAACTCGATCGTAGGCCCACGGCCGATCGGCTGGGTGTCCAGCCGCAGCGCCAGTGGCGTGCTGAATCTGGCGCCTTACAGCTTTTTCAGCGCTTTCAATTACGTGCCGCCAGTGATTGGTTTTTCGAGCATCGGGCGCAAAGACTCTCTGAACAACATCGAGGCTACCGGCGAGTTTGTCTGGAACCTGGTGACCCGCGATTTGGCCGAGGTGATGAACCAGACCTGTGAGGCGGTGCCCCCTGAAGTCAGCGAATTTGACCTGGCAGGCCTGACGCCCGAGCCCTCGCGCATCGTGGGGGTGCCCCGTGTGGCGCAAAGCCCGGTCAGCTTTGAGTGCCGGTGCACGCAGATCCTGCAACTGCAAGATCTTGAGGGGAAAAAAATCGAGACCTGGATGATCTTTGGCGAAGTGGTGGGCATCCACATCGACCCACGGCTCACGCCCAATGGGGTCTACGACACCGCCCGCGCAGGGCATATCTTGAGGGGCGGCGGTCCAGCCGATTACTTCAGCATCGGGCCGGAGCAGCTTTTCAAAATGTTCCGCCCTGAAAGCGGCGCACGCGATTTACCCAAGTGATGCGCCTGGGCAACGCCCCACTCGCTTTTGGCTGCGCCTGCAAACGGCCAAAGCGACCCCAACGCTGCTTGCCACCCGTCACCTTTTATCTGTCACCTGGGCAGCAGCCATCGCGACCGAGACTGATTTAATGGCGTGATTGGCAGCCAACCCGCTCAATGCGCCTGAATGCCCCCACTTCTCGAACAGGACATGCTCATGACCAACCCACTTACCGGACAAGTCGCCTGGATCACCGGGGGTGGCAGCGGCATAGGGCTGGCTGGCGCGATCGAACTGGTCAAAGCCGGCGTCCATGTGGTGATCTCGGGCCGCAACGCAGCCACCAACGCCAGCGCACTGGCCACCCTGCAAGCATTGGGCAGCGCCGAAGCGGTGTTGCTCGACGTAGCGGACAAACACGCCGTGAAAGCGGTGGCGCAAAACATCACGGCGCAACACGGCCGCATCGACATCCTGGTCACCAGCGCTGGCACCAACGCCACACAACGCAATTTCGACGTGGTCACCCCGGAGGCCTGGGACGATGTGGTCGCCATCAACCTGTCCGGCTTGTTTTATTGTGTGCACGCGGTTTTGCCCACCATGCGCCAGCAGCAAGGCGGCCTGATCATCAACGTCTCGTCCTGGGCAGGCTTGTATGCTTCCAAGCTGACCGGGCCGGCTTACAACGCCACCAAACGCGCCGTACTGGCCCTGAACGAATCCATCAACATGGAGGAATGCACGCACGGCATCCGGGCCACCGCCTTGTTGCCTGGCGAAGTGGCCACCCCCATTCTGGACAAACGTCCCGTGCCCCCGTCACAAGCCCAGCGCGAACGCATGGTGCAAGCCGAAGACATGGGGCAGGCCATTTTGTTTCTGGCCCAAATGCCTGCGCGCACCTGCATCAACGAATTGATCATCTCGCCCACTTTCAACCGCTTTTACACAGGCGGACTGGAAACACCCAGCCCACGCTGACAGCCCTTCAGGCCCTGGCAGACAGGGACTGAGCGCGTTGCCATGAGCCAGCTTTTTACCGATAACCCACGACACCGCCGCATCGGCATTGCGCTGGTGACCGTGACCACCCTGATGTTTGCAACGCTTGATGCGTCGGCCAAATGGCTGGTGCTGAGCTTGCCCGTGTTGCAAGTCGTGTGGATGCGCTTTTTGACGCATTCGCTGTTGTCCATCGCTGTGTTTGCCCCTTCCATTCAAGGCGACCTGGTGCGCTGGCGGCACCCGGGCTTGCAGTTTGTGCGGGGCTTGATGCTGGCCACCATGACGGCCTTGAACTTCTGGGCTTTGCAGTACCTGCAGTTGGCCGAAACGGGCGCCATGCAATTTTCTGTGCCCATTTTGATCGCCCTGCTGTCGGCCTGGTGGCTGGGTGAGCGCCTTGACGCCAAGCGGTGGGCGGCCATTGCGGTGGGCTTTGCGGGCGTGCTGGTCATCATTCGCCCCGGCAGCCAGGGGTTTCATCCGGCCATCTTGTTGTCGGCGCTCAACGCGGTTTTGTACGCGCTGTTCAACATGATGACGCGTTACCTGGCCAGCAGCGAAAACCCGGCCACCACACAGATGACTTCGGCGGTCGTGGCCACCCTGGTTCTGACACCGTTCGCCCTGTGGCAATGGCAAACACCCGCCACGCACCTCGAGTGGTTCATCATGGCCCTGGCCGGTTTGTGCGGCGGCATTGGCCACTACTTTGTGGCTGTGGCGCAACGTTATGCCACGGCAGCGGTGCTGGGCCCGTTTTTATACCAACAGATCATTTACATGTGCTTGTTCGGCTGGCTGGTCTTTGGCCAGATGCCCGACCTGGCTGTGGTGTTGGGGGCCTGCGTGGTGGTGGCCAGTGGCCTGTACCTGTTGTGGCGCGAATTTCAAAGCACCACCACCTGACATGACAAGCGCGTCGGCCTGTCGCCAGGAAATCAAACCAGGCGACTAGGCGTCTTCCCGTGCCTCGATCAGCAGGCGCTGGACCACCGATCCGTGTGTCCCTGCCACAGCGCGAATGCGCATCGCCGGGCCTGCCTCGAGCACGGTTCGGCAGTGGTAATCCAGCCCGTCGGTTTGCCCGGGGCAGTTGCTTGGGATGCGCCTGCTCCACTGGCGCCTGCCATCGACTTCCAGCGTCAGCTCGTGCCAGGCCTCTTCGTTGTCGGGCGGCACGCGCACCACCAGGCTGACATCGATGTCAAAGGTTCGGCGGCGTTGCAATGCGCCCGGAATATGGAGCACGGCCACCGCATCGCCCACCTCAGTGCGCCACAACTCGGGTTTTGCGCGGACCGCCATGTCACTCAGGGCTGCAGCAAGGTCTTGAGTTCGCCACTGTCGATCAGGCGCTGCAAATCGTCTGCACCGCCGATCAACATGCCCTTGACAAACACCATCGGAAATGTCGGCCAGCCAGTCCACATCTTCAGGGCATTGCGCAAACGCCACTGCGAAAAGTAGCTGCCAAACTCCAGGTAGTCGTGCGCCACACCGGCTGCCGTCAAAGCCTTGCGGGCTTTGCCCACAAAGGGATTGCCCGACAAACCCACCACCACAACGGCGTGTTGCGCGATGGCGGTTTGCACCTGCTGGATCACCGGCAGGTGATGCTCGGCAATGCGTTGGCGAATGGCTGGGTGAATGGCCGATTCATCGAGGAGGGGTCGTGTCATGTCAATCCTTGAATACTCAAAAAAGAAAAGCGCCTGCGCCTTAAGGGTTCAGTGCATTGGCGCCATCGTGCATGAGTTGCGCGATGTTGGCAGGACCGAGTAACTGGATGGGGTTTTGGCTGGCCAGGTCAATCGCCGATTGGCTGAAGATGCCCAGGCTCATGCAGGTGCATGAAAAGGCTTGCTGGCTTTCACGGGCTGCCAGCAGTTCGCGCAGGTGCTCTGCACCGACGGTGGCAGCCTTCCAGCGTTTGGCGCTGACCAAGGTGATGCGGCCATTTTTTTCGATCTGAAAATCAGCCGGGCCACTGCTCAGGCGACTCACCTCAAAACCTTGTTGGCGCAAAGCCTCTTCGACCAGGATCGAAAAATCACGCCAAACCATGCTGCGAGCCTGGTCAGTCAGTTGCTCGATGCGCTCTGGCGAAATGGCGTTTCTTTGCCGCCATGCTGCCATGATGCCGATCACCAAAAAAGGGAAAGCACCCAGCATGCCGGCAATTTTGTAGGCGTCGGGCAGCAAGGCACCCGCGACCAGGGCCACGGCCAACATCACCAGAAAGCTCACCCACCAGGGGGCGCGTAACAAAGTCGCAAACAGCGACTTTTCAGACATTTTGAATTTCATGGGCAATCAGGAAAAGGCGTCGGCACGGCGCATCCGGCCAGGTTAAAAAGCTGCATTCTCAACAAGCCGAGAGTTTAGTGCCACAAACGCCCGACAAAACAAGGCGCTCGAAAGCACCTTGTTTTCAGGCTCATGCTTGAGAGGGCTTGTATGAAGCCCTGCTCACGGTCCATTGGCTCACCAGGACTGGCAGCATCAACACCAAGCCCAGCAAACTGATTTTCAGGCCTGGGGCAATCAGGCACAGCGCCCCGATGGCACACAGCGCGCGTTCCCAGCGCTTCATCTCCGCCATCAGGTAACCGCTGAGGGCCGCTGCAAGCGCCACGATGCCCAGCACACAGCCAATGAAAGTGACCGCAAAGTCCGCCCAGGTGAAGCCTTTGGCCACCAGCAGCAGTGAGGGTGAAAACACAAACACAAAAGGCACCAGCACTTTGGCCAAGCCCAATCGAAAGGCCATGTTGCCGGTCTTGAACGGGTCACTGCCTGCCATGCCCGCTGCCGCATAGGCCGCCAGCGCCACGGGCGGCGTGATATCGGCCAACACGCCGTAATAGAACACGAAGAAATGGGCCACCAAAGGCTCCACACCCAATTGCACCAAGGTCGGTGCGGCCACCGTGACCATGATGATGTAGTTGGCCGTGGTCGGAATGCCGCAGCCCATCAGGATGCAAACAATGCCGGTCATGAACAAAGCGGCCAGCAGCGTCAAGGACTTGGCATCGGCCATGAACGCAGGCAACCAGTCCATCATGAAAGCGGCGATGATTTGTGCCCAGCCCGTGATGATGAAGCTGATCTTGAAACCCACCCCTGTGAGGGTGACCACACCAATCACAATGCCCACTGTGGCGGCGGCGGCACCGACTGCGAGCGCGTATTTGGCCCCGGTCTCAAAGGCTTCGAGCAGCACGGCGTTGTCGATGCGCCCCATCATGCCCAGCCACTTTTGCCCGGCCCAGACCAACGCGATGCCCAAGGCCAACAGGCCCAGCTTGATGGTCTCGCCCTCACTGCCCCAATCCACAAAGGCAGTCAACGCCAGCAGCACGTGCAGCACCACCAGCAAGACCCAGTTGGCGCCGCGGTTGCCCCGCACCGAGGTGCTCAGACCCACGATCATGCAAGACGTGATGCCTGTGAACGCGGCCAGATAAGGCGTACGGCCAGACACCAAAATCGTGATCAGCAAAACCAAGGGAATCAAGGTGGGCCAGCGCTGCTGAAATGACTCACGCAGCTTGGGCATTTCTTCTTCGGTCAGGCCACGCAAGCCGTAGCGCTTGGCCTCGAAGTGAACCTGCATGAAGACCCCAAAGAAATGCATGAACGCGGGCACGATGGCGGCTGCAATGATGGTCTGGTAAGACACATTCAAAAACTCGACCATCAAAAAGGCTGCCGCGCCCAACACGGGTGGCGTGATCTGCCCGCCCGTCGATGACGCGGCCTCGACCGCGCCGGCAAACTCGCGGCGGTAGCCGACACGGATCATGGCCGGGATGGTGAGCGAGCCCACCGTGACCGCATTGGCCACTGACGATCCGCTGAGCGTGCCGAACATGGCCGAGCCAAACACGCTGACCTTGGCAGGACCCCCGGCGTAACGCCCGGCCACTGTGGAGGCAATGTCGAGGAACACCTGTCCCAAACCAATGCGCGTAGCCAAAACGCCAAACAGTACAAAGTGAAACACGTAGGTGGCCACCACGCCAACCGCCACACCGTAGATGCCCTGACTGGTCAGGTACTGGTGGTTGATCATCTGGCTCCAGCTGGCGCCCGCGTGTTTGAGCAAGCCCGGAAAGTAAGGCCCCGCCAGTGCGTAGGCCGTGAACCCCAGCGCAATCAAGGGCAAGGGCCAGCCCATGGAGCGGCGCGTGGCCTCCAGCAAAGTGATGAAGAGGACCGAGCCCATGACCACATCGATCGTGTCCGGGTTGCCCACCCTGAAGGCCAGATCGTCAAACACATACGGGATGTACATGACGCTGGCGGCGCAAGCCAGGCCCAAAAGCCAGTCCACCAGCGGCACACCGCCAATGCTGAAACGGCTTTTTGAAACAGCACTGTCTGCATCGGACTTGAAAGCTGCAAACACCAGAAAAATCAGCCCCAGCACAAAGGCCAGGTGAACACCGCGGTGAGTGGTCTCTCGCAAAAGACCAAAGCCAGCCGTGTAGTAATGGAATCCCGAGAGGGTGATCAGCAACCACTTTACGATCACTGTTGCGGGTGGCAACGTGGGCCTGAAACGCATTTCGGGATCAAACTTTTCTTCGAGTTCCTGCAAATCGCGCATGTCGCGCTCGCGGGCTTCGGTCATACCAGTCCTTCAAAACACAGGGCGCCCTGGCGCCCTGTTCAAAAACACAAGGCGCCCAAGCGCCCTGTTGAAAATCCGAGGCGCAAAAGCCTTGGTGTTCATGGCACGGGATGCAGCAGCGCCCCGTGCCAAAGCGTCACTTCAGCAAACCGGCTTCTTTGTAGAACTTCTCAGCACCAGGGTGGAATGGAATGCCCACGCCCTTGACCGCGTTTTCCTTGGTGATGAACTTGCCCTTGGCATGCCCTGCCGCCAGTGTGTCCTGAGCGGCTTTGCCATAAAGCGCTTTGGTGATCTGGTACACGGTTTCGGTATCGGCCTTGGCACTGGTCACCCATTGGGCGCCCATGGCCATGGTCTGCACAGCCGGCACGTCTTTGTAGGTGCCTGCAGCAATGGTGTCGACCGCCAGGTAAGGATTGGTCTTGCGCAAAGCATCTGCCTGTGGACCCGCCAAGGACACCAACTCGATGCCCGCACCACTCGAAGCCAACTCGGCAATCGCCCCAGCAGGCGCACCGCCCACAAAGAAGAAGGCATCGAGTGCCCCGTCCTTGAGCTTGTCACCGGCCTGGTTCGGCTTGATGTACTCGGGCTTGATGTCGCTTTCTTTCACGCCATAAGCAGCCAACACGATGCGGGCATTGACCAAAGTTCCAGAGCCTGGCTCGTCCAGCGCCACGCGCTTGCCTTTGAGGTCAGCCACCGACTTGATGCCCGAGCCTTTTTTGACCACCAGGTGAATGCTCTCGGGATACAGGTTGGCGATCATGCGCAGGTCGGACACCTTGGGCTTGCCTTCGTAAACGCCGGTGCCGGTATAGGCCCACGTGGCCACATCGGATTGCGAAAAGCCCGACTCCATCGCACCCCCTGCCACGCCGTTCACGTTGGCCACAGAGCCGTTGGTTGCCTGTGCCGTGGCCACGATCTTGCCGGGCTGGCTAACGGCGTTGGCGATCATGCCGCCCACGGGGTAGTAAGTGCCCGCAGTGCCTCCTGTGCCGATGCGAAAGAATTGTTGTGCTTGCACAGGCGCCGCCATGGCAGCGGCCAAACCCAAGACCCAAAACAGATTGCGACGCTTCATGTGATGCCTCATTAAAAAGTTAAAAAACCAGACCCTGGTATTTAGCACAATTTGCGCCCGTTAGCCCCATAAATCAGAACGGCATCAGGGTAGACTCTTATATCGATGCCCCTAGGGCCATGGGTGAGTACACCCGGGCACCAGGGGCTTTTCACTGCACAAAAGGAAGCCAATGCATGTGTGCGTACTGGGTGCTGGCATCATCGGCCTGACCACCGCCTACGAGCTGACACAACGCGGTCACAGGGTCACCGTGATTGACCGTGCAACGCCCGCATCTGGCGCCAGCGGCGGCAATGGTGCCCAGCTGAGCTATGCCTACGTGCAGCCTTTGGCCGATCCTGGCATTTGGGCCCAATTGCCCAAACTGCTGCTGTCGCCGTCTTCGGCACTCAAGATCAGGCCCCAGTGGGACCCCCGTCAGTGGGCTTGGGTGTGGCAGTTCCTGCAGGCCTGCAGCGCGCAACAATCGCAAACAACCACCTCGCAATTGCTGGCCCTGGCCGCTCATAGCCGGCTGGTGTTTGACGCCATGCGCGAGCGTGAAAACATGCACTGCGACTTTTCCGAGTCGGGCAAGTTGGTGCTCTTTCGCTCTGAGGCTTCGTTTGCTGCTGCGCGGCAGCAAATGGCGCTGCAAAAGCAATTGGGGGGAGCCACCCAGATGGCTGTGAGCGCCCCCGAAGCTTGCGCCATCGAACCTGCTTTGGTGCACCCACAAAAAACCTTTACAGGCGCGATCTACACCGAAAGCGAATGCGCCGCAGATTGCAAGCAAGTCTGCGATGCCTTGGCGCAGATTCTGAGCGCACAGGGCGCTGCCTTGCTTGTGGGGCAGGCATTCAAGAACTGGGTCACTTCTGGTGACAAGCTCACAGCGGTAAGTCTGGACAAAGGTGGCGAGGTGGCAGCCGATGCCTTTGTGTTGTGCACAGGCCATGCGGCACCCGCTATGGCGGCCGCTGTGGGTGTGCGCTTACCGGTTTATCCACTCAAGGGTTACAGCATCACAGTTGCTACGGATGGCACGGGCGTCGCGCCCAAAGTCAGCATCACCGACAGCGCACGCAAAATTGTGTTCGCACGGCTGGGACAGCGGCTTCGTGCTGCCGGCATGGTGGAGCTGGTCGGTCACGATGACCGCGTGCAAGACCGCCAGATTCAGACTTTGCAGCAAGCCACCCAAGCCCTCTTTCCGGATTGCTCCCGCTACACTGACATACACCCCTGGGCGGGCATGCGTCCTGCCACGCCAACGGGCTTGCCAGTCATTGGTCGCCAGGCCAACGGGCCCCACAACCTCTACATCAATGCCGGCCAAGGGGCTTTGGGCTTCACGCTGGCATCCGGCTCAGCGGTGCAACTGGCGAACATGCTCAGCTGACCCCCACAAGGCGCCACCATGAACCCACTCAAGCCCTTTTCCGGGACACTGTCTGAGGCAGATGTGTCCAGTATCATTGCCATGGCCTGGCAAGATGACACGCCCTTTGAAGCCATTGCCCTGCAGTTTGACTTGACCGAGCCCGAGGTGATTGCCCTGATGCGCGCATCCTTGAAAACCCGGTCATTCAGGGTCTGGCGCATGCGGGTACGAGGCCGGGCGACCAAACACCTGGCCTTGCAGCAAACCCGTCAGTTGCCCGAACACCGTTTGAACAGCCGCGAAGCTTTGGCGGCCCTGCTTGGCCAAGAGCGGTCAGACGCCACTGAAGAATTCCCCTTGCCACCATCAACCATCACGCGCCAGTCCTTGCGCTGAAGGCCATCCACAAGCCTTAAGCCCTTTGCTGAAGCCCTGCTGCGTTGGTGGGATTCTGGGGATTGGCCTGGGTGGAACGGGCCTGAAAAGAGGGCGCAGCAACTTGGAGCGCTGTGGAGTCCAGCGCCAAGGCAACCGGGTTTTCAAAGCCCGAAGGGGTTGGCAAAATGGACTGCAACGCAGCCAGCACGTTCGTCAAACGCGGGTCACTGGTTTGCGCATCGTCGGTGGTGTCGTTGATGCAAAAGAAAGACAGCGAACCGAATTCGGACACCAGGGCTTGCAACTGCACGTTTTGATTGTCCTCACCCGTCGAGACATAGCGGTGGCGGTAGGGGCGGATGCTTGCCACCCCATGCGCCAACGCCCAACGCAGCACAAAGTCTGAAACGATGGTGGGCTTGTCCCAACTGCGAAACACGGTCGACCTGACAGCGGCAAACAACTCAGGCGCTGTGTCCTCCAGCTCCAGCAAGATCGACTTCAGCATGGGCCTTGGCGAATGGGCAAAGGTGCGAAAAGTGCTTTGGTACACGGGGTCTTGCTCACGCACTGCGGGCGTGCCCAGGCGGGCTTTTTCGGTGAGCCACTGGATCGAAAGGCGGCAGGCGTTCTCAAGGGACGTCGCGTCCATGCGCATGGCTTCATTGGTGACCTCAGGGTCGTCGGACCAGGTGACATGAAACCCACCCGGATGGAACCAGTCGTCCAGCTGAACAGGGGCGCCAAAGAACACGTCGTCGTTGAAGTAAAAGTAGCGCTCCGACAGACCGGGGATGTGGTGAATCCAGGACTCGATGTGCCCCGAATCGAAGGTGGGCAAAGACGCTTCGGGCATCAGCTCGCGGTGGTCCACCAAGGTCAGGCGATCGGAAGATCGCAACCAATCAGGGGCCTGGGCATCGGTGACGATGTAAACGTGGCCGTGATCCGGGAAAAACTTCTCCAGCGCACGCAAGCTGTAGCGCAACTCATGGTTATCGCGAAAACGGCCCTCCACATTGCTGTAGCGGGCCATGGCGGCGCTGGAATCGTGGGCAAGTTGGTGCAGGGCTGCCTGGCGTTTGGCACGCCAGGTGGAGTCGTTCCCGTCAACCCACAAATAAACGATGTCGATGGGCGAATCGTGGGGCATGTCTGCGTTGGTTTTTTTGGAAGAGAGAGTCTAGCAGTGGCTTGGCGCAGCCTTTTCAATACCCGCCTTGGCGTCAGGGCCACTGCAAAAAGACACTTGGCTTTGACGGCCTGCGCTCACAAAGCCAGCACTTCGACGCTCTGCGTCAGCAATGGTCGGCACAGGATCTTGTAGCCGTCGGCGTCAAAGCCGGTGGCCATGGTGCTGAGCTGGCGCGCTTGGTTGGCCGTGGGGGCACTGCCCAAGTAACACCAATGGTTGACCACATGGATTTGCGTGAGGTCTTCGTCGCGCTCGACCAGGCCGACAGCCCCGCCAAAGGGCCAGCACTCTACGCGCAGGGCCTGCAGGCTGGTGAACACTCGCTCGCGGTGGTCCTGTGGTGTTTCGTCGCCCCGGCAAACGCCTGCGCATTGGCGAATAGCGGCCCGAAAACAGGCTTTGCCAGGGGGCAGTTTTTCAAGGCCCAAGGGGCCGTAGCACAGCTTGTTCTGGTCAGCGATGGCGCGCAAGGCATCCAGGGCAGCGTGTCGGCTGGCAAACAGGCCGTACAGGTCGGGCTGTGTCGCAAAGTCGATGTCTTTGGAATACACGACTTCGGGCACGCCCCCCGCCATTTGCAGGCTGCACAGTTGTTTGTTGCGGCGCAGCTTCTGGTTGAACAGCGGGTGCTGGGCCTTGATCATCTGAGCCTCTAACAGCAAGGCCCCGATTTCACCGGCCGTGCGGATGTGGCTGATGCGCTGGGTCTGGCGCAGCATGCGTGCCTCGTCCTGCGTGCGCAGATGCGACAGCAAGCGGGCGCGGATGTTGATGCTTTTGCCGATGTACAGCGGCAAGTCACCTGCCTGGCCATGGAAGGTGTAAACGCCCGCACCAGTGGGGGCATCTTCGATGGCTTGCCGCAGGTGTTGCGGGTATTCGTACACCCGGCTGTCTTCAAAATCATCGCGGCGGCGTCTTGTCAAAGGCATAGGCTTGGGTTCAGTGTCAATGGGCTCAGGCGATAAATAACTGTTTAAATATACAGTACACTGAGCTGGTCAAGCTTTCTGCAGTTGCCTGACGGTTTCGTTCTTCAACGCCCCTGGCCTCGCGGCTCGGGGCTTTTTTTTTAGCGGCTGCCCTCTCAACAAACCACATAGCGGCCATCACCGTGTGGCTGGATTTGGCCCTGCGCCAGCAACTCGGACAGGTGCATCTGAATGGTGTTGCGCTCGGCACAGTGCACAAAAGGCACGTCGTAGCCTGCAGGGTAAAGCAAGCGCCGCTGGACCAGTTCGTCCAGGCTGTGTGGTGTTTGCAGATAGCCCAGCAGCTTGTCGCTGCGCTCGTCGATCTTGCTGGCAAAGCGCGCCAGATCGGCCCCGAATTGCGCCCGGTCGGTGACCACTGCCTTGTGGTGCGAAGTGACCCAGATGCGGGCATCCAGCTCGGCCACTTTTTTCAGGGTTTGCCGAAAGTCAGCCAGGTTGGAGGTGGCGTCGCCGTAATACGGGCCAAAACCGGTCAGGTCGATGTCCCCAATGAAGGCCAGACCTTCGTTTTCCACCACCAGGGCGCAGTGGCCTGCCGTGTGGCCCGGCAGGTGATGGGCGCTCACGGTGACGCCGCCCCCCAGGTCCCATTGCGCAGCGTCGCTGTAGCCGGTGGCATCGGGGCGCGGGTGGTAGTGAAAGTCTTTCTCGACAATCACCCGCATGGCATCGAGCACGTCTTGCGGGTAGCCGTAGTGCCGGCACATGCCATCCCAAGACTGAGCGGCAGCCAGGTCGGCTTCGTGCACCTGCACCGGGGCATGGAGCAAGCGGTGCAGACCCGCCATGTGGTCTTCGTGCACATGGCCCAGGATCACCAGGTCCACCGTGTCCAGCTCGGGGCCAATGCGGTTGGCCACCTCGGGCGTGTCAAAGGCCACCCGCACATCGGCGCCCTGCACGATGAGCTGGTTACCGTCGGGGTACTTACCTGACTTGGCACCCAAGTGCACGCTCACGGCGCCAAAACGCAAAACACACGACATGACAGCCTTTCCGAACCCATGCCCCATCGGGCAAAAAATGCCACTATAGCGAGCGTGACATGCCCGGTCTGCCGCACAGGCTAAAGTAAAAGGCATGAACACCCTGCCCTCGGCCGCCACTTTGGCCCCCACCGCCCTGATCGACAGCGACCACCCTGGCGTGGTGGCCTTTGCCCGCCAACACGCGCAAGGCCGTGATGACCGCGAACGCGCCGTGGCCCTCTACCTGGCGGTGCGCGACCAGTTTCGCTACGACCCCTACCGCATCGATTTGTCGCCCGAAGGCATGCGCGCCAGTTCGGTCCTGGCCCAAGGCTCGGGCTGGTGCGTGCCCAAAGCGGCCCTGATGGCGGCGGTCTGCCGCGCTGCGGGCCTGCACGCCCGACTGGGCTATGCCGATGTGCGCAACCACCTGAGCACCGAACGCTTGCGCCAGACCATGCAAACCGATGTGTTCATCTGGCACGGCTATGCCGACATTTGGCTGGGCGGTCAGTGGGTCAAGGCGACGCCCGCTTTCAACATTGAGTTGTGCGACAAGTTCGGACTGCTGCCCTTGGCGTTTGACGGGCTGAACGACTCGATCTACCACCCGTTTGACAAGGCGGGCAACCGGCACATGGAGTATGTGAACCAGCGCGGCACTTTCGACGACATGCCGCTGGCGCAGATCGTGCAAGACTTCAAAACCGTCTACAGCGGCTGGATGGCCGAAAACGACCCACTGCAAAACGCCAGCTTTGAGCAAGATGTGCAAAGGGAGACGCTGTGAGCACGCGCGCCCTGGTGTTGCTGGACTCGATTGCGCTGGTCAACGCCACGCATGCTGGCACGGTGATTGTGTCCGGCTCACACGGCGGTTTGTCGGCCTCGCATTTCGTGACGGCGCAAACCCACAAGCCTTTTGCAGTGGCCTTCAACGATGCCGGCGGCGGCAAAGACAACGCCGGCAGAGTGGCACTGCACGAGTTGCAGGCGGTGGGTGTGCTGGCCATTTTGTTCGCACACACCTCGGCCCGCATTGGCGAGGCACAAGACGGGTTGGACAACGGCGTGGTCAACGGCCTGAACGAATTGGCCTTGGCGCAGGGACTGCAATTGGGCTGGCGCATTGCACAAGTGGTGCGGCACCTGGGGGCCAACCCCGACCCCGACCGCGACCGCGCTCAAGCGTGAATCACCGCCTTGGCCAAGGGGGCTGAATAATTCTCTTCAATAAGTGATGGTCAGCGTTCGGACCTCGCTGGCCGTACACGCAGCGCCATTGCAGGTGCCGGATTGACCACTGGCCATGGACCCATTGATCGTTGCACTCTGCGCCAATCCGTTGCCGGTCTGGACGCCTGTTTTGCTGAGTGACAAGCTGTAGTTCAGCCCCAACAAGCTGCCGAACGTTGAGTCCAAAGACATGTCGTAAGTCGTGTTGCTTAGGCAGGTCACAGCAAAAGACGTGCTGGCCAAACTCGCGGTGGTTTGAAAGGATGTGTACACGAAGTTGACGTTCCCCGGCGGCGAACTCAGCGCGCACTTGCCCGCCACAGCCAGTGAGACACCGAAGGTCTGAACCGTGGGGGCGATGTCTGTCGATGCCAAGGCCGCGCTGCTGCCTTGGTAAAGCTTGGCAGTTTGGGTGTCCAGGTAGGTGCCTGCACCGACATTTTGTGCGGACGGCACAGAGATGTAGTAATTCAAATAGACGGTCGTAGACGCCGTGGAAGTCAGACTGCCCTTGATGCGGTTGCTGGAGACATCGTTCCACACTTGGCTGTTCCCGACATCACGCCATGTGTTGTAGGCAATCACCGAGGCCCCGTTGCGCGCCCGACTTTGACTGCCACTCAAATTGACCCCACCGCTGAGGCCCAGCTCGTAATAAACCGTGTCGGTGTTGCCACCTGTCTTGGTGCAGTTGATGGTGACCGTCCCCGTGCCGACCAACTGCGAGGGCGAGATGGGGTCGTAGGCCAGGGAAATGCCGGAAACCGAAGACAAGGCACAGCTGAATGGACCCGCCTGGGCAACCGGTGAAATGAGCCACAGCCCCAGACCTAAAAACGCACCCACAGCCCTCGCCGCATGGCCCCAAAAAATTCTCTGAATCATGGTGTGGTCTCCCGGCAAGTCACAGGGCCAAGCCGAATGATTTCAGCATCGACGGCACCAGGAAGATCAACCTGTGCTTTGCAGTCATACCCTTCCCATTTGAGCGCGATCGTGTTGCGCTGTTGCAGCCCGGTCAGAAACACCTCGCCACGCCGCGCCACGAAAAACTCTTTCCCGTCGCCCACCAGCTCAACCCGGGTGCCTGCAGGCACGGGCGAGCCATCGGGCGTGACCACTTTCACCAACGCGCCTTGCCCCGATCGCACCGGAAACTTGACGGCCACACCACTTCGCCAAGCGGGCACGGCGGTGGCCTCAATGCTGTCCAGTTCTGCGCTCATGGGCAGGTCGTTGGCATTGAGTCGAATGGTGTTGGTTTGGTAGGCCGACAGGCGAGGCAACATGGCAAAGCCGTCTTTGTCAGTGTGTGTGAGGGTCTCGCCCTGGAAACCCACCCCCACATTGGGGTAGCCGGGCACATGGACCAGGGCAAAGCTGTTTTGCAATCTGCGTGCCGTAAAAAATCGCCCATCCATGAACACCGCAGCCCCCTGCGCATTCAGGCGAAGGGTATGCGTTTGACCGGAAGTGGCCAGATCAGCCCCGAGAAAACCGCGGCCACTTTGGTAGTAAACGCCGCCCTCGGCATAGTCTTCGCTGACCCGATGGCCGCCAAGAACACGCCAGCCCACCCCGGTTTCGTTGCCGATCGGCTCTGTTGCGGCCGTATAGCCTTCCCAGCCCTGCCGGGTCTTGCTCAATGAAGCCGTGACCACCCGCTGCTTGTCCAGTGGCAACAACAATGAAACACCGACCGTGTAACCCGATTGATTGCCTGACACGCGGGTGCCACTGAAAATCAGTGTGCCGCGTTCAGCCACGCGCATGGCGTAACTCGTCGTGATCACCTTGCTCAAGCCCTGATCGTGACTCAGCAGTCGCGCCAAACTCAAACCCACCGAAGCCTTGTCATCGAAGGTGTGCCGAAGGTTGACGGCTTGCTCTTCCTTGTACGCCCGCTCTGTGGGGCTGAACCCCAGCTCCCGGTAATCGCGTGAGGCTTTGACCAGCCGCAGGTTCACACCGTTGTTCAAATCCTGATGGTCAAGCCCCAGCAACAGCTTGCTTCCTCTGAGATCGGAGGCGTCGCGGCTGGTGGCCAGCGCAGCTTGACCCAGTGCCTGGAAGGGCAATTGGGTGTTGATGCCCACGCCTGCCGTTTGCAGTGGTTTGGACCATTCGGCGCGGCCCTCAAGGGTCAAAGTTTTGGTCAGACCTTGCCGGTAAAGCCCTGACGCAAACGCATCTCGGTAGTCGGCACTCAGGGTGCCCAGATTGAAGCGCTCTTTGCCCACGTTGACACTCCAGTCACGCAAGCCTTGTTCAAGCAACTGGCTGCTGGTGAAAAACGGGGAAACGATCACGGTTTCTCGGCCCAACAAATCCCTGACCACGACACGCGCCTCACCCGCACCCGTGATCTGCGTGAAGTTCTCGACCGTGAAGGGCCCTGCAGGAACATTCGAGATTTGCCGCAGTGCATTGTTGACATACAGCTCCAAAGTTCCCGGGCTGCTGGCAGACCCTGCAAGCGTTGGCAGGGGTTGACTGAGAAACCCGGGTGTCAAACCAAAATTGGTGCCCAACTGGACGCCACCAAAAAACATGTTGCGGCCCCACAGGGATGCCCGGGTCGAGGTGTCACCCAGTCGCAGAGTCATGTTTTGGCCGTGAAAGTCTTTGGTCCAGGTCGTCTCCAAACGCCGCCATTCACTGGGCAAGTTGGGGTCGGTGCTGCCCAGATTTCGGCCTACTTGACTGGAGATCAAGGTCCCCATGCCTGTGGCCAGTCCGATTTCTGTCAACACCCCCGTGCTGTGGGGCGTCGTCACGCCTGTCCCTCGCGACACCGTGTGTGCCAGGTCGTAATTGACAAAAACCGACGGCGAGACGATGGACAGCGCCAGCGGTTTGGCGGCGTTGGTTTTCATCTGTGTCGTGGTGAACGCCTCGGGGGCGAACTCGAGCTGCAAGGCTTGGGTGCTGAAGTCAAAACGCGCACGGTAACCGGGCAAGGCAAACAAAGGCCACCAAGAGGCATCGCGAAATTCGATGGAGGCGGCGCCTGCTGGCAGAGAAATCCGCCACTGCTGGAGAATTTCCGGGGTCGCGTAAAGCTCGCCTTCGTGGTCGAGCAGCGTCCACTCGCCCACGGGTGCTTGGTTGAGGGTGACGTCCACCAACCTGAGGTGCGATGCTTTATGGGGTTTGCCGGGTTCACTGCCCTTGCGCTCAGCTTGGCCAGAGGCGTTCGCTTCGGGCACCTGTGTCTGTGCGTGCAAACCCCGCGCAGGCAGTGCTGCAAGCCAGGCCACCAACGCGCCCGCACAAATTGTCTGGAATCGAATCATGGGGTGACAGGTCGGGTCTGCTTCGATTCAGGGAATTTCAATCGTCTTTGTTTCGGTTTTCAGATCGTCGTAAACCAAGGTCAATTGAGCGATCCCTGGCGCCATGGCCGAAGGGTCTGCATCTTGCAGGGGCAGGCTCCGGCGAACGCCAGCCAAAATGTAGGGGCTGCCTTCTGTTTTTCCCAAAAGCAGGCCCCCACGGCGAATTTCAGCCGAACGCACTTGGGCATAGGCCGCGCCTGAGTTCAGGCACGACAGGCTGGGCTTGGCGCCCTCACCCTTGTCCCAGCCGCAATCGATTTTTCTACTGGCCCCCGAGGGTGTGATGAAAATGGGCATGTTCAGCACCAAGGCAATCGGCAATTGCAGCGTGGCGTCCTTGCGCCTTTCGGCTTCAGGGATTTCGCGCACCAAAAGGCGGTAGGTCATTTGCCTGGCCTTGTCACGCGGGATCAACAAACCCAGCCGAACCACTTGCCTCGAACGCGGTGGCAGGCGAAGACTGGGCGGGGAAACAATCAGGTCTTCTGTCGGCTCGGTTTTGTCGAGACCTTCCAGGTTTTGCATCCACTGGTACACATCGGCCTGAAGCACCACTTCTTCGTCGCCATCGTTCGTCAGTGTGATGGCCACGGCTTTGTCTCTGGGGTCAAAAAACAACCTCACCGGAGTCACTGAAAAAGCCCCTGCGTTGCAGGTCAAGCTGGCCATCAATAGGGCGATCAACGTCAAAATTTTTAGCATGTCACTCGGCACGAAGCCCGGTCTGATAAGGGGATAAAGACGTCTTTGCGCAAAGGTCTGCGGCGTTTGCACCAAATGGGCACGCACACTGGGCAGGACAATTCGCGCAAAGACAACATGCGAGTCAGGCATGTTTGAACGCCGGAGGGACTCAGTAAGTGATCGTCAATGTCCGGGTGTTGTTGGCTGTACCGGTTGTCACGGTTCCGTCTTGTGCAGCGGGAATCGTTCCGTGAACGTAATACATTTGACCGGTGAGGCCATTACCGGTCGCGGTGCTGATGCTGGCGTTGCCGTTGGCAACGGTTGCGTGACTCGAATTGCTCGTCAGATTCAAGGTGTAATTCAAGCCTGTCGTTCCATCAGTCAAACTGGCATTGTCCAAAGCCATGCTGTAGCTTTGGCTGTTGGTGCAACGCACCTGAAAGCTGGTGGTACCGGTTGTCGCGGTCGTTTGAAAAGACGTGTAAGCCAGATTGAGGTTGGAGATGGCGGTGGTCAAAGTACCGGTTGCACCAGCGCCGCTGAAGACCTCACATTTTGGCGTCAGCGTGACCCCCACGTTAAATTGTCCCGAAGCCGTCGCCGCCATGGCCGATGAAGCCAAGCCGCAAGCCACAACGGCGAAGCCCAATGCATATTTCCGAATCATGATCAATTTCCTTTGTAAATTTAGACGTGCGCCATTCGCACGCCTTAACAAAGCTTATTGATGGACTCCACTTCAGACCGTTACATAAGTCACCAACACGTATGTACCCTTGTATGTAGCGTTCTATGTACGGTTGTATAGCTCACAAAAAAATCAATGCATGCCGATCGGTGTAGGTTTTGTACGCACGGCTGCAGCCAAAGGCACCGGCTCAAAAGCCACCCGGCTGGGCACATCGCACGCCACCCACATGGCCGGGGGATAGGTTTGCATGATGATGCCCGCCACGCTCTCGACGCGACTCTCAGGCGGCACGCTGGGGTCGGGGCTGCGGCAGATGGACAAAAAGCCATCGGATTCGTCGCGCAAAAAATGCGCCAACCCGGCTTGCCCTATGGGGGTTTGCAGCGCGTGTTGCCCGGCTGTCGCCAAGCGGCTGTGACTCGACAAACCCGGCCCCACGGGGGCTTGTTCGCCCACCAGCGTCTCGCACACGAAGTGGTTGGTGTGCACCACCACGCCATCGGTGGGCGCAAGCTCGGCCCAACCCGCTGGCGACACCTCAAAACAAACGGCTTGTCCTTGTGCGTCTGCACAGGGCACATTGGAGGCGGCACCAAAACCCAGCCCCAGGTCAGTTTGCAGGGCTTGCAAACGCTCACGCGCTTGCACCACCGATCGGCAGTCGAGCAAGTGCCGCAGCAACACATGCACCGGCACGCCCAGGCGGCTGCCATCGCGCACAGAGCGCAATATGTTCAAGCCAATGGCAAAACCCGACTGGTTGATGCCGATCTTGGCCAGCATGCCCGCCTCGGTCAGGGTGGTGATGCTTTGTCCGCTTGGTCCCTGGGTGTGCAGCACCACCAGGGCTTCGCGCTGGCGGCCCATCCAGTCCCAGTTTTGCGCCAACCAGGCCTGCCCGGATTGGCTGGCGGCAGCGGTCACGCCCATGGCCGTGCACTCGCCGTCTTTCAGGGCGCTATCCCAGCTCGCCTGGGCCAGCCAGTCCGGCAGGCCGGCCGCGTGGTTGGCGGCCAGGGCGGCGTGCGCCAGTTGCGGCTCATCCGTGAAAAATGTGGGCGGCAAAATTTCGGTGCGGCAGTTCAGGGCCATCAGGCTGCCCAGGGTTTGGCCGCTGCCCTCGGCCATGCCGCGCAGTTCGTCCATCAAGTCGGCATCCACCTGCGCAATGACGCTTTCAAACCGCAGGCCTCGCTCGCAAGCACTGGCCCAGTCGATGCCGCACGCGGCAAACAGGCGGGCATAGGTGACCACACTGTGCTGTATGCGGCTTTGGGCCTGGCGGCCGTAAATCAGGCCACGCTGGTGGGCCGAGGCTGCGCCAAGGGTATTGATGCAAGGAAACATGCAGAGGCTCCTGAAAAAACAAGACGGTGCAACCACTGCACTTAACAGACCCAGTCTCAAACGGGAAGGTGCGCACTGTCAATCCGGTTCAATGCAAATCAGCAGTTCTGCTGGCACCTCGGTGACTGTGGCCTGCAAACCCTCAGGCACATCATGGCTGTCTGTTGAACTGGAGTTCCTATGCGCCTGCTGATTGCCATGATGATGCACGAGACCAACACCTTCTCGCCGGTGCCCACCGACTTGCAGCGCTTTGCGCTGGCCCAGGGTGAAGCGCCACCCTGCGGCGAGGTAGCGATCGCAGCGTTTCGCGGCACGGGCACAGCCACCGGGGCCTTCATTGACCTGGCCGAGCAGGCCGGGGCCGAATTCGAGCTGGCCCTGGCCGCCCACGCCGCGCCCAGCGGACTGGTGCACGACGAGGCCTACGAAGCCATGTGCCAGGCGATTTTGCAAGCGGTGGCGCAAGGCGGTTTTGACGGCATCTTGCTCGACTTGCATGGCGCCATGGTGAGCCAAAGCCACGAAGACGGCGAAGGCGAGTTGCTGCGCCGCATTCGCGCCATCGACCCCAAAACTCCGATGGGCGTGGCCTACGACATGCACGCCAACATGCACACCGACATGGTCGAATTGGCGCAAACCGTGGCGGGCTACCAAACCTACCCGCACGTCGACATGTACGAAACCGGCATGCGAGCCGGATCGGCTTTGCTCAAAATGATCCAGGGTCAAGTGCAACCCACCACCGCCTGGGGCCGCCTGCCCATGATCCCGCACATCATGCGGCAAAGCTCTCTGGACGAACCCAACCGCACCCTCCAGGCGCGTGCCCGTCAAATGGAAGCCGCCGGCGCCTTGTGTGCCAGCGTGTTCACTGGTTTTCCGCATGCCGACATCGAAAACGCCGGTCTGTCGGTGGTGGTGGTGACCGACAACGACCCGGCGCTGGCCGAGCGCTTTCGCGACGAGCTGATGCACATGGCCTGGGACAGTCGGGCGCAATGGGTTTACCAAGCCGAACCGCTGGCCCGGTCGGTGGCGCGGGCCAAAACGCTGACTGATTTTCCGGTGATGCTGCTCGACCACTGCGACAACGCGGCCTCGGGCGGCACCATGGACACCACAGCGGTACTGGCCGAAGTGCTGCGACAGGGTTTGCGCAAGGTGGCGGTGTTTGCCATTTTTGACCCTCAAGCCGTTCAAGAAGCCATACAGGCGGGCATTGGCGCGCAGGTGACTTTGCAAGTGGGGGGCAAGATGGCCATGCCGCTGATGCCGCACCGCAGCGAGCCGATTGAATTGCGGGGTGTGGTCAAGCTGATCTCGAACGGCAAATACCGCGTCAAAGGTCCGATGAGTCGGGGTGCCCTTCAAAACATGGGCCTGGCGGTGGTGATTGACACCGGCGAGGTCGAGGTGGCGCTGATTTCGCGCCACGTCGAGCCCTTTGATGTGAACGCTCTGCTGAGCCTGGGCATGGACCCGACGCAAAAAAACTTTGTGGTGCTCAAAAGCCGTGTGCACTGGCGCGCAGGGCTGGGTCAGCTGGCCCGAGCCACGGTGGAATGTGCCGGGGCGGGCGCTTGCACCTCGGACTACAGCGAACTGCAATTCAAGCGCCTGCGCCGCCCGATTTACCCACTGGAGGCGGACGTCACCTGGTCCACTGCGGGCTGATCGCGCTCAGACACTGCTGCGACATGAAACGCGCACCGGGTTCAGGCCGCCGACACCGCCGCGCGTTTGACGCGCCACAACAGCCACAAGCCAATGCTCAGGTTGAGCGCGTTCCACATCACCCCATTGAGGAAGGCCGCGTGGTACGAGCCCGTCAGGTCAAACACCTTGCCCGACATCCACCCCCCCAGGGCCATGCCAATCATGGTGGCCATGATGACGGCGCCCACGCGTGAACCAGCCTCCTTGGCCGGAAAATACTCGCGCACGATGATCGCGTAAGCCGGCACGATGCCGCCTTGGAACAGACCAAACAAAGCAGAAATGACGTAAAGCGACACCAGCCCGTTGAAAGGCAAAAACAACAGCAAGGCCACGCCCTGCAAGACCGATCCAAGCACCAGCGTGCGCAAGCCACCGATGCGGTCGCAAATAAGCCCCGAGATGAGCCGACTGGCGATGCCGCAGGCCAGCATGAGCGAGAGCATTTCGGCGCCGCGTGCTGCGCCAAAACCCAGATCGGTGCAATACGCCACGATGTGCACCTGCGGCATGGCCATGGCGACACAGCAGGCCACACCCGCCACACACAACAAAAACTGCGCCTTGTTCAGGCTCAACCCAAAAGGCTGCTGCGACTGCTGGGCCAGGGCACTGCCCGCCACCGGGGTTTGCAGCAAAGGTGGGCGCTGGCGCATGAGCAAACTCAGCAGCGCCATGCCGATGCCGCAAAACAGCCCCATGGCCACATAGGTGCTGCGCCAACCCACGGTCTCGACGCCGTGCTGCGCCAACGGCGGCCAAATGGCACCGGCCACATAGTTGCCACTGGCACAAACCGCCACCGCGATGCCTCGGCGCTTTTTCCACCACAAGGATGTGTCGGCCACCAAGGGCGCAAAAGTGGTCGAACTGCCGATCAACCCCAACAGCAAACCATGCGCGAGGGCAAACCACCAGATGTTGGACGACAAACTGGCAGCGATAAAGCCCAGCCCTGTGCCAAAACCGCCCAGCAACAAAGGCACATGCACCCCGGCCCGGTCGGCCCATCGGCCCATGTACAGACCCCCCAGGCCAAACCCCAGCATCATCAGGGTGTACGGAATGGACGCGTCCGCCCGGCTGACGCCAAATTCGGACTGCACGGCAGGCAACACCACGGCCACCACGTACATGCTGCTGCCGCCCAGGGTCATCAAGGCCAGGGTCACCAGCAAACGCCTGGCGGCATACGCAGAGTCGATCAGGTGTTCAGCGGCAGCGTTGGATGGGCTCATGGCTGCAGGTTAGCAGGCACGGGACAAGCCGATTGGCAAATGCGGGACAAGGACGCCATAAATTCAACAATGAAAATATTGACTATGATTTTGATGGTTTAAACAACAAAATCATCATGTCCAAATTATTTGCACTTCTGGCTTTGGCTCTTTGGTTCAACGCTGCCCAGGCGCAGGAAACCACTTGCACGGCTGCCGCGACCGAGAAGAAATTGGCAGGTGCTGCCAAAAACTCATTTCTCAAAAAGTGCGAGAAAGACGCCACGGCCAAGTGCGAAGCCGCAGCGACCGAACGCAAACTGGCTGGCGCCGCCAAAAACAGCAACGTCAAAAAATGCATCAAAGACGCTGTGGGTGAAACACCTTGATGGGTGCGCTGCAAGTGGTGCAGCGAAGCCGGGCTGACACCCATGCCTGATGGGGGTCTGCCCTGGCGGATCAGGTCATCCGTCCTCATCACCTGGCTGGTGTTCAGCGGGTGCTCGCTCGCTTTGGCCGATCAACTGCAAGGCCAGGTGGTCAAAGTGTCTGATGGCGACACCGTCACCGTGCTCGATGGACAGCACCAGCAGCACGTGATCCGCTTGGCGGGCATTGATGCGCCCGAAAAAAGCCAGCCTCATGGGCAAAAATCAAAAGCTTTTTTGTCACAAGCCGTGTTTGGCCGCCACGTGAGCGTGCAGTTTGACAAACGCGATCGCTATGGCCGCATCGTCGGTCAGCTTGTGGTTCAGGGGGAAGATGCCAATTTGCAGCAATTGCAAGCGGGTTGGGCCTGGCATTACAAGCAATACCAGCGCGAACAAACCCCACAGGATCGTACCGATTACGCCGAGGCCCAAGTCAAGGCGCGTGACAAAAATCTAGGGCTTTGGCACGGGCAACCGCCCCCAGAGGCGCCATGGGCTTACCGGGCCAGGCTGAAGTCCGAACGAGAAACAGCCCGCGACCACGCCTTCCAACATGAGGTCAGCCGCGAATAAGGCTTGAGAGAGTGCCTGGAATTGCCGGCCAAAAACTGGCTGCAAAATGGATCGGTGTGCTCAACGATCAGCCCGGACGCAGCATCTTGCACGTGTGGGCCAAGCGTGCCTGTTCGGCCGTGATCTGGCGCACCACCTTGAAACCGTAGCCAGAGCCCTCGACATCAAACGGCACACCGGGCGTTCCCTGGCGCGCCATCACGCCCACCACCAGCGCTTGCTGAAACTGATGGTCTTCGGCCCGCATGCTGCCGGTTTGTCCGGCCATGCTGACGCGGGATTTTTCAAGTTGCAAGGCCACGGCCACAGGCTCGGTGCTGCCCGCCTTCTCCACGGCTTGGGCCAAGGCCTCGACCATGAGTTGCATGCGCACGTGCACATAATCTTCTGAAGGTTTGGGGAAACGCTGACGGAAAGATTGGTAAAAGGCCTCGCTGGCCTTGCCTGGCACATTGGGCAGCCAGTCGGCCACGGCAATCACCCGACCCACACCCGCTTCGCCAATGGCAGCAGGCGAGCCCATGGCATTGCCGTAGAAGGTGTAGAACTTGCCCTCATAACCGGCTTCACGGGCCGCCTTGACCAAGAGCGTCAGGTCGTTGCCCCAGTTGCCAGTGATGACCGCCTGCGCACCACTGGCCTTGATCTTGGCCGCGTAAGGCAAAAAGTCTTTCACCCGGCCCATCGGGTGCAACTCCTCACCTGCGACCTTCACATCGGGGCGCTTTTCGGCCAGCTGTCGCTTGGCCTCGCGCAGCACGGCCTGGCCAAAGCTGTAGTCCTGGCCAATCAAATAGGCCGATTTGACGGTCTTGTCTTCACGCAAGACTTGCATCAGCGCGGTCATGCGCATGTCGGCATGGGCGTCAAAACGGAAATGCCAAAAGCTGCATTTCTCATTGGTCAACGCCGGGTCCACCGCTGAGTAGTTCAAAAACAGCACCCGCTTGGTTGGCTCGCGTTCGTTGTGCTTGTTGATGGCATCGATCAAGGCGGCCGCGTTGGCCGATGAGTTGCCCTGCAACACCACCTGGGCACCGTCGTCGATGGCCGACTTGAGGGCCGACAAAGCCTCTTCACTTTGGCCTTTGCTGTCATAACGCTCCAGCAACATGGCTTGCATGCCCTGTGGCGTTTTGATGCCGCCACGCGCATTGACACGTTCCACCGCCCAGGCGATGTTGCGCACCACCGCCTCACCTGCGTTCCCAAAGGGGCCGCTCAGGCCCTCGATCAGGGCCAGCTTGAGGGGTGCGGGTGATTGCGCCTGCACAGGCATGGCGAAAACACTCAGCGCAGCCAGCGCCAAACAAACTGAACGGCGAGGAAAAACCAAAAATCGAGAAAAAGAAAACATGTAAAAGCAGCGCCTGTCAAAGCACGAAATGGGCTTCAGAGGGACGCAGTGTAATGGGTTGGATCAGGCCAGTTCGTGCAGCGGCCAGCGGGGCTTGACGTCGAAGCTGTAGCGCGCCTCGGCTTGCTGGGCGCCGGCTTGCAGGCGCATGGCGGCGGCCATGGCGATCATGGCGCCGTTGTCGGTGCACAAATGCAACTCGGGGTAATGCACCCGCACCTGAACTTTGGCACAGGCGGCGTTGAGCTGGGCACGCAGCTCACGGTTGGCCCCCACGCCCCCTGCCACAACCAGGCGTTTCATACCACTGCCCTTGAGCGCTGTCATGGATTTTTTGACAAGCACTTCCACGATCGCGGCCTGAGTCGACGCGGCCAAATCGGCACGTTCCGGGGCGCCTTCGGTGTGGGCAGCGGGCCCAATTTTTTGACTCTGGGTCAGTACCGCCGTTTTCAGGCCCGCAAATGAAAAATCCAGATCACCGCTGTGCAGCAAGGGACGTGGCAGCTTGTAGGCCACGGGGTTGCCCTGCTCGGCCAGGCGGGACAGGCCCGGCCCGCCCGGATAAGGCAAGCCCATGAGCTTGGCCGATTTGTCAAAGGCTTCGCCAGCGGCGTCGTCAATCGACTCCCCCAACAGCGCATAACGGCCAACGCCATCCACCCGCATGAGCTGGGTGTGCCCCCCCGAAACCAGCAAGGCGATGAAAGGAAATTCAGGTGGGTCAGCACTCAAGAAGGGGGAGAGCAAATGGCCTTCCAGGTGGTGCACGCCCAACACCGGTTTGCCCAAAGACGCCGCCAGCGCACAGGCCACGCCCGAACCCACCAGCAAAGCCCCGGCAAGACCCGGACCCCGGGTGTAGGCCACCACATCGAGATCGGCCAATGCAACACCCGCCTCGGCCATGACCTGGCGCGTCAGCGGCAACACCTGGCGGATGTGGTCGCGGCTGGCCAACTCGGGCACCACGCCGCCATAGGCCTGGTGCATCTCGATCTGGCTGTACAAGGCGTGCGACAAAAGCCGTGGCAAAGCCTCGCCCGTGGTTTCCACAAGTGCCACACCGGTCTCGTCGCAAGATGATTCAATACCCAAAATTCGCATAACAGGTAGTTTAAGCGGGGCATGGTGGGTGGCTTGGGGCTTGGCCATAATCCTTGCAGAAGCGACGCCCCCACCTCGAAAGTAGCCTCGCGCCTTCAGGCCCCTCTTGCAAGCCCACACCATGACCACACTCCGACTGATTTCATCCATGGCCACCAAGCCGCTGCTGGCCGATCTGGTGGCGCAGTACAAGGCACAGGCCCATGATGTGCAGGTTCAGGTCGAATCGGTCGGCGGGGTGGACGCGGCCCAACGCGTGCAGGCGGGCGAGACTTTTGATGCGGTGGTGCTGTCCAGCGATGCCATCGACAAATTGATCGCCAGTGGCCATGTGCTGCCCGGCAGCCGAGTCGACCTGGTGCACTCGGGCGTGGCGGTGGCCGTGCCTGCAGGTGCAACGGTGCCCAACATTGCCACAGAAGAAGCGCTCAGGCAGGCGGTGCTGTCTGCACGCAGCCTGGGTTTGTCCACCGGCCCCAGTGGCGTCCAACTGAGCCGCCTCTTTGAACGCTGGGGCATCACAGGACAGATCGAGGGCCGCATCGTACAAGCCAAGCCCGGCGTGCCCGTGGGCGCCTTGATCGCGCAAGGCGAGGTGGCGCTGGGCTTTCAGCAACTGAGCGAGATGATGGGTGTGCCCGGCATCACCGTGCTTGGCCCCCTGCCCGATGCGGTGCAGATCAACACCACGTTTTCGGGCAGCGTGGCGGCCACCAGCCAACACGCTGAAGCGGTACGTGCCCTGCTGGCGTTTTGGGCGTCTGCGGCATGCAGCGAATCCAAGCGCCGCCACGGCATGGACGCAGCCTGAAACAGCGCTTCGGGGTCATACACATATAACGAACAGTTAGATCGACTCCGCCACAATCCGTGACATGGGGATCAGCCACTACATCAAGGAGATCGGCCGGGGCAAAGACGGCGCTCGGGCGCTCGGCCGCGTGCAGACCGTCGACCTGATGGGCCAGATCCTCGACCAGCAAGTCAGCGACCTGGAGTTGGGGGCTTTTTGTCTGGCCATGCGCATCAAGGGTGAGACGCCCGAAGAAATGGCTGGTTTTCTGGATGCCGTCTATGCACGCCTTCAAAGGGTGCAAACCCAAGGTGCGCCCGCCGTGGTGCTGCCCAGCTACAACGGTGCGCGCAAGCTGCCCGTGCTCTCGCCGTTGCTGGCCTTGTTGCTGGCCCGTGAAGGGGTGGCGGTGGTCCTGCACGGCACGGCCACCGAAGACAAACGCGTGAGCAGCCAGGCGGTGCTGGCCGAGTTGGGCATCAAGCCATCGGCGCCATCGCCAACCGTACAAGCGGGTGAGCTGCTGTTTGTGCCCACTGGCGCGCTGAACCCCGGCTTGGAGCGGTTGCTGTCTGTGCGCCGCGTGGTGGGCCTGCGCAACCCGGGCCACAGCCTGGTGAAATTGATGAACCCTTGCGACAACCATGCCCTGGTGGTGAGCAGCTACACGCACCCGGAGTATTTGCACTCGATGTCGGCCACTTTTGCACTGACCGGACAACACGCTCTGCTGCTGCGAGGCACCGAGGGCGAGAGCGTGGCCGACGCCAGGCGTACGCCGGCCATGGACGTTTTCAAAAACGGGCAGACGCTGCGCGTGCAAGCCCCCCAAGAAGGCCCATTGGCCCAAGTGCCCGACTTGCCGGGCACCGATGCAGCCGCCACTGCGGCCTACATTCGGCGGGTACTGGCCCTGGATTTGCCCGTGCCAGCGCCGATCGCGTTGCAAGTCCAACATATTCTGAACGAGGTGAAAGCATGAACACCACAGCCCGCCCACAAGGCCGCTGCACCCTGGTCGGTGCAGGCCCTGGCGACCCGGAGCTGTTGACGCTGAAAGCCGTCAAAGCGATTGCCAGCGCCACCTTGCTGCTGGTCGATGACTTGGTCAACGAGGCCGTGCTGGCCCACGCATCGCCCTCAGCCCGCATCGTGCATGTGGGCAAACGCGGGGGCTGCAAAAGCACGCCGCAGGCCTTCATCGACAAAATGATGATCACCGCCGTTCAAGAGGGCGAGCATGTGGTGCGGCTTAAAGGGGGCGATCCGTTCATTTTTGGCCGTGGCGGCGAAGAGGTGGAACACCTGCGTGCGGCGGGCATCGACTTGCAGGTGGTCAACGGCATCACCTCGGGTCTTGCGGGCATGAGCAGTCTGGGCGCACCCTTGACCCACCGCGAACACGCCCACGGCGTGGTGTTTGTGACCGGCCACGCCAAGCCCGGCGACACCGGCACCGATTGGGCCCAACTGGCGGCCACGGCCAAAGGCTCGAAACTGACGCTGGTGATTTACATGGGCGTGAGCAGTCTCGAGCACATCAGCAGCGGCTTGTTGCAGGGCCTGCCCGCGCAAACCCCGGTGGCCATCGTCCAGCACGCCAGCCTGCCAAGCCAGCGCCAAGCGCTGACCACGCTGGGCGAGTTGACGCGCACCATGGCCTGCGAAGGCCTGCAAAGCCCCAGCATCATTGTGGTGGGCGATGTGGTGCAAGGGGCGCGGGCTTGGGATGAGCAGCGGCATTTGTCACAGCAGCGCATGGCTTGAGGCCACGCAGAATTTGCGGGGCCCACCCACTACACTTCCCGGAATGAATACTTGGGATGTGGTGATCGTGGGTGCCGGTGCTGCCGGCTTGTTTTGCGCGGGCGTGGCGGGCCAGCGCGGGCTGAAGATGCTTGTCATCGACCACAGTGACAAGATCGCCGAAAAAATCCGCATTTCAGGTGGCGGGCGCTGCAACTTCACCAACCGCCTGCTCGACGCATCGGCCCCGCAAAAGCACTTCATCAGCCAGAACCCGAACTTTTGCCGTTCGGCCCTGTCACGCTACACCCCGCAAGACTTCATCGATTTGGTGCAAAAGCATGGCATCGCTTTTCACGAAAAGCACAAAGGCCAACTGTTTTGCGACCACTCGGCCGAGGACATCATCCGCATGCTGCTGGCCGAGTGCCAAGCGGGTGGCGTCGAAATTCGTTCCGGTTGCAGCGTGAAGACTGTGCGCCACCACACAGATGGCCACGCCCACTACAGCCTGGACACCGACCAAGGCACCGTACTGACCCCGTCCTTGGTGGTGGCCACAGGGGGCCTGTCGATTCCCAAAATCGGCGCCAGCGACTGGGGTTACCGCATTGCCAGCCAGTTTGGTCTGCGCCTGGTCGAGCGCCGACCCGGGCTGGTGCCACTGACTTTTGACGGCGCCGCCTGGGCGCCCTATGCCGAACTGGCCGGTCTGGCCTTGCCTGTGGGCATCGAGACGGGCGATAAAAAAGCCCGCATGCACTTTGACGAAGACTTGCTGTTCACGCACCGGGGTTTGTCAGGGCCTGGGGTGCTGCAGATTTCGAGCTACTGGCAAGAAGGCACCCCGATTCGCCTGAACCTGGCCCCCACGCTGAATTTGCCCGATCGTTTGCAAGAAGCCAAGTTGCGCTCCAAAAAACTGCTGGGCAACGAACTGGCCAGCCTGGTGCCCAGCCGCCTGGCCGATGCCTGGGTCAGCCAGGACCCGGCCTTGCAACGCACCGCCGCCGAAGTGCCCGACAAAGCCCTGAGCAAACTGGCCGAAGCTTTGTCCAACTGGTGCCTCACCCCCACCGGCAGCGAGGGGTACAAGAAAGCGGAGGTCACTTTGGGCGGCGTGGACACGCGCGACCTGTCCTCCCAAACCATGGCGTCCAAACAGCCGGGGCTGTATTTCATTGGTGAAGCGGTCGATGTGACGGGTTGGCTGGGCGGCTACAACTTCCAATGGGCTTGGGCCAGCGGCCATGCGTGCGCCATGGCACTTCCCGGGGCGGAAATTGCCCTGCCCCCCTCACCAAACGGCTGAAAAGTCGGCCTGAACCGGCCGGATTCAGGGTTATAATTTCAGTCTTTGCTGGCAAACCCCCGTCTGCCAAATACTAGTTCGTGACGGGGATCCGCCGAAACTGGGTTTCAAGGGCCCGATCTCCCTTGTTGCTGCAGCCGGCACATTTTTAGAAAATTGATTCAATGACCACCATCCGCGTGAAAGAAAACGAGCCGTTTGACGTCGCACTGCGCCGCTTCAAGCGCACCATCGAAAAGCTTGGCTTGCTCACAGACCTGCGTGCCCGCGAGTTTTACGAAAAGCCCACCACTGAGCGCAAGCGCAAAAAAGCAGCTGCTGTGAAACGCCATTACAAGCGCGTTCGCAGCATGCAATTGCCCAAGAAGATGTATTGATCTTCTTTGTATGACCCGCAAGGGTCTGCAAACAAGCCCGCTGGAGGACGCTCAGGCGGGCTTTGTCGTTTATGCCTCCTCCACTTTCAACCACGCCAGGAGCCTCTCATGAGCCTGAAAGAACAGATCACCGAAGACATGAAAACCGCCATGCGGGCCAAAGACGCCGAGCGACTTGGCGCTATCCGCTTGTTGCTGTCGGCCATCAAGCAAAAGGAAGTCGACGAACGCATTGAGCTGGACGATGTGACTGTGGTGGCCATCGTGGATAAACTGATCAAACAACGCAAAGACTCGATCACCGCTTTTGAACTGGCAGCACGCCAGGACTTGGCCGACAAGGAAAAGGCCGAAATGGCGGTGTTGGTGGCTTACCTGCCTGCACGCATGTCGGCCGAAGAAGTGACTGCTGCGGTGCGGGCCATCGTGGTCGATCTCGGGGCCAAGGGTCCGGGCGACATGGGCAAGGTCATGGGGGCTGTCAAAGCCCAACTGGCTGGCAAGGCCGACATGGCGGATGTGTCTGCCGCCGTGAAAGCCGCGCTGGCAGGCTAAGGCCAGGCAGGCCAGCGCTTCGTGCGCAGATCGACCCCAAAAAGGGAGCCTGCGCTCCCTTTTTCATGGCATCACCAGGGTGCAGCTCAGCTGCCCGCCACCTTCATGCGATTGACCAGAATCGAGCCCGTGCTCTTGGCACCCATGTTGTAGGCGTCTGCGCCAATGGCCTCGATGCCCATGAACATGTCCTTGAGGTTGCCGGCGATGGTGATCTCGTGCACGGGGTAGGCGATCTGGCCGTTTTCAACCCAGAAGCCGCTGGCACCGCGTGAATAGTCGCCCGTGACGTAATTCACGCCCTGCCCCATCAACTCGATCACGAACAAGCCGGTGCCCAGTTTGCGCAGCATCGCATCAAGGTCATCGCCTGCCTGAGTGAGGCGCGAGGTCAGCGTCAGGTTGTGCGAGCCCCCGGCGTTGCCCGTGGTCTTCATGCCCAACTTGCGCGCTGAGTAGCTGCTCAAGAAGTAGCCTTCGACACGCCCACCTGTGACCACCTTGCGTCGCACGGAGCGCACGCCCTCGTCGTCAAAAGGCGAGCTGCCTTTGCCGCGCATCACAAACGGGTCTTCTTCAACGTCAATGTGTTTCGGGAAGACCTTTTTACCCAGTGAATCGAGCAAAAAGCTGCTCTTGCGGTACAGCGCCCCACCACTCACTGCCTGCACAAAACCACCCAGAAGGCCCGCGGCCACCGGCGATTCAAACAGCACCGGGCATTCGGTCGTGGCAATCTTGCGAGCACCCAGGCGCGACAAGGCGCGCTCGGCAGCATAGCGGCCCACCACCTCGGGCGCAGCCAGGTCCGGGGCTGAACGCATCGAGGTGTACCAAGCATCGCGCTGCATTTCGGCGTTGCGCCCCGGCAGCTTGGCAATGGGGGCCACCGAAACACTGTGGCGCGAACTGGCATAGCCCCCCCGAAAGCCATGGGTGTGGGCACTGAAGAAATGGCTTTGCTGGGCAGACACGGCAGCGCCGTCACTGTTGGTGATGCGGCGGCTGGTTTGCAGCGCAGCGGCCTCACATTGCAAGGCCAGGCGAGCCGCTTGTTCGCTGTTGATCGACCAAGGGTGAAACAAGTCAAGGTCGCGGTGTTTCGTCTCGATATCGGCTTCATCGGGCAAACCGGCCATAGGGTCTTCGGCTGTGAAACGGGCAATATCGTAGGCGGCTTGCACCGTGCGCTCGATCGCCGCTTTGGAAAAATCCGAGGTGCTGGCGTTGCCCCGGCGGTGCTTCACATACACCGTCACGCCCAGCGATTTATCACGGTTTCGCTCCACATTTTCGAGTTCGCCCTTGCGCACGCTGACCGACAAACCGCAGCCTTCCGAGGCTTCGGCACCGGCATTGGTGGCGCCCAGCTTTTTCGAATGTTTCAGGGCAATGTCCACCAAGCCCTCGAAATGGTCACGGGAATAGCTGAAGCCATCATGCGGTTGTGATGAGGCGGTGACAGGGGTGTTTTTTTTCACAGAAATGGTCTCAAAGCAGAGTGTGAGCGTGCTGCTCGCGGTGGTCGCTATGATACTTGCCACCCAGCCTGTGCGCTGTCCTAGAGAACGAGTTCCCCCAGTCATGTCCCGTAAACCCAAAAAAGGCTATTTCGTCCGTGGTCAATTTGTTGCCGAAGGCAGCGAACTCGACCTGGAGTACAAGCGCGAACTCAAAGGCGGCCTGGAAGGTCCCAGCCGGACCGAACTCAAGCGCGAAAGCACCGAGTTACAAGAGCTGGGCACACAGTTGCTCACCTTGCGTCGTGACCTGATGGATGGTCTGAACCTGCCCGACAAACTGGCCGATGGCCTGGTTGAGGCCAACCGCATCACCAACTTTGAAGGCAAACGCCGCCAGATGCAGTTCATCGGCAAGCAAATGCGTTTGCTCAGTCCCGAAACACTGCAAAGCGTGCGCGAGGCGCTGGACATCCAACGCCTGGGCAGTGCCAAAGACACCCAATCGCTGCACTTGGCAGAAGCCTGGCGCGACCGCCTGATTGCCGACGATGCCGCCGTGGGCGAATGGCTCGCGCACTACCCGCAAACCGACATCCAGCAACTGCGCGCCTTGGTGCGGCAAGCCCGCAAGGACGCCGTACCCGTGACCAACGCGGCCGTCTCGCAAGGCCTGGCACCGCGCCAAAGCCGCGCCTACCGCGAAATGTTCAAACTGGTCCGAAGTATCCTGACCGGTGGCGAAAGCGATGCCAGCGACGACATACCCGAGGAGGCCAACGATGAGTGAAGCCCGCTACGACCCTGTCCGGATCGGCATCGTCTCGATCAGTGACCGTGCCAGCGCAGGCGTTTACGAAGACAAAGGTCTGCCGGCCCTGCAAGATTGGCTGACCCGCGCCCTGCTCAACCCCATCGGCTTTGAGCCACGCCTGATTCCCGACGAAAAAGACCGCATCAGTGCCACCTTGATCGAACTGGTGGACGCCGGTTGCAGCCTGGTCCTGACCACGGGCGGCACCGGCCCAGCTTTGCGCGATGTGACCCCTGAGGCGACTTTGGCCGTGGCCGACAAGGAAATGCCCGGCTTTGGCGAGCAAATGCGCCAGATCAGCCTGAAATTCGTCCCGACCGCGATCCTGTCACGGCAAGTGGCCGTGATCCGAGGCCAAAGCCTGATCATCAACTTGCCGGGGCAACCCAAATCAATCACTGAAACGCTAGAAGGCCTGAAAGACGCCGACGGACAATCCTTGGTGCATGGCATCTTTTCTGCTGTGCCGTATTGCATCGACTTGATTGGCGGCCCCTACATGGAAACGCGCGACGAAGTCTGCAAAGCCTTTCGGCCCAAGAGCGCCATCCGCGCAGCGCGCTGAGACCAGGCAAGCCCGACGCACGTAATTGCCACCAGTGCGGGGCCACTTTGCCCGATGCCAGCCTTTAAATACAACACTGACGACAACCAACCGGGCCCGTCGCCCTGGGTTAACCATTCGATTTGGGTATAATCCTTTTTCTCGGCAAGAGCGACAGCAGCACCTCCGGCTAGACCACCGCCACAGCGCGACGCCCCCATGCGGGCAGGTCACCGTTCCGCAAGGACTGCACACCAAATGTTCGCCCCACATCTTGCCTTTGCAGATCTTTCACCCACATAAGGTGTTGATCCGTGTCCTACAAGCCCGCGCCGGGATGTATTTGGCGCTGACTGTGTCTGTTTCCTAGTATGTTTTGAAGTTCTGAGGTGCTCATGCCTGTTCAAAAGTCGAAGAAGCCTGCCCAGGCCCCTGCCAAATCCAAAATCGTTGCCAAAACCGCCGTTGCCAAAAAAGCCCCCGCGCCAGTCGCCAAGGCCCAAGCAACCAGCAAGGTGGCTGCCAAAGCACCCGCCAAAAAGCCCGCCCCCGTGGTGAGCCAGGCCAAAGTGCCTGCCAAACCGGCAGCCAAGGCAGTCCCCAATGCGGTCAAAGCAACAGCGCCCCGGGCGACTCCTGCCCTGCCTGTGAAGAAAGCCGCATCCGTGCCCGCCAAGAAATCTGAAGTCGTTGAGAAAAAACCCGCTGCAAAAGCCAAAGAGGCCGTTGCAGCCGTGGAAGTGAAGAAAACCGCCAAAGTGGCCAAAGCCGCCGCACCAGCACAAACCACCAAGCCTGCCGCCCCCAAGGCCACAGGCGCCAAGCGCGGCCCCAAGAAAAAAGGCAGCATTGCCGAGCCCAGCCTGGAAGATGATCTGGAGATCGAAGCCGACCTTGAAGGCGAACCGGTGGTAGAAACCGGCTCCGAGACCGCCGAAAAGGTCAAGCCCCTGCGCATGAAAATCAGCAAGGCGAAAGAACGCGCCCTGATGAAGGAATTCGGCCTGGACGAAACCGTCCTGACCGAAGCCGAGATGAAGCAGCGCCGTGACCGCCTGAAAGCCCTGATCAAACTGGGCAAAACCCGCGGCTACCTGACCAACGGGGAAATCAGCGACCACCTGCCCGACAAACTGGTCGATGCCGAAACCCTGGAAGTGGTGATCGCCACGCTGAACGACCTGGGTGTGGCGGTGTACGAGCAGACGCCCGATGCCGAGAGCATGATCATCACGGACAACGCGCCCACGGGTTCGACCGAAGAAGAGGCCGAAGAAGCCGCCGAAGCCGCTTTGTCCACCGTGGACAGCGAGTTCGGCCGCACCACCGACCCAGTACGCATGTACATGCGCGAGATGGGCACCGTTGAGCTGCTGACCCGCGAAGGCGAAATCGAGATTGCCAAGCGCATTGAAGGCGGCTTGATGGACATGATGGCCGCGATCAGTGCATCGCCCGCCACCATTGCCGAAATCTTGCGCCTGGCCAATGAAATCCGCGAAGGAAAAATCGTCATCTCCACCGTGGTGGACGGTTTTGCCAACCTGAACGAAGCCGACGACTATGTGGCCGAAGAAGATTTCGACGAATTTGACGAATCGGACGACGACGACGGCAAAGGTGGCTCCAAGGCGCTGACCAAAAAGCTCGAGGAGCTGAAAAACCAGGCCCTGGAACGCTTTGCCCGCATCACCGAATACTTTGAAAAAGTGCACAACGTGTACGACCAGGAAGGCTGGGGCTCCCCGGCTTATGTCAAAGTTCAGTCGGCCCTGTCCGAAGAACTGATGACCATTCGTTTCACCGCCAAAACCATTGAAAAATTGTGCGACATGGTGCGCGGCCAAGTCGACGATGTGCGCAAGAAAGAACGCGAACTGCGCCGCATCATTGTGGACAAATGTGGCTTTCCGCAAGAGCAGTTCATTGCCGAATTCACGGGCCGTGACAAAAACGGCAAACGCATCGAGTCGCAGTTGCTCAACCTCAAATGGATTGAGAAGCAAGCCGCCGCGGGTAAGAGCTGGAGCGCGGTCATGGGCCGCAACATTCCACCCGTGCAAGACCTGCAGCAAAAGCTGATGGACTTGCAATCGCAAGTGGTGGTGCCGCTGGATGAACTGAAAGACATCAACAAGCGCATGAACGCTGGAGAGCGCTCCTCACGCGATGCCAAAAAAGAGATGATCGAGGCCAACTTGCGCCTGGTGATCTCGATTGCCAAAAAGTACACCAACCGCGGCCTGCAGTTCCTCGACCTGATCCAGGAAGGCAACATCGGCTTGATGAAAGCCGTGGACAAGTTCGAATACCGCCGGGGCTATAAGTTCTCGACCTACGCCACTTGGTGGATCCGTCAGGCCATCACCCGCTCCATTGCGGACCAGGCCCGCACGATCCGCATTCCCGTGCACATGATCGAGACCATCAACAAGATGAACCGCATTTCGCGCCAGCACTTGCAGGAATTCGGCTTCGAGCCCGATGCCTCGATCTTGGCCGAGAAGATGGAAATCCCGGAAGACAAGATCCGCAAGATCATGAAGATCGCCAAAGAGCCGATCTCGATGGAAACGCCGATCGGTGACGACGACGACAGCCATCTGGGTGACTTCATCGAAGACAGCACGCACACCGCGCCCATCGATGCAGCCCTGCAAGCGGGTCTGCGCGATGTGGTCAAGGACATCCTGGACAGCCTGACCCCCCGCGAAGCCAAAGTGCTGCGCATGCGTTTTGGCATCGAGATGTCCACCGACCACACCTTGGAAGAAGTGGGCAAGCAGTTCGACGTGACCCGTGAACGCATCCGCCAGATCGAAGCCAAGGCGCTGCGCAAGCTCAAGCACCCCAGCCGCAGCGACAAGCTGCGCAGCTTCATCGACACGATGTAAGCCTGCTTCAGACCTTGATCAAAGGCCTCCCTTCTGCAAAGAAGGGAGGCTTTTTTCATGGCTTGAATTTTTTTAATTCATAAATACTAAATTCAATCATCGGGATTAAACCGCTCTCAAATAAAGGATTGAAAACCCACTGGATATGTTCGACAAATAACATTAGAGTGCTGAAAAATACCCAATAATAAATAGCATAAGGATAAAAAATGGCAAGTCCACGCAGCAACTGGATGATCAATCAACTGAATTATGAAAAATACGAGAAACTCCTGCCGCACTTCGTACTGAACAGTCTTGAAGTCGGTCAGTGGGTGTTCCGCCCGCACGAGATCATTCGGCATGTGTACTTTCCGGTGAGCGCCATCATCTCGATGCAAATCGACACATCGGACGGCTTCAGCGCAGACATTGTCCTGGTGGGCAAGGAGGGCATGGTCGGCAGCGGCGTCATGGGCGGCAACCAGACCTTCAGTCGCGCCCGAGTGAAGTTTTCAGGGCTTGCCTACAAATTGCCGGTGGACATTTTTCTGTCCGAACTGGGCCACGACAGCGCATTTCTCAAGATCTGGATGGCCGTCACACGCCAGATGATTTTGCAAATTGCCATGCCCACCGTCTGCAGCAGCAGACACAGCAATGAGCAGCAGGTGATTCGCTGGATCCTCAACACGCTGGACAAAACCCAAGGACAGGTCTTGCAGATCACCCACCAGGAGATGGCTGAAATTCTGGGCATTCGCAGGGAGTCGGTCACCATGACCGCCGGCAAATTGAGCCATGAGGGCTTGATCGAAATCTCACGAGGCCAACTGCATGTCCTGGATCGGCCCCAACTGGAAGCCCGAGCCTGCGAGTGCTACAAGGCCATGAACCCAGTGGCCATGCAATGAGATCCATCGTGGGTTTTGTCAACTCCTTGAAACATGCAAATCGTGCCCTGGGCCTGGCGCTGCTCGCCAGCACATGCTCATGCTACACCCACGCAAAAACCCCGGCCAACCTGCTCAACCCGCCGGTATGGATTGGCTTTGACGACGCCTACGGGCTAAAGACCAATACCTCGGCACAGGCCATCGAATGGGGCATCCAGGCGGCCATGGAAGAGATCAATACCGCAGGGGGCGTACTGAATGGCCGCCCCCTGAAACTGATCACCACCGACAACCAGGGCATCTCGGCAAGGGGCAAAGACAACTTTATTCAACTGGCTGGCACCAAGGACCTGGTTGCCGTGCTGACCGGAAAATACAGCCCGATCAGCGTCGCGATACTGCCTGAGGCCCATCGACTGAACGTGCCCCTAATCAGTGTGTGGGGCTCAGCCGACCCCATCACGGACCACGCTTACAAACCCTCCTATTCTTTTCGCGTCTCGCTCAAGGACGATTGGGGGATCGAAGCGATGATGAAGCGCCTGTCGGCCAAATACAGCGTCAGGCAAGCCTGCGCCATCTTGCCCAACAACGCATGGGGGCGATCTGCAGTCAACGTCATTCGAACAAAGTCATCCCAAAACTCGGTCCGTTTTCCGATGATTCGTTGGTACAACTGGGGCGACACCTCGTTCAAGGACCACTACCAGGCCTGCATGGATTCTCGAACCCAAGGGCTGCTTTTTGTGGGCAATGAAAAAGAAGGCGCCATCTTGATCAAGGAAATTGCCGCGCAACCCCACACCCTGCGACTGCCCGTGGTCTCGCACTGGGGTGCTGTGGGGGGCACCTTACACGAGCTGGCCAAAGATGAGTTGCCCAGGGTCAGGGTGGACTTCATTCAGACCTTCACCTTCATCAACAACAAGCGGCCCCGCGCGGTTTATTTGGCCAATTGGATTCAGAAAAAAAATGACCTCAAAAGCCCAAACGACATTCCAAGCCCCATGGGTGCAGCCCATGCCTATGACACCGTGCACCTGATCGCAAGTGCCCTTCAGATCGCACAAACCACCGCACCGCCCAAAATCAGGCATGCACTGGAAAGACTGCCAGCCTTCAATGGCGCTGTCCGGCACTACACCCCAGCATTTTCAGAAAATCGGCACGATGCGCTGGACAAATCACAAGTGCTGTTTGTCAAACTTTCGCCTTCTGGCCAATTAACACCGCAAGATTGAAATGTCTCGGTTGACATCCCTCAAAGCGCAGATTAGCCATGAAGTGTTCAAGCTTTTTGGCACTTACATCACGGGCTTCACGCTGCTGATTATTCTGCTGGCTGTTAATGGCATTAATTTTTATCACCAAGAGGAGTTCAAGCACTGCAAAGCATTGATCGCCGCCCGGCTGTCGTCAGAAATCAGCGCATCCTTCAAGCTGGCCGACGATTTGGCGCATTCCACGGAAGTATGGACCGGTCTGACCGACTCTGACGGCCGTGGCAGGTATCTCCTGCCCGTTTTGGCCAAGGCCAACCAAAATAAGCATTCAAAATTTGACTTGCTGGATTACCGCGGCAGATATTTCATCCACAGTCAAAACACCAGCAGTCTGCTTTTGGATGCTGTTGCTGGCGTCCAGAAATCCATCAAGACCCGTACAACCCAGCTTGAACTGCTGAAGCTTGAAGAGGCTGATTACCTGGCTGTCAGCGTGCCGATCACCGCTGACTTCACGGACATCGCCATCGGCTTCGTGTTGCTCCACCTGGATCTGGGCCAAGTCATGTCCACCCTGGCTTTGCCTGTTGACCTGAAAGTCAATTTCAAGCTCAGCCCCTTTACTGCCAGCCAAGCCGATGCCACTCAACACAGCGAACAATTCCAACTTAAATGGCGCGCTGCAGGCGAGGACTACACCCTCTATGTTGAACTTCAGCAAAGCTATTTGTCGGCTTTTCTGTTTTTCATGACCGGCTTGTTCATCTCCCTGACTTGTGGTGGATTGCTTTTTTTGGGACTGAAACGATGGACGCACAATTTTTCTGAAAGCACCACACTGCGACTGGAAAAACTTGTCCAACTGGCCACGGACACGGTGCAAGGCCGTAGCGGTAAATCCTTCGTTGACTCCACAGGCGATGAAATATCCAAGGTTTCAAGCGCCCTGCAAAGCATGCTGCAAAAACAATTGCTGGCAAACCAGAAGCTGGTGGTTTTCTCAAGGGTTTTTGAGACAGCTGCAGAGGCGATCCTGATCACCAACAAACAAGGCTTGGTCGTTGACGTGAATACCGCATTGACCAGCATGACCGGGTTTACAAAGGAGGAGCTGGTCAACCGCCCTGCCGGTCGCCTTTACATCAAGGATGCGTCAGGCGCCGATTTTTCGAGCATTGCCGAAGCCGTTCGCAGACAAGGCTTTTGGAGAGGTGAGAGTTTTTTTATGACAGAACAAAAAATTCAGTTTCCTGTGCAACTTGCCGTATCGGCTTTGCTCGATGCAGAGGGTAAAACCCAAGGTCACGTTTCGGTATTTTCTGATATCCGGGCCCTTCGAGAAACCGACAAAAAACTGAAGGCACTGCTCAACGAAGACCCCCTCACCCAATTGCCCAACTACAGGGCTTTTCTAGAATACATTCAGAAAAAATCCGACAGCTGCAGTTACGCCGTGATCTTCATTGATCTGGACAACTTCAAAACCATCAACGACACCTTTGGCCATGAACAAGGTGACGAGGTCCTTCGGAAAATCGCGCAGCACCTCCAATCAAGATTGCCTGCCGAGCATTTTTTATGCCGCCGATCGGGCGATGAATTCATTGTCGTCATGGATATCAACAAACCATTGCCTGAATTCAAAAGAAAGTTAAATCGTATTTTTGAACCCACCACTGTTTCGCTGCAACAGCTGGGTACCGTTCACGTCTCAGCATCCTTCAGCGTCGGTGTAGCTTTGTACCCTGAGCATTCAAAAACCATCAATGACCTCCTGGTCTTTGCAGACACAGCGCTGCTGGTCGCTAAAGAGTCTGGACGCAATCAGATCAAGTGGCTCAATGCACAAATGATGACCGCCACAATGCGTAAAACCAAGGTGAACAGTAAATTGCTCACAGCCATACGCGAAGGGAAAATTCATCCCCATTACCAGCCCGAGGTGGATTTATTGACTGGAAAAATCATCGGTTTTGAGGCCCTGGCACGTTGGCGTGACGACGAATTGGGCATTGTCAACCCCGCTGAATTTATTCCCCTGGCCGAGCAATCAGGGGCCATAGACCCCTTGACCGTGAGCATGTTCAACCAGGTGGTCAAAGACAGCCACGTTATTCGCGCCCATTTCCCGGATGCGGTGATTGCTGTGAACTCATCGCCACAGTTGTTGTCGGGCAGTCGTCTTTTTTTGATCCTTGAAACGCTGGCGACACTGTCCGAAAAAGCCCTGGATGGTTTTGTTCTGGAAATCACCGAAACAGATTTCGCCTTGAGCCCTGTGGAGCTTGCCGCTCAACTTGAGGCCATCATGGGCTTGGGCGTTCGCATTGCCATCGATGATTTTGGCAAGTCTTATTCGTCTCTTTCACGCTTGGCCAGCATGCCCATTCAGAAATTAAAAATCGACATGTCGTTCACGGCCGGACTGGCGCACCGTGAAAATGGAAAAATCATCTCAGGCATCCTGGCATTGGCAAAGTCCATGAATCTTGAAGTCACGGCAGAAGGCATAGAAACCCGTTTTCAGCGTGACACCCTGTTGGCTTTGGGATGCGAAAAAGCCCAAGGTTATTTCTATTCGAAGCCTATGAAGCTGAAGGATGTGTTGGCATTGCCAAAACATTTAGGCCAATTTGAAAACAGCTGAAATAGGTCTTTACTGCCCCTGTACATCGGCTGTTTTAAGAGAAAAAAGTCAGCGCAGGCTTTATTCAGCACACCCAACCCGCCAGGCTGCAAGGCTGCAAGGCATCACTTCGGTCAAGTGCAACTCATCTCGACTGGGCTTTGTTGCCGTAGGGGCAATGGCCAGGGCGCGGCCCGACTTGCGGGTGCAGGCGGCAGGTGTTGGGCCGGTTTTCGTAGACCGTGCAGCGGCGGGTTTTGGCGTCCAAAAACTGGCAGTCACCACTGGACCGGCGAGACAGACTGAAGATGCTGTTCTTGAAGTTGAAGTGCTCGATCAGGCCGGCCTTGGACAGACGTTTGGCAATTTGCTTGGGGTCTTCGTGCTCCGCCTCAAAGGCATCGACCAGCCCCAGCCGAACCAGATCCACCAGCTTGACCTCCACCGGCATGGTGCAGCAATTGGCCGCACAGCTGTCGCACAGCCCAGCCCGGTAACGGGTCCAGGTGTCGCAACGGTCAACATCAACAACAGCAATGGGGGATCTCATGGGTGCTGATTATCCCCGGATGCGCATCAGCCCTTTTTGGCCACCAGCGTCAAGATGTCGTAGCTGGCCACCACCTCACCGAGTTGGTTGGTCACCTCCACATCCCAGGCGACCACGCCCTGGCCCACGCCGTTGGCGTCTTTCTTGTTGCGGTCGATCTTGCGCTTGGCCGTCAGGCGGGCCTGAATGGTGTCGCCAATGCCCACGGGTTTCACAAAGCGCAGCGTGTCCAGGCCGTAGTTGGCCAGCACCGGACCGGGCGCAGGTGAGACAAACAAACCCGCTGCGGCCGACAACACAAAGTAGCCATGGGCAATGCGCTTGCCAAAGGGCGACTCTTTGGCCGCGATCTCGTCGAAGTGCATGTAGAAATAGTCACCCGACAAGCCGCCAAAGGCCACGATGTCGGCCTCACCCACCGTGCGGCGGTGCGTCAGCAGGCTTTCGCCGATTTGCAGGTCTTCAAAGTGACGACGGAAGGGGTGAACCTCGGTCTCGATCAGCTGGGCACCGCGCATGTATTCGCCGGTGATGGCGGCGATCATGGTGGGCGAGCCTTGCAAGGCGGTGCGTTGCATCAGGTGCTTGACAGCGCGCATGCCCCCCAGCTCTTCACCACCACCGGCACGACCAGGACCGCCGTGCTTGAGTTGGGGCAGCGGAGAGCCGTGACCCGTCGACTCCACCGCCGATTCACGGTCAAGAATGTGCAGACGCCCGTGCAAGGCGGCAGCGACCGGGATGATGCGCGCAGCGATTTTCGGGTCTTTGGTCACCAGCGTGCCGACCAGACTGCCCAGCCCTCTTGCGGCCAGTTGCAGCGCTTCGTCTATGCCGTCATACGGCATGAGCGTGCTGACGGGGCCAAAGGCTTCCACATCGTGCACGCTGTCGGTTTGCAAAGGCTTTTGGCACAGCAGCAGTGTGGGCTGGAAGAAGGCACCGCCTTCCACGCCCTGCCCCACCGGCTTGAAATCTGCCCCCCCACCAAACACCAGCTCGGCGCTTTGGCGCAGCAAGGCCACGCGCTCGGCCACATCGGCTTGCTGCGCGTGCGAGGCCAGCGCCCCCATCTTTACGCCCTCTACGGACGGATCGCCCACCACCACTTTGGCCAGACGGGCCTTGAGTTTTTCGGCCACAGCGTCCAGGTGCTGGCGCGGCACGATGGCGCGGCGAATCGCCGTGCACTTCTGCCCCGCCTTGACGGTCATCTCGCGCGCGACTTCTTTCACGAACAAATCAAACTCTTCGTCGTCAGGCGTCACGTCCGGGCCGAGGATGGCGCAGTTCAGCGAATCGGCTTCGGCGTTGAAGGGGATGCTGTGTTTGACCACATTGGGGTGCACGCGCAGCATGGCGGCGGTGTCGGCCGAGCCGGTGAAGGTGACCACGTCTTGGCCGTTCAGGCGGTCCAGCAAATCACCCGTGGAGCCGATCACCAGTTGCAAGGCACCGGCAGGCAGGATGCCCGATTGCTCGACCAAGCGCACCATGGCTTCGGTCAGGTAGCTGGTGGACGAAGCCGGCTTGCCGATGCAAGGCATGCCCGCCAAAAAGCTGGGCGCGAACTTTTCGAGCAGACCCCAGATGGGGAAGTTGAAGGCATTGATGTGCACCGCAATGCCGCCTCGCGGCACCAAGATGTGTGTGCCCGCAAAGCCCCCCTTCTTGCCCAGCGGAAATGCCGGGCCTTCGTGGATCAGGTTGCCGCTGGGCAACTCGTTGCTGCCCATGCCCGCATAGGCAAACAAGGTGCCTGCGCCGCCTTCGATGTCGACCCAGCTGTCGGCACGGGTCGCGCCGGTATGGGCCGAGATGGCGTACAGCGCTTCTTTGTGCTCGCCCAGGTACTTGGCCAGGGCTTTGAGGCGTGCGGCACGCTCTTGAAAATCGAGCTTGAGCAAATTGGGCAGGCCCACGCTGCGGGCGTGGTGCACAGCATCGCCAAAGTCGATGGCCTCGGCATGGGTCTGGTAAACGGTCTGGCCGTTGATGGCGCTGCGCAGGGCTTGCGCGCTTTGCTGGCCGATCCACTGGCCACCGATAAAACTTTGCAGGACTTGGGACATGGGAAGACGCTTTCTGTGAGGTTCAAACCCGGTCTACACCAATTAACCAACCGGGCGGTCGGGGAATTTTAGTCGGTTTGCACGCTCTGTGAACCCGACATGGCAAAGGGGTTTGCGAAATTGATAAGCATGCATATAATATCTCAAGATTCGTCACATTCACTTGCTGGAGATGCCATGAGCACTGCACAAAACCCCCTTCCTGTGATCGTTGCCGGCGGCGGCATTGGCGGCCTGGCTGCGGCTTTGGCGCTGGTGCGCCAGGGCTTTCGGGTCACCGTGCTGGAGCAAGCGCCCCAGATCGGCGAGATCGGTGCGGGCATCCAAATTGGACCGAATGGGTTTCATGCGTTTGACGCTTTGGGCGTCGGTGACAAAGCCCGTGGCCGCGCCGTGTACACCGATTTCATGGTCATGCACGACGCCGTCGACGAGTACCAGGTGGGCAAGATCCCCACAGATGAGAAATTCCGCCAACGCTTTGGCAACCCCTACGCCGTGATTCACCGGGCCGATGTGCATTTGTCTTTGCTCGAGGGCGCGCAAGAAACCGGGCAAGTCGAGTTCCACACCAACACCCGCGTCGTGCGCATCGAGCAAGACGAGGCCAGCGTGACCGTGTGGGACCAAAACGGCAAGGCCTTTCAGGGCTGCGCGCTGATTGGCGCCGATGGCGTGAAGTCGGTGGTGCGCGAGCAGTTTGTGGGCGACCCGGCCCGCGTGACAGGCCATGTGGTGTACCGCGCCGTGGTCGACAAAAAAGATTTCCCCGAAGACCTGCAGTGGAACGCAGCCGCCATCTGGGTCGGCCCCAACTGTCACCTGGTGCACTACCCTCTGCGCGGTGGCGAGCAATACAACGTGGTGGTGACCTTCCACAGCCGCGAGCAAGAAGAATGGGGGGTGACCGATGGCAGCAAAGAAGAAGTGCAAAGCTACTTCCAGGGCATCTGCCCCAAAGCCCGCCAGTTGATTGACCTGCCCAAGACCTGGAAGCGCTGGGCAACCGCCGACCGCGAACCGATTGGCCAATGGACTTATGGCCGCGTGAGCTTGCTGGGCGATGCCGCCCACCCCACCACGCAGTACATGGCGCAAGGCGCTTGCATGGCCATGGAAGACGCCGTCACACTGGGCGAAGCCCTGCGAACCCACCAAAACGACTGGCCCAAAGCCCTGGACATGTACCAACGTGCGCGGGTGGCCCGCACCGCCCGCATCGTGTTGTCCAGCCGCGAGATGGGACGCATTTACCACGCCAAAGGGGTTGAGCGCCTGGTGCGCAACGACCTGTGGCGCGGTCGCAGCGCAGAGCGCTTTTATGATGCGATGGAATGGCTGTATGGCTGGAACGTCGGCAACTGCCTCGACGCCGCTCAAAACACCTGATGGCACGGAGACATATTCATGAACGAACTCGGACGACTCGAAGACCTTCCCCAGGACTATGTGCAGGACCTGCGCAAGCTGAACCTGGTGCCGCTGTGGCCCAGCCTGCGCGGCGTGCTGCCGCCCAAGGTGCCCACCCGCCAGACCCAGCCCACGTGCTGGGCCTACAAGGACATCAAGCCGCTTTTGCTCAAGGCGGGCGACTTGACCCCGATTGAAAAAGCCGAGCGCCGCGTGCTGGTGCTGGCCAACCCAGGCCATGGTCTGGAAAAAATGCAGGCCTCTGCAGCCATGTACTTGGGCATGCAGTTGCTCATGCCCGGCGAATGGGCCCCCAGTCACCGCCACACGCCCAACGCAGTGCGCATGGTGGTCGAGGGCGAAGGCGCCTGGACCACGGTGGACGGCGAAAAATGCCCCATGAGCCGGGGTGATTTGATCTTGACCCCCACCGGCTTGTGGCACGAACACGGCCACGATGGCACCGACCCCGTGATCTGGCTCGATGTGCTGGACCTGCCCCTGGTCTATTACATGGAAGCCAGTTACCACATCAACGGCGATCGCCAGACCACGGTGCCCGGCCAAGGCGACAAGCAATACGCCCGTGGCGGCGTGGTGCCCTCGAGGGTGTTTGAGCGCAGCAAAAAAGCCTACCCCATGCTGCGCTACGCCTGGCAAGACACCCAAGCCGCACTGCACGCCTTGGCCTCTGACGGTGCAGCGCCAGAACAAGTGCAGGTCACCTTCATCAACCCCGAAACCGGTAGCGATGCAGAAAACATCCTTGGCTTTTACGCCCTGATGCTGCGCCCCGGTCAGACACTGCGCCTGCCTGCTCGTTCACCCGCTCAGGTGTTTCATGTCATCGAAGGCGCTGTGCAAGCGCAGATCATGGCCAGCACCTTCACCTTGGCCGAAGCCGATACCTGCTGCGCCCCCGGCTATGAGGCCGTGACACTGACCAACCTGAACACCACTGAACCGGCTTTCATCTTCATGGCCGACGAATCGCCACTGCACCGCAAACTGGGTGTGTACGAAAACCGCGGCTGATCTTCCATTTAAATTCACACATGACCACTTACCTCTTCTCCCCGCCCACCATCCAATCGCTTGCCATTCGTGGCCAAACCGAGCGCTTTCCGATTAACCGCATCTTTTGTGTGGGCCGCAACTACCACGCCCACGCGGTCGAAATGGGCAAGCCCGTCGACAAAAGCGTGGAGCAAGCTTTCTACTTCACCAAGTCGCCTCAGACCTTGGTGGAGAGTGGCGCCACAGTCGATTACCCCCCGCGCACCAGCAACTACCATTTCGAGATGGAGTTGGTGCTGGCCATTGGCAAGGCCGGCTTTCGCGTGAGCGAAGCCAACGCGCATGAACTGGTCTACGGTTACGCCTCAGGCTTGGACATGACACGCCGCGACCTGCAGTTGGTGGCGCGCGACAAAGGCCGCCCCTGGGATACGGGCAAAGACATCGAGCAAGGCTCGGTCTGCAGCGACATCGTGCCCATGCCCGGCGTGGTGATCGAAAACGGCGCCATCGCGCTCGAAGTCAATGGCGTCACCAAGCAGTCGTCCGATGTGAACAAGCTGATCTGGAACATCCGCGAAATCATTGCCGATCTGTCCACCTACTACCACCTGCAACCCGGCGACCTGATTTATACCGGCACACCGGAAGGCGTGGGCGCTGTGCTGCCCGGCGACAAGATCACTGGCCGAGTCGAAGGGGTTACCGAGATCGCACTGACCATCGGCGCTGCGGCGTAATTCCAAATCCAATAGGCGAAGAACGGGCTGCCATCACAATGCATGAATTGCCACACTTCGCCCGCCATGACATACCGTAAGAAGTCCATGAAACTCTATAACTTTTTCAGAAGTGGCACCTCACAACGCCTGCGCATCGCGCTCAACCTCAAGGGCATCTCCACAGACTACGTGGCGGTGGACTTAAGGGTCGAAGAACACCAGAAAGAAGCTTTCAAGTCGGTCAATCCGCAAATGCTGGTGCCCGCGCTTGACACCGGTGAGCAGGTGCTGGTCCAGTCACCTGCCATCCTTGAATGGCTGGAAGAAAAATACCCCACACCTGCCTTGTTGCCTGCAGATGTCGATGCACGCGCCCATGTGCGTGCGCTAGCAGCCATCGTGGGTTGCGACATCCACCCGATCAACAACCGCCGAATTCTGGAAACACTGCGAAAACAATTCGGCGCCAATGAAGCGGCCATCAACGCCTGGTGTGGCACTTGGATCAGCGCAGGTTTCGATGCCTACGAAGCCCTGATTGCTACCGACAAGAATCGGGGCACGTTCAGCTTTGGCAACACACCCACCCTGGCGGATGTGTATTTGATTCCGCAAGTGGAAAGCGCCCGCCGCTTCAAGGTGGACATGGGCCGCTGGCCGCTGATCAGCGCGGTCGACCAGGCTTGTGGTGCGCTGGAAGCCTTCCAGAAAGCCGCCCCGCTGGCACAGCCTGACGCCTGAACCAAGGCCTGAGCCAAGTGTGGCTTAGGCAAGGCGCAGGTCAGCCAAACACCTCGGTGTCCACTTCGCTGTTGGCCTGCGCGTTGTAGCGATCACCCGCCACGGTGTTCTGGTTGATGAGCGCTTCAAGGCGCGCCATCTGGCCTACATCCAGCACCACATCCACCGCCGCCAAGTCGTCCAACAGGTGATCTACCGAGGTCGTGCCCGGGATCGGGATGATGTCGTCCCCCTTGTGCAGCAGCCAGGCCAGCGCCAGTTGCGAGGGGCTGCAACCGGCCTCTTGCGCCAGCGCATGGTAGGCCGGCAACAGCTTCAGGTTGGCAGCGTAGTTCTCCGGGGCAAAGCGCGGCATGCTGCGCCGGATGTCTTTGGCGTCAAAGTGAGCGATGTCCAAGGCCGCACCACACAAAAACCCCCGCGCCACCGGACTGAAGGCCACAAAGGCAACACCCAACGCACGGCAAGCCTGCAACACAGCAATTTCGGGGTTGCGTGTCCACAGCGAATACTCGGTCTGCACCGCAGCAATCGGGTGCACCGCATGCGCCTTGCGTAAGGTGCCGGCCGAGACTTCAGACAAGCCAATCGTCTGAATCTTGCCCTGGCGCACCAGATCGCTCAATGCCCCCACGCTGTCTTCGATCGGCACCTTCTTATCCCAGCGGTGCAGGTAATACAAGTCAATCACATCGGTCTGCAGGCGACGCAAGGCGTCTTCGCAGGTTTTGCGAATTGTCTCTGGCCGGCCATCGATCACGCGCACCAGCTTGCCATCCCCCGGGTCCACGCCCTGCATGCCGCATTTGCTGGCCAGGGTGAACTTCTGCCGATGCGGTTTCATGACTTTGCCCAGCAAGCTTTCGTTGGCCCCAAAACCATACAAAGCTGCCGTATCAAACAAGGTGACGCCCTGATCAAGGGCGGTGAGCAGCACGCGTTCGGCCTGTTCTGCAGACACTGGCGCGCCATAGGCGTGGCTGAGGTTCATGCAGCCCAGCCCGATGGGGCTGACGCTGAAGGAGGCAATATTTCTGTTTTTCATGGGGCATATCTTAGACGCTCCAACCCATGCCGTCACAAGCCCGCCGCATCCGGACATGCAAAGCTGCCAGGGCTTCAGTCGGTGGAAACCACCAAAGTCACTTGCGGCAACAACGGTGATTTTTGCGCGCCATCACGTGCCGCCGAAGCCCCCACAAAAAGCTGTTCTGCCGGCACGCCCAAAGCCAGCAAGATGTCACGAACGTGTTGGGCGCGCGCTTGCGCCAACGCCCGCATGGCCGAGTCATCCACTTGAATGGCGGCCAGCAGCAAGGCCTCCATGTCGCCCTTTGGCAAGTCCTTGAGCCCGCCCAGCACATTGCGTGGTTTGGGGATAGGCGCACGCCGGTAAACCGATGCCAACAGGGCCGGATACTCCTCGGGGCTCACGTCCATCGCCAAGCTTGCATCCTGGCCATCCCGAATCAGGCGTCGGCGTTTTTCTGCCTTGACCGAGTCGCGAAGTTGTGAACGGCGCAAAGCCTCACGTTCCGAATCCGGATCGGCTTGCCCCACAACGGTCAGAAGCAATGCCGGCTTGTCGATCACCAACTTGGCCACCGCCTCGAGTTTCTGGCGCGTCGCCGCGTCCACATCGGCACTGCCGGGTGCAAAAGCCATCTGTTGCAACTGCTCAGCGCCCGAAAAAGCCCCAGCGATCAAACTGAAAGGCGCGATGATGGCCTTGCCAATCAGGCTGAGGGCCATTTTCCAGAGGATCGCGCCCACGCGAAAATCAGGGTCGCTGATGGAGCCGCTGATCGGCAAATTGACGTTGATCACGCCATGGCGGTCGGCCAACAGGGCAACGGCCAGCTTCACGGGTAAATTGGGAGCGTCCACGTTGTCCGAACGTTCGCCAAAGCGCAACTGGTTCAAAACGATTTGATGCGTTGCTTGCAATTGGGCATTCGCATCGATGCGGTAATTCACATCCGCCGAAAGCTTGCCTCGCTCAATGCCATTACCTGCGTATTTTTTGCTGTAGGGTGAAAGCTGTGGCAGCTCCAGATCACGCACTTTGCCACGCACATCCAGGGCCACAGGACGGGATAGCGGATTGATGCGTCCATCGACTTCCAAACTGGCAGAGCCCGCCACACGACCTCGCAAACTCAATGGGGCCAAGGCCACCACATGGGCATCTGCAGGCTGGTTCGACAAAGCACCCAAACTGCCCGCCAACTCGGTCACTTCGGCCGAATAGTTGGGCCGAATGTAATGGTCAGAAAATGACACACGGCCATTGACCAGCCCCGTGGGCCCCAACTCGACCCGAGGGTTTGCCGCATCCGACTTTGCCGCAGTCGCCGGGCTCAACTTGACCAGGTTTTGCAAGTTCAGATGCCCGGAGGGCGAGATGTCCACGCGCGCAAAGAAATCATTCAAGGCGGTTTCTGAAATCTTCAGGTGGTCCAGCGCACCGGCCTTCAAGCCCAGGTCAAGGCCCCTTAAATTCAAGGCTTTGATGTCGAGCAAAGCTTCACCGTCTGACTTGTTGAAGGCGCGAAAATTTTCCACAGACGCATCGCCTTGCAAATTCAAACCCAGCCCAGCAACGGGCAAGGCCAACTCCAGCCCCCCCGCGTAACTCAGGTCGGCCCTTCTCCAATCGAAATTCAACCATTCGGCCCCATAAGGGCTCAACTGGTGAACCGGAAAGCGGGCCAACTGCAAGCGCCCTTTCAATTGCAGCGGCGTCGCTTTTTCCTGACCTGCCCCCGCAGAAGGCAAACGGAAAACGCCCTCAAAACCCAGCCGGCCTGCCTCGCGCCGCTGCGATCCGGCGATCAAATCCAGCTTGACCGGGGTCATCTGCGGCCAAGTGGCCATCGGTTGCCAGGGCCCTGTGCTGAGGTTCACATCGCGAACATCCATTTGCACCCCTCCCGCCATGGCGAGGTCTTCCAGCTTGAACACACCGCCCTTGACTTGCACCTGACCCAGCTCCAGCTGCCAAGGGTCTGGCACCGTTTTTTCTTCAGCATCAGAAGGCTTGGCAAGGACCCGCCAGTCTTCGAACATCCAGCGGCCTTGTAGGTCACGCGACAGCTTCAAATCAGGCCGGTTCAACACCACACGACCCACGCGGGCCTGCCGTTTGAAAACGTCCACCTGGACTTGCTCGATGGCCAGTTCTGCCAGCGCAGCCGCTGGTTGATCAGCAGGCCCCAAAGACGCAGCGGCCAAACGAATTTGCGGCGCCTTGAGCACCAGGCTTGCAGGCTCCCCCTCCCCAGCAGCCCGCCAGTTCAAGCTCAGGTCGGCCGAAGACTGTCCTGACAAGGCCGGACGAAAAAATTCGGCCCAATAAGGCGCAGCGGTTTGAAGCGGAAAATCTTGCCACTTCAAGCGCACTTGGGCACTTTTCAGGTTGGTGCTGCCATCCCACGACAGCTTGGCCCCCTGTACGCTTGCCTTGCCCTGCACCGGCGAAGCTGTGAGGGCAGGCCAACTCAAGTTGCTGCTTTGAAAATCGATGTCGCTGAGCACCAGAACCGCGGGCATACGGGTTGCGGCATCTTGCCATCGCAGCTCACCACCAGCCACTTGAAAGTCCTTTAACTCGTAAAGAGGCACCCGCTTGACGGGGACCTGCGCAGCACTGTCATCAGGTGCAAAAACCCGTTGCAGGCGTGCCCAGTTGATCTCTCCAGCCGCATCGCGCCGAACATGAAGCACGGGCTTGTCCAAACTCAACACATCCAGCTTGAGCACCTCCTCCAGCGGCCGCCATGCATCGATCTTCACAGCCAGTTCACCGAGTTGCACCAGCGGCAGTTGTGCACTGCCATCCACCATTTCATGGAGCTTCAGGCGGGTCAAGACCACGCGGCCAGAGACCGACACTTCGGGTGCGGTTTCTTGCCGGAACGCCAGCCCGATGTCCAAATCCAGCAAACCGTCAACCACACGAACAGGCCACACCTTGGGCCAATAAGGCAAATAAGGTGAGACATCCAGTCCCTTGATCTGAAAGTGGGCTTGCGTGTGTCGGTCTTTGGCAAAGGGCGCCGTCTCGGCATCGGTGTCAAACGCAGCACCATTGAGCGTGAACGCCAGCCTAGGGTGGGTGGTCACATCCCGCTTGCCACCAATGTTGCTCAAAAACGGAATGTCCAGTCGCACATCGGCCAACGTGTGGCTGACCGACTTGGGCTCATCGAGAAACCGAGCACCGCCACCCACAATCTGGATATTGAACAAGGACAAACGGGGAAAGCCCGAGCCTGCAGAGCCTGTAGAGGTTGCTCCACGGAGCCGGTCCAGGACATCGTCGATGTCAAAACGGCCCTGCCCGCGATGTGTCAAAAGAAGATGCGGATCGCGCAGCACAATGGCGTCCGCCACGGGTGCCCAAAAAACAAGGGACTGCAGTGCCGCATTGACTTCGATTTCGCCGACCTTCAACTGCGGCTCAAGCACGGCGTCTGTATCACCGGCTTGGCCAATTCGCAGACCGCGCACCACCAAAGCCATCGACCAGGGCCTGAAAGCCACTTCATCCAGCTTGACCACGCGCCCCAGCAACTGCGTGCCTTGCTTTTCAATTTGCCAATGCGCCAAGCTTGGAACAGCTGCCCAAGCAAGCACCCACAACAACAACACACCGAGCCCGACAAACAATGCCCAGCGCTGCCAGCGCCGGAAGTGGCCCAAATTCATGATCAACTCTTGGTAAAGAACAACACGCCTTATTTTCACCCCTCAGAAGGCTTCATTTGTAACGGCGACCAGCACTGAAACCATTCGACACAAGAAAAGACGGCATAAGGCGTGCGGCGCCTCACTCAAGAGGACTTGAATGCGCCCGATCGAAGCTCATCACCAGCGGAATGTGAAGTTTGAAGGCGTTGACCCGAGAACCCAAGCGGCATGCTCTGAAAGTCGACCCTTTCAAGCGCGGCGTCTTGCGCGAAATGACGCCAATCCTCGATCAAACTTGAATTGGCCGAAATCAAACGGCCATCCTGGTCCTTGAACCACAGCATGAAGGGTTGCCTGGCCAACAACTCCTGCAACTGGCGTTCATGCGCCAACTCTTGGGCTGCCAATTTTTTCTCTTCTGTGACATCGATCATCACCAACCGGCACTCCTCCCCCATTTCATCCAACGTGGCATCAATTCGCACCACCATTTCAGACCGGTGATCGGTGGCACAAAGCGTCACCTCGCAATAGCGGCGGCACTTGCCACTCAAAACTTCCTGGTGAAAACCCAAAAAAAGCGACTGATCTGCAGGTTTGATGAACTCTGCGAATGGACTCAGGCTGCGTTGAGAACGCTGTATGTCCAGCATGATGGCGCCCGCCAGGTTGGTTTGAACCACCTGTCCTTGTCTGTCCAGGCTCACAAAACCCACGGGCGCAAAGTCGTAGGCATCCTGGTATTTGTGCAAAAGATCCTGCTCTTGCCCAACTGGCTGCAGGCTGGCCTCAGCCGATTCAAAACTGGCCTCTGGGGTTCGCCCTGCACGCTCGTACAAACGTTGCGTCTCGGAAGACACCAAAGAAAAACATTCACACACACAGTCGGTCAAGCCATCGCGGTCAAGAATATTGATCTTGCCTCGGCCACTGGCCACCAAACCCGCCGATTGCAATTTACCCAAAGCCTGTGTGATCGACTCACGGCGAACACCCAACATGTTGGCAATCGTTTCATGGGTGACTTTCAATTGGTCAGAGTCCAAGGCATCCCTGTTGAACAACAGCCAGTAACTCAGGCGCTCACTGACCGAATGGTGCCCAATGCACACAATGCTTTGAGACATTTGCGTGAGCAATATCTGGACATAACACAACACCAATTGTTGAAACTCATGGCAACGCGACACTTCCATCAGAAAAGCATCGGCTGGCATTCTGAAGGCTTGCCCGGCACATTGAACCACCACCCGGTGGTTCATGGAGCCACTGCCCAAAACAAGGGAAACCCCCACCATGCCGTCCCGGCCGGTCATGGCCAACTCAGAACTGTCACCGTCCGCTGTGTGGGATACCAGTGACGTGGTGCAGGTGGTTGGGAAATAAACAAACTCCAATGATTCACCCGCCTCATAAATCACCTGTCCAGCAGTCAATTCAACCGGCTTGAGATGCTCCGACATCCGAGCATAGTGAATCAAGGGAACACTCGCCAAAATTTTATTTTGACGGGCACTTTCAACCATGGGGTAAGACATAGCGTTTCTTTCTTGCGCCTGGGCGCGTCAGTTCACACAAACCAAGGCCGACAAAGGCACTTTGTGATGCGTGTTTTGCAAGGAAATGTCGGTATGAAATTCACCCGTCGTTTCTTTTGATACGGCCATCGCCAAATCTGAACTGCATTCAGCGGTCGGGAATATGCCGTACAACAAGGCATTCATTTCCTCCGGACTCAAAAGTGGCGTGGTTAAAGGCTTTTGCAACAAGGCGGTTGGTAAAGTCATGGTCAATCCAGTCATTAACTTGATGAAAGATGGCGCTGCATGAAAAGGTTGCCATCTGCTGGACTCCATGGTGTGGGATTCAAACCTGCTTTACCACTGATCAAAAGATTTGATTGCATAAACATACCGACATATATCTTTAGATAAAAAGCCCAATTAACTCGTGGACTACTTGAAAAAGTTAATCAGATAACGGTAGCGAATTCATAAAAACAAGTAATACGGCATCTTGGCCGTTGCAAAGAAAAGAAGCCAGAACTGATTCTGCGGATGCTTGCTGAAAATCAAGACGACACAGGGCATCTTTCTGCGGAGATATTCACTTGGCAATGCAGGCGCATACCAACAGAGATACAACAAGCGTGCATTCAAAACACACCCAAAGCAGGATGGTTACCCGCCAGGGCGACGAGGAACATGCTTGTACTGCTCGTCAGAAGCGCGCAGTTCCCAGATCGGGATACAGATCAGGATTTGTCGGCCAGAAAGTGGCTCGACACAACAAGGAGTTCAACATGTCTAAACCAAACACTTTCGGGAAAAAACCCTTTTCGCTGCGCGCTGACCGTGACGATGCCGATGCATCCGATGCGCCGCTGTACGGCCATGTCACCGCTTTGAATGCCATGGAAAATGCCGCCGAATACACCATGAAAGCAGCAAGCAGCCCGGCATTCATGCCCACCACGGATTCGGAAAGCAGCATGAAAACGGCCAGCTTTTCAACAACACCCGTTGAAATATCGCCCCTGGCCGCCATTGTCCCCAGCGCCATCACCTACCCCAGCACCAGCATCAGCAAGGTCTACCAGCACTGGGCCGATGGTGATGCCGCACGGGGCACCACGGCCGAATGGAACAACAACATCTTGTCCGATGGCAAATCGGATTACTTTGAAGGCGAGGTGGTGCCTCACGTCTATTTCTACAAAGCCAGCAACAACACCCCCCTGACGAACGGGCAAACCTACTCGTTCAACGTCACCTACAACTACTACCAGAGCAACACCAATGCGGGCGGTTTTGTTTACATGACAACTCCCAACGCTGACCGCAGCCCGAGCAGCTTTGCAGGCGGCACTGCGCAAGCTGACAGCACCTTCACCAACGGTGGCGGCATGCAGGGGTCGTTTTACACCGTCAACGCCAACATCACAGCCGTCAGCAACGTGACCTATACCGGCAGTTTAAGCAGCTCCAAAGATGGGGTCGTCACCGTCACTTTTGTCTACACGGGCCCCACCACCACATCGGGCGGTGCCGAAATCCAATATGGCCTGCTGATTGCCGCTCCTGGCGATGTGCCCAACCAAGGCAAAGGCTTGACCGATGGCGCCAACGCCTGGACAGGTGGCTCCCTGCAAACCACGGTGGACATTGGCGGCAGTGGCGCCACATCCATTCAGCTGGCCCCTTCGGCCATCATCGTGGGCGAGATCAGTGGCACGAAATTCAGTGACATGGACGGCAACGGCGTCCGCGATGCCAATGGTGCCGATGACATCTTGGGAAATGCCGACGATGAAGTCGGCTTGGCCAACTGGAAGATATTTCTGGACCAAGACAACGATGGCCAGTGGGACACCACTGAACAATTTGTGTTGACCGATGCCCTGGGCAAATACACGCTTTCAGTGACGCCAGATTCAGACCGATCTGACCCTGACAACGACCCCTACATCGTTCGCGAAGTTCAGCAGACCGGCTGGGTACAGACCACCACCAACCCCGCGCCCATCTTGATCACGGCACTCGACCCCACAGAAGTGAATGTCAATTTTGGCAACATGCTGCAACAACCCTCACTCAACATCGTCAAGGATGCATCTGTCGATGGGGGATTTGCCGATGCAGCAGGCGATGTCATCAGCTACAACATTTCAGTGCAAAACACCGGCAACCAGACCCTGACCGGCGTCACCGTGATTGACCCCTTCATCAGCAACTTGGTGTTGACCCCCAGTGCAGCAACTGCTGACAATGAACTCGACGTGGGCGAGACCTGGTTTTACACCGCCAGTCACACGGTCACCCAAGCCGAGATCGATGCGGGCACCAACATCGTCAACACGGCCACCGCCGACTCCAACCAGACCGGCCCTGATACCGATGACGCGTCCATCCCGGTGGATCAAAACCCTGCACTCAACATCGTCAAGGAAGCCACTGTCGCTGGAGGAGCGGCCGATGCAGTCGGCGACATCATCTACTACGACATTTCAGTGCAAAACACCGGCAACCAGACCCTCACCGGTATCACCGTTACTGACCCCTTCATTGGCACCGTGGTGTTGACCGACAGTGCAGCAACTGCTGACGGTGAGCTGGATGTGGGTGAAACCTGGTACTACACCGGCAGCCACACCGTCACGCTGGCCGAGATGGACTTGGGAGCGGACATCGTCAACACAGCTACAGCCGACTCCAACCAGACGGAACCCGACACCGACGATGCCTTTGTGCCAGTGACCCAATCACCCGGCATTGCCATTGACAAGGCCATCATTGGTGTCAACGGCGGCAACGGCAACGGCACGCTGGATGCGGTCAACGACATCATTCGATACGCCATCATTGTGAGTAACACCGGCAACATCACTCTGAACGATGTGACGGTGACCGACCCCTTCACCAATTTAACCGTCACAGGTGGGACCTTGGCACCGGGCGCCAGCGAAACTTACCTGACCAGTTACACACTCACACAAAATGACCTGGACACCAATGGCGGAGGTGACGGATTCATTGAGAACACCGCCACAGCAGACAGCCGGGAAACCGGCTCCGTCAGCGATACCGAATCTCTGAAAATTTTCAGTATCAAGGCTTTGTACATTAACAAAAAACTGACCAGCGTCACCGACGGCAACGACAACCAGGTGGCCGATGCGGCCGATGATGTCCTCAACTACCTGGTGACCGTGACCAATCTTGGTGCAATCACCCTCACCAACGTCAGCGTGGTGGACGAAAGCACGGGGCTCAACGAATCAGGCCTGACCTTGTTGCCAGGTGAAAGCAAAACCTATGAAACTTTTTACACCTTGAAGCAATCCGATCTGGACGACAACGGCAAAGGTGATGGTTACATCGACAACGTGGCCACAGCCGACTCGGACCAGACCGAAGCCATCAGCGACAACGAAGCAACACCATTGCTGCGCACCGTAGGTTTGGGAGTGGAAAAGAACATCACAGACATTGCGGGTGGCAAGCTTTTTGTCGATGCCGCTGGCCAGGTCATCACCTACGACATCAGGGTCTACAACGCGGGCAGCGTGACCCTGACTGGCGTGACGGTGACCGATGAGCTGACCAACATGAACGTGACCATTCCCACACTGGCCCCAGGCGAGTTCCAGAACTACGTCACCACTTACACCGTCACACAAGCTGATTTGAACAACAATGGGGGAGGCAATGGTGCCATCGAAAACATCACGGTGGCCGACTCGGTCGAGACTCCCGCTGTCAGCGACGACGAAACCGCGCCTTTGCTGGCCAGACCCTTGTTGTTTGTGAACAAGTCTTTCCTGAATGTGACCGAGGGCAACGGGAACAACCTGGTGGATGCCGTTGGCGACAAGCTCAACTACCTGATCTTGGTGGCCAACCCCGGCAACGTGACCCTGACCGATGTGTCGGTGTTGGAACCCCTGACCAACTTGAACCTAAGCGGTTTGACCTTGGCACCTAATGGCGTCCTGACCTACCAGACTTCATACGTTTTGACACAAGCCGATCTGGACAACAACGGCGGGGGGGATGGCTACATCGACAACATCGTTTTGGTTGACAGTGCCCAGACACCTCAGGCCAGTGACGTGGAGTCTGCCCCGATCTTACGCAGCATCGCCTTGGCCTTTGACAAGGAGTTTGTCAATGTGACGGGGGGTAACAGCAATACTTTTGCCGACCACGCCGGGGATGAACTGAACTTCAGCTTTACCGTCACCAACCAAGGCACAGTGACCTTGACCAATGTGGTGGTGACAGACCCCCTCACCGGCCTGAACACGACGCTGGCTTCGCTGGACCCTGGAAAAACGGCTGTTCTAGAGTCCACTTACATCCTGCAGCAGTCTGATCTGGACACCAACGGTGGTGGTGACGGTCGGGTCGAAAACACCGCAACGGCAGACTCGGACCAAACCATTGCCGTGACGGACATTGAAGGCGTGACTGTGATCTATGACGCGCAGATCGATCTGACGAAATACGTCTCGGTGGATGGTGGATCTACTTGGCAAGATGCCAACTTGCCGACGGGCCCCAGCCTGTCGTCTGCGTTAGGCATCAACCCACAGTACAAATACACCGCCTTGAACGATGGCACCGTGACCTTGCAAGACCTCACGTTGACCGACGGGGCCTATGACCTGAACGGTGGTGCGGCTGGATTGGCCTTGGATTGGGGCGACCTAGCGCCAGGACTGACAGCCGAGTTCATCTTTGAAGCGCCTTTCATGCTGGGGCAAAACTCGGGCGATGCCATTGTCACAGCCACTGCATTGGCACCTGTGGTGGACATCGACAACGCCTACTACCTGGGCGTCTGAGTCCATACACGCCGCCCCCCTCAACAAGGTCTGAGAAAAGGCCATAGGGGTGAGCGCTGAGACCGGGTCAGTCTGTCTTGATTGACCCAGTTATTTTCATGCCATGGCTTGAAAAGATCCTGCAGATCAACGCCGGTGAGCAAGGTCGGAATACCTGATCTGTATCTACCGGAATATCTACAGAGGCCACTGAAAACAGACCTTCCGTTGGATGCGCGGATTGGTTTTAAAAAGCACTATGGCTGTACTGCAAACCAGAAGTTTGCAGCTCCCTCAATGGGAAAAAATCAATGAAAAACGGCCACGAATTGGCCGCCATTTGGAGATCAGCATGGCCAAAAAATCAAGCTCTGGAAAAAAATCTTTTTCCCAAGACGATAACTATTCCGATGTTTCAACGCTTTACGGTCAAGTCAACGCATTGGCCCCGTCAGAACCCAGCACCGCCGCAAAACCCAGGGGCTTCAGCAGGCAGACTGAATCCGATGATTCAGAGCGCTGCGAATCCTATTTTTCCAGCGCTGCCAACCCATCGGCACGGCAACAGGGCACTTATGCCGAATCGGCCAGCATCAAAGCGCCTTCTGCCGCCTCAAGCGTAAACAAGGTTTACCAGCATTGGGCCGATGGCGATGCCGACAGAGGCACACAAGCCGAATGGAACAACAACATCTTGTCCGATGCCAAATCCAATTATTTTGAGGGCGAAGTTGTCCCTCACGTTTTTTATTACAAAGCAGGCAACAGCACGCCTTTGGTCAATGGCCAAAGCTACGCCTTCAACCTGACCTACAACTATTACCAGGCCAACACCAACGCCGGCGGTTTCTTGTTCATGACCACACCGGACCTGGACCGTTCGCCCACGGCCTTCAACGGCACAGTCGCTTTGGCAGACAGCGACGGATTTTCCAATAGCGGTGGCATGCAAGGCAATTTCAAGACGGTCAACGCCAACATCACGGCGGTCAGCGATGTGACCTACACCACCCAGGGCATTGGCACCAAAGATGGGCATGTCACCATCACATTCACTTACACCGGCCCAACCACCAAGAATGGTGGTGCTGAAATCCATTACGGACTGATGATTGCCTCCCCAGGGGATGTGCCTGATCAAGGCCGCGGCATGACCCATGGTGCCTCGGACTGGACGGGCGGCTCACTGCAAACGACGGTGGATGTCAATGGCAAAGGTGCGATGTCCATTCAGCTCATGGCTTCCGCCATCATCGAAGGCGAAATCAGCGGCATGAAATTCAATGACCTGGATGGCAACGGTGTGCGGGATGCCGATGGGGCCGACAACCTTATTGGCACTGCCGACGATGAGGCGGGTCTGGCCGGTTGGCGAATCTTCCTTGACCAAGACAAGGACGGTCTGTTGGACGCCGGAGAGCGCTCGACCCTCACCGACAACATGGGGTATTACAGCTTTTCGGTCATCCCCGATGCAGACCCAAGCGATTCAGACAACGATGCTTACCGGGTGCGCGAAGTCCAGCAAACAGGCTGGGTACAGACGACCGCCAATCCCAAGGACATTGTGATCACCGCCTGTCATCCACAAGTCTGCCATGTGGATTTTGGCAACCAACAATTGATGCCGGCCCTCAACATCGTCAAGGATGCCTCTGTCCCGGGTGGCACGGCCAATGTGGTGGGCGAAATCATCACTTACACCATCACCGTTCAGAACACCGGCAACCAGATCCTCACGGGCGTGACGGTCACCGATCCGAAAATCAGTGATTTGATGCTGGTCATGGATCCCGCTTCAAGCGATGGCGAACTGGGCGTGGGTGAAACCTGGACATGGATGGGCACCCATGTGGTGACGCAAGCCGACATTGATGCCGGCGGCGACATCGTCAACCTGGCCACCGCCGATTCTGACCAGACTGGGCCGGACACCGACGGTGCTTCGATCCCGGTCGAGCAAGCGCCCTCCCTCAACATCACCAAGGACGCCACCGTTCCTGGTGGCACTGCCAACGCCGCAGGCGAAGTGATCGGCTACACCATCGCTGTGCAAAACACCGGCAACCAAACCCTCACCGGTGTCACAGTTTCTGACCCCTTCATCAGCGACCTGACCTTGGTAGTCAGTGAGGCCACAGCGGACGGAGAGCTCGATGTGGGTGAGACCTGGAGCTACACCGCGACCCATGTTGTGCTGCAAAGCGAGATCGATACGGGCGGTGAGATTGTCAACCTGGCCACCGCTGATTCGGACCAGACTGGGCCCGACACCGACGGAGCGAGCATCCCTGTGGAGCAAACCCCTGGCATGAACATCACCAAGGACGCCACCGTTCCTGGTGGCACCGCCAACGCCGCAGGCGAAGTGATCGGCTACACCATCGCGGTGCAAAACACTGGCAACCAAACCCTGACCGGTGTCATCGTTTCTGACCCCTTCATCAGCGACCTGACCTTGGTCGACAGTGAGGCCACGGCGGACGGTGAGCTCGATGTGGGCGAGACCTGGAGCTACACCGCGACCCACGTGGTGCTGCAAAGCGAGATCGATGCGGGCGGTGACATCGTCAACCTGGCCACCGCCGATTCCGACCAAACTGGCCCGGACACTGACGGGGCTTCTATCCCGGTCGAGCAGACCCCCGGCCTCAACATCACCAAAGACGCCATCGTTCCTGGTGGCACCGCCAACGCTGCTGGCGAAGTGATCGGCTACACCATCTCCGTGCAAAACACCGGTAACCAAACGCTCACTGGTGTTACGGTCTCTGACCCTTTCATCAGCGACCTGACCTTGGTAGTCAGTGAGGCCACAGCGGACGGTGAATTGGATGTGGGTGAAACCTGGAGCTACACGGCGACCCACGTTGTGCTGCAAAGCGAGATCGATGCCGGCAGCGACATCGTCAACCTGGCCACGGCTGACTCAGACCAGACTGGGCCCGACACCGACGGAGCGAGCATCCCGGTGGAGCAAACCCCTGGCCTCAACATCACCAAAGACGCCACCGTTCCTGGCGGCACCGCCAACGCCGCAGGCGAAGTGGTCAGCTACACCATCGCGGTGCAGAACACCGGCAACCAGACCTTGACGGGTGTGACGGTCACTGACCCCTTCATCAGCGATCTGACTTTGGTCGACAGTGAGGCCACGGCCGATGGTGAACTCGATGTCGGCGAAACCTGGAGCTACACCGCGACCCACGTTGTGCTGCAAAGCGAGATCGATGCCGGCGGCGAGATCGTCAACTTAGCCACCGCTGATTCGGACCAGACTGGGCCGGACACCGACGGTGCTTCGATCCCGGTCGAGCAAGCGCCCTCCCTCAACATCACCAAGGACGCCACCGTTCCTGGTGGCACCGCCAACGCCGCTGGCGAAGTGGTCAGCTACACCATTGCCGTGCAAAACACCGGTAACCAGACCCTGACAGGTGTCATCGTTTCTGACCCTTTCATCAGCGATCTGACTTTGGTGAACAGCGCCGCCACGGCCGACGGTGAGTTGGATGTGGGCGAGACCTGGAGCTACACCGCGACCCACGTGGTGCTGCAAAGCGAGATCGATGCGGGCGGTGACATCGTCAACCTGGCCACCGCCGATTCCGACCAAACTGGCCCGGACACTGACGGGGCTTCTATCCCGGTCGAGCAGACCCCCGGCCTCAACATCACCAAAGACGCCACCGTTCCTGGCGGCACCGCCAACGCCGCAGGCGAAGTGGTCAGCTACACCATCGCGGTGCAGAACACCGGCAACCAGACCATGACGGGTGTGACGGTCACTGACCCCTTCATCAGCGATCTGACTTTGGTCGACAGTGAGGCCACGGCCGACGGTGAATTGGATGTGGGTGAGACTTGGAGTTACACCGCGACCCACGTTGTGTTGCAAAGCGAGATCGATGCCGGCGGCGAGATCGTCAACCTGGCCACCGCCGACTCCGACCAGACCGGGCCCGACACCGACGGTGCTTCTATCCCCGTCGAGCAAACGCCTGGCCTCAACATCACCAAAGATGCAATCGTTCCTGGTGGCACCGCCAACGCCGCTGGCGAAGTGATCGGCTACACCATCGCGGTGCAGAACACCGGCAACCAGACCTTGACGGGTGTGACGGTCACTGACCCCTTCATCAGCGATCTGACCTTGGTCGACAGTGAGGCCACGGCGGACGGTGAATTGGATGTGGGTGAGACCTGGAGCTACACGGCGACCCACGTGGTGCTGCAAAGCGAGATCGATGCCGGCGGCGACATCGTCAACTTAGCCACCGCTGATTCGGACCAGACTGGGCCGGACACCGACGGTGCTTCGATCCCGGTCGAGCAAGCGCCCTCCCTCAACATCACCAAAGACGCCACCGTTCCTGGCGGCACCGCCAACGCCGCAGGCGAAGTGGTCAGCTACACCATCGCGGTGCAGAACACCGGCAACCAGACCTTGACGGGTGTGACGGTCACTGACCCCTTCATCAGCGATCTGACCTTGGTCGACAGTGAGGCCACGGCCGATGGTGAACTCGATGTCGGCGAGACCTGGAGCTACACCGCGACCCACGTTGTGTTGCAAAGCGAGATCGATGCCGGCGGCGACATCGTCAACCTGGCCACCGCTGATTCAGACCAGACCGGTCCCGACACCGACGGGGCTTCCATTCCCGTTTCACAAGCGCCTTCACTCAACATCACCAAAGACGCAGCGGTAGCCGGCGGCACTGCCAACGCCGCAGGCGAAGTGATCGGCTACACCATCGCGGTGCAGAACACCGGTAACCAAACCCTCACCGGCGTCACCGTTGCTGACCCTTTCATCAGTGACCTGACCCTGGTCGACAGTGCAGCCACTGCCGACGGCGAGTTGGATGTGGGCGAGACTTGGAGCTATACCGCTACCCACGTTGTGTTGCAAAGCGAGATCGATGCCGGCGGCGACATCGTCAACTTAGCCACCGCTGATTCGGACCAGACTGGGCCGGACACCGACGGTGCTTCGATCCCGGTCGAGCAAGCGCCCTCCCTCAACATCACCAAGGACGCCACCGTTCCTGGTGGCACCGCCAACGCCGCTGGTGAAGTGGTCAGCTACACCATTGCCGTGCAGAACACCGGCAACCAGACCCTCACCGGCGTGACGGTCAGCGACCCGTTCATCAGTGATTTGACCTTGGTCGACAGTGCGGCCACTGCCGACGGTGAACTCGATGTGGGCGAGACCTGGGGCTACACGGCTACCCACACAGTCAGCCAAGCCGAGATCGATGCGGGCAGCGACATCGTCAACCTGGCCACTGCTGATTCGGACCAGACTGGGCCCGACACCGATGGTGCCTCCATCCCCGTTTCGCAAGCGCCTTCACTCAACATCACCAAAGACGCAACCGTTCCTGGTGGCAGCGCCAACGCCGCAGGCGAAGTGGTCAGCTACACCATCGCGGTGCAAAACACTGGTAACCAGACCTTGACGGGTGTCATCGTTTCTGACCCCTTCATCAGTGACCTGACCTTGGTAGTCAGTGAGGCTACGGCCGACGGTGAGCTCGATGTGGGCGAAACCTGGAACTACACCGGTAGCCACACAGTCACACTGGCAGAGATGGATTCGGGCGCTGACATCGTCAACACGGCCACCGCCGACTCCAACCAGACGGACCCTGACACCGACGATGCGTCTGTGCCTGTGAGCCAGTCACCTGCGATTGCCATTGACAAGGCCATCATTGGGGTCAACGGTGGCAACGGCAACGGCACGCTGGACGCGGTCAACGACATCATTCGATACGCCATCATCGTGAGCAACACCGGCAACATCACACTGACCGATGTGACGGTGACCGACCCCTTCACCAATTTAACCATCACAGGCGAGACCTTGGCACCGGGCGCCAACGCCACCTACCTGACCAGCTACACGCTCACTCAAAATGACCTGGACAGCAATGGCGGGGGCGATGGTTTCATTGAAAACACCGCCACAGCAGACAGCCTTGAAACCAGCACTGTCAGTGACACCGAAGCCCTGGAAATCATTGGCCTGAAGGCTTTGAACATCAACAAGAGTTTGAACAACATCACCGAAGGCAACGGCAACCAGGTGGCGGATGCGGCCAATGACGTCCTCAATTACCTGGTCACCGTGTCCAACCTGGGAACGCTCACCCTCACCAATGTCAGTGTGGTGGACGAAAGCACGGGGCTCAACGAATCAGGCCTGACATTGTTACCAGGTGAAAGCAAAACCTACGAAACCTCTTACACCTTGAAGCAATCGGATTTGGACGACAACGGCAAAGGCGATGGCTACATCGACAACGTGGCCACGGCCGACTCTGATCAGACACCTGCGATCAGCGACAACGAAGCGACCCCGTTGCTGCGCACCGTGGGTTTGGGGGTGGACAAGAACGCCACAGACATCGCTGGCGGAAGGTTATTTGTCGATGCCGCTGGCCAGGTCATCACCTACGACATCAGGGTCTACAACGCCGGCAGCGTGACCCTGACCGGTGTGACGGTGACCGATGAGCTGACCAACATGAACGTGACCATTCCCACACTGGCCCCAGGCGAGTTCCAGAACTACATCACCACTTACACCGTCACGCAAGATGATTTGAACAACAACGCGGGTGGCAATGGCATCATCGAAAACATCACGGTGGCAGACTCCGTCGAGACCACCCCGGTCAGCGACGGGGAAGCCGTGCCTTTGCTGGCCAGGCCCTTGTTGTTCCTCAACAAGTCTTTCCTGAATGTGACCGAGGGCAACGACAACAACCTGGCAGACGCCGTGGGCGATCAACTCAACTACCTGATTGTTCTGGCCAACCCGGGCAACGTGACCCTGACCGATGTGTCGGTGTTCGAACCTCTCACCAACCTGACCTTGACTGGTTTGACCTTGGCTCCCAATGCAACACAGACTTACCAGACCTCGTATGTTTTAACGCAAGCCGATCTGGACAACAACGGCGATGGGGATGGCTACATCGACAACATCGCCATTGCCGACAGCACCCAGACACCTCAGATCAGTGATGTGGAGTCTGTGCCGATCTTGCGCAGCATCGCGCTGGCCTTTGACAAGGAGTTTGTCAACGTGACGGGCGGCAACGGCAATGCCCTCGCCGACTTCGCTGGCGACGCCTTGAACTTCAGCTTCACCGTCACCAACCAGGGCACTGTGACTTTGACCAACGTGGTGGTGACAGACGCGGTGACGGGACTGAACCAGACGCTGGCTTCGCTTGCCCCTGGCGGTCAGGCCGTGTTCAATTCAAGCTACACCTTGCTGCAGTCAGACCTGGACAGCAACGGTGGTGGCGACGGTCGGGTCGAGAACACCGCCACGGCAGACACGGACCAAACCCTTGCCGTGACGGACATTGAAGGCGTGGCCGTGATCTACGAAGCGAAGATCGATCTGACGAAATACGTCTCGGTGGATGATGGGCTGACCTGGGAAGATGCCAACTTGCCGACGGGCCCCAGCCTATCGTCTGCGGCAGGCATCAACCCACTGTACAAGTACACCGCCTTGAACGATGGCACCGTGACCTTGAATGACCTCACGCTGAGCGATGGCGACTACGACCTGAACGGTGGCGCTGATGGAAAGGACTGGGATTGGGGCGATTTGGCGCCAGGACTGACAGCCGAGTTCATCTTTGAAGCGCCTTTCATGCTGGGGCAAAACTCGGGCGACGCCCTTGTCACAGCCACTGCACTCACACCTGTCGTGGACATCGACAACGCCTACTACTTGGGCGTTTGAGCACCAGCCATGCGGAGCGTCCATCACTGATGACACGCTGAGCGGCTGAATAACCCACGGGTAAGCCTTGCGGCTTACCCGTTTTTTCTTGGGCTACTGCTTCGCTGGTAATGCCGCTATCGGTTTCAAAGGATGTCCATGAACAGAACACCTGCCTAAGCTTGGTCGCATGGCTTGTGCTGCTTTTAAGGCCCCTGCTCTTCTTGCCTTTTAACCCCAGACTTACAGGAGATGTATGCACCTTTTGAGAACACGCACATGGTGCCTGGCTGCGGCCATGTTGCCGACTTGGTGCTTTTCACAAAGCTTGCAAGAAGCTGTTTTGAAGTCACTGACCCAGTACCCGAGCATCGCTGCGAGTCAGTCCAGGACCCAAGCCGCCCAATCGGACATCATGCGGGCCAAGGGTGCGCATTGGCCGCAATTATCGTGGTCAGCGACTTACAACGATTACCGAAGCAATGCCGTGTCTGACCGCTGGGTGCAGTCACCGCTGTTGAGCCTGAATCTCTGGTCTGGCGGCCGCATTCAGTCGGATGTCGAGCGCGCCGAGGCATTGGCGCGAGCCAGCCAAAAGCAAGAAGGCATCACACGCGACGATGTCGCACTGCTCAGCAGCGAGGCCTACCTGCAATGGGCACACCACAAGCACATGGTGGCCCTGGCTCAGGAAAATTTGAGCACCCATGAAAAAATTCTGCGCGATTTCCTCACCATTACCCAAGTTGATCCAGGCCGTCGCATCGACTTGAACCAGGCCCAGGTGCGTTATGACAACGCCCAACTCAGCTTGCTCAAAACCCAGACCGACACGGCAGAGGCCGCAGAGCGTGTGGCGCGCATGTTGATGGCGCCCGTGCCATCCGAGCCCAGTGGTCTCGAATGGCTGCCCCCCATTCAGTATGCGTCCCTTGACCAGGCCCAAATGAAACTGGACGATCAGCACCCCGTCATTGCCAGGCTATTGGCACAACGTGAAGCCGCACAGGCCAGCGTGCGCTTTGCGCAGGCCCAAAACGCCCCGAGCGTCAACCTCACCCATGCCAAATCCACCACACCCGGTCTGGCAGATGGCAAATTCGTGACGCAACTGCAATTGAACCTGCCGCTGTTCGATGGCGGCACCGCTCGCGGCGCTGTGGGCGTGGCCACGGCCAATTTGCAAGCACTGGAATCCGACCTGAAAGAAACTCGCCTGATCCTGAATGAACAACTTGCCACAGTGTGGGCAAGCTGGGTGTCCTACAAAAGCCGGGCCGAAATCGGGCAACAACAAACCCGTACCGCCCAAGACCTGGCCCAGGGCTATGGGCAACAGTTTCGGGTGGGGCGACGCTCCTTGCTGGATTTGCTGAACATCCAAAGCGATCTCTACACCTACCAAAGCAACACGGCCACCGCCTTGCTTGAATCGCGCCTGTCTCAGCTGCGCATCCTGGCCAACCTCGGACAGCTGGCCAACACCTGGTCGCTGGTGCCTACCGGCCGTGCGCTGCCGGGTTCAGTGCAAATTGCCCCCCCCACACCCACCCCATTGGCCAGCCTCATTCAAACCCTGAGCAGCCCGGATGCATTGACCATGGTCCACGTGGTGGACCCGAGCCAAGCCTTTGCCCTTCCCTTACCCCAAGAGTGAACACCATGGACCCCATTGCCTTTCAGCCAACTGATGCCCAAAAAACGACCGATTGGCCAATGCCGGAGACATCCACACCCGACCTGCAAGCGCGTGACCCCCTGCTGGTCTGTCTGGCCCTGACTGCCAAAAAAATCGACCGCGAGGTCCATCTGTCGGCACTGCGCGCCGGTTTTGCCGTGGACGAAGAAGGCCGCATACCCAAAAGTGCCTACCCTGACCTGGCGCAACTGCACGGCATGGTCGCGGTCTGGTCACGCACCCCCCTGAACCAGTTGCCCAGTTATGTCCTGCCCGTCATCGTGCCACTGGTCGATGGCCGTGCCGTCGTGCTGATGTCTGTGGCGGGACAAACGGCCAAAGTGCTGATGGCCGATTCGGGTATGGCGGAAATCACCATGTCCTTGGACGAACTCCAACAATTGAGCTATGGCGAAATTTTGGTGGTGAAACCCGCCGCCCAAAAATCGGCCCATCAATTGGTTCCCTTCAAAGGCGAAGCGCTGGCATGGTTCTGGAACACGGTGTGGCGCTACAAAGGTTTTTACATCGAATCCATGATGGCGGCCGTGGTGGCCAATGTGCTCACGCTGGCGGCGGTTTTCTTTGCCATGAACGTGTATGACCGCGTGGTGCCCACCCAGGCCTACACCTCGTTGTGGACCCTGGCCATTGGCACGACGGTGGCCATTCTTCTGGAATTTGGTACGCGATGGCTCAAGGCCCGCTTGGTGGACCTTGCTGGACGCAAGGCCGACCTGAGTTTGAATGCCACCTTGCTGCGCGAAATCATGGCCATCCGGCTGGAGCACCGGCCACAATCGATCGGCATCTTTGCCAGCTCGATGCGCGACTTTGAATCGCTGCGCGATTTCATGTCATCGGCCTCCATGGTGATGGTGGTGGACATGCCCTTCATCCTGATGTTCCTGGTGCTGATCGCATTCATTGGCGGTCCGATTGCCTGGATCCCTGCGGCCGCGGTGCCCATTTTGGTCATCGTCGGTTTATGGGCGCAAAGGCCTCTGATGCGGGCCATGCGCGAGAACATGAAAGAAAGCGGCGACAAGCAAAGCGTGCTGGTCGAATCACTTTTGAACCTGGAAATGCTCAAAGCCCATAACGCAGAAAGTTATCTGCAAAGACGATGGGAAAACGCCAATTTGGCCACCACCGATTCGTATAAAAAAATACGCTCACTCACCAACCTGATGCTCGGTCTGACCGCCACGGCCCAGCAACTGGTGACGGTCGGCATGGTGGTTTATGGCGTTTATCTGATTGGTGACAACACCCTCACACTGGGTGGCCTGATCGCTTCGGTCATTTTGGCGGGTCGTGCCATTTCGCCATTGGGCAGCGTGATGGCGCTGGCCGCACGGTACCAGCAAGCGCGCAGTTCACTGGACACACTGGACGCCCTGATGAAACGCCCACGCGACCGCGATGGCTCACGCCGTTACGTGGTGCCCGAAAAAATTGCCGGCAGCTTGCGCGCCGATGATCTGGAGTTTTCTTACCCCAGCGAGCAACCGATCCCGGTCATCCGCAAGCTGTCCATGAATCTGGCAGCCGGACAACACCTGGCATTGCTCGGCCGCATTGGCAGCGGCAAAAGCACCTTGTTGCGTTTGCTGGCAGGTTTGTACACGCCACTGGGAGGCAGAGTGTCCATTGATGGGGTGGACCTGCAACAGATCGAGCCTGCCGAATTGCGCAGTCGCCTGGGTTATGTGGGGCAAGAGGCACAGCTTTTCTTGGGCACCTTGCGCGACAACCTGGTGCTGTCAGACAGTTGGATCAGCGATGCGAGGGTGATCGACGTGCTGCAAAAACTCGACCTGTACAGCGTGGTGGCCGGCCATCCCAAAGGACTGGACATGCCCCTGACCGAGGCTGGCGGTGGCCTGTCAGGGGGGCAACGCCAATTGCTGGCCATTGCCAGGATGATGCTGCGTGACCCTGCGCTGGTATACCTGGACGAACCCACCTCGATGATGGACCAAACCACCGAGGCCAAAGTTATCGAGGTGCTGGGCGCCTGGCTCAAAGGCCGCACCTTGGTGTTGTCAACACACCGACTGCAATTGCTGGTGTGGGTGGACCGCATCGCCTTGATGGACCATGGGCAAATCGTGCTCGAAGGCCCACGGGAAGACATGCTCAAAAAACTCTCTACAGGCGCCCCTCAAAAATCCGGCCCAAGCAAAGTGGCCAAGACACCGGTCAAACCTCAGGCCGCTGACGCATTGCCCAACCCGCCTGTGGCCCCTGCCGCTGTTTGACGTTTTCAGGAATCCCCATGTCAATTTTCAAGAAAAAGCCCAAGCACCTGGTCATCCCCGCTGGTTCAAGCATTGAAGACGACGAACGTCGAACCAGCCGAAATTTAGTCAGAGTCATGGGCATGGTGGTAGTGGCAGCACTGCTGTGGGCCGCTACCTTCAGTCTGGACGAAGTGACCCGGGGTATGGGCAAAGTCATTCCATCGAGCCGCGAGCAAGTCATTCAGAGCCTGGATTCGGGCGTGTTGTCCGAATTGCTGGTGCGGGAAGGCGATGCCGTGGTGAAAGACCAAGTGCTGCTGCGCATCGACGATGCACGCGCGGGCCCCGTTTATCGCGAGGCTCGTGAAAAATGGATCGCCTTGTCGGCACAGGCGGCAAGGCTGCAGGCAGAAGCCTACGGCACGCCCCTGCAGTTTCCGGCCCATGTGCAAAAAGCGCCTTCGGTCATGCGGCGCGAAACCCAGGCTTACCACGCGCGCAAACGCGCACTGGACGAACAAATGACGCCCATGCGTGAATCTCAGGCGCAACTGGCCAAAGAGCTGGCCTTGACCACCCCCCTGGTGGAGCAAGGCGTGATGTCTGAGGTGGAGTTGCTGCGCCTGAAGCGCCAATACGCCGACATGCAATCGCACATGGCCGAACGGCAAAACAGATACCTGACCGATGCCAGCAACGAATGGGTCAAGGTCGAGTCGGAGTTGTCTCAAACACGCGAAAACACCTTGGCCCGCGAAGATGCGCTCAAGAAAACTGTGATCCGGGCGCCCATGGACGGGATTGTGAAACACGTACAACAAACAACACTGGGCGCTGTCATTCAAAGCGGGCAAAGCATTCTGGAAATCGTGCCTGTCAAAGACGACATGCTGGTGGAGGCCTATGTCAAGCCATCTGAAGTGGCTTTTTTGCGGGTGAACCAGGCCGCCGTGGTGAAACTGACGGCCTTTGACTTCAACAAGTACGGCGGCCTGGAGGCGGTGCTGGACCACATCAGCCCAGACACCCTGCGCGATGAAAACAAACCCCGTAAGCCTGGCAGCGCTCCTGTTGATCTGGAAGAAGGCTACTACCGAATTTTGGTGCGCATCATTGACAAACGCATTGACCGCCATGGCATGCGCATGAACGCCACACCAGGCATGACCGCCACCGTTGAGATCAAGACAGGGGAAAAAACCGTGCTGGAATATCTGCTGAGACCCTTGCAATCGATGACACAAGCCCTGCGTGAGCGTTGAAGCAAACTCTGGAGACAATCATGAGTGGCATCGTTGGGATCGTGGCAACACACAACACCGTGCCCGGCTTGCTGCAAAGCCTGCAGCAAATGGAAGAACCTGGCCACAACAGCTGTGGGCTCGTGGTGCATGGCCTGCAGGGCCAAACCAACAGCCCTGCGCGGCTGCACCGACACCGCCGGGTACAGCGCGCATCAGCATGGATGGCGCAGATGGCCCAATCGGGCAAGCCTGAATTGAACGGACTGCAAGGCTTGATCGGCATGGGCCACTCCGGGCAGACACCCTCCATGGCGTCACAGGCCTTGCCCCATGTATTGCCCTGTATGAGCCACGGCCCAAATGCCCATTTGAACAGTCCCGCTCGGGTCGCGGTGGTGTTGCATGGCCCGCTGCAGGGCTCAGATGCGCTGCGCGAGGCCTTGCTTGAACGGGATTACGGATTCAAAAGTAACAGTGTTGCCGAAATGCTGGCGCATCTGATCGACGCAACTTACCAAAGTGACCCGGCACAAGCCGTTTACAGGGTCTTGGAGTTGCTGCAAGGGCCATTGGCCATGGGGGTGATGTTCAACGCTCATCCCAAAAAAATGTTTGTGGCTCAGCGTGGCAAGCCACTTTATTGGGGATCAGGGCCAGCTCACACGGCATGGGCCAGCACCCCTGCTGCACTTCCCAAAAATACAAGCGACCTGAACCCATTGTGCGCAGGGCAGGTGCTTGAAATTTTGTCCTCAGAATCTGGCATTTCACACCAGCTTCACGCCTAAATATTTAGCAATAAATACACCCTTGAATACAGCTGGTTTTACACAGCCAGGTGTAGTCGAATTGACCAAAAGATCAATTCAAAAAAACCCCCTTGTCTTTCAAAATGAATTTGCTTCGCGGTGCTCAGGCATTGACCGAAGTTGAAGCTGTCGACGAATTTTTGATCTGAAAATTCTTCAGATCGCGACTAACGACAGCCAATTCATGACTGAAATATCTAAGGAAATACGATGAAAAAAACACATGCAAAGCATCTTGGTGTGCTGCTGCTCTTGTTTTCATGCGCAAGCATTCATGCCGCTGGTGGCGCAAGCGGGGGTGGCAGTGGCGGCTCTGGTGGAGGCTCGGGTGGAGGCTCGGGTGGCGCTTCGGGGCCTGGTTCTGGCGGACCTTCAGGCACAGCCTACGGCGCAGGGCCAGCATCGTCTAAAGGGACCGCAACAGCCACACAGACGCGAGACCAAATGCGCACACAAGAGCAAACACTCGCACAAACACAAACACAAATGCGCAGCCAAGAACAAATCCTCAACCAAACAAGAAGCCAATTGCAATTGCAAGATCAGTTGCTGAGTCGAACCAGGGCACAAATACAAAATCACGCCCAAGACACACCGGCAGTTCAGCAACAACTGAGAACGCAGGAGCAACAACAAATGCGCACGATGGATCAGTTGCGCGAACAAGAACAGCTCCAGACAAAAATGCGAGATCAGTTGCTGTTGCAAGACCAGACACAACAACAATTGCGTGACCAACTCAGAACACGGTGACCCAATTTCGCCATTTTCTATGGCGATCGAGGTGGTCAAGCACTCGGTTGGCCATCATTTTGAAACTTGAAACAGAAAAGGGAAAATCATGAAAAATTCTAAATATTCGTCCAACTCGAAGAACACAGAGCCTTTCGATTCACTTGAACCAGTCGGTCTAGTGTCCGTTGCTGCCCATAGCGCTAGAGGTGGCAGTGGCAGTGGCAGTGGTAGTGGTAGCGGCGGTTCTGGCGGTGGAGGCGGTAGCGGCGTGGGTGGCGGTGGCAGCGGTGGAGGTGGATCTGGCGGTGGATCTGGCGAAGGCGGAGGCAGCGGATCCGGTGGTGGGAAACCTGATGGCGCAGGCAGCAAAAAAGGGGATCTCTACGGCGACCAATACGTGCTGCTGCGGGATGTGGACCCTACCAATGGCGACGGAAATGGCGAACCATTGCTGGATGCCAATGGCCAGCCCATTCTTGTAGGAACAAATGGCGTTCCCATTTATTTTGTAGCCAACACCGATGGTGACTACGAGATTCCACCCGACCAACTGCAATTTGCACAAACCGTCGAACTGGAACGTGCCAACGTGGCACGTGCCCCTGACAAAGTGATGCTGAAATCGCTGAATGTGGCGCTTGAAAAAATAGAGACTGCAACAGTTGTCTCTGTCGACCCGGCTGGTCGCATCGTCTGCGATGATGTGACCATCGACTCACCGCTCGAAAATCTGGCGCTTTATCAATACCTGATGACCGCTGGTGACGATTCCTCCTGGCCCGCAGTGACTGCACATTGGCCGGATGAATTGAAGGCGCTTTTAGGGGGGAATAGCAGCGCGCCTGACTGGGACCCTTCAAGTCTTCTGGGCGCCGCCTTCTCCAAAGAATCGCCCATTAGTCTGGACGCCGTTCTTTACCAAAACAGCGTGCTCGGGGTCAATACGGTGTTGCAGGTCGAAGGTGATTTGCAAGTGACCTACTTTGACTTCACCAATGGCAACCAGGAAAGCTACAACTACGACCGTGAAGCACGCTTTGAAGGCACTTGGTTGCAGTGGTACGAAGACACCAATGGCGATCCGAACAACCTGGAATTGGTCCAAAAGAGCCTGCTGGAAGCAGTCTTCGAAAACACTGCATGGACCGATAGCTATCTGGCCCTGAGCGTTGATGGCAAAACCTTTGAAAGCAGGAGTGCCACCACATCGGGTGTGAACGATTTTGCGCAAGCTGCTGATGACGCACGCGCAGTGATTAATTTCATGCACGAAACAGGTGCTGTCCAAATCGCTGAACCTGTTATGCCCCTTGCTGAACCGGCCATGGCACTGAGCGCAGACGAGTTGAGTATGGTCAGCGCCCTGTCTGAAGACAGCGAAGGTCATGAAGAAGGCGATGACGGCGAGCATGGAGATGGCAGCTCAGTGATCACAGGCACCCAGTTTGATGACCTCATTGAAACCGGTGGTGGACGGCAAACCATCACCACCGGTAATGGCCAGGACGAAGTCTGGGCTGGCGGCGGACCCGACACGGTAGACACCGGCAATGGCAAAGACCTGTTGATGGGTGAAGGAGGGCCTGATGTATTGATGGGCGGCAATGGCAAAGACGTTTTGATCGGTGGCGCAGGACCAGACACCCTCTCCGGTGGCCATGGTGCCGATGTGTTCGTCTACACGGCGAACGGTGACGCCCCTGCACGCGGAGGCTCAGATGGCGGGGGGGGGCATGAGGATGAGGGGGGCCATGATGACGCGACGGTCATGAGCGATGGTCACGCGGACGATGGCGGAGACTCTGGCCATGAAGGGGGCCGCATGGAGACCATCACCGACTTCGAAGTCGCTGTTGACCGCATTGATTTCAGCGCCTTCGGCTCGGTTTTGGAATTTTCAGAAGGACCACAAGCCAATGCCATTTGGGCAGAGCAACAGATGGCGGACACTTTGGTTTTTGTGGATACCAACGGCAATGTATCAGGCGGCAACCCGGCTGAAATTTCCATCCTGCTGATGGGCGTCAACGCCACCAGCCTTGATATGGAAAATTTTATAGTTTGATGGCGCAGTGAGTGCATCAGGCGGGTCAAGTAATGACTCGCCTGATTGCACCTGAAGGTGCCATTTTGAATGGCAAAAGTACCCTGTTGCCATTTACCAGTGCAACACTGCTTTGGGGGCTCAAGAATTGACCAATGGGAAGAAATGCTCAGTGATGCTGATCACCACAGGCCCTAACAAGACCGTCATCAGCGCAGGAAATACACAAAAAATCAAAGGGATCAGCAATTTGACGGGGAGTTTGGCAGCCGCCTCTTCAGCGATCAATCGCCGCTTGGTTCTGAGCGCATCCGAATGGACTTCCAGCGATTCGGCAATGCTGCTGCCAAATCGATCGGCCTGAATCAGCATCGACACCAGTCCTTCAATATCAGGCAAGCCCATGCGTTGGGACAAGTGCCGCAATGCATCAGCTCGCGAAGACCCCGCCCGCAACTCAAGCCCCGTCAAGGCAAACTCATCTGAGAGCTGGGGATAAGACAATCGCATCTCGCGCCCCACCCTTTCCAGTGCGGCATCCAGGCCCAAACCGGCCTGCACACACAAGCGCATCAAATCGAGCGCATCCGGCACCGCATGAAACAAAATCTTGTGCTGTTTACTCACCAAAACATGCAATACGACGTTGGGTATGTAATAACCCACGGCAGCCGCGGCCATCATGCTGGTCCAAAAAAAGAGATCGTCTTTTTGAACCGAAAAAACCCACATCAGCAGCCACAAAATGCCGGGCAACAAAAATGTCAGCAATGTTTTAAAACCCAAATACACAGAACTCACCATGCTGGATCGAAGACCGGCATTCAGAAATTTGATCTGTAAATCCGATGGCTCCATGGCATCCTCCGAATTTGGAGAGCCCGCCCAAGGCCCCAACCACAACAGCAAGTCGGTCATTTTTCGTTGCAAACGGTTGAGCCATGCATTGGCTTGAGGTTGGGCATGATGGATCAAATTCATGCGCCGCTTATCCAGATCACTGGGAACCCATTGGGCCAATGCCATATAGATCAAAGAAGCAACAAGCAAGAAAAGAGAGATCAAAAAAATGATATTCAAAGTAGACATGTGACTCTTTCAGACCTTGATGCGAACAAGACGGGACATCCACAAAACACCCACAAGCATCAAGCCAAGGGAAACACCCAACATCACCAGACCCATCTGTGCTTTCCAAAGGGCTGAAATGAACTTTGGATTGATGTGATACAAAAGAAATGCCAACAAAAAAGGCATGAGCGACAAAATCCAGGCCGAAATTCGGCCCTCAGCAGACAGGACACGCACCACGCCCGCAATTTTTTGGCGCTCTCGGATCAGTGTGGCCGTTTTTTTCAAAACCTCTGCCAGGTTTCCGCCTGTTTCACTCTGAATCAATACGGCCACTACAAAATATCGAATTTCCTTGCTGTCCACACGTGCCGCCAAATTCGACATGGCGGTCTGCATGCTCATGCCCAAATTGATTTCGTCGAACACCTTGCGCAACTCAATGGAAATGGGCGGCCTGGACTCTGCAGCCGTAATTTGAAGCGCACTGGTGAAGGCATGCCCTGATTGCTGCGCCCGCACCATCAGATCCAGTGCGTCCGGCAATTGTTTTTCAATGCCCTCGATTCTCTTGGTCCGTTGATGCTTTAAGTAATAAATTGAACTCGCCAGTAAAAGCGCCATCAACAGCAGTGTCAGGCTTGCTGGCAAACCCAGGATGTAACCCAGCAAACCACCCGTCACGACCAGCAAAAGCATGACAAAAATGACTTGAGAAATATCCAAAGACAGATCGGTTTGTCGGAGGAATTTGTCGAAAGTCTGGCTGCCAGGCAGCCATCTCAAGAGCTTGTCTAGAAAATTGAAGCGGCTGAACGACCTTGTTTGAACGATTGGCGTGGGCAAATGCCGTTGCTCAATTTTGAGCATCTGATGGATGCGCTGATCGAGCAATCTTTGACGTGGATGCCAATACTCACCCCAGGCTTCGTACAAGCCGATCAGCATCAAAAAACTGGCCAGACCACATGCCCCCAAAACGAACCAATAAAGAATATCCATCATGCACTCCGGAAACGTATGGGATCAAAAAGATCATCACGCAAGGCAATGCCACGGGTCTTGAGACGTTGTACAAATTTGGGACGAATCCCTGTGGCCACAAATCGCCCTTGCACCTGACCGTCGGGTGCAATGCCTGTTTGGTCAAACTTGAAGATCTCTTGCATGGTGATCACATCACCTTCAATGCCCGTGATTTCCTGAAGACTGGTCAACTTGCGTCGGCCATCAGACAACCTTGAGACCTGAATGATCACCGACAAGGCCGCACTGATTTGCTGGCGCATGGAGCGTGCATCGACATTCAAGCCCGCCATACCCAGCATGTGCTCCAGACGCGTCATGGCATCTCGTGGTGTGTTGGCATGGATGGTGGTCATCGAGCCATCGTGGCCTGTGTTCATGGCCTGCAGCATGTCCAGCACCTCGGCACCCCGAACCTCGCCCAAAATGATCCGGTCAGGCCGCATTCGCAAACTGTTGCGCAGCAAAGCGCGCTGGCTGATTTCGCCCTTGCCCTCAATGTTTTGTGGACGCGTTTCCATGCGAACCACATGGGGTTGCTGCAGTTGCAACTCAGCCGCATCTTCAATGGTGACGATGCGTTCATCATGGGGAATACTGGCCGATATCACGTTGAGCAAGGTGGTTTTACCGCTGCCCGTTCCGCCCGATACCAGCAAATTTATTTTGGCCTTGACCAAGCCATTGATGAGTTCAGCCATCTCGGCGTTGAGCGTCTGAAATCCGAGCAAGTCCACCATGGTGTAGGGCACCACTGAAAAACGGCGGATGGACAACAAGGGCCCGTCAATCGCCAGCGGTGGAATCACCGCATTGACACGCGAGCCGTCGGGCAGCCGGGCATCCACCATAGGATTCATCTCGTCCACGCGGCGACCTATGCGCGAAACAATGCGGTCAATCACCCGCATCAAATGGGGCTCACTGTCAAATTCGATGTTGGTGGCCTCAATTTTTCCCATGCGTTCTACATAAACCTTGTAAGGGCCATTCACCAAAATATCTGAAACACCAGGGTCTGCAAGCAATGGCTCAATGGGCCCCAAACCCAGCATTTCGTCTTGAATGCCCTGAACAATCTGGCGACGATCGGACTCATTGATCACCATGCTGCTTTCATCCAGCAATCGCTCTGTCAAATTCTTCAGTTCCAAGCGCAGGGCTTCGGGAGAAATGGTCTCCATGCGGCGCAAATCGACTTGTGACAATATTTCTCGGTGTATCTGCGACTTGATTTTCTCGAGCCTCACGGCAGTCACCCGCGTGGCGGCCAATGCGGGCCCCAACAATATGGGCGTGGGTGTTTGAGATTCAAACTGCTGGCGAATGTCAATTTTCAAAGCGGTCTCCTCTTTGTCTTGGGCCAAAGTCATGCGGCTTTACCGATCAAACGATCAATCCAGCCTCGGGGTTTGGGCAATGGCGCGTGCAACAACACCGATGTCATTTCACGCAAGGCTTTCAGGACACCATTTTGTGGATGCAAAAGTTCAAGGGGCTTTCCTAAATTAAATGCCTCTGTCACCGCTTGAACCTGATTGGGGATGGTGCGGTGAACTTTCAGCCCGACAGCTTGTTCAATGGTGGGGACGTCCAGCAGTTCATCGGACTGGTATTTATTGACCACCAGACGAAGTTTTTCGTCGCCATAGCCAAGCGATCGGAAGAGTTTGACGATGCGTTTGGCATTGCGCGCCACGGGCAAGCTGCCTTCAATGACCAAATAGACGACATCTGCCATGTCAAGCGCTTTGAGCGTGACCGCGTCAATGGTGCTGTCAAGATCCAGCACAACAAATTCGTGCATCCGGTTGGCCAAGGTCAGCACCTGCTCCAGTTGGTTGGCCGTGATGGCCAAGGCAACGCCTGGTTCATCCGGTGCGGCCAGCAAGTTCAAGCGCGGACTGATGCTCTGCATGCAACTGGACAACAACTGCGCATCCAGGCGATCGATCTGTTGCGTTAAATCGCTGATGTTGTTTTTGTTCTCGTCATGGCTCAAGTAATAAGAAGCATCGCCATACTGCAAATCAAGGTCGATGAACGCACAACGGCGGTTGAATTGGTCTGCCATCAAATAAGCCATATTGGTGGCCAAAAATGTGGCGCCGCAGCCCCCTTTGCAAGAAATAAACGCCAGTATTTGTCCGTGTCCAACATAGGCATCGCCCTGGCCTTGTGTTTTTTGACAGTGCGTCATCACACGGCGCAATGCTGCTATGAGCTCATCCTGGCTGGGCGGTGAAGCCACCACCTCTCGCACGCCAGATCGCATGGCAAGAACGAGATCTTCTTTGCTATCCGCCTCACTGATCAAAATCACACTGACTTGAGGATTCGACCAGGTCATTGACTCAAGAACCTTGAGATCTTCCGTCAATTGCGACTGGCTACTGCACACCAGCAAAATGCCTGGCTCGAGGTTTTTAACCAAAGGCAACAGGGATTTTCTGGGCTCTCTCACCAGCGACGACTTCACGGTCAGGCTCAGCGACTGCACCGTGGAGCGTAAAAGTTCGACCATGGCGGCATCGGATGCCAATAAATAGGTGTTCATGTCAGTCCTTTCATCGGCCAGTGCCGCCGGCCGAACCACCCACACCAATGTTGAACACATTGACAGGCGGTGGTGGCATTTCATAAGTGCTTTGATAGCGGTCAACGGTTGACTTCATGATCACGCCGTCTGCGCCTGCTTTGGCAGTCTGTTGCTTGCCTGCATCCTGGTTCAAGGTTTGTGCACTCACGGCTTTTCGGACTGCGCTGCCAAAATTGGGTGCAGTCACATAGGCTTCATTTGCGCAACCCGTGATGCTCAGGCTCAAGAAAATCACCCATCCGCTTGGGCAGTACAGTTTGAAATAATTTATGGTCATGGCTGGTTTCCTGAAATCATGGTTTGGGGGTCACTTCGGGCGCAGTCTCTGCTTGCGGTGCTGCAGACCCTTCATCCGTTGGGCTGGGCTTTTCCAACAGGCCTTCTATCAAAAACTCAGAGCGCGTGGGCGGCTTGAAATTGTCCGTGGGCAATGCCAAAGCCATGTCGGCTGTTTTGGACAACCTGGGGGTCACCACAAAAAGCAGTTCTGATTTTTCGGTTTGAAATGAATTGCTTCTGAACAATGCACCCAACACAGGCAGCTCACCCAACAAGGGCAATGCCCTGATTGCTTCGGTCACGTTGCTTTTGATCAATCCGCCAATGGCAAAACTTTCGCCATCGCGCAACTGGACCGTGGTTGATGCACGCCTGGTGGTGATGGAGGGCAACACACTCACCTGCCCGTTCAGCGCCTTCACCGTTGCCCCCAATTGCGAGATCTCTGATACTTCAGGCGTGACTTTTAAATTGATCAAGCCCTCTTCAAGAACAGTCGGCGTAAATGTCAGGCCAACGCCAAATTCTTTTTCTTCCAGCACGATGTTGCCAGTGTTACCTGAGGGCACTGGAATGAAAATTTTCCCTCCAGCCAGGAATGACCCTTGCTGCCCACTCATGGCCGTGATGGTGGGTTCGGCCAGTATTTTGACCAAGCCCTTTTTCATTTCTGCCGTCAAGGTGATGGTGGTCAGGCCATTGGCACGGGCAGCAGTGACGGCCGTTGCGCCGCCGGACAAAAACTGTGAGAGCAAAGACACAGAAGTACTGCCCGCCGTGCGGGTGAGGTTAATGTCGACACCGAGCTCATCGAGCAGGGTGCGGGAAACTTCTGCCACCTTGACTTCAAGCATGACCTGTTGCGAGCCCTCCACGCGGAGCATGTTGATGACCTTTTTGCCGCCTGTGTAGGCCTCGGCCAAACTCACAATGCGCTGCAGCTTGGTGGCATCGGGCACACGCCCACGCAAGACCACGGTGTCTGCCATCACATCCACCATCAAAGGCTCTGTGGTGGGCACCCATTTTGCGAGTCGGTTTTGCAGCGCCCCGGTATCCAAGCCCACCGCGACATCGCGCAATGTGGTTTTGCCATTGGCGGACCAGACGATCAAATTGGTGATGCCAGTTTTCTTGCCAAGCACATAAACCTCTTTGGCATTGATCAAGGTGACATCGGCCACATCGGGGTTGCCAATCGATATGCGCAGTGCCGGCTCAGCCAGCCTTAACAGTGTGGATTTTCCTGTGTTCAGATCGACTCCGGGCAGCAACTCCACAGGGCCTTGCACAACGACCTCTTTTGCAACATTGGCCTTGGCCGTGGCCGTGGCGAGGGCCTGGGGTGATTTTTTGGGTAAGGGCGAATTGGTCTCGGCGGCATGCACAGGCAGATGCAGCGAAAAAGTCAACACGATGGCCAAGCCATGTGCGAACACAGTAGGGTTTGTTAATTTCATGGTGGTGGGGTCTCTCTTGAAATCTCGGTTCATTCAGCCGACTCTTGGGACTTGCTCATCCCGCGAATCACTTCCAGTTTTTCGGTCACTTTCGGTGGTGTGACCGGGTTGGCCCGCTTGACTGGACGGGCGGCTGCGGTCTGGACGGGTTCAGTCTTGCCGGCACGGGAACTGGCATCGGCTGCCTGCTTGCCCAACTGGCTGGTGCGCTCCAGCAAATCGGCTTTGCGAGAACCTATCGTCTCGACACTGGCGGCATCGATCTGGCTGCGCAACACCAAAGACAGTGCGCCCACGCTTCGGGCCAGGTCAATGATTTCCGCCTCTTGGGGCGTGACCTCCAGGGTCACAGCGCTCACCACCCGAGGCTTGTTCTCAGTGCTGGCGACATCTTGTGCAACGGCCAGAACCTGAATCCTCTCCAACACGATTTTGGAGACCGGGTTGTTGTCTTTGTCAGGTATGTTGGCCATGACATCCACGAAATTGCCTGGCAAGGCGAAGCCGGCAACACCGACAATTTCATTGACCTTTACAGTCACCGCGCGCTTACCGTCTTTCAACACAGAGGACAAGCCCCCTTGCTGGCCCAATGCGGCCAACTTGGTCTCAAGAATGGGCTCGCCCTTCAAAACCGGCATATTGATGACACGGTCATAGGCTTGGTTGGTTGAGTTCAAGGGTGATTTGATGGGGGCAGAGACGGGCCAACTCACGGTCTCGAGCATGGAAGGCTGCAATCGGGTTCCGATTTGCAGATCACGCGTTGCCACCACCACTTTGATGGTGCTTTTTTCGTCTTTTTTTTGCAACCACACAGCCGCAACAGAAACTGACACCAGGGCCACAGCGGCAGCCACCGCCATCATCAAGACAGGGCGTTTGTTCATCATTTTTTTCCTATTTCTATACGTGTATTGCTGCGGTCAGCGGGTCACCACAAAATGCGCTGCTGTGCCCAATCCGATGGCCAAGGCGTAGGGAACCCGTTCATGCGAGACTTGGCTGATCAGGGGTTGCCCAATTTGAGGCCATTGCCCTGTTTTGATGTTTTGCATCAAACCGGTATGGATGTTCCTCATGACCGATTGCAGCCTGGAGGTGCGGATCGCCCAAGCCATGGCCACCAGGCCACCTGTGATCAAGATGGCCACGCAGACTTGGGCCATCTCGGGCCACCCGACGAACATGCCCACGGCTGCGACCAACTTGACGTCACCCGCACCCACCATCTTGAACAGGTACATGGAAAAGAACACCAGAAAACCAGCCATGCCACCCAACAAGGCCGAGTCAAGCCCTATGCCTCGTGGCGTCAGCGACAAAACCAATGCCGTGAGGGTCCCCCAAAGCACCAAGGTGTTGGGGATCCTGCGCCTGAGCAGGTCATGCCAGACGGCCAGCACCAGCAAAGTTGCAAGGGCCAACAGGCTGACAAGCTCCATGGACTGGGCAAACATGACTGGTTTCTGGGTTCTACAGCTTTATGTATTAAGGGATGGCAGCCTCAAGCCGGCCTGCAATGTCGTTGAAAACGGCAGACAATTGCGTGCCAAGTGCCGTCGCCCCTACCGCAATGCCCAAAGCCACCAAAGCGGCCAGCAGGCCATATTCAATGGCAGTGGCACCCGATTCGTCGTTGATAAAGTTTTGCAGATGTTTTTTCATGATTCATAACTCCAGATAAATGTTGATGAACTTCAAGCCGCATTCACGAGACCGCGATTCCGATTTCGAAATTTCAGACCTCATCCCTGCAGACTTTGCAACGGCAGTGGATTTTTAAATTCACCGCCATGGATTGACTTTAAAAATGAGGCGGGCTTTCGTCTGTTAGAAAACTCACAAGCTTTGAACGATTGAGCAATTTCTTTGCATGAAAGAAGGCTTGCTTGCTGCTCAGACAGCGGTTGAAAGTCTTGTGGCGATGCGGCCAAAAACAGTCCCAACTCGGCGCCCAAAGCGGTGGTGCCGACGGTGATGCCCAACGCCACCCATGCCACCCATGCAACCAGCGGGCCCTACTCTAGGGTTGTGGCGCCAGACCCATCACGCGTGAAATTTTTCAATGGATCGATGAGGTGCTTCATGGTGGATATTCCTTTTTGAAAAGGTGGATTCAAGTTCGAAGCACAGGGGTTTGCGTGCAGACCCTACAGCGCGCAGACTGCCCGCCCTCACAGCACAGCGGGTGACACCCAGGGTGTTTGACCTGATTTAAAGAGCCGTACGGCCCATATCTGTTCGATGCATCACACGGGTGTACTTTCGTACCGGATCCATCCCCCGCTATTTTTTGGTTTGTGTGAGATTTCAAACTGTTGGGTGTGGGGCCTTGAAATATGGTGTGTCATCAGTCAAGCCATTCCAGTCACGCCATTCATTTGTTGGCCTGTCATTCGTCATTGCTCAAAGCGAAAGATTCGAACCATGGATCACGTCAATTACCCCCTTGAGGCCTGTGCAGGCGCCCCCATGGGTTGGCTTAGAAAAAGAGCCACCAGACACCGCCAAATGGGCGCAGCGACGGTCGAATTCGGGCTGCTTTTGCCCCTGCTGATATTGATCTTGTCTGGCATTCTTGAATTTGGTTTGGCCCTTTATGACAAAGCGGTGATCACCAATGCCAGTCGTGAAGGCGCTCGAGCGGGCATCGTGTTGAAGATTCCAGCGGTCACCCCTAATGAAATTCGCACACGGGTGTTGAACTACGCAGGTAATTCGCTGGTGGGCTTGGGTGCGGCCAGCCAGGTGACTGTCGATTTCCCTGCCCAAACCGACCCCGACCACCTGGCTGTTCGCGTGTCTTACACCTTCAGGGGCTTGGGTTTGGGCAATTTACTCAGTGCCATGGGCTCACCCCTGGTCTTGACTTCAACCACTGTCATGGTGAGAGAATGATGAAAAAAAAACCCCTATCCCCACCGTTTTTTTCGTTGCTTCGCAAACCAGCATCGTTGACACCGAGCCCTCCAAGGCGGCAGCAACAAGGTGTGATGGCGATCCTTGTGGCCTTGATGCTCCCGGTTTTTCTGGGGGTGGCGGCGCTTGTGATTGACGTGTCCTATTTGCAAATTGTCCGCAATGAAATGCAAAACGACGCCGACGCGGCAGCCCTGGCTGGGGCCAAACACCTGCGCAGCAGCACCTCCAGCACGCCACAATGGGCCACTGCAGAGGAACGATCCACTCAGGCCATTGCCCTGAACGCTGCCGATGGACGCAGGCTATCTGTGGGCACCGTGCAATCGGGTTACTGGAATCCCACACTGGCCAATGCCGCTTTGCAGCTGCTGCCCATGACCCCGACCGCCAACGATGTGCCGGCAGTTCAGGTCACGTTGACCAAGGGGCAAGGACAAAATGATGGCGAAGTTCCAACATTTTTCGCCCGATTGTGGAACAATTTTTCTACGCCGGTTTCGGTGACTTCGGTGGCTGGAGTCACCAGCCCTGGCACCATCGAGCCTGGCGGTTTGTTTCCGTTGGTGACCAACCAGTGTATTTACAGCACCTACTGGAACAGCCAAGCAAAACCACCAGCCCCCACCATCAACCCAGCGACAGGTGCGCCCTATTTGCTGGTGCTGCAAGCCTTCGACGACAAACCTTCCGACCCTTGCAAAACCTTCCAGTGGTCTTCTTTGCTGACCGATAAAAATGATGTGAACACCTTCAGGGATCTGGTAGAAGACCGAAACCCTGTTGCTGTGAGCATTAGCGACAAAGTCTGGATTGAGCCGGGCTCTAAAACAACCTTGTTTGACACGGTCAGTGACTGTAGTGCAGCCAAAGACAAATCTTGTGAATACGTGACTTTGCCCATGGTGCACAGCATTGCAGCACATGCGGACATCCCCGTTACAAGCTTTGCCTGCGCACGCATTCTCAGTGCATCCAAAAAAGCCAAGACCATCACAATCCAGTTGAGCGCGCAATGCCCACAGCCCCCGTCGGGCGGCATCGGTCCAGATTTTGGTGTGATTTCTCCGCCCAGTCTGTTTCGATAAGACCGCAAGATGGGCTGAGGTTTTCGGTGGCTGCTGCGGGCCAGCGGTGTGTCACATCAAACAGCTTTTACCGCCGAGACCCCCGCGCGCAAAGCCAGCAAATAGCTGTCGGCGCCAAAGCCGCAGATTTGGCCTTTGACAATTTCTGCAAAAACCGACTTGTGGCGGAACTCTTCGCGGGCATGGATGTTGGACATGTGCAACTCAACAATCGGACACGTCAACACGGCCAGCGCGTCACGGATGGCGTAGCTGTAGTGCGTCCAGGCGCCGGCATTGATCAGCACGGCATCGACCTTGTCAGCGTAAGCCTGGTGGATGCGCTCACACATGTCGCCTTCGTGGTTGGTCTGGTAACACTCGACCTCAGCGCCCAGCGCCTGGCCCAGCGTGTGCAGGCTGGCATTGATTTCATCGAGAGTGATGGTGCCGTATTGAAGGGGGTCGCGTTTGCCGAACATGTTGTGGTTCACGCCATGCAACATCAAGACTTTCATGAAAACTCCCTGTCAAAATACAAAACTTGGGAAATAAAAACCATGGCGCCAACCTCTGTTTGACGTTCAACCCGTCCATGCGGATTGAATAAATATGCGCCACTGTTTTCGCTTTTGAGCCAAGTATAGGCGGCAATACCCGCTCAACCCCCACCCTCAGGCTTGATCTGCGCCCGGGCGATCACTTGCTTCCAGCGGGCCTGCTCTGTTTTGATGAACGCATCGAACTCGGCACCCGAATTACCCACTGCGACGGCCGATTCTTGAGCCAATTTTTCTTTCACCAAGGCACTGCGCGCGGCCTTGATGGCCTCAACTTCAAGCTTAGCCGTGTTGGCTTTGGGCCACTTGGCAGGTGCCATCAGGCCATACCATTGGGTCATCTCAAAACCCTTGAAGCCCTGCTCTGCCACGGTGGGGACATCGGGCAACTGGGGCAAGCGCTGCGAAGTGCCTGTCGCAATGCAACGCAACCGGCCCGCCTTGATGAAGGCCATCAGGGCAGGCGCGCCCACCGAAGCTGCCTGTAGGCGACCCGCCATCAGGTCGGTCAGCATGGGGCCCGTCCCCCGGTACGGCACATGCACCACAAATGTCTCGCTGGCCATCTTGAGGTACTCAAAGGCCAAATGACCAGCACTGCCATTGCCTGCTGAGCCGTAATTGAGTTGGCCGGGTTTTGATTTAGCGTAGGCCACAAACTCTTTGAGGTTCTTCACCGGTAAGTCGGGGTGCACAACGTACAAGCTGGGCACCTTGGCCACCAGGGTGATCGGTGCAAAGTCGCGGTTGGCGTCGTAGGGCAGCTTGGCGAAGATGTAGGGGTTGACAGCGAGTGTGCCGATGTGACCCAGGATCAGGGTGTGCTCGTCCGTGCTGTTGGCCACTTCCTGCATGGCGATATTGCCTGCGGCGCCGGGCTTGTTGTCGGCAAAAACACTTTGCCCGATGGTTTTGGCCAGTTCACCTGACAAGTCACCGTATGCGAGCAACTGGCACAACTCTTCAGGCGGGTTCACCGGGTTGGCTCGCAGTGGTTATATTTGGCAGAGCGACATTTCCATTTTTTGAAAGTACCCATGAAAACAATCGGCATGATCGGCATCGGCATGATGGGCCACGGCATCGCGCGCAATTTGCTCAAGCACGGGCAAAGCCTCACGGTCCTGGAGCACCCCGGCAACCAACCCCTGACCGAGCTGCTGGCAGCCGGTGCGCGCACCTGCCAAACCGCGCAAGCATTGGCGCAGCAATCCGAGGTGATCATTTTGTGCGTCACCGGCACGCCGCAAGTCGAGGCCGTGCTCATGGGGGAGGATGGGGTTTTGCAGGGCATGCGCCCTGGCACCATCGTCATCGATTGCTCCACGGCCGTGCCTGCATCGACCGAGAAAGTGGCCGCGATGGTGATCGCCCGGGGGGGCCAGTTTTTGGACTCTCCCATGACCCGCACCCCCAAAGAGGCCGCCGAAGGTCGCCTGAATTTACTGGTGGGTGGCGATGCGGCCTTGTTTGAAGCTTGCAAACCGATCCTGGCTTGCTTTGCAGAAAACATCGTGCACACCGGCCCCATCGGCTCAGGTCACCGCATGAAGCTGTTGCACAACTATGTGTCGCTGGGCACCGTGACTTTGCTGGCCGAAGCGGCGGCCTGCGCGCAGTTGTCGGGCGTGAACGCGCAAACCTTTGTGGATGTGCTGGCCATGGGCGGCGGCTGGGGCGCGGCGCTCGAGCGCCTCAAGCCCACACTGGCTACCGGCGACACCTCGGGCCTGCGCTTTTCTATGAGCAATGCCCTGAAAGACCTGAGCTATTACAACCAGATGGCCATCGACACCAATGCCGACCACACCGTGGCGCAGGCGGTGAAAAACACCTTGGAGGCCGCTTGCCAAGAAGGCGACCCGAACGCCTTGGTGCCCGAGCTGATCGGGTTGTTGGTCAAGCGGCGGGGGGCTTGAGCCCACTGAAAATGCGACGCTGAAGCCTCACCCATTAAGCCTGCTGATACTGCCAATAGTCGACCAAGCGCTTGGACTCGCTAACCCCATCGTGAGGCACCAGCAAATATTTCCAAGGCTTGCCGCCCACAGAGGCCGCGTAGTCTGATGCGTGCTTGCACCACTGCACGGCCGCATCGGCTTTGGCCAACACTTCGCCAGATTTCAGCTCGTCTTTGGCCTTGGTTTCGGCCATCAAAATAAAGCCATCGGTCTCGACCACAAAGTCTGGAATGTATTCAGGCTGCTCCGTGCCCAGCTTGTAGAAAATCTGAAACTGGCCCTTGGCAGGCTTGAACCACTTGCTTGCATCGCGTTCCAAAATCACTGCAAAGCGGCGCTCGGTGTCCGAGTCAAACTTTTGCAGCGGGTACAAACACTTGGCGAAACCGCCGAACAGCATTTGCCGAATCTTACTCACTTCTGTCAGCGTTTCGCGAATCAGCTGCACGGGCTGGCCCGATACCGCCGTGTAGTTGCAGGGCCGCAGCTCGGTAAAGCCCCGACTGACCTTCACTTCGTAACTGCTGGCCTTCTCCCAAAAGTGCGCCATCATTTGCGCGTGAATGGCTTTGCCAATCGTCTGCCGGTGACCATCCAGCACATTCACGATGTCGGCTTCTTCAGTCAGATACGTCTTCAGGTGAGCCACCATCTGCCCGGCCAAGTCGTACAGCAATTCAGCCTGAGTGAAGTAATCGATGTCGTCAAACTCCACCAACTCACGGACGATGTAATCCTCAAGCCGTGACTCGTTCAGGCGCACTTGGGAAGCCAAATGGCTTTGCTCATTGGTCTGCAAGCTCTGGATCACGATTTCCCGCTCACTCGGTTGCAAGTACAAACCGCTCACATCCAACTTGAACGGGTGAAACCCCGTGGTCACATCACCCGAGGGCACCACCGCAATGCGGGGAATGTCGATGGTCTGCTGTACCAGCACCTCGGTGGTTTTTGCCACCACCGCCGCCACATCCAGCAAATGGGCCTGAGGGTCGGCATCGCCCAACAGATCGCCAGTTTTGGGCAGCAGCCGGGCCTGCACCTCGGCCACAATTTGCGCCTGAACAGCAGGCGTCAGCAAAGCGCCGCTGGTGGGCACCGTCTCGCGCTTGACCTCGTACTGTGCAATCACTTCCAAAGCAATGACGGCTGCATTGCGCTCGGCATCGGTGGTGAACAAGGGCTTGGCAACAGGCTGCACCGGGTCTTGAATCGGGCTTTGACTGGACCCTGTTGTGGATGCGGCCGGTTGCCCAGGCGTCACTGGTGCAGCAGATGCCAGACCCAAAGCCACCATCACCCCCGACTGCACCTGCACACTCACCTTGCGCTCTTCTTTGTCCGTCGGCTCCAAAATAATGGTTTTCAGCTTGAGCGGCGAGTCCCCTTTGTTGGCCTCGTCCACGATCTCTTGAAACTTGTCATGCGCCACGATGGTCAGGCGGTCCACCACCTCCACGCCCGTGCGTTTGCCGTAGGGCAAGCGCAATCCTCGGCCAATGGACTGCTCCACCAGCGTGCGGGCATTGGCCGCCCGCAGCGGCACGATGGTGTAGAGGTTGGTCACATCCCAGCCCTCTTTGAGCATATTGACGTGAATCACAATTTCTGTCGGCTCGTCCACGCTCTCCACCGCCAGCAGGCGAGCAATCATTTCTTCTTCCTCGGCCCCGGTGCGGCTGGAGTCCACCTGAATCACCTTGCCGGTGTAGCGGCCTTCAAAGAAAGCGGGCGATTCGATCAGGTCTTTCAGCTGCGCGGCATGCGTGGTGTCGCGGGCAATCACCAGCATGAAGGGCTTCACCCGTTTCACGCCGTTGTCCAGCGCATAGGTTTGCAGCTCGACCTTGGTGTTTTCGTGCAGACGCACACCGTCTTCGAGCTTGATTTTTTCAATCTCTTCGGCGCTGTGCGCCTTGGCGTCAAAGTTGCGCTGGGTAGCCACGGCAGGCTCTTTCACAAAGCCGTCCTCCATGGCTTGGGCCAGCGAATATTGCATCACCACGTTTTTGAAAGGCACAGGGCCTTTGGTGGACTCCACAAACGGCGTGGCCGTCACCTCCAGGCCCATCAAAGGCCGCAAATCGTTGATAGAGCGCACGCCCGCGCTGGCGCGGTAACGATGCGACTCGTCCATCAGCATCACCAAGTCTGGCAAATTGGCCAGGTGGTTGAAATAGCTGTCACCCAACACCTCTTTCATGCGTTTGATGCGCGGCTCTTTGCCGCCGCGCACTTCAGAATTGATTTTGGAAATGTTGAAGATGTTGATGCGCACATCGTGCGCAAAGCCAGAAGGTGCATCGGCCACCGCCGCACCCGACTGGTCGTAGTTGTCGCCCGTGATGATCAGCGGGGGCTGCTGCGCAAACTCGGCAATGCCCTTGAACACATACTTGGGCGTGTTGGGTGTGAAATCGGCAATCAGTTTGTTGTAAATCGTCAGGTTGGGGGCCAACACAAAGAAGTTGTTGATGCCGTGCGCCAAATGCAAATAGGCAATGAATGCGCCCATCAGCCGCGTCTTGCCCACACCCGTGGCCATGGCAAAACACAGCGAGGGGAACTCACGCTCAAAGTCTTCCAGCGTAGTGAACTGTCCCTTCAGGCTGTTCAAAATCGCGCTCACATCACGCGGCTGGCCATCCACCCCATGCGCCAGCAATTCGGGGGCGGCATTCAAGGCCGCGATCAGCTTGGCCACCGACTCAGCCTGTGGGGGTCGTAATGACAATCGACCTGCCACATGGTGTTGCACTCGGGCGTTCATGCTGTCCCCTTTTGATTGTTCTTGTTGTCTTCAAGTTGCCTGAGCATCCGGTCAAAGTCACTCTCAAACAGCCGGTCCTGCACGATGCGGTATTTTTCGAATTCGGTTTCGGCATGGAGCTTGGCCTGCTCGTGTGAGATTTTTCCTGCTCCCAGCAAAATCTCGTTGCCATTGAACTCCAAAAAACCATCCAGCCGCTTCGCCCAGTCCTGCATGGACATGGGAATCTTGCGCATGGTTTGTAATTCAGCAAAGTCCAAATATATAGACACAATGCGCTGCAAGTAGTCCATTTCTTCGGCGCTCAAGTAGTTCTTCGCCACCGACACATCGGACTTAATGATCTTGCCGCTTGGCGCTGCTTCCCACGCGCTCAAACCCATGTTCGGCTTGTCTGCATCGGCACGTTTCACAATGATTTCAGCGGCCGTGTGACGGTGTACCGCCCAATGCAGCTTGTTCTGCACCAGCGCGAAGAACTCCCGCGTTGTGGGCGCACTGCTGTCATAGTCAAAGGCAGTGGCGTACAGGTCAGTCACCTTCTGGTAGAACTTTCGCTCAGACAGGCGAATCTCACGGATGTATTCCAGTTGTCGGTCGAAATACTCATCGGTAAACAGATGGCCTTTCTTCAGGCGATCCACATCCATCGTCCAGCCCTGAATGGTGTAGTCCTTGACAATCTGCCCCGACCACTTGCGGAACTGCACCGCTCGTGGGTTGTTCACCTTGAAGCCCACCGCGATGATGGCCTGCAGGTTGTAGTGCTTGGTGTCGCGCGACACCTGCCGCTCGCCTTCGGTCTGAACTATCCGGAAATTCCGGACAGTTGCCACGTCTTGCGCCAATTCACCGTCCGCAAAGACTTTTTGCAGGTGTTCATTGATGGTGCGTACATCCACGTCGTAGAGCGCCGCGATCATCTTTTGTGTGAGCCAAATATTCTCGTTTTCGTAGCGCATTTCAACGCTGGTTTCGGACGATCCGGTTGCCGCAACAAAAGTGAGGTACTCCGCCGCCGAAGAGCGAACCAGGGAAACTTCCTGTTTTTTCTGCGCCATCAGAACTCCTCCCCGGCATCGCCAAACAAGCCCGGTTGCGGTGCGGCTTGTTTTTTGACCCGAGTGGCCTTTGCCGCAGGGGCTACAACTGGCTCTTCTTGGGCCATGGGCAAATTGGCCACGTTCAGGCTGTAGTCGTCATGGCCCCATTCGCAGCGGCTGAGCACCATCTTGGGAATTTTCTTGAGCGTCAGGTTGGGCCAACGGTCAGCAGCTTTGGCCGCCGTCACGCCGTGATACGCGGCGCAACACACCAACAGGCTTTGCTCTTCACCCACCTCGTCGGCCAAGGCCTGCAGCTGGTCGGCAGACAGGTTTTGCGTGGTCACAACAATGAAGTCGCGCTCGCTCGAATGGCCGTGCTGCCACCAACGCGTTTCAGAGGGCGCATAGGTAAACGCCTCCAGCTTGCACAAAGCCTCGGACAACTGTGCAGGGTTGTACTCGGGGTTGATGACGGGGTTGCCCCAACGGTCGTTCACGATCAGGCTGGGGGCCAGGCTGTAGTAACGGAAACCTCCGCCGCCCTTCCAGCCTGTGGCCTCGGTCACGCCACCGGGGTCTTGCCCGTCAATGACTTTTTTCAGGCGCGGAATGATGTGCGTGTGGCAATGATCACCCAGCTCTACCATGATCCAGCGGCGGCCCATTTTGTGGGCGACTGCGCCGGTGGTGCCGGAACCGGCGAAGGAGTCTAGGACGAGGTCGCCGGGATTGGTTGCAAGCTCAAGAACTCTCTTCAATAGTCTCTCAGGTTTAGGCGTTGAAAAAAGTGTTGCCAGCTCTGGCAACAAGTTTGCATTTTCAGCCTTCGCTTCTTGGTTATGTCCAACATCCTCAGACAACCACAACGTGCCAGGAACTACCCCTTCTTTATTTTCCTGTATGAATCTTTTTAAACGTGGTTGATTACGCCCATCCTTACCCCACCATATGAGACCTTGTTTCTCAAATAACTGAATTGACTCAATCGAGTAAGCCCAGGCACGTCCTTTGGGTGGAAGTATTTCCTCTCCATGAGGACTGATAATCGGAAATAGACCCGAGCTTTTGCCTGTCATGGCATATTGTTTTCCCCTTTGACCTGACGTAAGGCTAACGTGTAGCGGACTTGATGCCCAAGCTCCACGAGGATCATCGTCTACGTTAGAGTAGTCACTCGCATTCCTATCACTCCTCGGAGCTCGCCCCATAGTGAATTTGGTTATTTCCTTTGCATAGACTAAAACAAGATCTGTAGCAGATGAAAAAGCAGTGGCATTGTTATGGATGCTTGTTGTTTTCTGCCAAGTTACGGTTCCTAAAAAATTTAATCGACCGAAGATCTCATCACAGATAACCTTTAAATAATGCCCCTCAGCATCATCTATCGTTATCCAAATTGAACCTTCTTCAGAAATAAGTGCTCGTAGTAACTCTAGACGATCACGAATCAAACCTAACCAAATCGAATGCTCCACCCCATCGTCGTAATGCGTGAACGCACTGCCCGTGTTGTAAGGCGGGTCAATGAACACACACTTGACCTTGCCCGCAAACTCCTGCTCCAGCGCCTTGAGCGCCAACAAGTTGTCCCCAAAGATCAGCCGGTTGTCGAAAATATCCGCATCCGAAAACCGCTGCTTTGCGTGATACGACCGTGCCGGGTCTTCCAGCAAGATGCGCGGCTCCAACTGCGGCCGCTTCTCCTTGCCTATCCAGGTCAGTTCCAGTTTCTGTTTGCTCACAGTGTTCCTTAGCGTTTCCATTTCACCCACTGACAATAGCGGCTGAAATTTTCAAAAAACAATTCAAGTTTGCGTTCACTGCCTTGCGAGAAACCCGCATCCAAAAGTAATTTCCTCGTGGAAGCTGACTGCAACTCTTGTACCAATGGTCGCTGGACATCAAAATCAAATGCAACACGCCCAACAGGCATGAATGCAAGCAGCTCTCCATTGGCTTTACTCGCAATCGACCCCTCTAGCAGGTCGGCATCATTGGATTCAAAGTAAGCCAAAGAAGCAATCATTTCAAAACGCCCCATCAACAATGGAAATTGGATACCAATGCCGTCAAAACTCTTGCGCCATTCAGTCATGAGCTGCAGCAAATGGGTGCTCAGGGGCATTTTTTTATTGTCGAGACCTTCAAGTTGCTTCCAATTACGATCCTCACCACCATTCCAAACATCCAGAAATAGTTCCGAAACCAAGGTGCGTGCGTCAAGGCCTCGGCTCGGCAATTCAGTTCGCAAGAAAGAATGCAAATCATGCCACCGCTCGGCGCGGGTCAAGCCAAGGCCATACGCAGTAAAAATAAGCACGGCAGGGTAATGTCGCAATGCCAGCAGGTGAGTTATGCCACTTCCGTATTTATTGGCGTGTTGATCAAGGCTCCGCACCAGCCCAATGACCATCGGCAAATCTCGCCCATCTGCCCAGCGTCCCATGACAGACACCATACGCGCCAGGGGTTCCACCGCTGCCTCGTAACCTGCGATCAGTTTTCGAAATTGACCTTGCTTCAAATCATCAAAACCCGTGTAGCCAACGCCATCCAGTTGGTTCATCAGTCGATTCGACTCGTCGGCAAAAAGATCATCCAGCTGAATCCGGTACTCCGGCTTGGACAAATAACGCTTGGTGCTGCTGATCAGCAAGTCCATGCTGAGTGGGTTTTGGCGCTGGCTTTGGGTCAAAGTCTCTACGCGTTGCTGCAGGCCCTTGAAAAAATCATCCGCACCATTAATGGCCACTTGCTTGGCCGCTCTATGCCGAATCAGCGCTTGCGCACCCTCCCCGGCTTCACCTCGCAAGGCCCAATAGACGGGATATCGTCTGTTGGGTGCTCGTAAGAATGCAGATCTGAGCGCATGGTCCCACTCACCGGACCAACCACAAACGATCAACCCGTGTTCATCAAAGATGCGGTCCAAGAGTTTTTTATAGCTGGGTGGGTATGCGCTCAGCTCTGAATCGGTGTTCAAAATGCGGGCGTCTTTGTAGTCGCCATGCAGCTTGACCAAATAGCACTGGCTGTGAGTCAGCGGCTCAGCGCCTTTCAGCGCATCTTTAGAAGCCACCACCGTGGGCTCAATGCCTTGCTCGCGCAAGGCGTTTTCCATCAAACGGTCAAAGTTGGTGGTGATGATGACGCGAATAAAGCCACCACGCACCAAAGCGGCGATGGCGTGGTGCGCAGGGGTGGGCACTTTCTTGCCCTGCTCACGCTCATCTTCATTGGGCTCGATGTAGCTGTGCAAAATCGATCGGCGCTCTCCGGGCGTACTCGCGATTTGCTCCAGCAGATCAGAGTAGTTGGGCTCTTTGCCCGTGGTGGTGGTGTACCACTTGGCCCAATCTGCTTGGTCAGCCACACCTTGGACTTTTGCCACTTTCCGAACCAGATCAAGCGTAATCTCCCAGCCCGTGGGAATCTCAGCCGAACGGGACAAACCCGACCCCAGCAAGACGGCGAAAACGCCTTTGTTCTCAAAAACTGAAAACGAAATCTGGGTCAGCGTATCGCCTTGAAGCAAGCTCATTGATGTTGAATTCCCTGTTCATATTTCTGTTTTTCTAATTAGCTTGGACTACAGGCTTTCCATCCTGATGAGCCACTCATTGAAGTGGGGACATGCGCCACGCATTACATCCAAACCGATCTCACACGCGATCAGTGGTCCGTGAAATGTTTTTTGATATGCGGGTATCGCAGCCTCCACTCTTTTTGAGGGTGCCGTATGCGGACTGTCATTGATGTCTTCGGGGCTGGCATGTGCCTTGGCGACGGAAACCAGACCAGCTACCGTGTTCAGGTTGTCTGTCCACTCACTGAATTTTTCAGCCTGAGAGAAAAGGAGTGCTTCAAACTCGTGGACCTGAACATAAGGCAAAAAGTTGCGTAGAGAGATGTCGGCTGCCATCTGCAGTTCCAAGTATTGCGCTTTCTGTTGACCTGATCCCTGCACAACAAGGGACTTACCCGGAAAGTCTGTCGGCAACGCATACAAATCAAACATGGTGGTGATCCATGCCTCGGGGTCTTGCAAACACAAGCGCTGAATTTGTGGCCTGACCTTGGCATAACTGGTCATGCCACCTTTGTAGCCTGGGCTGGTACTGACAATGATGGGGGTCATGTAAAGCCCCATGCGTGCATAGTGCGGTTGCAGCAATTCCCGCACAAAGACTTCTTCAGTCTGCCCCTCCACCAGCAGTTTGATGCGTGTCATCGTGATGGTCTTCCACCCAGAAGGTTTTTCTTCCACAAATCACCCAAGCTGTAATCGGTCAACCACTCCTGCAGCGCCTCGCCTTCTGGCCGACTGAAGACAGATGAGCCTGCCTTCTTGTCCACCACAATCAGGTCTTCTAATTCAAATTCATTAACCAGTTCAACGGATTGGGTGGAAATGATCAGTTGATGTTTGTCTGCCGCTGCCTTCATGAGTGAACCCAAAACCGCAATGGCGAATGGGTGCAAACCCAGTTCGGGCTCGTCGATCAAGATGGCGGCAGGCATGAACGACTCGGGCTGCAACAAGACGGTAGCCAAACAGATGAAGCGCAAGGTGCCGTCAGACAATGCGCTGGCAGTAAATGGCACATCTTGTCCAGCTTCAGTCCATTCCAACTGGATTTTTTCGACGTTATCGACTGTTGGTCGCAAATGAAAGTCGCCAAAAAAAGGGGCCACCATTTGAATGGCTTTGACGATGCGGTTGTATTCAGACTCGTGGTGGTTTTTCAGGCGATACAAAAAGGCTGCCAAGTTGCGGGCATCATCACGAAGATATTCGTTGTCGTTGATGCCATGGACTTGCTTGACCATGGCCGAAACCGATGTGTCATGAAAGTGATAAAGCCGCCAGCTTCGAATCGGGGGCACAACGTAGTCGTAAACGAGCTTTTGCTTTTGAGTTTCTGCATAAGACTCAAAATGACCTGTTTGCGGCCTGAAGTCGCCCTTCATGTTCCACCACAAGGCCTCTCGTGCAAACATCATGCGGTTATCCTGCGTCGGCTTGAGGGTGAACTTGTAGCCGTTGTTACCAAAATAAAGCTCCGCTTGCAGTTCCTCAGTTTTTTTCCGCCCAAAGTGCAACATCGCATCAGGGCCACCCGCTTGCCCAACCGTGGCTTGCAGTTGCTGATCCAAGATTTTGTTGATCAGGCGAAAAAATCCAATCAAATTCGATTTGCCTGCACCGTTGGCTCCGATCAGTACATTCAGTTTGCCCATCACCAAATCACATTCAGCAATAGACTTGTAGCCGCGCAGCACCAAGCGCGACAGCTGGTTAGACGCATAGACTCTCTTAATCATGACGGAACCTGAACGGCATACCTCTGAACAAACCGACTCCCTTTTTTGACTGTCTTTTAAGGTTGCAGCCCCGAATTTTGAACGATCTCGGGACTTCCAACCGGTCATTATGAATACTTAGCGGGCAGTATTTCACTGTAGGCTCCATTCCACACTGAATAAAGTTTGCGCCACCACCTGCTGTCCCAGCTGCCCTTCCAGCCCCTCGATCAACTCATTGCGCTGGGCCTCGATTTCATCTTGCCGGGTGAACAGCTCCCTGCGCAGTTGGGTGCGTTTGGCTTCCAGCTCGCGCTGACGTTTTTGGCATGTCAGCTTGTCTTCCAGCGTGGCTGCTGTGGCCGCAGTGCGGCGCACGTCTTTGATGGCCAGGTCGATGGCCTTGATTTCTTGCTCCAGCCCCAGCTTCAGGTCATCGGCCCAAGCGTCGAGCTTTTCCACTTCTTTTTCGAAGTGCCCCAGGTTGCGGCGGTTCACGTCGCGCAAAAAGTCGCTTTGGCGCTCTAGCAGCGAGGCGTCCAGCGCTTGGTTGGTCGCGTCAAACAGGCCAGCCGTCAAAACTGCGCCGATTTGTGTGCGGGCAGGCAAACGCAAGAGTTTTTCAGGTACGTCATCGGGCAAGGCTTGCCCACCGTGAGTGGCGGCTGCCACCAACAAGCGTTGCTCCATGGTGCCCAGCGCGTGCACGGTGACCAGCTTCACCGTCATCCAGCCGCCCTGCCCTCTGAACGGCTTGAGGCTGCTGACGGTGTTGCCATAGGCGCTGTAGTCAAACTGCAATTGGCCGTGTGGCAGTTGGCGGGCCTTGGCGCGTTCAATGGCCCATTCGGCCAGCGGGTGGTCGGGTTTGTAGATGTGGGCTTCGCCCGTACGGCGGGGCAGTTCATAGCGGCCCAGCTCGGCGTTGGGCAGGCCTTCGGGGGTGCGGTGCAGGTCAAAACCGTCCGCATCAAAGCGGGCGCAGTCGGCCAGCTCAGCCTGGGTCAGGGCCATGAGCATTTGCTCAAAGCGGCCGCGAGCGCTGCGGCTGTCTTCGGCACGCAGGCGCAGTTTGTCTTGCACCTCTTCGTCAAAGTTTTCCAGCAAAAGTTGGCGGGTCTTGACCATGGCCTCGTCAATCTCGCCTTTCAGGTCCAGCTGCAGCTGCTCAAAGCTGGTTTTGATCTCTTGCGGGTCTCGGCAGTTTTGGTAGATGTCGGCAATGCGGCGCTCAAAATCCACTCCCGAGCCAATCGCGCCCAGCACTTCGTCGCTGGCCCCAAAAACGCCCTCAAAGAGCTGGAATTTTTCGGCCAACAGTTCGTACACGCGGGCGTCTGCTTCGTTGGTGCGGTCCACAAAATTGACCACCACCACATCAAACTTTTGGCCATAGCGGTGGCAGCGGCCAATGCGCTGCTCGATGCGCTGGGGGTTCCAGGGCAAGTCGTAGTTGATAACCAGCGAGCAAAACTGCAAGTTGATGCCTTCTGCACCGGCCTCGGTGGCGATCATCACCCGCCCCGCGTCCTTGAAATACTCGACCAATGCAGCACGGGTGTCGGCGGTTTTAGAGCCGGTGATGCGGTCTGTGCCTTGGTGCTTTTTGATCCAGTCTTTGTAGATGGCTTGGGCGCGTGCGTCGTTGTTGGTGCCATTGAAAAGCACGATGCCATCGCCGTAGGGGGTGCCAGCCAACAGTTCGAGCAAATAGTCTTGTGTGCGGCGGGACTCGGTGAAGATGATGGCTTTTTGCGGTGCACCCAATCGCGCCAGTTCGGTGAATGACCGGAACAATGCCGTGAGCAGGGCCTGGCCTTTGGCGTCGCCTTGTATTTGTATGGCCAGTTGTTTGAAGTGACGCAGCTCTTCAATCTCGGTAGCAATGGCTTGGCGTTGGCTGGCGTTTTCAGGGCGGCTTTGTCCCAGGGCACCCTCTTCGGAGCCACTTTCGTCGGCCATTGGGGCCAGCGCTTCGTAGTCTTGGTCCAGCTGGTCGATCATGTCCAGGTCGTCTGGCGTTTCGTCCAGCACGCCTTGCAGGCGTTTGGCCATGGTGTCCAGTGCGCCCGCAATGGCTTGGCTGGACGATGCCAGCAGCTTCCACAAGACCAGCGAGATCAGATGCCGCTGCCCTTCGGGCATGGCCTGCAAATTGGGGCGACGCAGGTAGTCGGCCACCAAATTGGAAAATTCACGCTCTTGGTCTGTCGGCGTGAATTCCTGCACGATGGCACGGCGCGCCGTGTAGGACACATAGGGCTGTACTTGTCTGCGAAGGGTTCGCTTGCAAATGGGGGCCAAACGGTTGCGCAGTGTCTCAAAGGTCTGGCCTTTGGTGGGCGTGGCAAATTGCGCTCGAAAGCTGTCTGCATCGCCAAATACCCGGTCATCGATCATGCTGACCAAACCATAAAGTTCAAGTAACGAGTTCTGCAACGGTGTAGCTGTCAGCAGCACTTTGGAATGGACCTTGTACAGGGCGTCCTTCAGAGTCTTGCCAATAACATTGTTCTTTTTATGGACGTTGCGCAGCCGGTGGGCTTCATCCATGACCACCAAGTCCCATTTCACTGTCTTGATGTCTTTGGCCTTGGATTTGGCAAACTGATAAGAACAAATCACGGGACCGCCATGACAGACGAATGGGTTGGCTTCGCCCGATTTTCGCAATGCATTGAAGTTTTTTGCTTCCAAAATTCGGCCTTGTAGGCTGAACTTTTCTTGCAACTCCTGATGCCACTGCTTGCGCAAGTTGGCTGGCACGATGATCAAAATCTTGCGACGACGCTCAGCCCAACGCTGAGATATGACCAGTCCAGCTTCAATGGTTTTGCCTAAACCCACCTCATCGGCCAGGATCACACCACGCGACAGCGGGTTTTGGCAGGCAAACAGCGCAGCCTCCACCTGGTGCGGGTTCAGGTCCACTTGGGAGTTGACCAAGGTCGAAGCCAGTGCCTCGACCGAGTCGGCCGCCGCCCGACGTGTGAGTTGCCATGCGTAATATTGGCTTTGGTAGGGCGTGATGCGAGATGCAGTCATGGGTTTATTGATCAGACCAGAGGCACGGTGAGTTGTTGGATCACCCCGGACGTGTCCGGACGCACGCCACGCCACCAGGCAAATGCCTCAGCGGCCTGCTCGGCCAGCATGCCCACGCCATCGGCCAGGCGCGTGACGCCTGCTTGTTGCGCCAGTTTCAGGAAGGGCGTGAGGCCCTTGCCGTAGGTCAGGTCATAGGCCAGACAGTCGGGTGAAAAAACACTGGGCGGCAAAGGTGGCAGCTCGGCCGTCAGGCTGGAAGAACTGGCGTTCAGCACCACGTCAAAAACCCCCGCCACATCGGCGTAAGCGGCCGCATGCACAGGCACCTTGCCACTTTGGTGTTGCTGGGCTAGCGCGGCCAATGCTTGCGCCTTGGACACGGTGCGGTTGACGATCACCAGCTCGGCAGGATGCTCGGCCAAAAGGGGCAGCAACGCGCCACGGGTCGCGCCGCCCGCGCCCAGAATCAAGACCCGGCGCCCCTTGATCGGACAGGCCAGGTTGTGCACCAGATCGCGCACCAGACCCACACCGTCAAAGTTCTGCGCATGGACCTTGTCGCCCTCAAACTTCAGGGCGTTGACAGCCCCGGCCATCTGCGCGCTGGGTGCCAGATCGGTGGCGTAGGCAAAGGCATCGAGCTTGAAGGGCGCGGTCACATTCATGCCCCGCCCACCCGCTGCACGAAACGCATCCAACGTTGCGGCAAAACCACCCACGGGTGCCAGCAGCTTGGTGTAGTCGATGTCCTGCCCGGTCACCTTGGCAAAAGCGCCGTGGATCAGTGGTGACTTGCTTTGCGCGATGGGGTTGCCGATGACGGCGTAACGGTCGGTCATGGATGATCCTAGAGCGTGAAATCTTTCTCCGCATCTTATCGCCTCGTACTGTCGCTACATATTCTCTTGCTTGTCATACACCTCTTGACTGATAATTTATTTTAGATATCATTTTGTGTATGAAAGAAAACAAATCACTACGTTTTGAAACATTGGCTGTACATGCGGGGCACGGCGTTGATCCTTCAACTGGCGCGGTGGTCAATCCGATCCACCTGTCCACCACCTTCGAGCGCGCCCCAGACGGCAGCTACCCGCACGGCTACCTGTACTCGCGCAATCACAACCCCAACCGCAATGGCCTAGAGGCAGCCCTTTCTGCGCTTGAAGGTGGCGCTGGCGCGGCTGCTTTTAGCTCAGGCCTGGCCAGTGTCACAGCCATTTTTCAGGGCCTGCAACCAGGCGACCATGTGGTGGCCCCATCCGACATTTACCATGGCACGGCCAATGTGCTTAAACACCTGTTTGCCAAGTGGCAGGTCAGCGCCAGCTTTGTAGATATGACACGCTTGGACGTGGTACGTGCTGCCATGCTGCCCAACACCCGCATCGTTTGGATAGAAACACCCTCCAACCCACTCATGCAATGCGTGGACATTGCTGCCGTGGTCGACATTGCCCACGCAGGCGGTGCCCGTGCCATTGCCGACAACACCTTTGCATCACCGGTGCTGCAGCGCCCACTGGAACTTGGTTGCGACATGGTCATGCACGCCACCACCAAATACCTGGGCGGGCGCAGCGATGTGCTGGGCGGCGCGGTCATCACACGCAGTGACGACGCGGACTTTGCCCTCTTACGCACGGCACAGTTGTTTGGCGGCGGTGTGCCCTCGCCATTTGACTGTTGGCTAATCATGCGCAGCTTGCCCACCCTGCCCTATCGCATGCAGGCCCACTGCACCAATGCCGACAAGGTGGCCCGATTTTTGAACGAGCACCGGCAGGTCAGCGCAGTGCACTACCCGGGTCTTGAAGACAACGACTTCCATGTCATCGCCAAAAAGCAGATGTCGGGCTTTGGCGGCATGCTGTCTTTTGAAGTCAAAGGCGGCAAGGACACCGCCATGGCACTGGCCGCACATGTCGAGATTTTCACCCGCGCCACCAGCCTAGGAGGTGTGGAAAGCTTGATCGAGCACCGCGCCTCGATCGAAGGACCTGAGAGCAAGACCCCACAAGGCTTGCTGCGTGTCTCGGTGGGTCTGGAGCATGCACAGGATCTGATTGACGACCTGGCACAAGCCATTGAGCGCGCCTGCGGCTGATCGCCAGCTTGCCAGGACCCGCCAGTCAATGGCCGTGGCCTTCATTGTTCTGGCGCAGTGCCTGAGCACCTCACTGTGGTTCAGTCCCAGCGGTGTGGCCGAAAGCTTGGTGCTCGAATGGCAGCTGAGCGCGGCCGCTTTTAGCTGGCTGCTGGCGGCCACCCAACTTGGCTTCATTGCGGGCACGCTCGCTTTTGCCTTCAGCGGCGTGGCGGACCGCTTTCAGCCCACACGGATTTTTGTGGTGTGCAGCTTGCTGGGGGCGCTTACCAATGCGGCCGTCACGTGGGGAGTGACCGATTACGGTGTGTTCTGGAGTCTGCGTTTTGTTGTGGGCATTTGCCTGGCCGGCATTTACCCGCTGGGCATGAAGATGCTGGTGCAGCGCGTGGACAGCAATCCGGCCGCAGCCTTGGGCTGGCTGGTGGGCATGCTGACTTTAGGCACGGCTATGCCGCACGGCTTACGAGCCCTGGGCCAAAGTTGGCCCTGGACCGAAGTGCTGCTCGGCTCGTCGGTGCTGGCGGTGGTTGGTGCGCTGCTGGTGGCCTGGGTGGGCCAGCCGCACAAGCAGCACCAGTCACCTTCAGTTCAGACTGGCCTTCAAGTCGCGCCCGTTCGCCTGAACACCCAGGCATTGCGCGAAGTCATCGCAGTGCGCGGCTTTCGCGCTTCGGCGCTGGGCTACTTTGGACACATGTGGGAGCTGTATGCTTTTTGGAGCGTGCTGCCCTGGCTGAGTCTGCCCATCAGCCGCTCACTGCTTGAAGCTGGGCATGGCTGGGCACCATCGGTGGCGCTCATCAGTTTTTGTGCCATCGGTATTGGCTTTTTCGGCTGCGTGCTTGGCGGCCTGTGGAGCCGCCGCGTGGGCAGTGCGCGGGTAGCGGCAACAGCCTTGGCCGCATCGGGCCTGATGTGCTTGGTCTACCCCTTCATACCCGGCACATGGCCGCTAGTGCAACTAGGATGTTTGATGTTCTGGGGTATTTGCGTAGTGGCCGACTCGCCACAGTTTTCGGCCATATCCGCACAGCAAGCGCCGCCGCAGTGGCTCGGCAGTGCACTGGTGCTCCAAAACGGCGTGGGGTTTTTAATTACCGTGGTCAGCATCTTGCTGTTGGGCTGGGCCGTGCAAAACTGGGGCAGTATGGCCCTGTTGCTACTGGCCCCCGGCCCGGTTCTGGGCCTGTGGGCCTTGCAGCCTTTGTTGGCGCCTGACGTGCAGAGCTCGCCACGAACCCTAGCAAAGCCGTTGTAGAAACCACTCTGCCATGCCAAGATTGGCTGTGTACATTCCCCCCCCAGCAGCTGAAACGCTCTCCACAACTTCTGAGCCGCGAGCAGACTACGGGCGACCGCGTCAAGACAGCGCCAAGCGCCGCGTTTGTGCGCAGTTATGCGGTGGGCAAGCAAGGTGCCATCCCACCAGAACCACAGACCCAGGTTCAGCAACAATGAAAGCGCACGGCACCCCAGAAATTCACTGTTCGGTATCGAGCAGCTGGCCAGAACAATTGGCCTATTGGTAGACACTCGCAGCCCTGTAGGCGATGGGCTTGGTACCCGCCATCAACACAATCGCCCACAACGGTGGGCTGCTCAAAAGCGATGCTCAGTGTCGCCCCACCAGCCTGTAAACCACGGTGCCCAAAACAGACACGCCCACTGCCGCAGCAGTGAAGGCATAGGGCAGCCAACCCCGGTCCACGCTCTGGGCCACCAGCAGCACGCCAGTCGACTGGCCAAAAAACAGCAGGCAGGCGAACAAGGTCACCGCCGTACCGCGAGAGGCGGGGGCCATTTGTGTCGCCTGGACCTGCAATGTGTTGTGCAACATGTAAAAGCCAAAGCCCGTGACAAAGCAGCCCAGCATGCCCAGCACCGGCTGGTTGGCCCAAGCCACCGTCAGCATGCCCAGCGCGATGCAGGCGGTGCCGGCTCTGACCAGACCGCGCTCGCCGCCCAGCCAGCCCATCCAACGCCGCGCCAACTGGCTGTAGACCAAGCCCCCCACGCCGTAAAGCATCATCACCGAGCCGGCAAAGACCAGGCTCATGTCGTATTGCTCGTGCAAATGGGTGGGGATGAAGGCCATGGCGCCAAAAACCAAAGCGCCCTCGATGGACGTCACTGCCAGGACCTGACGCACACGCTTCATGCGAAGGATCTGGAAGGTGTTGGCAAAGTACGCCTTGAAACTGGTGCCGCCGACGGCAGATGCTTGCGCAGGTGCGTTGCGAAACTTGCGCCACAGCATGAAGGCGGCAACTGAAAACACCGCAGACAACATGGCAAAAGCACTGCGCCAGCCCAGATGCTCGGCCGCAAAACCCCCGAACCACAAGCCGGCCATCATGCCGCTGACGGTGTAGCCCATGAACCTGGCCAGGGTTTCCTGGCGGCGGTCATAGGCCACCTGATCACCAATCCAGGCCATGGACAGCGGGATGATGCCTGCAGCCGCAGCGCCCATAAAGCCACGCATGACCACCAACAGCGTGAGGTCTGACGCCATGCTGGTGATGGCACTGAACACCGCGCAGGCCAGCACCGCCAAGGAGATCACACGCAATTTACCGAAACGGTCTCCCAGCGGCCCGTAAAACAATTGCAACACCCCATAGCACACGGCAAATACCGAGACCACACGCGATGCATCGCCCGTGGTGACCTGGAACTCTTGCCCCAGCACCACCAGCATCGGGTCGCACAGGCGCATCGAGGCCATGCTGGCAAAGCCCGCCAAGCCCATCACACGCAAGCTGTTGCGCTCAGCTTGCGCTGTGAATGTCATCGGTCAGCCCATCAGTTGTTGTTCCAGATCGTGCAGGACCTGGTAGCAAGGCAGCACTTGCGCGATGCTCGAGTTTGGCTCGCGGCCTTGCTGGATCGCCGCGAAAAATTCGCGATCTTGCAACTCGATGCCGTTCATGGACACGGCCACTTGGGAGACATCGATTTTTTCTTCCTTGCCCGTGAAGAGATCGTCGTAACGCGCCAGGTAGGTGCCGGTGTCGCCGATGTAGCGAAAGTAAGTGCCCAGCGGCCCATCGTTGTTGAAGCTCAGGCTGAGTGTGCAGAGTGCACCATTGGCGGCCTTGAGCTGGATGCTCATGTCCATGGCGATGCCCAACGCAGGGTGAATTGGGCCCTGGATGGCATTGGCCTTCACGATGGGGCTGCCGCACTGGTAGGCGAACAGGTCCACCGTGTGGGCAGCGTGGTGCCACAGCAGATGGTCGGTCCAGCTGCGGGCCTGGCCCAGCGCGTTCATGTTGGTGCGCCGAAAGAAATAGGTCTGCACATCCATTTGCTGAATGTTGAGATCCCCAGCCTGGACCTTGTTGTGCACCCACTGGTGGCTGGGGTTAAAGCGGCGGGTGTGCCCCACCATGGCCACCAAGCCGGTTTGTTGTTGCACGCGCAAGACTTCCTGGCCGTCTTGGTAGACATCACACAGCGGAATCTCCACCTGCACATGTTTGCCGGCTTTCAGGCAAGCCAGAGTCTGGCTGGCGTGCATTTGCGTGGGGGTGCACAAAATCACCGCATCCACCTCTTTCAAAGCCAGTGATTCGTTCAGGTCGGTGGTGGCATGTGCAATGCTGTATTTGGCAGCGACTTCTTTGGTTTTTTCGATGTCACGGCTGATCAGCGACACGACCTCGACGCCGTCGATGTTTCGGATGCCGTCCAGGTGCTTGATGCCGAAGGCACCGGCGCCAGCCAGGGCGACTTTGATGGTTTTGCTCATGTGACGTTCTTATAAAAAATGAATCCGAAAATCAAATTGAAGTTATTTGAGTTTGAAAAGATTGCGCAGACCCAAGCCGATTAGAAACAGCGCGGCGAGGCTGATGGTTTTGTGCGCGATCATCAGCGCCGACAAAACCAAGCTCCACCAAGCCCCTTCAGGCCAAAATGCTTTGCTAGCAGCTGCGCTCAACGTGTCCAAGCCAGGCAAAGGAAGGGTTTGCAAAAGAGAAAATCCCAACCACTGTGGGGCGAAATAGCAAGTCTGCACACTCAAACCACATTGCCCAAGCCAAGACAGCAGGCCAGAAATGACAGTCATCGCTGCCACGCCCAGCAGACCGTACATCAGAGGGCGCTTGACACTGAACCCATAGTCACTCAAACGCTTATATAGAAAAAATAAGCCCCGCTTGATGCCGGTCTCGCGCAGCGTTTCCTCCGCCATCTCCAGTCTGAAGAATCGCTGCTCTTCACGAATGGCCTGCTGTTTGCTGAAAGCAAGTTTAAGGGTACGGTAGGCTCGGGCGGCCTCTTCACTGCCCCGAGCCTTTGGGAACTTGGCACCCTCAAAACTGGTGTCTTGGTGCAGTTCGCAGCCGTGAAAAAAAGGGGGGAGTGCCATAAATACGGTGTCTGCCTGCCGGTTCGCCCAATCCTCCCAAACCGGACTGCCCTCATTGTCCAAAAGCGCTTTTCCATCAGGGTCTCGACTGACTGTTCTGATGCGATAGGGCAATGGGTAGTCTTCTCTAGTGAACAAAGTAGTGCCGACAAATTGACGACCTGTGAAATTCAGTTGTGACTGAAATTCCGCACCTGAAAAGGAAACTTCACAAATGGTGTTGGGTGCGGTGTTGTGTTTCGAAGCCCGCTGTTGAACAGAAACCCACAGTTGTTCCGTTTGAAAAAAATCAAGCAACTCATTCCACTCGGCAGCACTAAAGTCGGCGTAACCTTGCCATTGTGATGCGCAAAATCTTGTTCCGCGACCCCACATTGCACCTCTAAAGTTGGCATCTTCCCAGCTGGTCAATGAAAAGTCGCAACCAACACCGAAGATCGCAGCTTCAAAACGCGCGTTCGAGCCCCATTTGCCTCCCAAGAAAACCCCAAAATTACCCCATTGAGAGCCCTGAAAATTAGCCCAAGAACCAAAGTTAGCACCAGCAAAAATGGCATCATCGCCAATTGTTGCTCCCCTAAAGTCCAAATCGAAATCCCACCACGCACCAGTGAAATCAGCACCGTGATCAAACAGAAAGTGGGCGAAATTTTTCAATCGCCCGTCAAAATTTCCGAAATCAGAAATATTCGACCAATTCAATGTCTGAGATCTCGATTGACCCTTTGCAGGCGACCACTTTCGGTGAGAAGGAAACGCCCGCCTCCAAGCATTCCAAACCACATACCCCTTCCCCTCGCCTCCAACTTCATTGCTCTTCAAAGCCAATGCCAAACACCCTGCCTTACTGATGTTGTCGGGCGTGCCGTTTTCGGGATCACGAAAAATCTCTCGGATGGTTTCGCGCACAGGAATGCCGTCGATCTCCAGCGGCAATTTTTCGATGTCGGGATGCTCACTCATGTCTGCACCCCCAACACCCGCGCCACCTCTTGAAGAGTGATCACATGCGCGTTGTCTGCCAAAGGCCAAGACGCGCTGACAGGGGCCACCACATATGCGCGGCTGAGTTTCAAGTCGGTGATGGCGCTCCAAAAGCCTTTGGTCACGCGCGGTGCGTTGGAGAGTTTGATTTCAAAACCGATGCGTTCTGCCCCTGTGTCCACCACGGCGTCCATCTCAGCCCCAGCGGCTGTGCGGTAAAAGTTTAACGTGGCGTTGCCGCCTGATATCAAGGGCAACAAAGCTGCGATGTGGTTCATCACCAGACCCTCCCACGAATACCCAGACATGGGGTGACCTTGCAAATCGTGCGCGTTGCCAATGCCCAGCAGGGCATGCAGCAGGCCCGTGTCGCGAAAGTAGACCTTGGGCGATTTGACCAAGCGCTTACCCAAGTTGACGAAATAAGGTTCGACTTTGCGCACGATGAGGGCATCGCAAAAAATATCGAGGTAGCGCCCAACAGTGATGTGCGAGATGCCACCCATGGCCACGGCCAAGCTAGAGGCATTGAAGAGTTGCCCATGCTGGTGAGCCAACATGCGCAAGAAACGCCACAGGGTTTCGCCAGGAATGGTGATGCCCAGGGCAGGCAAATCACGCCGCACAATGGACTGCAAGTAGTCATTGCGCCAGCGCAATGATTGCGCATCGGTTTTGGCCAGCGCGCTCAGGGGCATTCCGCCACGCTGCCAATGCGCTTGCAAGGCCAACAACTGCTGTGTGGGATCTTGGCTGACTGTGGCTGTTTGTACTTCGTTCCACAGCAAGGATGGCAATTCCAGGTAGCTCACACGCCCCGCCAATGATTCTGCCGATTGCCGCAACAACGCCCCATTGGCCGAACCCAGCAGCAAAAAACGTCCAGGCCTGCGTTCAGCATCGATTTCTGGGCGAAGTTGTACAAACAACTTAGGCATGCTTTGCACTTCGTCAAGCACGATCAAGCGGCTTCGGTTTGCTGCAAAAAATGCGCTGGCTTGATCCAACTTGGCCCGGTCTTCGGACAATTCCAAATCCAAAAAAACCGCATCGGGTGTTTGCGAAGCCAAGGCACGCGCCAAGGTGGATTTACCCACCTGGCGTGCGCCCAGCAAGACCACACCGGGCGAATAATCCAAGCGTTCTTGAAGTTCATGGCTAAAAATACGATTAATCATCCTTGCATATTGCTATATTAAATATCAAAATGCAAGGAAAAAATTATCGACTTGGCCTTGAAAAACGTCAGTCATTCTTCAAAATCACATGCCCAACCGCCGTGTTGCTGGCAGGCACATGGTAGAAGCGGTGGAGCAGCTTGGGGGCTGGGCCGCTCATCTTGCCGCCCTCGATGTCGCTCATCGCGCCCCGGGCAATCAGCCACATCACCAGCTCGATGCCTTCGGAGCCGGCTTCGCGCACATAGTCGATGTGCGGCGTGGCGGCAGCGGCCACCGGGTTATGGATCAGCTGGTCGAGCCAGGCATTGTCCCACTCGCGGTTGATCAGGCCCGCACGCGCGCCCTGCAACTGGTGGCTCATGCCGCCCGTGCCCCAGATGTGCACGTTCAGGTCTTCGTCGTAGCTCTCGACCGCCTTGCGGATGGCCTGCCCCAGGTTGAAGCAGCGCTGGCCGCTGGGCACGGGGTACTGCACCACGTTCACGGCAAACGGGATCACCGGGCAAGGCCAGGCGTCTTTTACCGGGTCGAGCTCGCCGCACATCAGCGACAGCGGCACGGTGAGCCCGTGGTCCACGTCCATCTTGTTGACGATGGTCAGGTCAAAGTCTTGCTGGATGACCGAATGCGCAATGTGCGAAGCCAACTCGGGATGTCCCTTGACGACTGGCACGGGGCGTGGGCCCCAGCCTTCGTCGGCAGGCTTGTATTCAGCAGCAGTGCCAATGGCAAAGGTCGGGATCATGTCGAGGCTGAAGGCCGTGGCATGGTCGTTGAACACCAGGATGATGACGTCGGGTTTGTTGTCCTTCATCCATTTTTTGGAAAAGTCATAGCCCGCAAAAACGGGCTTCCAGTAGTCTTCTTGCGTCTTGCCCAGGTCCATGGCCGCGCCGATGGCGGGCACGTGCGAGGTGAAAACGGAGGCGGTGATTTTGGCCATGTGTGCTTCTCTGAAATTAATTGGGATCTGACCCCGATTAAGGTTTTTTGCCAGCTGCGCCTTGGGGCTGGTTCTGCGCTTGTGCATCGCCGTTTTCACCGATGTATCGGTTGCCCTCGACGCTGCGGCCGCCCTGGATCATCATGTTGCGGTACTCCTCTTCGGTCATGCCGGTCATGGAGCCCGCCATTTGCTGGAAGCTCTTGCCATCGGTCGCACCGATCTTGGCCAGAAAGTAAATGTTGCCACCGGTGCGCATGCACCAGTTCAGGTCGCGGGCCAGCACGGCCTGCTTTTGCTCTTCGGTCATGGGCCAATCGTCCAGGTAGGCACGCTCATTGGCCTTGAAAAGTTCGCGGTTTTCGGCCTTCATCAGCGACATGCAGAACTGGTTGAGCGCATAGCCTTTGCGCGATTGTTCGGCGTCAAAAATAATGGTGCCGGGCACGTCGGTGTAGGGTTTATCGAGGGCCATGGTTCAGGCTTTCAATTCTTCGGGCCAATACAGTCGCATCGGGTTGTCCACCAGCAGTTTCTTTTGCAGCTCGGTGGTCGTGGCGATGTGCGGAATGAAGTCGACCAGCAGGCCGTCGTCGGGCATGTGGTCTTTCAGGTTGGGGTGCGGCCAGTCGGTGCCCCACAGCACGCGGTCGGGGAATTCCTCAACGATGCGTTTGGCAAAGGGGATCACGTCCTGGTAAGCATGCTTCTCACCCTTCAAAGCCTTGGGGCCGGTGACCGACAGACGTTCGGGGCACGACACCTTGCTCCACACGTTTTGGTGCTCGCGCATGAACCGCTCGAACAGCGCAAATTGGGGTCCGTCCACCGGCAAGGACACATCGGGGCGGCCCATGTGGTCGACCACCACCGTGGTGGGCAATGTGGTGAAGAAGTCCCACAACTCGGGCAAGTCGACCGCTTCAAAGTAAATGACCACATGCCAGCCCCACTTCGCGATGCGGCTGGCGATCTCCAGCAGTTCGTCCTTGGGCGTGAAGTCGACCAGACGCTTGACGAAGTTGAAACGCACACCGCGCACCCCCGCGTCGTGCATGGCCTGAATCTCTGTGTCGGTCACGCTGCGTTTGACCGTGGCCACGCCACGCGCCTTGCCGCCCGAGTGCAGCAGCGCATCGACCATGGCCCGGTTGTCAGCGCCGTGGCAGGTGGCTTGCACCACCACGTTGCGCGCAAACCCCAGGTGATCGCGCAGCGCATACAGCTGCTGCTTGCTGGCGTCGCAGGGGGTGTATTTGCGCTCGGGGGCGTAGGGAAATTCTGATCCTGGTCCAAACACGTGGCAGTGCGCATCGACAGCACCCGCAGGCAATGTGAATGTCGGTTGGCTGGGGCCGGTGTACCAGTCCATCCAGCCAGCGGTTTTGGTGAAGTCACCGGTTGTGGGTTTGCTCACTTTTTTCTCCTGTTCATGTCAACCGCTGTCGCTTGCTGCGATGAGCGGCTGTGGCCGTATTGGGACGATTTGCTGGCCGAAGGACTGATGAGCCCCGAGACGGCCTCAGCTGCTCATCGCCCCCCTAAGCGGTTGATCAATCGATGTATTTCAAGCCAGCGGCTTCCAGCGGTTCGCGCATTTTGTACATGTCCAGGCCCAGCACCCCGGAAGCAAGTTTGGCGCGTTTTTCGCCTTCGTTGGCTTCGCGGGCCTGCGCAGCTGCCAAGGTCTTGGCCGCCATCGCCTTGGGCACACAGACCACGCCATCGTCATCGGCCACGATCACGTCACCGGGGTGCACGATCATGCCGGCGCACACCACAGGGATGTTCACCGAGCCCACGGTTGCCTTGATCGTGCCCTTGCTGCTGATGGCTTTGCTCCAGACAGGAAAACCCATACGGGTCAACTCTTTCACATCGCGCACACCCGCATCAATGATCAGGGCGCGGGCACCACGGGCCTGAAACGAGGTGGCCAGCAGATCGCCAAAATAGCCATCGGTGCATTCGGCGGTGATGGCAGCCACCACGATGTCACCAGGCTGGATCTGCTCGGCGACCACATGCATCATCCAGTTGTCACCGGGGTGCAGCAGCACCGTGACGGCCGTACCGGAGACTTGCGCGCCAGCATAGATAGGACGCATGAAGGGTTTCATGAGGCCCACACGGCCCATCGCTTCGTGCACGGTGGCCGAGCCCAAAGCGGCCAGATCGTCGGTGACTGATCGGTCAGCGCGGGTGATGTTGCGGTAGACAACGCCAAGTTCGTACATATTCATCTCCTCTTAATCAGTTGGTGACAGAGCTAAAGATCTGTCACACAAAATTCATCAGATGTGACAGCGCTAAAGATCTGTCACACAAAGTCATTAGATTCCTTTGGCCTTGAGTTGGTCGTCCAGGCGTTTGAACACGCGGCGGGCGTTGCCTTCGTAGACCATGTAACGGTCTTCATGGCTCAGGTTGGCCGTGGCTTGCACATAGCGTTTGGTGTCGTCAAAGTAATGGCCGGTTTCAGGGTCGATGCCACGCACCGCGCCGATCATCTCAGACGCGAACAGGATGTTCTTGACCGGGATCACCTTGGTCAGCAGATCGATGCCGGGCTGGTGGTACACGCAGGTGTCAAAGAAAATATTGTTCAGCAAGTGTTCCGACAGCAAGGGCTTTTTCAGCTCTTGCGCCAGCCCCCTGAAACGGCCCCAGTGGTAAGGCACAGCGCCGCCGCCATGCGGGATCAGGAACTTCAAGGTGGGGAAGTCTTTGAACAAGTCGCTGGTCAGGCATTGCATGAAGGCGGTGGTGTCGGCGTTCAGGTAGTGCGCACCGGTGGTGTGAAAGCAGCTGTTGCAGCTGGTCGACACGTGAATCATGGCGGGGATGTCGTACTCGACCATCTTTTCATAAATGGGGTACCAGGCCTTGTCGCTCAGCGGGGGCGATGTCCAATGGCCGCCCGATGGATCGGGGTTCAGGTTGATGCCGACGTTGCCGTATTGCTCGACACACTTGACCAGTTCGGGGATGCAGGTGGCTGGATCGACACCGGGCGACTGGGGCAACATGGCCGCAGGCACGAAATGGTCGGGAAACAACTGCGCCACGCGAAAGCACAGCTCGTTGCAAATGGCGGCCCAGGTGGACGAGACATTGAAGTCCCCAATGTGGTGGGCCATGAAGCTGGCGCGGGGGCTGAAGATGGTCAGGTCCGAGCCGCGCTCTTTCATCTTGGCCAACTGATTGGTCTCGATGGTCTCGCGCAATTCGTCGTCGCTGATTTTCAGCTCGGACACTTTGGGCATGGCAGCAGGGTCTTTGATGCCCGCAATCTGGCGATTGCGCCAGTCTTCCAGCGCCTTGGGGGCGGTGGTGTAGTGACCGTGTACATCGATGATCAAGGGCTGTTTTTGGCTCATGCGCGATTCCTGGGTGGAGAAAAGTCTGAACACGATTGTGCCGCCATGCCCTGCCCGCACAAAGCCACCGCGGCCTCTACCAGCTAGAACAAATCAGCATAACCAAGCAATTGATATGACAAAATAGCAAGCCTTGAAAGACCCCCATGGACCTCAAACAGCTGGAATACTTTGTGCGCGTGGCCGAACTGGGCAGCTTCACCCGCGCCGCCCAAGCCCTGAACATTGCCCAACCCGCGCTGAGCCGCCAGGTGCGCCTGCTGGAGGTGGAACTGCGGCAAAACCTGCTGGTGCGCAATGGCCGGGGCGCCACCCCCACGCAGGCGGGGCAGCTGCTAATGGAGCACGGGCGGGGCATCTTGCACCAGGTCGAGCGTGCCCGGGAAGAACTGGGCCGGGTGCGCAGCGGCCTGTCGGGTCGGGTCGCTTTGGGTCTGCCGCCCAGCGTGGCACGCGTGCTCACCGTGCCGATCACGCGGGCTTTCCGCTTGAAAATGCCCGAGGCCCAGTTGTCGATCAGCGAGGGCCTGTCAAGCGCCATGCAGGAAAACCTGCAAAACGGTCGCCTGGACATTGCCGTGCTTTACAACCCCAGCCCAACCTCCGGTATCGAGCACACCCCGCTGCTGCGCGAAGAATTGCTGCTGGTACAACCGCGACCGCCCGGCCTGCAAGAAGACCCACCGCCACCGCCTGTTCGCCTGCACGATGTGGCTGCACTGCCCCTGATCATTCCGACCCGCCCGAATGCGATCCGCATGCATGTCGAATCCGAAATGGCGGCGATTGGTTGCCGCCCACAGATTGCCCTGGAAATCGATGGTGTGGGTGCCATCCTCGATCTGGTGGCAGACGGTGCAGGCTACGCCATCCTGTCGCGCAACGCGGTCATGCGCTCGGTGCGGCCATCAGCGTTTTCAGTGCGTCAGGTGTGCGCGCCGGCGCTGACCATTCAGCTGACCACGGCCATCAGCTCCTTGCGCCCGACCACCCTGACCCAACAAGCGACCTTGGCGCTGATTACCGAACTGGCCGGGCCATGGCTCACGCCAAAGTGATGCACAGGCAAGCCTGCGCGATGGCCATTGGGGCTCAGGGCTCAGGACTTGAGCACCCACAGCACCGCGCTCAGCGTGAAGAAAGACAACACCGTGGTCACCAGCAAAGCCGCAGCGCTCACGGCGCCGTGCCCGTGGCGTTGGCTCAGGATGGTGTAGATGCCCAGCATGGGCATGGCCCCGGTGAGCAAGGCGGCTGCGCGCAAAGCCGGGTCATCGATCGGCACCCACCAGGCCACCACCGCCCAAATGGCCAACGGGTGAATCAGCAATTTACCCACTGCGATTTGGGTCACCGGCATTTTCAGACCATCGACCTTCAGGCCCACCAAAGCCCCCCCGATCACAAAAAGCGACAAGGCTGCGCTGGATTGTGCAAAAAGGTTGATGGTGCGGCCGATGGCAGTGGGCATGAGCAGGCCTGACCAGGAAAACAAGAACCCACCCAGAATGCCCCAGATCATGGGGTTTCTGGCCAGATTCCTGAACGTTTCCCCCAGCACCCGCTGCCACCGACTGGACTGCCCGCCTTGTGAATCGGCGATGGCCATCAGCAGGGGGAGCAACAAAAAATTCTCGATCACCATGTTGAGGGCCAGCGCTACGCCCGCCACCGGTCCCAAAGACAACAAGATGATCGGGTAGCCAACAAAACCGCTGTTGGGGCAACACATGCCCATGGCCATGGTGCTGCTGTAACTCAGGCTGTAGCCTTTGATCTTGCGCGCCCACCACAAGCCCAAGAGCATCACCAGCAAGGAGCCCAGTGCGTAAGCCCCTAAATATTGCCCATTGAGAATTTCGCCCACACTGCGCTGCGACAACGCATTGAACAACAAGGCCGGCAATGCCAAATGGATGGTGAACTTGCCAAACAACTGCATGTCAGCCTTGGCAAAAACCCCGTACCGGGTGCACAAAAAGCCCAGCGCAATGGCCAGATAGATCGGGCCGGTGATGCCCAGGATGTCCAAAGTAGCGTTCATCGATTGTTCATCATGACTTTCAAAACCAGCCCGATGGTCTGCACCTTACAAATCCAGCACCAACCTGGCCGTCTGGCTGCGTGAGCAGCACACCATGATGCAATCACCTTTGGCCTGCTCTTCGGGCGTGAGGTACATGTCCCAATGGTCGGGCTGGCCCGCCACCACCGGGGTCAGGCAGGTGCCGCAGATGCCTTGCGAGCATGAAAAAGGCACATCAAGCCCGGCGTCTTGCAGGACGGCCAAGATCGACTGGTCTTTGCTGACTGTCAGGGTCTGGCCACTTTTTTGCAAATGCACTTCAAAGCCGCCGTCGGCGGCCAGCGGAATTTGGGTCGGGTCTGTCGTGTTCATGCGGTGATTTCGGTCGGTTGTTCTTGGGCCAGTAAGCGGTCGATGATGCGGCGCGACTGAACGCCCCCCGCATCGATGTTGAGCATCAGCAATTTTCGCTCCGGCCATGCGCTGATGTTCTTTTGCTGCAATTGCAGCATCTCCATGTCTTCGTTGAAGATGCCGCCTTGGCCCTGGCGGATCTTGTCGGTCAATGCGGCGTCTTCCGGCTTGAACTGCCGGGCCATGCCCCAGTGGTACCAGTGCGAGGTTTCGGTCTCGGGCGTGATGAAGTCCACCACCACACTGTAGGCTTTGTGCTCGGGTGCGGCGTCAAAGCCGCCTTTGCCCGCAAGCGCCACGCCAACATCGATCATGATGTGGCTGGGCGGTGTGAAACGGCAAATTTGCCAGCGGTCGACCGTGGCTTGCGGGTCGAGGCCATTGGCGCTCATGGCCATTTGCCAGAACGGAGGTGCCTTGATGCCTGCCATGTGGCGCTGGAGGATGACTTGGTCACCCTCCACGGTGGTGGTGGATGGGGTCTCGTCGATCTCAGGCTGGCCGATGCTGGTCGCGTGCACATAGGTCTCGTGCGTCAGGTCCATCAGGTTGTCGACCATCAGGCGGTAGTCGGCCTGCACGTGGTAAAGCCCGCCGCCATAAGCCCAAGCGGGGTTGTCAAAAAACTCGAACATCGGCATCTTGGCCGCGTCGGCCTGGGCCTGATCGCCCGGCCAGACCCAGACAAAACCATAGCGCTGCAGCACGGCGTAGCTTTTGATCGCCGGGAAGCCTCGCACGCGTTGACCGGGCATGTGCACGGTTTGGCCGTTGCAACCCATCTCCAGCCCGTGGTAGCCACACACCAGTTTGCCTTCACAAACCTTGCCCAGCGACAAGGGCGCGCCACGGTGCGGGCAGAAGTCTTCGACCGCGGCCAGCTGACCGTCAGGGCCTTTGAAGAAGACCATCTTTTCGTTGCAGATGGTGCGGCCCAGGGGCTTATTGCCCAGCGCATCCAGTTCGGTCAGGGCACAAACCACGTACCAAGTGTTTTTAATGAACATGTTTCAGCTTTGGAAGATCAAAAAATTCAGGGCTTGCGGGCCACCTTCTTCGATAGCTTCAGGGGCCTGATGACGAACGGACGACGCTGGCACAGGACAGATTTGGAAAAATGGCATTAAACCATCAACAAGCCCATCCCTGCGTCAAACCATCCCTCAAAAATCATCAGTCGCTTATTTTTTTAGGCTATCTACATGCTTTATGTATTCAACCACTGCGCACGGCAAGCGATCAAGGGCGGCGACAATCGAGATGGCTTGGAGGAACGCCCTGATGGATTTGCACTTACTGGACTTTGAATGCACCGAAGACGCCGACGGTCTGGTGTGCTGGGACGCCTTGGCGCAACCGCTGGCCCGTCACAACAACGCCTTGCTGCAAGAGGTGTCGCAAGTGCTGGCCTGGGCCTTCCGTTTCGACCCGCAAGGGCCCGGCCCATTGGAGGACGGTGCGCTTTGGGACTATGACCTGCAGGCCACGCTGCACGGCGATGGCCAGTTGCCGCTGGCCGCCCGCATTGAGTTCAGCCCGGCTACAGGCCAAACCACCCTCACACCCCCTGCATTGGACCAGCGGATTGCCCTGAGCTTGAGCCTGAGCGGCGCACCTGGCTTTGTGCAAGCCTTTCGCGACCACTGGGGTGCGCCATGACGCGCCCCACGACAAGAGACATGCCGCCTTCCGTGCCAGCGCCCTCGCCCATCGGGTTCAGGCAAGCACTCCAATTTTGGTTCTGGTTGGGCTGCGTGAGCTTTGGCGGACCTGCGGCTCAGATCGCATTGATGCACGAAGAACTGGTGGTGCGCCGCCGCTGGATTTCTGAAAAGCGCTACCTGCACGCGCTGCATTACTGCATGCTGTTGCCCGGCCCTGAAGCGCAGCAACTGGCCACTTACATCGGCTGGCTGATGCACGGTACACGCGGCGGCATCGCGGCAGGGGCCTTGTTTGTGCTGCCTTCTTTGGTGCTTTTGATTGTGCTGAGCTGGGCCTACACCGCCTGGGGCAATCACCCTTGGGGGCAGGCACTGCTTTGGGGACTCAAGCCTGCCGTGACTGCGCTGGTGCTGCACGCGGCGCACCGCATGGCCAAGCGCACACTGCGGGCACGCTGGCTATGGGTGCTGGCCACCTTGTCGTTGTTGGGCATGCTCTGGGGCCTGCCTTTTCCCGTGATCATTTTGGGGGCGGCGGCCGTGGGTTACTACATGTCACGCCAACATGCCGATCAGGCCCCCCTCAGCGCATCCGCATCCGCAACCGCTTTCACGGCATCGCTTGCAGCAGCCATGCCAGCCGCACCCAGCGCCGAACCCGATGCGCAACATGCCTGGCTGGATGACCCTTCTGCCCCGACAGCGCACACACAGTTCAGCATGCAACGCATGTGGCGCGGACTGGCCGTGGGCTTGGGCTTGTGGCTGCTGAGCCTGGGCCTGCTCGCCTTGGCGTTTGGAGTGGGCCACCCCCTCACACAGATGGGTGGCTTTTTCACCCAAGCGGCTTTGCTGACTTTTGGCGGCGCTTATGCGGTGCTGCCCTATGTAACGCAGGCGGCGGTGTTGCAATACGGCTGGCTGACGGCGGCGCAAATGATGGACGGTCTGGCCTTGGGCGAGACCACGCCCGGTCCGCTCATCATGGTGGTCGCCTTTGTGGGCTTTTTGGGCGGGCACAGCCAGGCCTTGCTGGGCCACCCCTTGCTGGGCGGCATTGTGGCGGCTTGCGTGGTGACCTGGTTCACGTTTTTGCCCTCGTTTGTCTTCATCCTGGTGGGCGGGCCTCTGGTCGAGTCGACGCGGCACATGCCTTCTCTGAGCGGGCCGCTGCAAGCCATCACGGCCGCTGTGATCGGGGTGATCGTCTACCTGGCCGGTGTGTTTGCGCGCCAAACCTGGCTGCCCGGTGGCTGGCACAGCCTGCCTGATCTGAGCGCAGTCGTGCTGACCCTGCTGGCGACCTGGGCCTTGGTCAACAAAGGCTACCCTGTGGTGCGGGTGCTGGCTGGCTGCGTGGTGCTGGGACTGATCCGTCATGCGGTGTTTTGAACCGCGATTGCGCTGCGGCTTGCGCGGTACAACAACACACGGCAAGCCAAGCCTGCAGCCTGCGCTTTTCGTGCTGGACCCCTGCTTTGCGGCCTGACACAATGCCGCCATGAATCCAAGCTCTTCACCCTCCTCCATGGCCCCAAACTCCCCCATCGCATCGTCGGCGTTTGCCCCCTTGCAAAACGACACTTTCTTGCGCGCCTGCCTGCGCCAAGCCACCGACCACACCCCCGTCTGGCTCATGCGCCAGGCCGGGCGCTACCTGCCCGAGTACCGTGACACCCGCGCCA
>NZ_NESK01000040.1 GCF_003063415.1 Limnohabitans sp. 2KL-17
ATGGGCTTACAAGTGGGCCAAGGCGAACAAAAAACGAAGGGAATATCAGAATGCGAAAGGAAAATCAAAAAAATCAAAACCATGCGGGGCGAAATTGCGCTCGCGAATGGGGTATTTCAGCAGCCTGCTAGAGCCGAGCGCACCGCATCTTCCATGCCATCCAATGCCATGTTGGCAAGCACTGGTGAGGCAATCCCGCCTTGCGGCGTACCTGCCTCTGCGAGGAACAATGCACCTTGGTCGATGAATTCAGCTTTCAACCACTTTATCAATACGACCTTGTCCATCGGGACGTGCTTCAACAACCAGTCATGGCTGATGTTATCGAAGCAGCCGCGGATGTCCCCTTCAAGAATCCACTGCGCGGAGTCGCGTTTGGCCAGCGCCATGAAACAATGTTCAATGGCGTCAGCCGTCGATCGCCGTGGCCTAAAGCCATAGGAGTTCTTGTCGGCAGTCGTTTCTGCAATGGGGTTCAAAGCCAGTAGCCACAGCGCTTGCATGGCCCGGTCGTGCATAGTCGGAATGCCCAACGGGCGTTTCTTTCCATTACTCTTCGGGATGTACACGCGCCGCAATGGCTGCGACCGATAGCCCCTGTGCATCAGTGCTTTTGATGCCTTCATCTTCGACTGTGGCGTTTTCCAAATCTTGCCGTCAACGCCAGCCGTCCTCTTGCCTGCGTTTTCCGTCACTCGCTTCACGGCAAGTAACTTGCCACTGAGAGAGCGGGTCAGCAGATGTTGTAGGGCATGAACCTTGTTCCATCTACCGGCCTGCGTAGCCTTGGCAATACGTACCTGCAGCCGCGTGACCTCGTCGATATCTTGGTCCCAGTTGATCTGGTCCCAGATTACGCCAAAGGCTGGAGGCGCACCAGTGTCAGTCGCCACAGCTTTCACTGCAGGTTTTGCCACCGTCATCTGCATTCCTCCTGATTGCGGTTTCTCAGGCTCTCTTGCCATGGAAGACCTAGCGGAAGTGGGCTCGCTTTCGCGCCGGGCAAAACCCGTATCCGTCCCATTACAGAACGGCATTCGCTTTCTCCGCCTTCCTTTATCCACTGCGCCATCAGTCTTCCTTGCGGTTGACCTGTCGTTACCGGCGGCGTGTTGGGCTTACCGTGTTCCTCAAACATCAAAACGCGTGGTTTAGGTCCTGCCTGTACACCGGTGGTCATCAAGTCCGTGTGCGCCGTATCAAAGGGCGGCGCAGCCGACCACGTACCATTTTGGTTCAAGCCTGCCAGCATCTTTGGCTTGTCATGCATAACGATGCCTTTAGCAGTTCACTTTTGTTGACCATGCCACTCAGCCTGGCATCCTACCCGCATTGAGGCTCGCAGGTGACGCCGTTTCCTCGCGGAACGCGACGTGGCCCAAGGGCCCGACACTTTGTTCCCGTGGCTTCACACGAAGCCGTTGCCAGCAACGCATGGACAGGCAGGCTACGGTCGACGGAACGACCGGTCTCATCACCAACCTTGTGAGCGGGCAAGACAATGATGTTTGCGACTTCACGTCGCACTTTGCTGATGCACTCCACCTCGGGCGCATGCCAGCTGTAGAGCTTGGCGCGGTTGTCCACCGCTTTGCGGCTGCCGGTCTGCGTGACCCACGCGTTTGGCCTTGCCCAAGGTCTGGCCCAAGGTTTCTTGTATGGCTTGGCTGAGCGTGCTCATCTTGCGAGTCACCTCGCGCTGCAACCACCCGACGATGGTGCGCTGGCGTTTGATGACTTTGCGCATGCGCTTGAACTGGCGGGCATGGGCAAAAAATGCGCTGCATCCTGGCCAAGCCTTGTAGCCCAGCAGTCGGCCTTCTTTGGCATAGGTCTGCTTGAGCTCGATGCCATGGGCTTTGGCCACCTCAACCACCTTGGACCTGGCAGTCTCCAGCAGCTTGCTGCCTGTGGGGTGAGCCACCGCCTTCTCTGGCACTGTGGAGTCCACAATCACGCGGATCAATTCTTTCTTGGCGATCAGCTTGAGCGTGATCGCTACTTCCATGGTGCGGGCGAGCAGTTCTTCAACGCCTTCTTCACCTAAAGCTTTGCGGAAGCGCCTCAGTTGTGTCGGATCACACGGCCACTGGTGCTCGAAATATTCGTTGCCTGAAAAGTATTGCCAGGTGTGCGTCTCGCCCCAGCGCTGGATCACGTCCTCGTCGCTCTCGTTCAACGCATGCTTGATGTACAGCAAGGCCACCATCAGACGGGTGGGCAGACGAGTCCGGCCAGCATTGGAAACACCGCCACTGGCAACGGACGAGACCGGGCCAAACAAATCCAAATCTTCGTTCTTTTTGCCAGCCTTGACTTGGCGTGCCCAACGTTGGGCGAGGGAGGCTTCGATTTCTTGCCAAGGCATGCGGTTTGCAAGCACCGCCAGTGGGTGGCACAAATCGATCATCTGATCCAGCCGGTTACGGAAAAAGTCATCGATCATGGCGCTGCTTTCAAAAACTCCCAGAAAACAGGCTCCATTGAATATCTATTAGAGAGTTCTGACCATCCGGATTCACCCCACATCACAAGCATTCATACGGGTTGCAGGGGTTTTGCAGGGTCGACGAATTGGCGCACTCAGTGCGTCAGTATATCAGCAGCCTGCCATTAGTGTTTACCCGCACATTGCGAACATTTCAACTTGTTTTTTTAACTAGTGATAGTGTGCGAATACAAAAGTGTGCTTTGCAAGCAGCAAGACAGACCAAAGTAGTAAAAAAAGCCGGCAACAATCTGTGAGAATCCAAATGGACTTAATTCTAGATCATGCACATAACAAGCAATTTAAAAATGTAGCGTCAATTACTGACATTGCAATCAAGTCTTCTAGGCGTCTAAAGAATTTTTTGCGTCGCTGGGAGAAGGATGACAACGAAATTGAAGACATCATAGGTGATGCATTACTCAGTGCTTTGCAATCTATTGACAGTTACTCTGGCGAATCCAGCATAGAAGCATGGTTTTTTGGTGTTTGCAAGAATACTGCACGCCAACATGTTGCTTCAAAAGTAAAAATGAATAGTTTTATTATATATACCGATAAATTAAATGAAGTTATTTACGAACCACATTATAATATCGAATTATCTCCAGATCAAGAATTAGATTTTAAAGAAAGATTGAATAATATAGAAAAATCGGTAGCATGCTTACCGAAAGATTTACAGTTTGTTTTTCAATCTATTTATAAAGAGGGCCGCCAATACCTTGATGTTGCCCATCAATTGGACATTCCAGTCGGCACACTCAAAAGTCGCGTAAATCGAATGAGAAGCAGCCTGATTAAGGAACCACAGCAAAAGCCAGCGCGGTGATGGTTTGACCTAAGACACTTGAGTCATGAAAAAACTGAGCTTTTCAGGCACTGAATTTGAGTTGGCAGCCAAGCGGACGCGCGAGTTTCTTGACGAAATGAACGTGGTGATTCCTTGGTCTGAACTGCTGGCCTTGATCAAGAAGCACGCGCCTTCAGGCAAGACAGGATGCCAGCCGTTTGCTACCGAGGTGTTGCAGCCCATTCATTCGCTGCAACAGCCATTTGGTCATTCCGGTCATGCGATGGAAGAGGCGCTGCACGACATGCCGCTGTACCGTGAGTTTGCCCATTTGGATGTGGGCATCACACGCTTGCCTGAAGAGCGCAAGATCTTGCCCTTTCGGTATTTTCTTGAAGAGCAGGGCCAGGGCCAACGGATTCTGGCGACGGTGAACGTCAAACTTACTGCGCTTAGACTGCCGCTCAAGACGGGCGCAGTGATAGATACGACCCTGATCGCTGTGCCCAGCTCGACCAAGAGCAACACTGACGAGCGTGACTCCGAGATGTACCAGACCAAAAATGACAAACATTGTCATGCGGCGATTCGGGCCCAGGCGGAGCATCCGTTTGGGGTGATCAAATGCCAGTTTGGACACAGCAAGACCCCAACACAGCCCCGATGTGGCGAAAAGTGCGCCCCAAAGGGGCTCTCTAATCATCAATTCATACCCAATTTAGCTAGCTACAACCTTGTGCGTATGCGCTCCTTGGGGCGAGTCCGTACAGAGACATAAAAGCATAAAAAAAAGCAAAGAAATTGCCACTTAAACACGCATATATGGCTTCAAACCACTCCACTTCCAGCGAAACCGCCTCATACGAGGACGTGAAAGGGGGGCATACTGAAATATTTCAGCCGCCTGCTAAAGACGCATTGCGTGAGTTACGCGTGTTGTCTGGACTTCACAAAGGGGCAGCCCTCACATTGTCTTTTGAGACCGTAACCATTGGGTCTGACCCAAATTGCACCGTTGTTTTGTTGGACGCTGGTGTTAAGCCACTCCATGCGTCATTGCAGTGGCTAGATGGAAAAGGTTGGGCTCAGGCAGACTCCCCCGAATTTGCGCTGACCAGCCCATGGCGTGTAGGGCCAGTATGGCTATCTGTGGTGGCACCAGAAAGTCCCTGGACCAATCTGGATCTGCTTCACTCTGAGAGTGCATCTAACGCAGCGGTGAATCAAATTTTTGCGGCAGCCCCCCCTGGCTTTAGACATCGCCCTTCCACGCATCGCCTGCGCCGCTGGGCGCTGCTGAGCATTTGCATCTGCAGCGTGCTTTTGCTTCTGATCACATTGGCAGGCTTGCACACGGACACACAGCCCAACACCGCCACCACAGCCGCCGCAGGCATCGTGCAGTCCGCGGCACCGATAAATGAGCAGACCCAACAGCCTACGGCCCCCTTCTCATCAGCCCCCCCCCCAGAAGATCCAAGCAAGGATGTCGTAGCTGTGGTCAATGGCACGTCCGAATTTGTGCTTATGCGAGACGGACAACGTATTTATGTGGGCGAAGCACTCGGGGACTTTATATTGGTGAGTGTGCAAAATGCCGCCCCCATTTGGCGTAGCACACTTCACCCATCCACCGAGGTGTAAATCGTGCACCCCTCGCTGCATAATTTTCAACAACTGATCGACTCCAAAGAACTGGTGCAGGCGTTCGGGTACGTTCGACAAGTGCTGGGCACACTGATAGAAGCTGAGGTGACCGGGGTGAGCATTGGGGAACTGTGTGAGATTTTTCATCCGGCTAGGCCCCATCAAGCCATTTTGTCCGAGGTGATTGGATTCACTACAGACTCGACACTGCTGTCACCGTTGAGTGCATTGGAGGGGCTCTCCACCTCCTTCCTTATCAAGCCTTTACACCGGGTGCATTGCGTGTCTATCGGGTTCGGACTGATGGGGCGCGTGCTCAATGGTTTTGGTCAGCCACTGGACGGCATGGGCCCAGTAGCAGCTTCTAGGTCTGGCCTGATGGAGCGCCAAGTGCTCGCCACAGCACCACCTCCTCTTGAGCGCCCCCGCATTGTCGAACCATTTGCCACAGGCGTACGCGCCGTGGACAGCATGCTGACCATTGGTAAGGGACAGCGGGTTGGCATATTTGCCGGGCCTGGGTGCGGCAAAACTACGTTGATGGCCGCTATTGGCCGAGGGTCAGATGTTGACGTGTTAGTGATTGGTCTGATCGGAGAACGTGGGCGCGAGGTTCGCGAATTTACCGAACACGAGCTCGATCCCGAACTGCTCAAAAAAACAGTGATTGTTTGCGCCACGTCTGATCGAACGTCGATCGAACGAGTGCGCGCTGCATTCACCGCCACCGCCATTGCAGAGGGTTTTCGGGACCAAGGCTTGCGTGTGTTGTTGATGATCGACTCATTGACGCGGTTGTCGCGCGCGCAGCGCGAAATTGGTCTGGCCGCTGGGGAGACGCCAGCGCGCGCAGGCTTCCCGCCATCGGTTTACGCCCTGCTCCCGCGTTTAATTGAACGGGCCGGCTTGACCGAGCAGGGTTCCATCACCGCTTTCTACACCGTCTTGCTCGAAGGTGAACTCAAAGCCGACCCCATCAGTGAGGAAGCCGTCTCTTTGCTGGACGGACATATATTACTGTCTCGCAAGCTGGCCGAATCCGGGCACTATCCTGCGATAGACATACTGCCCAGTATCAGCCGGGTGATGTCCAACATCGTCGATCGCGAACATGGGGCGGCCGCTATGCGAGCACGACTCATACTCAGCCGCTACCGCGACATGGAGCTACTCATTCGACTCGGCGAGTACAAGCCCGGACTCGACAATGAAACCGACGCGTTAATTACTGCATACCCCAAGGTGGTGAACATGCTCAAACAAAACACCAAACTCTCTATCCCGTGGGACGAAAGCCTTCAACAGTTGATGGAATGCACCCACAGTTAACGTGCCTAGTGTAACGGGGCCGAGGCCAGCATCTCCTGAGCCATCTCCTCGTCAATTTCGTACACCGATTCAACGTCGTCGGCATCGTCCTTACTGGCTTGCGCTGCTTCCAAAGCGGCTTGAAACAACAACGCTACAGCAGCAAGCATGGGAGATGGGACATATTCCCCGACCTTGCCTGTCGCATACAGTTGGCGCGCCAAGCTTCTAAACCGAATCACGGGTATACGTTCAGCCTGCGCATGCTGCTTCCAATATTGCGCCGCATCATCCACACCTTTGCCCACTACCATGGGGACAGTCTCGGCATGATAGTCGTAGGCCAGCGCCACAGCAAAGTGCTCGGGGTTGACCACAACCACAGCTGGCTTGGGCATAGGCTTGTCGTTCATAAGCACCTCTTTTCCAGTGGCTTTTCGGAAACTCTTGGCGTGAGGATCGCCCTCCATATTTTTGTATTCCTCTTTCATCTCTTTCATGTCCATGCGCATGCTGCGCCGTGTGAGCCAACGCTGCAGCCCCACATCAAACAGGGTCCAGCACATCATTACCAATAACGCAGAATGCAATAGCTCTCGCAGAGTCATCAGGGTTGCATACCCAAGGGTCGATGGGGTAAGGCGGTCAGCTTGCAGCGCAATGGGGATTGCGTCCCACACATCCATTGCCACTACGATCAGGACCGAACTTATTTTCAATGGCCCCAACACCAACATCATCAGCTTTTGACCTGTGAAAATCTGCTTCAAATTGCTGACCGGATTCAACTTGTGAAGCGACTCAGCAAACACCTTGGTAGCAATGTTCATACGTGTTTGAACCAAGGTGCCAATCCAACTCACCGCCGCAGCCACCAACACAATCGCGAGCGTGATCAACGCCAATGGCGACGCCGCTTCCCAAACCGAAGCCATGCGCACTGAAAAAGGGTGAGTGGACGACCGCTGCAGTGCCTGCAATACCGCGCTGACCAGTTGCCCTACCCCATCCCCAATGGCCACCTCAAAAGCCACGACCAACTCGAATACCGCAGCCAACTTGAGCAGCGTGACCACGTCCTGGCTAACGCCCAGTTGCCCTTTTTCCCGTGACTGACGAATTTTTTCATCCGTCGGTGCAAGCTCTTTTTCACTCATGGCATTTCACGTCATGCAAATTCAAGTTTTTCATGATTGCTTAGGGAGCCTCTGCACAACCCTCGTCAGAGCCGGGATTTCAATATAAATTTTGCTCATTTGTCTCATGACTCAAGTGTCTCAGGCCAAGCTATCAGAGCGCTGACTTGTGCAGAGGTTCCTTAGCCGACTTGATGGATTTTTATTTATTGGCCATTCACAAAATCAGGAGTGCGCTTTCTCTGAATGTCTGAAACCACAAAGTGCAAGCCAGTTCAGCTCTCACATATATTTCTGGCGCACACATACGCTCTATAGACTATGTTGAAAATGCACAGGAAAGGCAACTTCGACCCTGGCGGTTTCAGTTTGCGGGGCATGATTGCTTGTTAATAGAGTTTTCTGCATATGCACAATTAAGATATCAAAAAATCTTCACAACCCCAGCGCCCTGAAAACGCCATACTGCCACCACTCCTGCAAATTCTCTACCCCTCGCGCAAACCAAGCATGGCCAGCGATGGCCATCAGCATCAAAACCGCCAAGCTTTTGATCGGCATCGCCGTTTGATATACATCGATACCTTTGACGCTGCTGCTGCCCAGCGCCATCGCAAACTCAACCATCAGCAGCACAAACAAGGCAGGGGCGGCAAACAGCAGTGTTTTGCTCATCAAGCTTGCAAAAGCCTCCCACAAACGCGCGCCATCGCGAATCACACCAAGCGGGGTCAAGTCCAAAACGGGCCACACCAGCAGGCTGTCGGACATCACCTCAAAGGCCAAGACAAACGCCCCTGCTTCGACCAACCATACGATAAGCATGCGCTCACCCAGTTCACCCAAAATTGACGTATCCGCTTCCATCGAGGGGTTGTTCATTTGTGCAGCGTTGGCACCTCGCTGGTTGTCCACCAAAGTCAGCCCACCGCGCAGCACCCAGAACGGAATGCTAAGCAAAGCTCCCAGCAGCACACCCAACAACACCTCTTTGATGCCCAACAACAACAACCATGGCCCTTGCCACTGCTCTGCCGCCAAATAGCCAAACACCCCTGGGACCTGCGGCAATGCCAATGCCAGACAAATTGCATTGCGCTGAACTGCGCCCATATGCCTGCGACCCAGTAGCGGCAGCATCAAACCCAAACCAACCCAGCGCGCCATGCACAAAGCCAGGCTGAGCCATAAGGCTGGCCCCAGTAGGTTCAGTTCGGTGATGCTCATAGCCTCTGCTCACGTGCCATGGCTTGGGCCCACACACGGTCAAACCCAGCAGCATTCCATGACAAAATTGGTACCTGATTGGCTTGTCGCACATCTGCCCCCACAGCAGCTGCCCAAACCGGGGCCAACCGCCAGCGCCAATGGGGCCACACCAGAGCCCATACCTCACGCCAGTGGCTGTGTGCCCCCGAAAGCAAAACACGCACGCCTTGATGCACATACGCAGAAGTGGAGAGCAATGAATCGGGAGTGCCCTCGGCTGGCGTCATAGGGTACAAGCGCGAAAGCCGCCAGCCAGCCATCACACTCTGCTGCAAGCCTTTGTTTTGCTGTTGACCCCATTGCGCGTGCGACTCTACCCACAACGCACCACCGTCAGATCGACTGAACACACTCACCGCACCACACATCACCAACACCCGCAAAAGCTCATCGGACGACAGCGAGCTCAAGCGTGCCACGTCACCCCAGGCGCCATCCAACGGCGCACCAGAACCCAACCATTGCTCAAGCCCCGAACCGGGCACTGTGCCAACGGCGTTGCACCAGTAGGCCCACAGCCCGGACATCAGCTCAGGGCGTTCCTGCAACATCCAATCCAACGAAGCCGGCCACACACTGGTACCACACCACGCTCGATCCGCACAGAGCCAAGGCTCAACCCACAAGCTCAAAAGAGCTCGACGCAGAACCTCGTCCCTTGTATAGGCCAGCATCAATCGTCACGCCTGAAATCAGGCGTGACCTTAGCCGCTCTCAAGTGGCTTGAATGACGCTCGATCAACCATTGCCACACCAACAGGCCAGCGCTTAGTAACAACACCAACATCAATCCAGCCATCATTAACCACCTACCCCAGGGCATCGGCCCAGGCGCTGGCTTGGGGTGCCCCACCTGACCCTCTGCTGCGGGTGCTGCCGACACAAACACAATTGACACCGCCGAGTGCGGTGCCCGCGCAAGCCCAGGAATGCTAGATACCACCAAGCGGCGAATCCGATCCTCATACAGCGTTGGGGACCAATCGCTGCGGTGTTTTACCAACACTGAACAGGACGAAGGCTGAGCCGGCTCACCCGGCACCAAACGCTCGGGCAGCACTGGATGCACGCGAGCCAAAATCACTCCATCGATCTGGCTCAAGGTATTTTCCAACTCCTGAGACAAGGCGTACAAATACCGACTGCGTTCCTCAATTGGAGTGGAAACCACACCATCTTTTTTGAAAACATCGCCCAACCGCTGGTACGTGTTGCGAGGCAAGCCCAAGTTGTACAAATGCGGCACCGCCACCGCCAACTCGTCTTTAGCCACCCTGACTGTAAACCCCTGCTTGGGCACCGCCACCTTTTCACCATCAACCCCTGCCTGAATCAACGCGGACACCACTTCATTGGCATCTTGCTCAGACATCCCAGTGAACAAATCTATACGCGAACTACAACCCAGCAGCACCAACACCAAGCTCACACAACACCAACGGTAAGCACTCATTGCGCAACCGACACCTTGCGCCGCTCGCGCATCCACCCACCCATGCGTCGCTCAAGCCTAGCAGCAAGCCGGTTCATTCGGGCGCACCACACCTCATCGTCCATATGGCATCCCCATAAATCTACGTCGTGATACAGACCCTCACTACCCTCCACCAGCTTGGGCAAACGACCCCAGTGCTGTAGACCAACCCCGTGAGCCAAATTGCGACTGGCTTGGTTGCCACGCAACACCCACACCACAAGTACGCGAAAGCCCAACACATGGCGCTGTCGATAAGCCAAAAACACCGCTTGTGCGCCCACACCTAGACCCACCCACTGCGGCAATACATACACTGACAAATCCCACGTACCCAGCGTGCCACCGCCCCCCCAAGGAAAAGGGCCCATCGAGCACCACCCCACCAGCACATCGCACGACCAAAAACACCACACTGGATAACCACGCCCTCTAAAGTCGGCAATCATATTCCGCACGCGTTGCTCGGTGGTGGGCTGTACACCCGGCACGCGCGCGCCGTGTGTCACCCAGTGGTTGTATACAACTGCCATCTGCGCAGCATCTTCAGGTTGCGCACGGCTCCACTCAACCATCTCCCCCAGATCGCTGCGCTGCGGCTGCACCGCAGGTTTCATGACCACATCCGGCCCTTCACTTGCAGTCATCGCTCCGCATCTTTCTGCATGTTTCACGCTTAATTCAACTTAGTCAACTGATCCACCGCGCTGACCGTCTTGCCAATCGTCTTGGCCAACAAATCTGTTTCAGCGCCATTGTCAATCATTGCCGCAGTGACCTTCAGCATTTGTTCAGGACTGCCAGTGCGCACCGCCTCATCCATCATGCGCACCACCATCTGCTGTCGACCGGACAGGTAGTTCGACAAATCATTCAACATCTTGGCAGGCCCACCTATCTCACGCACCGGTGCAGCTTCAGGCACCTTGCGCAGTAACCCCTCTGGCAACTGCCGTGACATAGCATGCGCAAAAATTGCTGTAGTTGCAGGCGTTGCCGACACAAACCGACCTGCGACGCCATCCGACTTAAAGACCTCTGGCGCCGTCCCTGCCCCTGCCCCTGCCCTATGCACTTGTGAGCCATCAGCCATCAGCCATCTCCTTGTCACGTAAGTTCATATCACACAACAGCCTAAGCGCAGCCTTAATGCACCAAAGCCCCCATCTTGACCTCATTGCGGAGCATCATCTCCATATCGTATTGAATCATCTGCTTAATGGCATCCACCAACGCCCGCTTCAAAACAGACTCACCGGGCAGATCATCCATACCGCGACACATCGCTTCGTACATAAAGTCAGCAGGTACAGCACCAGCTCGCACCAGAAATTTAAACACCGACATGGTGCGTGCAAATGCCACGATTTCGGATGTGTGATCAGCAGGGTCTTCCCCCCCCACAATCAATAAAGCCACTGGATCAGGCACCACCACCTCCTCTAGATCAGGAAAATTTTCGGTCGACATAAACTCTTCCAAGCGCATGGGCGCATCGGCCAACATGGCGTGCTGAGCTTGCCGAAACACTTGTGCAAACAAGCCCAAAGCTTTTTCCACAGTTTCACGTTCAGGCCCTTGCACCTCTTCGGTTTGAGCCAAGAAATCCACCCAGCAGAGCGCAGCCAAAGGGGGCACAAACATGCCTGGATGCGCATCCATGAATTCCCCCACCACTTGCCGCCGATAACGACGCACTTCCGACACCACAGCTGGATGAATATTCATAGCTCAATCCTTTCAAACACGAATTAAAGCACTATCAAGCCCACCACCCACACCCCCCATGAATGCAGGCCCCATCATTTTCATCATGCTGTTCATGACAGAGCTTAAGTACGCCATCGAGTTTGATGATTGAGTCTGCATTGAGACGGCCATCTGTTGAACGTTTCGATCGGACGATTGCTGAGAGGCACGCATTTCCGCCATAGCAGACTTCATTGCGTCCATACTGTCTCTGTTCATTGCAACCAATGAACTGGTGACAGATTGCGTATGGGCATTTTGCGACTGCATCAACTGCTGTGATGCACCGACATCCAACCCATGATTCGTATTCGCTGAAGGAGAAACAGTTGCACCCATAACCCCTCCTTACAGCCGAACGTTCGACGTATTCTCTTTGGCAGAGTTCACGACATCACTGCTCTGCTTCACCAGAGTCTGCATCAACTGCGTATCTGATTGCCTCGCCATCAAGTTCATTTGTTTTACTGAATTTGCATTCATTCTTTCCTCAAGCTTCGCTGTGGCCATATCCACAGATGCATCCGTACCAGTCGCTGCAACCCCAAGGGTAGCATCCGGAATACTATTTCTTAAAGACATTTCATCCTCCTAAGTTATCCAGCATCAAAATCGATGAAAATTGTGACCAGCTCACCATGAATCAGTCACATACGTTATGTGGTATTTTCAGAGCACAGAGTTCGTTAACCCACCACTAAGGAAAACCCTCACTATTCCTTACATCACAACATCTAGCATTAAAAGGCCCAAACAAACTGACGCTCAGCCCTTCGAGCACAGCAGAGACCTCGTTGGTCAAGACTCACAACTTGACACCATTCGTCAAAGCCTGCGCAGCACTGCTCAGCACAGCACCAGGATCACCAGATTCCATCGACTGCTGCACCGCCCCTCCCATCTGCTGTGCCACCTGGCCAGCCGCCTCACCCACTGCCTGGCCAAGCATTGCACCCAATGGGCCACCCGCCGCCATGCCCGCAGCACCACCTGCTGCACCCGCAATATCAGACACGTTCATATTCAACTCCTTCTGTGTTAAAAGAAAAACAACAAACCAAGGCAGATAACTCCGCCACTAAAGAGACACCGCACTCGCCTACGGCATCTTTTTTTTAGTGCCGCAAATTGCGGCGCAAGTTTGCTCATTTTTCTCAAGGTTTACCCTCAGAACAGCTGGTAATCTTTCCAAAAATCCATCGGCTTTAAAAGTGGAAATTTCTATGAACGAATTTCTGCATTAAAAAGAGCAAGTTCACGGACAGCCAGATCATGGCTGCACTCAAGCAAGCCGAAGGCGGCATGCCTGTGCCCAGCATTTGCCGAGAGTTTGGCATCAGCAGCGTGACGTTTTACAAATAACGCACCAAGTACGGCGGCATGGACACCTCCACGATGTCCAGGATGAAAGAGCTGGAGGATGAGAGCCGGCGGCTGCGCAAGATGTACATGGACGAGAAGCTCAAAGCCAAATCGTTGCTGAGGCCTTGGCAAAAAAGTGGTGAGGCCATCTCGTAGGCGGGAGATGGCCTGTGAATCAATCTGCCACCGTGATCATCACGCAGGCCTGCAGCGCCTTTGGGATCAGCCAAAGCTGTTATCGGCATGTTGGCAGGGCAAAGCAAGAGAACCGGGAGATTGCCAATTGGCTGCTACGCCTGACCGACAACCACCGCACCTGGGGCTTTGGCCTGTGCTTCTTGTTTCTGCGCAACGTCAAGCGCTTTGGTTGGAACCACAAGCGGGTTTACCGGGTGTATCGCCAGTTGGAGCTCCATTTGCGCATCAAGCCGCGAAAGAGGTTGACCAGAGAAAAGCCCCAGCCACTGGCCGTGCCAGCCAAGGCCAACATCACCTGGAGCATGGACTTCATGCATGACCGCTTGGAAGACGGACGCAGCATCCGCTTGCTCAACGTCATTGACGATCACAACAGAGAGGCCTTGGGCCTAGAAGTTGATTTCAGTCTGCCCAGCGAGCGGGTGATCAGAAGCCTCAAGAACATCATTGAGTGGCGGGGCAAACCAGATGCGATCCGCTGCGACAACGGTCCGGAGAACATCAGCCAAAGCATCCAGGCTTGGGCCAAGCAAAGGGGTATAGAGCCGCAGTACATCCAACCGGGCAAGCCCCAGCAAAACGCTTACATCGAAAGATTCAACACAACAGAAAGGTGCGCTACGAGTGGCTGAGTCAATACCAGTAGGAGAGCATTGAGCAAGTGCAGAAGCATGCCACGAAGTGGATGCATCTCTACAATCACGAACGCCCCAACATGGCCATTGGTGGCGTACCTCCAAAGCAGTTCCTGGCCAGAGCTGCGTGAACCTTCTACTTTTAGTTCCGATGGTTTTTGGGGAGATTACCAGACCAATTACAAGTGTTTACCCTATGGATGCGAACAATTCATCGCTTGGATTAACTATCCCATTGAGAAGCAATTGACTTCTCGATGTTCCTGCAAATCAGGAAAACTATCTGTTCATCGTTTAGCGAAGCAGTCAATTAGGCTGTGATCGCATTAAACAACATAACTCATGGTGAAGAAGCCGTGTATTTTTATCGTCGTCTAAATTTTTTTAAGATGCAAGCAATATGCAACCAAGTGATTTTTTTGAAAGGCAGCCTCTGATGACCATTAATAACCAATTTCTAAGCAACACGCAGCAATCCAGTTCCACAGCTAGCACGACTGGAACTAATGGTGCTGGTAGCTTTACATCAATTAATACGAGCGAACTTGACAGGCATATCGAAAATGCACAGTCTATTGCTAATGTTCCGCGAAATGACGAGAGTTGGTCTCAATCACTGTCCCGACATGGAACCAATTTGGCATTATCAGCAACTAAAAATGTGGCTTCTGTAGCAGTGCCTACTTTCCTCCGCGAATTTTCACGCCGAACGATGTTTCAGCAGATGGCGCAAGCAAGCACTGCTGCGGGTGTGGCAGGTGCAGTAGTAACTGGTGGGGTATTGCCAATTGGCCTTCAGATTGCGGGCTTGGTGCGAGACAATCAAAATAAGACGCAAACCATGCTAAGTGTGGGATCTCGTGTCGCCCAAATTATGGTGACCGGAGGCACATTAGTTGCTTTGGCTGCTACGGGAGGAGCGCCAGCGTTGGCTGCTGCTGCGCCTGCATTGATGGGGGCGAATTTGGTGTACACGCCCTTGCGTGACGCGGTGCAGTATAACTTGCGTCTTAAGGATAATACCAATTCGACGAATGAGCGCCCTATGTCCACTGGAGCCACTCTTATTTCAGCGGGAGCCTATGTGCCCAATCAAATTGGCGTTGGCTATGCAATGGACAGATTAAGCGACGCATTAACCCCAAGTACAACTGCAGGAGGCAATTCTTCAACAGCCCTCTCAACAAGTGAACAGCCTTCAACAGCCTTCTCAACAAGTGAACAGCCTTCAACAGCCTTCTCAACAAGTGAACAGCCTTCAACAGCCTTCTCAACAAGTGAACAACCTTTAACAACATCCTTCTCAACAAGTGAACAACCTTTAACAACATCCTTCGCAACAACTAAGAAACCACCTGGGTCCTGGAATGAGAGCCTCGCTAAAGGTCTTGGAAACAGCTTGGGCCGAGCGATAGTTAACCATGTTGGCGAAACGACTGATGACATGGTGTCCCGCTATACCCAGGCAGGATTGAATGGTACAACGGATGGTAAACCGATATCCTTTAGCCTTGATCTAAGGCCCGCTAGCGAACGAACTTGGAACGCGGTCGCAAATCATGTTAAAGATGCACATGCATCACGTAGTAATTTGTTTGCATCTGCTTTTAACACAGCGTATATGGTAGATGCATTGGGTGGAAACGAGCATGTTGTGAATAGCGCAGTGGGGGCTGTTCTAGGCATGCTTTATCCAACATTTGTAATGTCGCAATCACGGCCTTCAGCTCCTGATGACAGTGAAGCAGCAAGGGGAGTTCGTAACACCACAGGTGAACCGAACACTTATCGTCTGGATGTGGTTGAAGTGGATGAAACGAGAGATGCAAGAAGGCAATCCCGTCGCACTGCTGAACAAATAGAAATGACACCCATCGATTCAACACTCGTAAGGCGAGAGAGCGCATCAAGTGAGGAATCGTTTAAAACAGCCCGTTCGAGCTCACCAAAGCAAAGCTAACCTTGATTGACTCTGCCTCCTCCGAGGCAGAGTCAATCAAATGAATGTAAACAAACAAGGTGGTTACTATGAATGAATCCGTATCAGTTGAATCGAAAAAGTCTATGTCGCGTAAAGATATATCAAGTGACGAATCTAGTGGTGCTGCGTTCACTGCAGGAAGTACTGAGAATACTTTTGAGATACGAGATGATATTTTGTGGGCTATATCCAACTCTCAATATCTTAAGACCGCCAAAGAGTTGGCAGTAGAGTTCCAAGTGGCCCTGTCTAACGCGTTGGCTCAAACCTATCTTGATGTCTTTATGAGGAGCCAGAAAGCGTCTGACTTGGAGCTTCAAAAGAAGTATCTGCAATATAAAAACCATTTGGGTTCCAAGGAATTTAAAATCCGGATCATGACATTAGAATCCATCAATGATGCTTACTCCATATTAAAGGAGTTCAGGCGCCAAAGAGACTTCTCACTTCTTGCTAAACAATATTCAAGAGATGGCTTTTCCAATGAAGGTGGATTGGTAGGCTGGGTGGCGGAAGGTGCATTAAAGAAAGAGACTTCCGCTTCGATAAAATTGCTTAAAGTGGGAGAGGCAAGCCCCCCTATATCAACAGAAGATGGAGTACATATTCTTTTGGTAGAGGAAGTTCGAGATGCAAAGCCTGCAACTTTTTCGGTTGTGAAGCCCGCACTTGAGGAGGCATACGCTACTGAAATGCTAGGTGAGCACCTTACTGAATTGCGTCGTGCCAGACGAGCCGCCGCTGGTGCTTCGAGATGATATGTTTGTCAGCGCAGAATCAAGCACCAAGTGCTGAACGTAGTGCTGTGCGCTGCGAGCTAAAACGTCAGTTGGCTGCTGCGCATGATCTCCAAGGGTAATCCTCTCGAAAATCCATCGACTTTAAAAGTGGAAATTTCCATGAAAGAATTTCTGCATGAAAAAGAGAAAGTTCACGGACAGCCAGATCATGGCTGTACTCAAGCAAGCTGAGGGCGGCATACCTCCAAAGTAGTTCTTGGCTAGGGCTGCATAAACCTCCTGCTTTTGGTTCCGATGGTTTTTGAGGGGATTACCGCTGCAGGTGCACTTCGCTTTGGAATCCGGCGACCGTATGTGCAATATTCTTACTAAAAATTATTGAACGGCCTTTAGCGACCGATGAATTTCAACGCGACTTGAGCAGCGCAATTACGAGCAGCAGATGCATTGTCTTCAGGGCGAGTTGCGCACCGTGGTGCAACTGGACGCATCTAACGCGCCATCGTAAACGTAAAAGGTTTTTTCCCACGCCCGGAGATTCCTTGTTGCAACGGTGATGAAAGGTGTCCGTCTGATGATCCACAACATCACGTTATTGATTGCGGCAGAAACCGTTGGTAACGGCCGCTTGAAGTCAACGAACAAAACGACGCGCCACTGATTTGAATGGTTCCAGGCCTGATGATTGTACGAGTCGTCAAACACGAGTGGCTGTCCCTCGGACCAGTGTCTTACTGACTGACCGACTCTGATCGCGCATTGTTCTATGGGCTTAGGAATTATGAGACCCAGGTGAAACCGTAAGACACCGTTGTATGGCCCTCTATGAGGAGGGAGCTCTTTCCCAGGCGCTAGGATGGAAAAGTACGCTGTTGTCATTCCTGGTATGCGTTGCAGCACAGCTTCTGTTTTGGGACAGAGCGAGCAATTCATTGGAGCGCGCACTCCGTACCCATAGAAGAAGAACGTTTTCCATCCACTGTCGGTTGTAAGCATCCGCTGATCGGGCGAAATGTCCTGAAAGTTCGGCAATTGCTCCCGCCGTGCGAGTACCGTGTCAAGCTCCTTCTGTATATCAGCGGTCGCTTTGGCAACCTCTTCAACCCACGGAAATTCTGACAAGTTAAAAAACTCATGATCACCAACGAGAGAGTAGCGTCTGTTTCGCCGTTCCACAGCGGTAAACAACAGGAAGAACAGCCGTTCAGCCCATGTCACTTTTGCAATTTCGTGGACAGTAGCGCAAGAGGTGCTGCCGGAAACGCTGCCTGTAGCCTTTTCGCCACTTCCAATGTTAGTAGAGTAGACGATGGCTTCTCTCGCATTGCCAGTGAGACAGTCGCTGCCGCTGTGGGTCGACGAACTTGAGTTAGAACCATGGCTTGATGACATGCGTTTTTCTTAAAAAATTGGCGTTTTTACAACTTCATTGCTTTAGCAATTTTACTTGTATCTATTATTGTTAAAAAGTCACGAGTAAGTTCGCTACAGATGAATGTAGTGGCCAAGTATTTTCGGACACATCAATAGGTTGTTGAGTGGCCAGTTGTTGCTCAAACGTGGTCTTGACCCTGTAACCCAGTACCGCCGGTATGTTTAATTTGCCGCTCGTTTTCCCCTGAACAGCTTGGGTGGCACGTAGCCCAATGCGCTGTGCGGGTGGTAAGAATTGTAGTCATCGAACCA
>NZ_NESK01000041.1 GCF_003063415.1 Limnohabitans sp. 2KL-17
TCCAGCCCCACCTTGGCCTTGAACTCCGGCGGATGAACTCTGCGTTTTTTTGATTCAGTCATTGGTAACCCGTTTTTTTGGATAGTGTCCCACTTAAACACCTGTCCCAAATTCGGGGTCCACTTCAACCCTGGTCAATTTTGAGTCGGCACTACTAGGTTTAGATGGTCAGTTTTCGGTCGGCGGCAACAATTTCTGACCGCATCCCATCAAGGCTTGATGGGCTCATCCCCTTGAATCTGTTGCCACAACGCCCATTCGTCAGGCGTCAGCCGATTCTTTTGTTTGGCCACTGATTCAAATCGGGCAGCATCGGTCATGACGCCCAGTTGCCGAATCTGGGAGATCAGCACTTTGTAATGCTCAATGGCGTGTTCTGAGGTGGCCGCTATCTTGTGCAGGGGCAGCACGGAAACATCTTCCTTGAGCTCTCTTTCCCGTTTCGCTTTGACGATCAATCGGTTGACTTCATCATCGCTCAAATGAAGGCGCCTGGCTTCGGCCATGACTTTGTCAGTCTCTGCCCCGTCCAGCACGCCGTCTGAGAGCATTTCATACAGTTCGTTTTTCAGCGTTTCCCGCTCGATGCGCAGCTGGTCGGTAAAGGCAGAGGACAGCAAGGCCGCAGGAATCGCAAAGATACCAATTCCGAGCAAAGCCAAGATGATGGTCATCACCCGGCCCATGGGTGTGATGGGTGAAATATCACCATATCCGACGGATGCCAGCGTGATCACCGCCCAATAAATGGATTGGGGAATGTTTTCAAACTTGTCAGGTTGGGCTTCGTGCTCAAACAGATAGCCTAGGCTGGCCGTCATGATGACCAGCAGCAGCATGATGAACGCCGACGCCGCCAGCACAGGCCATTCCCGGGAGATGACACGGGTGAGGGTGGTGGTGGCGCCGGTGTAGCGGGTGAGCTTGAGCAGCCGCAGCAATCGGAAAACCCGCAAGAACCGCAAATCCAGCAAATGGTGCAGGAAAAATTCCAGAAAGAACGGCAAGATGGCCAGAAAGTCGATGATCGAACTGGTGGTTTTAGCTTGCTTGATGCGCCCGCCCAGCGCATGTTTCATGCTCGGATTTTCAACGCAGCTGTAGATTCGCAAGCAGTATTCCAGCGTGAAGATGCCCACTGCGATGGCATCCAGAATGATGAACTCCAGATTCAGCAGGTACTGGATGCTGTGCACCGATTCGAAGATCACGGCGATGACGGAAACGATCACCCAAAAAACAATGAAGTTGTCAAAAATATGATGGAGCTCGCCGCCAAAAGAGCTTGGAAACACCAGGGCGTGGACCTTTTGCCTGAATGTTCTGCCCTGGTTGGCTTGCTTGAACTCATGAAATGCGGGAACAAGCACCCTGAACAGCTTCAGGATTCGCAGCAAACGAAGCAGCCTGAGGGCGCGCAGATCCAGCGGGATGAACGCCTGCAAATAAAACGGCAGCACGGCGATCAGGTCGATCAGCGCAAACGGGCTGAGGGAATAGCGTACTCTGGGCCGTTGTGCAGCCTTGAACTCTTCATCTTCTGGCGCCAGGTAAAGGCGCAGCAGGTATTCGAGGGTGAAGATGGTGACCGAAAAAACATCAAAGGCATGAAACCATGCGGTGAATGGTGTGTAGATGGATGGAATGTGTTCGGCCACCAATGCGACCAAATTGACCACGATCAAGAGGCTGATCCAGCGGTCGATCACTTTGTGGAAGTTGCCCTCTTGGCGGGGTGACAACAGCCACAAAAATAACCATTTGCGCAAAGGCAAATCACTCGGGATGATGCTTTGGCTCATGGGCGTGTTGTTGATGGCGGGTTCTTTGGTTTCCATACGCAGTGCCTTTAGAACTCGATCTCACCAATGCGAATCACATTGGCGCCCTTGTCGCAAACCGACAATCTGATTTGAACTTTTTGTCCAATGTCGTCGCTGTCTGCCAAAGCGCTCAACAGGCTGGGAATGGCCGAGCCGGGTGGGGTCGGCGTGTGTTTTTCAAACACCAAAGAACCCGCCAAAGTCCGGTCCTGAGAATCGCATTTGACGCCACGCTGCAAGCGGCCGCCTGAAAAGGGGTTGGTCAGTGCGCCCAGTGGGCCGTCGGGTGCGGTGATGCTTTCGAAACAGCCCCCCCAAGTCTGTGTGGCCGGTGGCAACTGAGCGCCACAAGCGGCCGGCTGGTAATCAGGTGCATGGCGGCTCTTGGCAGATTCGCTCAGCCATTTGAGCCAGGCTTCCCCGTTGCGTTTGGACGTCTCTTCAAGCTTTCCCTGTTGGTAGGTCGTGTAGCCCATCACCGCCACCAAGCAGGCCATGCCGATCATGAAAACGATGAACAATTTGTCTGTACGCTTCAACGGCGGGGAAATGTGCTGGATGCCAATTTGTTTTGTATCCATGGCCATTTGAAAAAGTAACTAAAACAATACATTGAGGCCTCAAGACCGCTAAGCCAATATGTTTTTCTGTTTTGACAATCTATGTTCTTTTTTGTGTATTTGATGTTTTGGTTGTTTCAAGCATGGGGGCTTTTGAAACGACATGAACTGAGTGCGCATGACGACATGACCGAGTGCTGGTGTTGCGCCCGTTTCGTCCAACTAAAAACTCAGAACGCTGGCTGCACTGGGGCCACAGACGCCCCCTGGATACCGTGCACGGTCAATGCCTCAGCGACCTTGCCGGATGCCTTCATGTCCTCCACAAATCGGCTGAGGTTTGCAAGCGCTTGTGGCCCTCTGACTTTGGGTGTGCCCATGGCTTGCTCGATGACCATGAAGCGGCCCGGCAAAACACGCAAATGCCCGTAACGGCGGGCATCGGATTCCAATTGCTGACGCACGCCGGCTGCGACTTCCAGTCCTTGCGCCAAAAACACATCAACCACGGTTGGCGAAGTAGGCGCCCGAACAATGTCGGCCTGCTTTAAGGCGCGTGTGAGGTACAAGTCGTAAGCACTGCCCTTGCCCACAGTAACTTGTATGCCCGCTTCATCCACTTGTTCATTGCGCGTGATGACCGATCCTTCGCGCACCATGTAGCTGCCTTCTATCAAGACATAAGGGGGAGAAAAAGCGATGTCTTTGCCACGCAGCGGATCGATGGCAAAAAAACCGATGTCGACCTGGTTCGAACTGGCAGCTTCCACCGATTGACCCGCAGAGTCAAAAACACTCAAAGTCAGCTCGAGCCCCAGGGACAGGGCAAAGGCGCGGGCCATGTCCACCGAAACACCGGCAGGTTCACCGGTCTCGGTGTGGCGATGAGCCAGAATCGGATTACCCAAATTGATGGCTGCGCGCAAAACGCCGGTGGGCGCCAGTGCATTGATGAGATCAGAGTCAATGGCCATGTTTTTACTTTCAAAATGACGGACAACTCTTTGCTCGCCACGGCAGAGGATAGTTTGTTTGTGTGAAGAATATAAGCGCTTCTTTCACCACCAATAGACCCGTTTAAAAGGCAGCTGCAAACTGCCTGGGACAACACCGATCAGCCATAAAAAAACCCGTCACATGGACGGGTTTTTGGAGCAAGCTGAAAAAGATCAGTTGCGTGTATCGCGGTAACCGCTGCCGTAGCCGGTGCTTGGCTCTTTCGGCTTGGAGATGTTCACCACAATGGAGCGACCGCTGACCGACATGCCATTGAGGCCCGTGATCGCGGCTTGGGCTTCTTCAGCGCTGGACATTTCGACAAATGCGAAGCCTTTGGAGCGACCTGTGTCGCGGTCCATCATGACTTTGGCCGACAGAACGCCGCCAAACTCAGAGAAGTTTTGACGCAAGCTGGCGTCGTCGATGGTGTAAGGCAAGTTGCCCACGTAAATTTTGCTGCTCATGGTTGAGCCTTTCAGAGAGGTGGCATGCAGATTTTGAAACAAACCCTGCACACAGGAAATGGCGGTTTCTTGGAAGATCCCGCCGGGAAAAGTGCATCGCCTGATGGCATTTGCACATTTGTTGGGTTGAGCTTGGAACTTGCAACCCGTCGCGGGTCAAGTCAGTGAGGCATCGTGGGTCATGTCCAGACCCTGGGGGCTCGAGGTCAATTTAGGGCGAGCCGGAATTTTAAAAAACGTCAGCAATCCGCAATAAAACTATTTAAACAAAAGTGGATTGTATTCTTATAAATTTTGCTGCACTCAGCCAAGCGGGGGGAGGCTTGAGTTTCATGCGTCTTGCAAGAAGCCATCACGCACTTCCAGGGCGCCGCTGCGTTCCAGCTCGGACAGCATCATGTCCAGCCAGGTGGGCAAGTCATGACCAAGGCCAAAGCGGTTGTGCAGTTCGTTCAAATAGGGCACCCGCATGGCCCAGTCGCTGAAGTCGGTCTTGGAGATGCGGCCCCATTCCAGCAATTTGAATTTGAGCAGCACCTTGGTGCCATAGCGTGCGTGGCGTTCTGGGGTCCGGGCAAAGGCTTCCAGTTTGCTGCGTGCCAGAGCCAGTGCGGGGGCCACTTCGGTGAAGACGGCGCCATGCCCCGGGATGATGATGGCGGGCTTGAGTTGCTCAATCAGATCGAGTGTTTGCCCGACCTCGTCAAAAGCGTCAATGCCCACCAGTTCAGGAAACACCACCCCGAATCCGTTTTGCCACAGGGCATCGGCTGACATCAGCAGCCGGTGTTCTGGCGCGAACAAAATCACCGAGTGCGGGTCATGGCCTGGGGCGGCATGGACTTCCCAGTCCGTATTGGCCCAGCGGCGGTTAGTTCCGGGTTGGAGCAAGCCGGTGAAGGTGAAAGGGGGGCAATTTTGCCCGGTGGGTTTGTAGCTCAACGCCTCTTCAGACCAAGCTTGTACGTCAGCCGCCAATCCGGGGGGTATCCAGGTTTGCAAAGCCGGGTAGCGGGCTTGCAGGGCCTGGTTGCCGCCGCAGTGGTCGCTGTGCAAGTGGGTGTTGGCCAATTGGTCCAGCTTGCGGCCTTGCAAAGCCTGCTCGACCAAGGCCAGTGTTTGCGCTTGGTGCGTGACATAGCCACTGTCCACCAGCGTGGCGCTGTCCGCATCGCATAGCAGAACATTGTTGGCCGAGAGCCAGCCGCGCTCTAAGACCGTCACGCCCATAGGCAAAGAAATGCTTGAGTTCATGCGAGACAACAAGAGGGCATTATTTGTTGCTGCGCAGTTCCCGGCGCAAAATTTTGCCGACATTGGATTTGGGCAGTTCGTCCCGGAACTCGATGTATTTGGGGCGTTTGTAGCCCGTTAGATTTTCATGACAGAACTGGGCTACCGCCTCTTCGGTCAGCAGCGGGTCGTTGCGCACCACAAAGGCCTTGATGGTTTCGCCTTGCATGGCATCTGGTATGCCCACAATGGCGCACTCCACCACGCCAGGACAGGTCGAGATGACGTTTTCCAACTCGCTTGGAAAGACGTTGAAACCGCTCACGATGATCATGTCTTTCTTGCGATCGACGATGCGTGTGAAGCCTTCGTGGTCCATGATGCCCACATCGCCCGTGCGCATGAAGCCGTCGGGTGTAAAGGTCTTGGCGTTTTCTTCGGGCTGGTTGAAATAGCCGGTCATCACGTTAGGGCCACGAATACAAATTTCGCCCGAGCTGCCGATGGGCAAGCTTTCGCCCGCGTCGTCTTTGATGGCGATGTCGATGCTGGGCAGCGGCAGACCGATGTTGCCACTGAAGTGGGTTTGTGTGACCGGGTTGTTGGTGCCAATGGCGCAGGTCTCGCTCATGCCCCAGCCTTCGATCATGGCGCTGCCGGTGGCGGCTTGCCAGTGGCGCGCGGTGCCTTCAGATGCGGCCATGCCCCCTGCCTGAGTCAGTCGCAACGACGAAAAGTCGATCGTCTTGAACATGGGGTGTTGCATCAAGGCGTTGAACAAGGTGTTGACCCCGGGCAGCATGTGAAAAGCCCGCTGTTTGAGTACGCCGATGAACTTGGCAAAGTCACGTGGGTTGGGCACCAGCGTCAGGTGCGAGCCTTGACGGATGGCCAGCAAACACAGTGTCAAGGCAAAGATGTGATAAAGCGGCAGTGCCGCAATGCTGTTGACTTTGCGCAAATCGCCAATGCTGGCCAAGGCCGGGGTGAACCAGCCTTCGGCTTGCAAAATGGCTGCCACCACGTTGCGATGCGTCAATACCGCGCCTTTGGACAGGCCGGTCGTTCCGCCGGTGTATTGCAAAAACGCCGTGTTATCCAGCGTCTGGTGCGTTGCTTTCAGGCTCAGGTGGCGACCTTGTGCAATGGCTTTTTTGAACGCGGTAACCGTGCGCCCGCCATCCAGCGACAGTTCGAATTCAGGCACCATTTTGGCCAGGTGCCGCACGGCAAATGTCATCCAGCGGCCGTACCAGGGGCCCAGCAAGTCGCCGATCGAAGCCAGCACCACATGTTGAACGGCCGTGTGGTCGAGCACATTTTGCAAGGTGGCTGCAAAGTTTTCCAGAATGACGATGGCCGTGGCGCCGGAGTCCTTGAGTTGGTGTTCCAGTTCGCGGGCGGTGTAAAGCGGGTTCACGTTCACGCAGGTGTAACCGGCGCGCAAGATGGCGGCCATGGTCACTGCAAACTGAGGCAGGTTGGGCAGCATGATGGCCACCCGACTGCCGGGTTCCAAGCCTTTGTCCTGAAGCCAGGCGCCCAGGGCTCTGGACAGTTCGTCGAGTTCCTTGTAGCGCATCCAGCGATCCATGCAGACCGAAAACGGGCTGTTGCTGTGCTCACTGAAAGCCCTCTCCAGCAAGTCGGTCAGGCTGCTGTATTGGTTCGGGTCGATGTCGTGCGGGACGCCGGGTGGGTAGTTTTTCAGCCAAATACGTTCCATCACTTGTTCTCCTGATTGCCCTGATTGTGGCTAACTGTTTGCCAAAGTGTGATCGGGCAAAACCTCGGTCATGTCCGGCAAGGTCTCACAGGCGACAAATAACCGGAACAGACAAGGCCTCGCTATTGGGTGTAGAGTTAGGGAAAACCCTTGGATTTATATGACCTTGAACACCAACCACCGGCCTGGATTTTGGCGCCATTTCTGGCGACGCTGGGTTGTGGGTGGCGTGATGGGCTGGGCTTCGGAGAGGCCCTCCGCACGCGCAAGTGGCGGGTGGATTCCCATTCGGTCTTTGTCGCCGCGCCACAAGCCGCGCATCCTCAAGCATTTGTTGTCCCTGGATGTGCAGGACCGTTATTTGCGTTTTGGGTACCAAGCGACCGATGAGCAGATTGAGCGCTACGTCTTGGGTTTGAACTTTGATCGCGACGAGATTTTTGGGGTGTTCAACCGCCGTCTTGAACTGGTGGCCATGGCGCATTTGGCGTATTCGGTCGATCCACAGTGGGCCACCTGCGCTGAGTTCGGTGTGTCGGTCGCTTCCCATCAGCGCGGCAAGGGCTTGGGAGTCCGCCTTTTCAACCACGCCGTCATGCACGCCCGCAACCAAGGGGTGAGCATGCTGTTCATCCACGCCTTGAGTGAAAACGTCGCCATGCTCAAAATCGCGCGCCACGCGGGTGCCAAAGTCCAGCGCGATGGCAGCGAATCCGAGGCCTATTTGACCTTGCGCGAGGCGACGCTGGACAGTCAGTTGAGCGGGCTCATGCAAGAGCAAATGGCCGAATTGGATTACCAGTTGAAAAACCAAGCGCAGCAATTTCGCGAATGGCTGGCCACCATGCAAGAGATTCGCCAAGGGGTACGTGATGCCCGCCACGCATCACACAAGCCCTGATTTGTCGGCTTGTCATCTGAATCCGCTATCCTTGAGGCTTGCCCATAACAGCATGTCCTGCACTTTCTGACTGTGTCCGATCCCCACCCTGCGCGTTACCTTGAGCGCGAAGACAAGCGCAGTTTTCTGCAAAAGCTTGCCGAATTCATCCATCCCGGCCCCGACTCGACCGACGAGTTGATCGAAACCCTCGCCGAGGCCGAAGACAACCACATCATCAATTCAGAGAGCCGCCTGATGCTCGAGGGCGTGATCCGCATGGCCGACATGACGGCGGGCGATGTGATGGTGGCAGCGCCCCGGATGGACTTGCTGGACATTGAAGACTCGGTTGACCAGTTGCTCAACCACGTGATCGAGACGGCGCACTCGCGTTTTCCGGTCTTTGAGGGTGAAAAAGAAAACATCATTGGCATCTTGCTCGCCAAAGACCTGCTCAAGCTGCAGCGTGCCCCCGAACTGAACATTCGCGCCTTACTGCGTCCGGCTGTGTTTGTGCCTGAGAGCAAAGGCCTGAATGACTTGCTGCGCCAGTTCCGAGACAACCGCAACCACTTGGCCATCGTCATTGATGAATTCGGGCGTACCGCTGGCCTCATCACCATTGAGGATGTGCTGGAACAAATTGTGGGCGAGATCGAGGACGAATTCGACATCGCCGACGACGAGGGCGACATTTTTGGTTTGCCGGACCGAAGTTTCCGGGTCAGTGGCGACACCTCGCTTGAACGTGTCAGCGAAGCCTTTGGCGTCAACTTGCAAGAAGCGCGCGAAGACAGCGAAGGCCCAGACTTTGACACCATCGGCGGCCTGATTGCCCATGAAATGGGCCATGTGCCGCGTCGGGGCGAGCGGCACGATCTGGCGGGGCTTCAGTTTGTGGTCTTGCACACTCGTGCGGGCGCTGTGCGCTGGTTCAAGGTGTCGCCTGTTTCCACGGTCCCCCCCCCCGAGCCCAAGGCATGAATTTTGGCTCGGCGCGCGTGCGCGGTCTGCAAACCGTGTGGCCCGCTTTGGCAGGTGCAGCGCAGGCCGCATCCATGGCCATGCCCGGCAATGGCCAGGCGCAAGGATGGCTGCAGGTTTTGAGTTTGTCCTTGCTGGCCGCTGGCCTGGTGCGAACAGCGCGCGACGACCAACCAGCCCGTTCTTCGGCCAGGCAGGCCGCTTGGTCGGGTGGTGTCTTTGCCACCGCCTGGCTCACAGGCTGCTTTTGGTGGTTGTTTGTGTCCATGCACGATGTAGGTGGTTTGCCTGCCCCCTTGGCTGCTCTGGCAGTGGGTGCTTTGGCGGCGGCTTTGGCGCTGTATTACGCTGCAGCTGCGGCAGCTTGGGTGGTTCTGGCCAGAGGTGTCATGGCGCATCGGCCGGGTCTGGCCAGTGCGCTTTTTGCCGCCTTGTGGACCCTGGCCGAACTCATGCGTGGGCGCTGGCTGACTGGTTTTCCTTGGGGTGCTGGCGGTTATGCGCATGTGGATGGCGTGTTGTCTGTCTGGGCGCCCTGGATCGGGGTGTACGGTATCGGCGCCCTGGCCGCTTGGCTGGCCATGCGTCTGGCTCTGACAGGTTGGGTGTTGCGCGCGCTCAAGCCCTTGATCGGTATGGGCTTGGTGTCTTGGGGGCTGCAGGCATGGGGCCCCACTTTCACCACTTCGGCCGGGATGGGGCAGGTCGAGTTACTGCAGGCCAACATTTCCCAAAGCGCCAAATTTGACGCAGCCAGTGGCGTTCGGGATGCGCTCCAGTGGTACGACGCGAAACTGCGCAGCAGCCAGCAAGCCTTGGTGGTGGCACCCGAGACCGCCGTGCCTTTGCTGCCACGTCATTTGCCCGAGGGCTATTGGTCTGGCTTGCAGCAGCATTTCGCTGCAACGGGTCGTCCGATGGCGCTGGTGGGGCTGCCATTGGGCAGCCAGACCGAGGGTTACACCAACTCGGTGGTCGCGCTGGGCCCCACCGGCTCGCTGGATTACCGATACGACAAGTCGCATCTGGTGCCCTTTGGTGAGTTCATGCCGCCCGGATTTGTCTGGTTCGTACAAATGATGAACATTCCATTGGGCGATTTCCGATCCGGGGGATGGGCGCAGCCTTCTGTGCATTGGCAAGGCCAGCGACTGGCCCCGAATGTTTGCTACGAAGACCTGTTTGGCGAAGAGCTCGCCATTCGGTTCAAAGACCCGGCGCAGGCGCCCACTGTGATGGTGAACGTGAGCAACATCGCCTGGTTTGGCGACACGCTGGCCGTTGACCAGCACCTGAGCATCTCGCGCATGCGCGCCATTGAACTGGGGCGACCGATGCTGCGTGCGACCAACACCGGGGCCACAGCCATCATTGACCACCAGGGCAGCGTGACCCATCAGTTGCCGCGCTTTACCCGGGGCAGCCTGACAGGCGCCTATGAAGGTCGCAACGGGATGACGCCGTTTGCACGCTGGGCTTCGGCTTGGGGTTTGTGGCCGCTTTGGGCCTTGTGTTGCACGCTGGTGGCCTGGGCTGTCGTGAGGTCGTGGCGACGCCGACAATGACCGTAAAATCAAGGGCTCGCGCAACGACTGCGCCCATCTAACCCACGCCAGCTCGCTGCTGGCCTGCTCAGGCCATGTTGACTTTTCAGCAAATCATTTTGAAACTGCAGCAATACTGGGATGCCCAGGGCTGTGCCTTGCTCCAGCCCTACGACATGGAAGTCGGTGCGGGCACCAGCCACACGGCCACTTTTTTGCGTGCCATCGGCCCCGAGCCTTGGAAGGCCGCCTACGTGCAGCCCAGTCGCCGCCCCAAAGACGGCCGCTACGGCAAAAACCCCAACCGTTTGCAGCACTATTACCAATTTCAGGTCGTGCTGAAGCCGGCACCCAGCAACATTCTGGAGCTGTACCTCGGCTCGCTTGAGGCGCTGGGTTTTGACCTGAAGCAAAACGACATCCGTTTTGTGGAAGACGACTGGGAAAACCCGACGCTGGGTGCCTGGGGCCTGGGCTGGGAAGTCTGGCTGAACGGCATGGAAGTCACGCAGTTCACCTATTTCCAGCAAGTCGGCGGCATCGACTGCAAGCCCATCACCGGCGAGATCACCTACGGCCTCGAGCGCCTGGCCATGTATTTGCAGGGCGTGGACAACGTCTACAACCTGAAGTGGACCGACACCATGAGTTATGGGGACGTCTACCTGCAAAACGAGCAGGAACAGTCCGCCTACAACTTTGAGCACTCGGATGCTGACTTTTTATTCGTCGCGTTCAGCGCGCATGAGCAGCAGGCGCAAAACCTGATCGCCAAGCAACTGGCACTGCCTGCTTACGAGCAGGTTCTCAAGGCGGCCCACACCTTCAACCTGTTGGATGCCCGAGGCGCGATCAGCGTCACCGAACGTGCCGCCTACATCGGCCGCATCCGAAATCTGGCCCGCAGCGTGGCCCAGAGTTATTACGAAAGCCGCGAACGTCTGGACTTCCCGATGGCTCCGCGCGAATGGGTTGCTCAAATGCCCAAGAAAGCCGCGTGAGGAAGTACGACATGACGATACAAAATTTGCTGGTTGAACTGTTTGTGGAAGAGTTGCCGCCCAAGGCGCTCAAGAAGCTGGGTGAATCCTTTGCGGCCACCCTGGTGGAACAACTGCGCGCCCAAGGACTGGCTGCCGCAGATTCGCAAGTGACGGCTTTTGCCTCGCCCCGCCGTCTGGCGGCGCATGTGACGGCGGTGTCTGCGCAAGCCGCCAACAAGGCGGTTCAGCAAAAGCTGATGCCCGTGGCGGTGGGTCTGGACGCGAGTGGCAACGCCAGCCCCGCATTGCTCAAAAAATTGCAGGCACTGGGCGCTGACGTGACTGACCCGGTTGCCGCCGTGGCCGCACTCAAGCGCGCCCCTGACGGCAAGGGTGAAGCCTTGTTTTATGACAGCGTCGTGACGGGTTCAACGCTGGTGGTTGGATTGCAAAAAGCGCTGGAGGAAGCGCTGGCCAAGTTGCCGATCCCCAAAGTCATGCAATACCAGCTGGAGACCGATTGCGAACTGCCCGGCTGGAGCAGTGTCAACTTTGTGCGCCCTGCGCACAGCCTGATTGCCTTGCATGGGGCTGCGGTGGTGCCCGTCAAGGCGCTGGGCCTGACAGCCGGCAACAGCACGCAAGGCCACCGCTTTGAAGCCAAGGTCTCGCCCCTGGTGTTGGCGCATGCCGACCAGTACGCCGAGGTGCTGCAAAAAGACGGCGCGGTGATTGCCAGCTTTGTCGAACGACGCGCCGACATCGTGCGCCAGTTGCAGGCGGCCGCCGCCCAAGTCGGCGGTGGTGTTCGCCCGATCGAAGACGATGCCCTGCTGGATGAAGTGACCGCTCTGGTTGAGCGCCCGAATGTACTGACCTGCCAGTTTGAGACCGAGTTTCTGGATGTGCCGCAAGAGTGCCTGATCCTCACGATGAAGGCCAACCAGAAATACTTTCCGCTGCTCGATGCTGCAGGCAAACTGACCCACCAGTTTTTGGTGGTCAGCAACATCACGCCCGATGATGCATCGTCCGTGATCGGTGGCAACGAGCGCGTGGTACGCCCGCGCCTGGCCGACGCCAAATTCTTCTTCGACCAGGACCGTAAAAAGACGCTCGAATCGCGCGTCGAAGGCCTGTCCAAGGTCGTGTATCACAACAAACTGGGCACGCAAGGTGAGCGCATGGCGCGCGTATGCGCAATTGCCAAGGCCATTGGCCAGCAACTGGGGGGTGATGCGCTGGCGCAGCAGGCCGAGTTGGCCGCGCGTTTGGCCAAGACCGATTTGCTGACTGACATGGTCGGCGAGTTCCCCGAGCTGCAAGGCATCATGGGCACGTATTACGCCAAGAACGATGGCTTGAGTGATGCCGTGGCCAACGCCATTGGCGACCACTACCGTCCACGTTTTGCAGGCGACGAGTTGCCCAGCAACGACATTGGCGTGGTCGTGGCCTTGGCGGATAAATTAGAAACCCTGGTCGGCATGTTCGGCATTGGCAATGTGCCCACAGGCGACAAAGATCCGTTCGCTCTGCGTCGCCATGCCTTGGGTGTGATCCGCATGCTGATCGAGAAAGACATGGCGCTGGGTCTGCCTGAATTGCTGGCGCTGGCTGCGCCCGTGTTTGGCAACAAGATCACCGATCCTTCGGTGCTCTTGATTGATTTCATCTACGACCGCCTGTCCGGCAGCCTGCGCGAGCAAGCTTACAGCCCGCAAGAGGTGGATGCCGTGATGGCATTGCGCCCGGCCCGTCTGGGTCAGGTCGGCGAGTTCCTGTCGGCGGTTCGTGCTTTTGCGGCCTTGCCAGAAAGCCCTGCACTGGCTGCGGCCAACAAACGCATTGGCAACATCCTGAAGAAAGCCGGTGAAGTGGATGCCCACGTGAATGTCGCGCTGCTGCAGGAAGATGCCGAAAAAAGCCTGCACGCCATGATGCAAAGGTTGTTGCCCGAGTCCGAGGCGCAGTTCAAGGCCGGTGATTACACCGCCAGCCTGCAGACTTTGGCGGCGCTGCGCGGCCCGGTCGACGCTTTCTTTGACGACGTGATGGTCAACGCCGAAGCCATGGACCTTCGCCTGAACCGTCAGGGCCTGCTCAAATCCTTGCATGTGGCCATGAACCGTGTGGCCGATTTGTCGCGGCTGGCGGCCTGATCGCGCAACAGCCATGCAAATCAAACTCGTGATTCTGGACCGCGACGGCACGATCAACCGAGCCAGCGACGAGTTCGTCAAATCACCCGAAGAATGGCACCCTTTGCCCGGAGCGCTCGAGGGCATCAGTCGCCTGAACCACGCCGGGTTTCACGTGGTGCTGGCCACCAACCAGTCGGGTTTGGGGCGCGGCCTGTTTGACATGGCCGCGCTCAACGCGGTGCATGCCCATATGCTCAAGTCCTTGGCCGCTGCAGGTGGCCGGATCGATGCGATCTTTTACTGCCCCCATGCACCTGGTGAAGGCTGTGCCTGCCGCAAGCCTGCACCGGGCTTGTTGCAACAAATTCAAGAGCGGTACGGCATCGACCTGAAGGGGGTGCCCTATGTCGGTGACAGCCTGCGCGACATGCAGGCGGCCCATTCGGCAGGTTGCGCACCGCACATGGTGTTGACCGGGCGACATCCTGATCTGCAGGCCCCGTCCTTTCCCATTGGCTTTCCCCCCGACACACAAGTTCATGCCGATCTGGGTGCTTTTGTCGACCACCTGCTTGGCGACGCGACCGACCGCGACAAGACCAGCTGATATTCACACCTGACATTCCCACCCGAGTCCTCACACTGCATGAATTTCATCCGCTCTCTTGCCCATGTTTTGTGGATGGCCATCACCGTCGTGCCGTGGGCTTTGTTTGTGGTGGGCGTGTCGTACTTCATCAGCAGTACCCGCTTGTACTGGATTTGCGCCGGTTGGCTGCGCTTGGCCGTGAACAGCGGCACCTGGATTCTGGGCATCGAAAACCGCATTCAGGGCATGGAAAACCTGCCGCAGGGCCGCAAAGACCCGGCCGTCTTGCTGGTCAAGCACCAGTCGACTTGGGAGACTTTCGTCATGCCCGCGATCATGCCGCACCCGCTGGCTTATGTGTTCAAGAAAGAGCTGCTCAGTGTGCCGTTTTTCGGTTGGGCCATGGGTCGCATGGACATGATCCACATCGACCGCAAAGAGCGGTCGCGGGCCTTTGCCAAAGTGGTCCAACAGGGCCGTCGCCTGATGCAGGAGGGCGTCTGGGTGATCATGTTTCCCGAGGGCACCCGCATTCCGCGTGGTCAAAAGGGCGAGTACAAAAGCGGTGGTGCGCGGCTGGCGATTGCTGCGGGTGTGCCGGTGATTCCGATTGCCGTGACTTCGGCGCGTTGCTGGCCGACCCGGGCGTTTGTCAAAAAGCCGGGCGTGGTTGACATCTCGATTGGCAAAGCCATTCCGAGTGAAGGGCGAAGTGCTGACGAACTGATGCTGGAGGTCGAGGCCTGGATCGAGTCTGAAATGCATCGCCTGGACCCAGAGGCTTACCCTGCCGCCATCGGGCACTGAGACGAAACGGGCAAACCATGCGCGCGCCTTTGCAGTTTGTGCTGGACTTTTTCACAGGGGGCGATCCGGCGTTGCCCGTGACCACACAGCCGACCAAGCCGGCATTTCCGGCGTCTTCTCAGGCACATCCTGCCCCTGAACTGCTCAGTTCTGTGGCGCTGCCCCATGTCAACGGTCTGGGGTTCACCCACCCTGCGGCCAACCGGCATGCGCAGTTGCAGGGCGTCATGGTGTCTTTTCGTTTTGAGCGCTCACGCCGCAAAAGCATCGGCTTCATGGTCGGGGCCGATGGCCTGGTGGTGCGTGCACCGAGTTGGGTGACTTTGCGCGAAGTGGACGCCTCAGTGCAGGAAAAAGGCGCCTGGATCGTGGCCAAGTTACAGCAGTTCAAAGAGCAGCAGACCGAACAATTTCAACAAGCCATCGAGTGGCGTCATGGCGCTGAGGTGCCCTATCTGGGACGCATGGTGCAACTGTGCGTACTGGAGCGTGGCGTTGGCCGCGTGCTCGGCCAGGACATTCCTGCTGAGCAAGTGTTGCCTGTGACGGTGCCACCCGGCGCCACCGTGACCCAGGTGCGCGACGCGGCGCAGGTGTGGCTCAAGAAGCAGGCTAAGGGTTTGTTTGAGCAGCGCCTGAACCACTTTGCACCCTTGCTGGGTGTACGCTGGCAAAAACTCAGCCTGTCGAGCGCCAGCACGCGTTGGGGGAGCGCCCGCGCCGATGGCCACATCCGCCTGAATTGGCGACTCATCCATTTGCCCATCAGCCAGATTGATTACGTGGTGGTGCACGAGTTGGCCCATTTGCGCGAGATGAACCACGGCCCTCGCTTTTGGGAAACAGTGGGCGAGGTCATGCCCGATTACGCTCAGCGGCGCAAAGCCTTGCGTCAGGCCCCGTCAGGTCTCAATCAAGACTGAGCGGTTCTGAAGCGAATGGTGCCATCGACATCGCGCTGGCGCAGCATCTGGCCGGACAGCCAAAGCAGGTTCAAGTGGGCCACTGCTTCGCCCAAGGCAAAGGTGGTCTGGTGCATGTCGAGTGGGCGCTTGAACAGCAAGGGCAGCAATTCGTGAGCGCACTTCGCTTGATCGCGGCAGGCTTGCAGCAGTTCGGCCAAGCGGTCTGCATGGTGCACACAAAGCTGTTCAATGCGCGATGCTGCGCCCCGAAACGGGCGACCGTGCGAGGGCAGGATCAGGGTTGGGTCCGGCAGGTGTGCCATTTTTTTCAGCGAGTCCAGAAACAGCTGAAGCGGGTTGCTGTCCGGCTCCATGGCGTACACGCTGACGTTGGTGGAAATGGCTGGCAGCAGCATGTCACCGCTGATCAATAACTGGTTTTTGGCGTCATGCAGTGCCATGTGTTCTGGTGAGTGGCCGTAACCACTGATGCATTGCCAAATCCGGTCGCCGATCTGCACAGGCGCTCCCGCCATCAGGCGAACGTAGGCGCCAGGAATATGAGGCACCATGCTCGGGTAGTAGCCAACACGGGCTTTGACCTGGGCCAGTTCCTCGGGCTGGCGCCAGCCGTGCGACGCAAAAAAGGCCATGGTGGGCGCACCGCCAAAGTTGGACACGCCGCTGCTGGCCAATAAGGCCGATTGGTATTCGCTGGTACTCATCCACAAAGGGGCCTGCCAGCGCTCACACAGCCAATGGGCCAGACCCATGTGGTCCGGGTGCATGTGGGTGACCAGCACACGCAAGACGGGCAAGCCCTGCAGCATTTGCTGCTCCACCTTCAACCAGGCCTCTCGGGTCGCGGGGTTGTCGATGCCGCAGTCCACCACCGTCCAGCCTTCTTGCATCTCACCCCCTTGGGTGGGGTGCGGCAGGCGGTCACGCAGCAGCCACAGGTTGATGTGGTTCAGGGCAAAGGGCAGGGCCATGCGCAACCAGAAAATGCCAGGCGCGACCTCGATGGCGGAGCCCGTGTCGGGCAGTTGGTCTGCCAAGGGGAAGTTCAGCGGATGACTCGGGGAGTGGGGCGGGACGCGGGCGTCTGGCTGTTGCATCACGGGGGCTGTGGGCAATGTGGACATGCGTCAGGTGGTTTGGGTTAGCATTCGGGTCATTGACGTTAACGTCAACGTCAAATATGAATTTGTATTTTATGGGGCGGCTTGTCACAGGGCTGTCCCCGCTGCGCAAGCACGGTGAGGAACCACGCCATGGCGAACACATACACAATCAGCGATCTGGCTCAGGAATTTGACCTGACCACGCGCGCCATCCGTTTTTACGAAGACATGGGCTTGCTCGAGCCCGAGCGATCCGGCCCTGGTGGGCGCAACCGGGTGTATTCATCGCGTGACCGCACCCGCCTCAAGCTGACTCTGCGGGCCAAACGCCTGGGTTTGTCCCTCACCGAGGCCAAAGACCTGATCGACATGTATGACAGTCCCCGCGACACGGTGCCCCAGCTCAAGAAGTTTCTGGTGGTACTGGCCGAACACCGTCAGCAACTGGAGTCGCAGCTGGCCGACCTGGAGGCCACACTGGACGAGGTCAAAACCCACGAAAAAGAAACCCGAACGCTGTTGACCAAGGCGAACAAGGCCGCACAGCTTGCCTGAACACAAGGCAAGGATGGATGCGGTTTTTAATTGATGTTGACTTAGTCGTCCTTGAAAAATTCATTTTCAGGCCAAGGCCGAGTTTATGGAACCGGATTTGAGTTGGGGTGATATAAAAATCTGCCGCAATTGCAGTGCAATTTGCCCCAATGCGGCCACCTGCAGCAGACGTAAAAAAAGGCCGATGCCT
>NZ_NESK01000042.1 GCF_003063415.1 Limnohabitans sp. 2KL-17
GCTTACAAGTGGGCCAAGGCGAACAAAAAACGAAGGGAATATCAGAATGCGAAAGGAAAATCAAAAAAATCAAAACCATGCGGGGCGAAATTGCGCTCGCGAATGGGGTATTTCAGCAGCCTGTTAGGCGTGACCACCAACGTTCACAGGCGGCAGCTGGGTGTGTCGGCGGTTAGCAATTTGGCCAGGTCAAAGCGCTTAAAAACGAACATCCCTAGGACGAAGATCTTGGGCGCCAACTTATTAAATGGGTACTAGAGAATACCCTTGTTGAAAAAAAGTAATATTAATTATATATTTCAATAAATTGTCAAATCATCAAAAAAGCAGGGCACATGAGGAAAGTCAAGTTGAAAAATGCAGGGTGTTCGAAGACGGGGCTCATCTCGCTGAGTTGCGCGCTCGTGAGGGTCCTGCTGTGCGGGGTTTTCGGGGGGGCATGCACCGGACGAGCTATTGACGAGCTCAAAGCCAGCTCACGAAAATATTGCCTCTTTGGCAAATACTGCCTTTCGGTCGGTTTGTGAAATCCCTAGCTTCCCCTACTGAGATGCCAGCGATGGGTACCGGAATGGCTTGCCTGTCCATGATGGCCGTGTTCCATGGCCTGTCCATGGACCCCAAAAGACTGGCCCATGAGATGGCGCTGGGCTCGACGGAGCTCACCACCCGGGACCTTGTCCTGGCTGCTCGCAAGGTTGGGTTTCATGCCAAGCTTCACAAGCCGCAATTGAGCCGTCTGCACTTGCTTGGCCTGCCCTGCATTGTCTTGGACAAGTGGGGGCAGTACTTTCTGCTGGGTGCGGTCCGACAGGAGCAGGGCGAACAGAGCTATCTGATCCAGCGCCCCGGGGTGCAGGCGCCTGAAGTCTTGTTGAAGGCTCAGTTCGAGGAGACCTGGGCCGGCGAAGTCACCCTGCTGACCTCCAAGGCCTCGCTGGTGGGCGAGTTGGCGAAGTTCGATTTCAGCTGGTTTATTCCCGCCATCATCAAGTACCGCAAGCAACTCCTCGAAGTCCTCATGGTCTCGCTGGTGCTTCAATTGTTTGCGTTGGCCACCCCGCTGTTCTTCCAGGTGATCATGGACAAAGTGCTTCTGCACCGTGTCACGACCACCCTCAACGTGATCACCATTGCGCTGCTCGTGGTAAGCCTGTTTGATGTGGTGCTCAACCTGCTGCGCACCTACCTTTTTGCCCACACAAGCTACCGCATCGACGTGGAGTTGGGGGCCAGGCTGTACCGACATCTCCTGAGCCTGCCCTTGTCCTACTTCGATGCCCGTCGCGTCGGCGATTCGGTCGCCCGCGTGAAGGCACTCGAGCAGATCCGTGAGTTCCTTACCGGCAACGGCATCACCCTGGTGCTGGATCTGGTCTTCTCAGTGGTCTTTATCGCGGTCATGTTCTTCTACAGTGCCCCCTTGGCCTGGGTGGTTGTGGGCTCCATCCCCTGCTACTTCGCTGTCTCCCTGCTGGCCACACCGCTGCTGCGCCGCCAACTCGATGAAAAATTCAATCGGGGCGCTGAAAACCAGTCCTTTCTTGTCGAGTCAGTGTCCAGCGTCCACACCATCAAATCCATGGCGCTCGAGCCCCGTTGGATCAAGTCCTGGGATCAGCAGTTGGCCCAGTATGTCAGGGCTTCGCTGCAAGCCAACCGCACCGGCATCGTGGCCCAGAACTTGGTCTCCCTGATTGGCAAGCTGGTGATGATCCTAATCACCTGGTTGGGTGCCTCGTTGGTCATGGAAGGCAGCATGACCTTGGGGCAGCTGGTGGCCTTTAACATGCTTTCGGGCCATGTATCGCAGCCCGTGATGCGCTTGGCACAGATGTGGGCAGACTTCCAGCAGGTCGGCATTTCAATGGCCCGGCTGGGCGACATTCTAAATACGCGCACCGAGGTGTTCGAGAGCAACACGGCGCTGCCCGCTCTAAAGGGCAGGGTGGAGCTCGATGGGGTGACCTTCCGCTACCAGCCCGGCGCGAGTGAGGCCATGCGCAACGTGTCCATGGTGATCCAGCCTGGGGAAACTGTGGCCATTGTGGGGCGGTCAGGTTCAGGCAAGAGCACTACTACCAAGCTGATCCAGCGCCTGTACCACCCTGAGGCCGGCCGCATTCTGATTGACGGCTTCGACCTTGCGCTGATCGATCCGGCCTCTTTGCGCAGGCAGATCGGCGTGGTACTGCAGGAGAACACCTTGTTCAACCGCAGTGTGCGAGACAACATCGCCGTGTCAGATCCGTCCGCCACGATGGAGCGAGTGGTGTATGTCGCCGAAATGAGTGGCGCTCATGAATTCATCCGCGAGCTGCCCCAGGGCTATGACACGGTCCTCGGCGAGAACGGTACGGGTCTGTCGGGGGGGCAGCGGCAACGCATCGCGATTGCCAGGGCTTTGCTGTCCGATCCGCGCATCCTCATCCTCGACGAAGCGACCAGTGCGCTGGATTACGAGTCCGAGCGCATCGTGCAGGCCAACATGGAAAAGATCCGGGCCAACCGCACTGTGATCATCGTAGCCCACCGGCTGTCGGCCATCCGCTCAGCCGAGCGGATCTATGTGATGGAACGTGGCCAGATCATTGAATCGGGAACGCACCAAGAGCTGATGGAGCACGCCGATGGTTTTTATCACCACCTTGTGCGCATGCAGCAGATGTAACCATGAACTTTCAAATACATCTTTCGGCCTGGCGTGAATTGCTGGGCAGGTACCGCAACATATGGCGCGCGGCCTGGGCGCAGCGCGCGCAGCTCGACCGCCCCGACCGCACTGCCGAGGAGGCTGAGTTCCTGCCGGCAGCTCTGGCCGTCCAGGACGCGCCGGTCTCGCGCACTTTGGGCTGGGGCCTGCGCGGCATTGTCATCTTCTTTCTGCTGGCCCTGATCGGTGCCTGCCTCTTCCACATCGATGTGGTTATCAGTGGTCAAGGAACCATCATCCCCTCTGGGCATGTCAAGGCGGTCCAGTCCCTGGAGGCTGGGGTGGTGCGGCGCATCACGGTGAGCGAAGGCCAGAAGGTACGTCAGGGCGAAGTTCTGGTGGAACTGTTCTCGCCTGGCATTTCCACAGACTCGGCTAAGCATGATGCTGAGCGTCTGGCGTTGCGCGAGGAGCTCCAGCGCTTGCTGCTTTTTAGGCGGTGGCTGGACCATGGCGCCTCAGTTGCCGAATCCCGCTTGTCTATGAAGGCGCTGGGTCAGACCGATCTCCTGCAGGCGCGCTTTGGTGAATTCCTGGACCGCAAGGACCGCGCTGAAGCTGAATTGGAGCGTCGACGCGCCGAGGTTGCCTCGGCCTCGGGGGCCATGAACAAGGTGCGAGAGGCCATTCCCCGCCTGCAGACCAAGACCGATGACTACCGCGACCTGTTGGCCGAGGGCTATGTCTCGCGCCACAGCGCCTTGGACCAGCAACAGATGCTGGCCGATGCCCAGGCTGACCTGAACATCCTTGAGAGTCGTCGGGCCGAGGCGCAGGCCTCGCTCACAGAGGCAGGCAAGGCCCGGGCGCAGCTGGTGTCGGAGCTGCGCCGCACAGTGCTTGAGCAGCAGCGCGACTACGAGATGCGCCTGGCCGCTGCAGAGCAGGAGTACCAAAAAAACAAGGACCGGGATGAGCTGATGGTGATCCGCGCGCCCATCGACGGGGAGGTCAGCCACCTCATGGCCTACACCCTGGGTGGCGTGATCCCTGCCGGTCAGACGCTGATGAACATCGTGCCCGACGGCCTGGAGTTGGAGATCGAAGCGGTCATTGATAACAAGGACATCGGCCACATCCGTGCGGGCCAGGAAGTGCAGATCAAGGTCCAGAGCTTTCCCTTCGGGCGCTACGGTTTGATGACCGGCCAAGTCAGGGGCGTCTCCGCCACCGCGGCCATGGACGAAAAGAAGGGCGCCATCTACAAGGCCCGAATCTCCATGCCCGACAGGCAGAAACGTCTGGCGCTGTTTCCGCATCCGCTGGTGGCAGGTATGGATGTCACCGTGGAGGTGAAGATTGGCCACCGTCGGGTCATCGAATACTTCATGAGCCCGATGCTAACGGCGGTGAGGGAGGCTGGCCGTGAGTGGTAAGACCTGGAACCGCTGGCTTGTGATGGCGTGCATTTCACTTTGCTTGGGCCTGCCCGCAGGTACTTGGGCGGGTCCGGGGAACCTGGCCGATCCCCTGGGGGTTGAGTCTCGGACCTCGCCCCCTGACCTGGGCAGCGCCGTGACCGACTGGGATCAGTTCTGTGCGACCTTGCCAGCCTGGCCGCCAGCCACGCGGCAGCAATTTGGGCAGTTGGCCCTGTGCCGGAACAATCGCCTCAAGATCACCCTGGCATCACTGCAGGCGCAGGTGGCACGACACGGCCAATCCATATCGGCGGGCTTGCCCACCGCCAGCCTGACCTCGAGCAGGAGTGGGCGCAATACTGAAGCATTTCGGATTGACAACCGACCAGAGCTGCTTGTGCGGGGCGATCAGGAACGGCTCCGAAAGACCGCCTTGTCGGTGTCTGTGCCCATCCCGCTGTCGGGGGCTGTCGCGGCGGGCATTCAATCGGCCCACGAGTTGGTGCGCGCAGCCAGCTGGGAGGTACAAGAGCAGGTCGACACTCTATTGGCTGAAACGCTCAAGGCGAGTTTTGAGCTCTACCTGGCCCAGGCCATGATAGATGTCTACCAAAGCGGTCAGGAGCTGGCTCAGGAGAGCGCCAAGATCGCTCGCGGGCGCGAAGCTGGCGGTACGGCCAGCCTCTCCGAGGTGCTGCAGGCCGAAGCCGCCTCGGCCAAGTCCAAGATCGACCAGCTGCGTGCCCGCGAGAGCCTTCAGCTCAAGCAGGCTGCCCTTGCCTCGTTGCTGGCCCTCGCACCCGAGCAGGTGTCCAGCTGGCAGATAGACGCCGCAGATATCGGCCTGCGAGTCAGGCCCAACCTGGATGAGGCGCCGGCTGTGGATTACCTTGCGCAGCGTAGGCCGGCCATGGAGGCGGTTCTGGCCAAGCTGCGAGCGGCCGATCACCGCAGCAGCCAAGTCCGACGCGAAGGATGGTTCACGGCCTCAGTGACGGCGGGTCTGGCTCAGCAAAATCAGAGTAATCGCGGGCTGATCACCCAGTCGGGGCTAGAGAAGTCGGTAGGCCTTGCAGTGACCGTGCCGATCTTTGAGGGTTTCGCGCGGCACTACAAGGTGGACGAGGCGGGTGCACAGCTCGAAGGTCTTCGCCAGGAAAGTGAAGAGCTTCGCCTTCGCCTCGAATCGGAGGTGGGCCAGAACCGCGCCTTGCTCATTCAAGAGGTGGCACTGAAGACGCATGCAGAGCTTTACCTAAGCCTGTCCCAGGCATCGCACCAGGCGGCCCAGCAGCGATACCGCAAGGGACTTGCCGAGGTTAGTGAGGTCATCAACGCACAAAGAGAGTTGATCAACGCCCGCTCCGAGCATCTGCAGTCATCGGTTCGCCTGGCGATCGCGCAACTGCGCGTAAACCGCGATGAAGGCCATTTGCTCGAAGAGTACCGGCCATAAGCCGGGGAATCCCACACCCATCCACCACGAGGAGTAGCTCATGCAATTTACAAACTCAAGTCCACCCACAGCCACAGCGGACGAACACCTGTCATCGGTCAGCGCTCCAGCTACCGGTCCCTCGCCCAAAGATATTGAGTGGTTGTGCCCCTCGCTCACGTCCGCTGCCTTCGATCCCATGGCGGCGCTGGGCATGGCCACCTGGCTTTGGAGCCAGTCCCCACTGCACGCGGACTGGCCTTCCAAGCTTCTGGCCCGTAGCATCTGGCCGGCCATTGTTCACCGCCAGTTCATGCTAGGACGCGACCAAGACCGTCAACCCGTGGCGTACGTCAGCTGGGCCTGCCTGGACGAGGAGCGTGAGCGCCAGTACCTGCGCTCCCCATCCTCCCTTGCGCAGGACGACTGGGTCAGTGGCGATCGCATTTGGTTCGTCGACTGGATCGCGCCCTGGGGCGGAACGCGCGCGGTGGCACGCAAGATCGAACACGAAATCTTCCCAGACCGCACTGGCCATTCCCTGCACGTAAAAAAGGGCCAAGAGGTCGCCCGGATCAGGGACCACTTTGGCAAGAACGTCACGCTCGACCAAAAGCGCCACTCTGTCGAATCACTCAAGAGCAACCTTCAGCAGGCCTTTGCCACTGAAGCTTCTCGCAACCACTGAACCTCAAGGAAATCATCATGCCCGTGACCTACAACCTGAATAACCTCGCTGACATCCAGTCCCTGCTCGACGACAAGGACTTCATGGGGTACATGCGGGACTACTTTGCCGCGAACATGCCATTGCCAGTGCCCGAGCAGCCCATGAGTAACTTTATGGATATCAAGGGCCTCAGCCGGGGGTTCGGCAATATTTATGGCAGTTACTCGTATGCCGCCTTTCCGGCGGGCTTCGTGCGCGACGCCATCGAGGCATATCAAAAGTGGACCGGGGGGGCGAAGGCCTTTGATTACACCGGCAATGGCGTCTATGACAGTACCCGCCGGTATGGCCAGGCAGGGTGGGTGGCTACCTCCCTGATGCAGGCCATGATCATCGCCGGAACCACCAACCGTGGACAAGATTGGGACAAGGTCCAGATTGCCCGGTATGTGCTCTTCGCCGCCACCGAGGCGGCGTTTTTGGCTAAGAATATCTGGTACGTGTCCTCTCAAAGAGGCATCAAGGCCAACTGGGATGTACGCATCGAGGGGATGAAAGCACTGGGTTTGGATGCAACTTCCCTGCAAAGCTCCAAGAGCTTGGCCAACGCCCGCCTTGATCTCAAGAACGCAGGATTGACTTCGGCGGGCCTGGCTTTGTTTACTGTATTCGGTGCGCTGGGTATTGCTCGCAATCTTGCCACCGACTTTGGTAACGAGAAGGACCCGGTGTACCGAACGGCAGCTGAACTGGCCCTGGCCAGTTCCTTCATGGTCACCGGGGGCAACGCCCTGGCCAGCCTCGCCAATGGCTTGACCGTGGTGGAAAAGCAACTGCTGATTCGCGAGCTGATGGCCGGGCTGTCCACACCCATGATGGGCGGGACTTCAGGCGCCGCCAAGACGGCTTTCATGACCTCGGCGCGCCTGGGCAATGTGACGGCCGCCATGGGTCTCGCCTCTTCGTTCTTGATGGCAGCCTCCATCATCGTAAGCCTTGCGGCGCAAGCCCATGTGCTGGCCAATGCAGGCAGCCGAATGACAGACAGCCAGAGAGCGGCTGCTGGCGTTGAAATCGGCATGCAATCGCTGGCTGCAGCGATTGTTATTTCAATTACGGTAATCCAAGCTGCGGGATTGCTGTCCACTAGCGGGCCACCGGGCTGGGTGGGCGCGGCAATTTTGGCTGTCGGTGTGGCCCTGCTATTCAGCCCAGTACAGATTGAAGCTGGTGTGTCCATGCTTCGGTTCGCGGATCGGCTTGACCGCATATCCGACGGTTACAAAGCTTATGGATTTGACGGCTATAAATACCTGGGCGAATCTATGCGCACCCAGGGTTGGTTAACGCTTTCAGGCCCCATGGCAATCCTGGCGTTTGGGGGGACTGGAGTACTGTGGGCCATATTTGGCCCACTCTTTCACCAGCTCATCCTGGAAGACCGCGCCGACGCCATGCGTGGCTCTATCCTGAGCGAGCACGGCTCGTTTGAAAAATTCTGGGACCAGTCTTATTTGGCCGAGGCCCGAAAGATCTTTGCCAGCCAGAACTTTCTGAGCTCGATCAGTGACATGGCCTCAGGCCTGTCGACGGACGGCTCGGAACGCCTGCTGGTGCTGCTGGGGCTGAGCAGCAACGAACTGCAAAGCAACTTGGCGGCGATCATTCGCGAAGGTGCTTCTTTGCCTTCTGCTGTGTTTTTTGCCTATTCGTTGCGCAAGAAAGCAGGCGTCAACGAAGGCGTCATGATACGTTCCATCCTTGACAAAAACACGGGTACGGTGGACCTGTCCACCGACTTGATCAAGCAGCATGTGAGCTTTTATGGCCCGCTCATCTCTGCTTCAGACACAGGAATGCGGATCAGGGAAAACACCGGCAAGGACAGCTACAGCACCCGCATCGTTTATGAACCCAGGCAATGGAGCTTTGTTGACGGCGACACTTCGACCACGGTTAGCCTGAGAGGCCTGTCGTTGAACAACCTCAACAACAACGACAACTTGCCCGCCCGGATGAGCATGGGCGGTGGCAATGACGTTATCTTTGCGGGCGCGCGACATTTTCAAGTAGACGGCGGCACCGGTATAAACGGGGTGGACTACACCGAAGCGTTTGTGGCGGATACGGGGGGTAAAGGGGGGGGGGGGTCATCGATGACCCTGCAGCAAGCCGCCGATGGGTCGTTCACCGTCCGTCGCAGTGGCGTCGGCATGATGGCTTATGAAGAAATCAAGACCCGCACCGAGCGCTATGGCAAGCGCACAGAGACCATTGAGTGGATTGAAACGGGCTTTAAGCAGGTCAATTACACCGCCACCGACCATCTGACCAACATCCAGTGGATCAAGGGCTCGGTGGGTAACGACACTTTTTTCGGCGGCAACCAAGACAACTTCTTCGTGGCCTCAGTGGGGGCCGACCGCTACGACGGCGGGGGCGGCACCGACTGGGTGGACTACAGCCAATTCAATGCCGAGTCGCGCATGCACAACACAGGCATCCGTCTGGGGCTCGACACCCAAGGCTTACAGCAGGCAATGGGCTGGACTGCTGCTCAGCTTGCTGCTCAGTTTCCTGTCTGGATGCCAGACCAGGGTGCGGTGTACTTCTTCCACGATTCGGGGGTGGGGCGAACCACTTTGTTCACCAATCTGCTGGTCAATATCGAGAACATCCGTGGTACGTCCAAGGCCGACGTGTTGATTGGCAACGCCAAGGCCAACGTGCTGATGGGCGGCGCCGGCAACGACACCATCGACGGTGGCGCGGGCAATGACGTGATTGGCACTGGCAGCGGTCGTGACATCGTCCTGGGGGGCGATGGCAATGACATGATCTATGCAGAGCATGCAGGCACACAATTGCGGGGCCGCTACGTGATGATCCGCAAAAACGCGGGGGTGGCGCAGCACCTGACCCTGGCGGAGCTGCAAGTGATGCGCGGTGGGGAGAACATTGCGCGAGGCAAGACATTGGCGACATCCGGACAATTTGATGCGAGCCAGCACAAGGCGGGCAATCTTGTTGATGGTAATACCGGTGGCGACATGTGGAAAGACGGCATCTTTGCAAGCTCGATGGTAGGTGGCGGCTGGATCCAGGTGGACCTGGGTGCCTCGACCGGGATCGATGCGATCAACGTGTTTGGCCGCACGGATGCGTGGGCGGGCATGAACGGCGACTTCACGGTGTACGTCAGCGACGTGGACATGAGCGCGATGACCACGACGCAGATCGAAGGGAGCACGGGCGTGTTCATGAGCCGCCAGGACGGACAGGTCGGACGGGTCTCCTTGACTCCCGCAACCTTTGCCTATGAAAACCAGAAGACCATTCACGGGAGTCGGGGTGTAGACACGCTTGACTACCGGTACACGGCAACGTCTTTCAGTGTGGGCATCAACGCCTCTTTGCTCTCGGGAACCGCGACCACCTGGTCGGCTGACCCCGCATCATGGACCATCAAGGACACCTTGTCCAACATCGACAACCTGGGAGGAACCGACGCAGGGGACAGGCTGGTTGGCGATGGTCAGGACAACGCGCTCAACGGGTATGCGGGCAACGACCTTTTGGACGGACAGTCTGGCAACGATGTGATTGTCACCGGACTGGGACGGGACTCGGTGCTGGGCGGGGCGGGCGATGACACGGTGCTGGTGCAGCGGCGCGCGCCGGCGATGCAGGGGCGCTACGTGATGATCCGCAAAAACGCCGGGGTGGCGCAGGCCTTGGCACTGGCGGACCTGCAGGTGATGCGCGGTGGAGTAAATATTGTGCAAGGGGCGTCCGTGGTCTCCTCTAGGACAGGGGACCAGACGAATCACAAGTCGGCCAAACAGGTTGTGTACCAAGGTCAAGGCTATTCCAACTCACCGATAGGAGGCGGCTGGGTCCTGGTGGACCTGGGTGCCTCGACCGGGATCGATGCGATCAACGTGTTTGGCCGCACGGATGCGTGGGCGGGCATGAACGGCGACTTCACGGTGTACGTGAGCGATCAAGACATGAGCGCGATGAGCACGACGCAGATCGAGGCCATGTCGGGGGTGTTCTCCAGCCGCCACGATGGCTGGTCAAGCCAGGTGACGATTGACGCCAAGGCCATCTTGGCTGCTGACCAAAAGACCATCGACGGGGGCGAGGGCACCGACACGGTGGACTACTCCAGCTTTGAAGGCATTCAGGGCGCGGGCATTGAGGCGGACCTGTCGAAAACGGACAACCAGACGGTGAAGACCTGGCGCAACGCCAACGGCACGATCAACGCGGGCAGCGCCATCGACAGCCTCCAGAACGTCGAGAATCTGGGCGGCACAGGCGGCAACGACAAGATTGTGGGCAGCGATGTGGACAACCGGCTGTGGGGCTATGGCGGCGACGACATGATCGAGGGCCGGGGCGGCAACGACACGATCTTCACCGGGCTGGGCCGAGACTCGGTGCTGGGCGGGGCGGGGGATGACTCTGTCGTGGTGCAGCGGCGCGCGCCGGCGATGCAGGGGCGCTACGTGATGATCCGCAAAAACGCGGGGGTGGCGCAGCACCTGACCCTGGCGGAGCTGCAAGTGATGCGCGGTGGGGAGAACATTGCGCGAGGCAAGACATTGGCGACATCCGGACAATTTGATGCGAGCCAGCACAAGGCGGGCAATCTTGTTGATGGTAATACCGGTGGCGACATGTGGAAAGACGGCATCTTTGCAAGCTCGATGGTAGGAGGCGGCTGGGTCCAGGTGGACCTGGGTGCCTCGACCGGGATCGATGCGATCAACGTGTTTGGCCGCACGGATGCGTGGGCGGGCATGAACGGCGACTTCACGGTGTACGTCAGTGACGTGGACATGAGCGCGATGAGCACGACGCAGATCGAGGCCATGTCGGGGGTGTTCTCCAGCCGCCACGATGGCTGGTCGAGCCAGGTGACGATTGACGCCAAGGCCATCTTGGCTGCTGACCAAAAGACCATCGACGGGGGCGAGGGCACCGACACGGTGGACTACTCCAGCTTTGAAGGCATTCAGGGCGCGGGCATTGAGGCGGACCTGTCGAAAACGGACAACCAGACGGTGATGACCTGGCGCAACGCCAACGGCACGATCAACGCGGCCAGCGCCATCGACAGACTCCAGAACGTCGAGAACCTGGGCGGAACAGGCGGCAACGACAAGATCGTGGGCAGCGATGTGGACAACCGGCTGTGGGGCTATGGCGGCGACGACATGATCGAGGGCCGGGGCGGCAACGACACGATCGTCACGGGCCTGGGCCGAGACTCGGTGCTGGGCGGGGCGGGGGATGACACGGTGCTGGTCACCCATGAGCGCCAGAAGCTGCTGTGGAGCGCGGCTGCAACCCTGGGGGCGGCGCCTGTGACTTTGGCTGCGATGGGGCGGGTCTTTGACGCCGACCTGACCGATTCTGCCAACACGATAACGGTCGATGGTGCATTCTTTGGCGGGGAGCGCCAGGCGCAGATTACGTCGGTCGACCGCAGCCAGACGGGGCAGGTAACGTTCTGGGCGCAGTACTGGGACGGTAGCGCTACCAAGGCGGTGAAGGTGTTGCTTGGTGATACGACCAGTGGCGGTGTGCAGGCCAGCGTTTTGGGGGCTGCTTTGGTGGCACGCAACGTGACTGCACAGAACTTTGACTGGAACGCTGAAGTGGTGTCGGTAGCGTTGTCTCACGAGACATTCGACGCAGGCTCAACGCCAACGGGCTGGGTCAGTACAGCTCAGTGGGGATCAGTCAGCCAGGTCACGACGCTGGCGGCGCCGATGAACGGATTTCTGGGACGGTTTTCTGATGGCACGGGCAAGCAAGTGGTGTCCAAAGCCTATGATTTTGGCAAGGCGTATGCCAATACCGAAGTCACGGTCTCCTTTGACATGTACGAGATTGATTCGTGGGACGGCGAAAGCTTCAAGGTCTTTATCAATGGCTCTGAGGTCAGTTCCAAATCACTGCATTTTGGTCGGCTGGACGGCGGGTCCAAGATTGGCAATCCGTCCAACGCCTCAACGGGTGGGTGGGGATACGACCCGGACTTTGACGAATTGCACCGCTATAAGTTCCAGGCGGTGACCGATGCCAATGGTCGCCTGACTTTGGGCTTTGGCTCGACGCTCGACCAGTTGGCCAGCGATGAAGCCTGGGGCATCGATAACGTGGCCATCAGCCGCCCTGGCGTGGCGCCGGTAGCGCTGTCTCACGAGACATTCGACGCAGGCTCAACGCCAACGGGCTGGGTCAGTACAGCTCAGTGGGGATCAGTCAGCCAGGTCACGACGCTGGCGGCGCCGATGAACGGATTTCTGGGACGGTTTTCTGATGGCACGGGCAAGCAAGTGGTGTCCAAAGCCTATGATTTTGGCAAGGCGTATGCCAATACCGAAGTCACGGTCTCCTTTGACATGTACGAGATTGATTCGTGGGACGGCGAAAGCTTCAAGGTCTTTATCAATGGCTCTGAGGTCAGTTCCAAATCACTGCATTTTGGTCGGCTGGACGGCGGGTCCAAGATTGGCAATCCGTCCAACGCCTCAACGGGTGGGTGGGGATACGACCCGGACTTTGACGAATTGCACCGCTATAAGTTCCAGGCGGTGACCGATGCCAATGGTCGCCTGACTTTGGGCTTTGGCTCGACGCTCGACCAGTTGGCCAGCGATGAAGCCTGGGGCATCGATAACGTGGTCATCAGCCGCCCTGGCGTCATTGACTCAAGTGTTTGGCTTGGGGCAGACGGGCATGTGGCATCGCTGGCCAGCTACACGGTCAAGAAAATGACGCTCGTGGGGCTTGGCGCATGGACCGACCAAAAGACCATCGACGGAGGCGAGGGCACCGACAAGGTCGATTACCAACAAATGGCAGTGTTTCGCGGCGCGGGCATTGAGGCGGACCTGTCGATAACGAACAAGCAGACGGTGAAGACTTGGCGCAATACCGATGGTACGATCAACGCGGCCAGCGCAACCGACAGCCTTAATGGCATCGAAAACCTGGGTGCGACCGAGGGCAACGACAAGATCGTGGGCAGTGAGGTGGACAACCGGCTGTGGGGCTATGGTGGTGACGATGATATTGACGGCCGCGGCGGCAACGACAACATTTTTACCGGCACGGGCCGGGACACGGTGCGGGGTGGCGCTGGCGATGATGTTGTTCAGGTGGAGCACGCTGCAGATGGGGACTTCTTCAGCGACGACACGCCTCTGTCCAGCAGTGCGCGTAATGTTCTTGCAACCAGCACCTTGGACCAGGTCAACTTCCTGACGAGCGCCTTCGTCCTGAGTGGCGCTGGCATCCCCTCCGGACAGGCCGGTAAGATCCTGCAGGACGAAGGTTCGGCCCAGGGTGTGGGCACCCGCACACTGTGGATCGGCTATTACGACGGGACCCAGACCCGAGCTGTCCGTGTGCAGTTTGCCGACGCGACAGACGTGAACGTGAGCGCCCGCGTCCTGGCCTCCAAATCTACTGTCGGTGATGTGACGGCCTCCGCCTTTGACTGGAATCAGCAAGGCACCAGCGCTGGGGCGGTTTACACCCTGGCCAGCATGAAACTTTGGAAAGCCCTTACCAAATTCACCGATGCCAAGGAGATTGACGCAGGCGATGGCAAGGACACGGTGAGCTACAGCGCCTTGGCGGTGCTGGGCGATGCGGGCATCGAAGCCGACCTCTCGAACGCGGTCAGCCAGACAGTCAAGACCTGGCGCAACGCCGACGGCACAATCAATGCCGCGAGCGTGACCGACAAGCTCGCCAACATCGAAAGCCTGGTGGGCACTACCGGCAATGACAAGATCATCGGCAGCGCGGCAGACAACCGCTTGTGGGGCAACGGCGGCAACGACCAGATCGACGGCCAGGCGGGCAACGACGTGATCTCCACCGGCACAGGGCGGGATACCGTTTTGGGCGGGGCGGGCGATGACACCATCGCCATCGCGCATGAGCGCCAGAATCAAACCTGGACCTCCGCCGGGTATGTGGCGGGCTCGGCGAGCAGCCTGGCCGCTGTGGGGCGGGTGGCCGAGATCAACCTCGTGGATAGGGCCACTGCGGTCACTCTCAACGGCGCCTCCTTAGGGCGAGACCAGCTCGCGGAGATTGCTCGGATTGACCGCACCGTTCAAGGCCGCCTGACGTTCTGGGCTCAGTTCTGGGACGGCAGCGTCACCCGGGCGGTTCAGGTGGAGGTGCGGGACACCCCAACCGGCGGGGTCGAGGCCCTTGTGCTGGGCGCGGCCTATGTTCAAAAGAACGTGACTGGGCAGGACTTCGACTGGGGCAGTGCCATGGCCATCAAGACCACGGTGGCCACCGGGGACGCCATGGCTGGTCAGGGCGTCAAGCGCTTGGCACTGGCGGGCCTGGGTGCCTGGGGCGATGCCAAGACCGTCCAAGGCGGTGAGGGCGTGGACACCGCCGATTACCAGCAGATGGAGGTGGTTGACGGCGCCGGCATTGAGGCCGACTTGTCGAATACGGCCAGCCAGACCGTCAAGACCTGGCGGCAGATCGACGGCAGCTTGCGTGAGGCCAGCGTGATCGACAGCCTCAAGGACATGGAAAACCTGGTGGGCACCTCGGGAGACGACAAGATCGTCGGCAGTGCCGCAGCGAACCGGCTGTGGGCTGGCGATGGCGATGACTGGGTGGAGTCAGGCGATGGCGCCGACATGATCTCTACTGGGGCTGGACGCGACACCATCATGGGTGGCTCGGGTAATGACGCGATCTTCGTTGAGCAAGAGGCCGCTACCCTCAAAGGCCGCTATCTGCTGATTCGGCACACCCCGGGTGTGGCTCGTGCCCTGTCGCTGTCGGAACTCAAGGTCTGGTCGGGCGGCAAAAATGTGGCCTCGAGCGCTAAGGTGATCTTGTCGGCCGACGGGGCCGCCAGCGGCTCTCCAGGGGCCAAGCTCATCGATGGCGTAGAGGGTACCCTCTTGACCGATGCCTACCTGAGCCAAGCCACAGATGGATCTTCCTGGGTGATGATCGACCTGGGTCAGGCGTTTGCGATCGACAGGATCGATCTGTCCACCTTGGCCACCTCCATGCATGGCCCCTTGGGTGGCAACTTGGCAGTGGTAGTGGGCGGCCTGGATTTGCAGGGTGATGCGTCCAATTACGCGCGGTTGACAGCCCGCAGCGATGTGCGATACGCCGAGCTTGGCGGTCAGCAGTTCAGTGGGGTGTCTGGCCTGCTGTCTGCTGACGGTCGCCTGAGCTTAGGAGTGGAGCGATTCGTCCGCAGCAAGACCCTCGACGGCGGTGCGGATGAAGACTTCGTCAGCTATCGTGCCACAGAAGGTTCCAAGGGTGTGGGCATCCATGCCTCGCTTGCCACTTCCCAGGTCCACACGTGGTACGAGAACGGGGTGACCAAGGACGGCGGCGCCATCGATGTTCTCAAGGGCATTGAGAACGTGGGCGGTACCGAGGTTGACGACTGGCTCGAGGGGGATGCAGGCGCCAACAAGTTGGTGGGCTACGGCGGCAACGACCGACTCCGTGGTGGCGCGGGCAACGACCAGCTTGCCGGTGGCTACGGCTCCGACAAGTATGAGTTCTCGGGCGACTGGGGCACAGACATCTTGTACGAAGAGGATAAGGGCGACACAATCACTGATACGGATCGGGTGGTCTTCGATGCCGACACCGGTTACGAAAAACTCTGGTTTTCCAAGCAGGGCAACTCCTTGGTGGTCAGCAGCATAGGGTCGTCGAACCATGTGGTGATGGCCGACTGGTATGCAGACTCCTCGTTCAAGGGCAAGGTGGAGCGATTCGAATCCGGTGGTTATGAAATCGTCGGCGTGCAAAAAATCAACGCCTTCGTTTCTGCTCTTGCCACGTTCAGCGCGTCTGCGCCCTCGTCGATAGGACAGATGAACCAGCAGGGTGTCTACAACCAGATGGCGCAGTACTGGTTGGCGAAGCCTCTTTGAGGCACTGCCCATGCTGGATAGTCATTAAAAAAGTAAAAGGAAGGTCATGAAATTTCAATTATCGCTCCTCGGCCTTTGGTGTGAAAACCATTGTGAACGTGCTGGATTCGGTCACGCCATCTACATGAACTTCCAACCGAAGTTTGAATGACCTTGGCTGGAGCAGTTTGGTGCCGGAGTCAAAGATGTAGCGGATGTCGGCTGTCAGCGCGGTCTTGAGCGCTGCTTCGTCGCGGTGCTTTCAGCTCACATGTGAGCCGAAAGCACCGTGACGATCGAGTGCTTGCCTTAGATCACAACCGAGAGCTTGGCGTGGTCGTTGATCAGCACATGCCCGGCCTGGTTGCTCTAAAGCGCATAGGTGTCGATATCCACCACGGTGCTGGTTCCGGTGTCATGCCAGCCTGCACCACCGAGCACGACTTCGTCGTTGCTGGCGGCGTCAATCACAATGACCTTGTGTGGGCTCTGTAGCACTTGCGCCAGGCTCAGGTGCAGGGTGTTGGCCGATGTGTCCTGGATCGTGTGAGCAGACGAGGCCGACCGGCGTTGGAGACGCCACCACCGGCATCGGCATTGACCGTGCCAAACAGGTCGAGATCCTCGATCGTCTTGCCTGCCTTCACCTGATGAGCCCAACGCTGGGCAAGAGATGCTTCTATTGCTTGCCAAGGCATGCAACTAGCCAGCACCGCCAGTGGGTGGCGCAAATCGATCATCTGATCCAGGCAGTTACGGAAAAAGTCATCGGTCATGGCGCTGCTTTTACAAACTACCAGAAAACAGACTCCATTGAATATCTATTTGAGAGTTTCGGTTATCCGGATTCACCCCAGATCACCAGCGTTCATGAGGGCCCTGATGGCCACCCAAATTCCCCCACTTATGGCCACTTCAAAATCCCCCACCTGAATTGATCGGGGACAGGGGTTCAAAGCCGACACCGTCGGCACCTGTTGGCAGGACGCATGTTCTGGCCCTCC
>NZ_NESK01000043.1 GCF_003063415.1 Limnohabitans sp. 2KL-17
CCTCGCAAGCCTCGTCGGCCAAGTTGAACCAGTGCTGCACAAAGTACATGCGCAACATACGCTCAAGTCCCACCGGCGGGCGACCATTGCCCGGCTTGGGGTAATGCGGCTCGATCACTTCGCATAGCGCATGCCACGGAACGATCTCATTCATTGTGGAGAGGAACACGTCGCGCCTGGTTGCGCGACGGTATTGTTCGAATCCGGCTCCTGCATCGGCCGCTAGGGCAAGGGTCTGTTGTTTCATCGACCTATAACGAAACAGCACCCAATGCGGTGGACTTATTCAGCGTAGCCTTAGCTTTTAGTCAAAAAGATCCCCTTGCCCCGGCTGCGTGGCGTTGCTCCAGAACACCGAGTCGGCATATTGTGCCGCCAAGGCATCCAGATCAATATCCCGCTCATCGTCGCTGAACTCGAACGACCCGAACATGCTCACGTGCTGCCACGCCACTGGCGACATGCCCTGGATGAACGCGATGGCGTCCAGATCGCCGGCCGCCACCTTCTGTTCGTACACCTTGGACAGCAAGGCCGTGTTGTAGTAAATGACCGCGTTGGCAATCAGCCGCGCGCAATCGTTCCAGACCTGCTGCTCGGTTTCAGTCTGTACCTTGAACTTCCCGCCATTGATGAAGGACACCGCCCGGCGGAACCGGTGATAGGCCTCGCCCCGATTGAGAGCCTTTTGCACGCTCTGGCGCAGTTCGACATCGTCAATGAAGTCCAGAATATAGATGGTGCGAAGGATGTTGTCCAACTCCCACAGGGCCTTTTTGGTGTTGTTTTGCCGGGCGTAGCTGCTGAGTTTGCGTACCACGGTGGCCTGGGTCGTGTCTTTTTGCGCAAGGGATGCCAAGATACGCTGGATATTGGGCCATTCGCTGATGATCAACTCTTCGTTGGCCCTATTGGTTGGCCGAATCAGCATGTCGGCCGGATACTGACTTGGCAGCTTGAACCCGACCAAGGCCGCGGTTTTCTTTTGCACGGTCTTATAGCGCGGGGCAAAGCTGTAGCCGCTGGCATATAGGCACAAATAATTGACCTGGTTGGTGCCATGCGTATCGGTCGAGTGGCGCGTTGGCTTGATCTCCGACGTGTTGTTGTAGAGCAGATCGAATACGAAATGGCTCTCATGCTCGTGCGTACCGATGATCTTGGCGTTGATGGGCACGTGGTTGGCAACCACGGTGCACGCGCTCACCCCCTTGTCCCAGCCGAAATACTTGGGCGAATAGCGGGAGTTGAAGGTGTTGATCTGGGTTTCAAAGCGCTGACCGTCGCTGCTGGAATGCAGCTCGTCGCGGATGTTGAAGAGCTTGAAAGCCGGCAGCGCCGCCGTGGCATTGCTGATGGCGTCATTGGCCGCGTGTACGGTTTCCGGCCGCAGATAACTTCTGGCAGTGGTGATCAGGGATGCATGGCTCAAGCCGGAGACCTCGGCCATCTTGCCCAATCCCATGTTGGTACCGTAGGCCACCACGCAAGCCAGGATCTGGCGCAGATCCGGCGCGTGCTTGACGGATCGATTCAGAACATGTTCGAAGGCATCCAGAAAATGCGTCTCTTTGTTCACGAAGCGCAACAGGTCGGCAACAGCGATTCCGGGCAGCTGGCTGTAGAACGGGGTATTACTGGTCTCTGGCGCAGTTGGGTAAATCAGGGACCACCGCTTCTTATCACCTTGGCCCACGACCTTGATGTTGGTGTTGACGCAGGCGGCCACACGCTGATTGACGGTTACCAAGCGGTCTTCGAGTTTAGCGCGCAAAGTCGCCAGCGTCTCTTCGATGGGCGTGGTCAAGAAGGGCTGTCCGATTTCAGCGAGCACGGCGTCTTTGTGCGCCCAGCGGGCATCGCTGATCAGGTCATCTTCAAACTGGCGAAATTCGTTGCTGTGATGGACATACAAGTCCCCGGATTCCAGTGCATTGCGCAACAGCCGGTAGACCAGAAACTCGTATCGATCGACATCCAGGGTTTTGCGTTTCTCCCCGTCTTCGATAGACTCGACATACAGGTGCTTTTTGAGAGCCGGTGGGATCACGGTCTCAGGAAACTTTGAGGAATCTGCCTGGCGCAGTGACTTGCTCCGGCGCAACAGGTCTTGCATCATGGCGATCGCGGTGACCAAAGGGGCGTTCTCCAAGCGACCGGCAAAATCGATATCGCAAAAGAGGTGTCGCAAGTTGCGTTTGATGGTTGGCGACAGCATGGTGAAGTAAGTCCACTCGTAGTCCAGCTTGTCAAAGGCCACATTGCGCAGGAAGTTGGACACCGATGGAAAGGCAGCAGGCTCCAGCAAGCCGAACGCGCGCTCTTTGACCGTCGAAAACGGGCAATCACTTGCGATTGACTCATCCACAAAGAGGCCCAACACCTCACCGGCAGCTTTCAAATTACTGTTGGCCTCGTCGGAGGCCTGCTGCATGGCCACTTTCGCCGCCAGTTTGGCGTGCTTATCAAATTGCCCGACCAGGTGGATGAACGCTTCAATCAGGTTGTCGTTGATTTGGCGGAACCGGTGGAAGGCAAAGCACAATAGATACAGACGTACCGTGGAGATATCCATGCGGCGCAGCTTGTAAATCGTGTAGAACTGGACCAGCCCGGCGTAATACTTGATGCTCTCCCTGGACAGGGTGGCATCCATCAAAAATGTTTGGGCGAAGGCATGCAAGGGGGCCAGTTGTTTGCGCCGACCGACCTCCTGGCGCAGCTCCTTGTTGCTGAAATCACTCGCATCGTGTTTCAGGACATTGATCAGATGGATTTTGTCGTCCGCATGCAGCAGGGTATTGAGCGATTGCTGCAGGTCGGCGGGCAAGGTGGCATCCAGCTTTCGGGTAACACGCTTGCGCTCGTCGGTGACAGCCTGGCTTACAAGGTCCTGCAAAGACGTGTATCCCGGTGCCACGATGCGCTGGCTTGAGAGATGCTCCAGCACCTCACGCAAAATGAATTTCGGCTGGGTTGACAACATCGCCGCCCGCTGCGCGAAAGCAAACAGCGCTTGCCTCCCCTCGCTCCCACACAGGCGATAGTCCAACAGCTCAAGAATGATTCGTTGTTGGGCCAGCCGGGTGGGCTTTGATAAAGATCTCACCTCGACCATAAGCCTGCCTGGAAAATAGCGCGTCAGAATGTGATCAATGTCGGGCCGAACATGGTCAAGACTGACAACGAAGAACTGTGCCTTGGCCTTGAAGTAGCCCAGTTGCAGTACGAGATGAACGCCCGCAGTGATTGTGCGTGCAGCATCGATGGTCTCTCGCTCTTCGGGACTCAAATCAAAATGGATTTGGCGTTCACCTTCGGTGAAGTGCGGCAAGCCATACAGGCTGTCAACTTCTTCGGTTGACAAAATGGAAAGGCGCCGAGAGGCCTCGAGTTTATTGCTTGGCAAGGCTGACGTGCTCCAACGGCTGGCTCAGTCGCACGCTGAGCTCATAAAGGTGAAATGGGGATGAAGGGGCGTTTGCCGACGCCGGTAGCCAAGACTTGTTCATCCTCGGTCGGCGTGTAAAGCTCCGCCAGCTCACGCGGTGTCGGATCGGTTTCAGTCCGGGATAGGTCGTCTCATGGAGCGTGGTCATTCGCGGGGACTACCCCGCCCGGCGGCTTTGCTACCCATCGCTTCAGTCCCAGTAGGTGTCGGTGGCGGGTTCGTGAAACGCGGTTTCCAGCAGGCACTGGTTGTCCTCGGCGATGTGGTACATATCATCCAGCAGCGTGGCGATTACCTCGTCCAGCAAGTCGCGGGACAGGTAAGGAACCGCCAGCTCGTAGAGCGTGCCTTCGGTGTTCAGGCGTTGCATGGCGAAACGCTCGAAGCAGGTTTGCTCGATCAGCCGGTGGCCACGGGCCAGGCCGCGCGACTGCTTGCTGAAGCGGGCCAGCACCATCGTGACGCGCAGGACCGCCACGGGCGTCGTTCCTTCTGCCAGCAGGCGGGGGCCTTCGACCTGTTCGGTCAGCAACAACAAAGGCGGCGGTGGCCGCGGAACTGCCGGGACCAGGGCTGTCAGACCCTGCTCGAACCGGGCTTGCAGGTTTGAATCCGACGCATCAAGGTAACGCATAGCCGATTTGACGTCCTTCCAGCCGACGTATTCCATCAGTTCCTTGATGTCCCAGCCGCTGGCGCGGGCCCAGCCGGCAAAGCCGCGGCGCATGGAGTGGCTGCTGTATTCCTCGGGGGCCACGACGCCAGCCTCCGAAAGCAGGTTCCGCAGCAAAGCAATCAGGCTGTGGGCATGCAGGGCGTCCTCGGCGACATGTCCCCAGCGGTTGATCTTGCGGAACACCGGACCCTCGGTCAAGCCGGCCAGGCTGACCCAGGCATTGAAGGCGATCACGGGGCACAAACGGGACAGAGCCGGGCATTTGAAGACCCGGCCCTGCAGCTGCCTGTCGCCTTTGCTGCGGCCCAGGTAGCAGGTCAGGCCCTCGCCGGGCTTGACCTCGACGTTTTCGACGCGCAGGTTGACCAGCTCGTCAGAGCGAAAGCCACGCCAGAACCCCAGCAGTAACACGCTGCGGTTACGGGTGTGGCGAAGCAAGGCCTGAGCGTCGCCCATCTGCGCGGCGTTGCTGATCGCGGTATCGAGCCATTGAGCGACCCGCTCGAGGACCGCCAGTTCCAACGGGCGAGCACGCTTTTCTGGCACGGCGTGAACCGAACGAATGCCCTTGAGGACCTGGCGCACCAAGACTGATTTGCTGGGATCAGGAAAGCCTTGGTCTGTATGCCAGCGGGACAGCGCCGCCAGCCGCTGGCGCAGCGTGTTGATGGCCAGGGTAGTCGCATGGTCGGCCAAGTAGCGGGCGATAGCATCGGCAGTGGAAGGCAGCAGGCCTTTCCATTCGATTTCAAAATGGCGTATGGCCGAAGCATAGCTCCGGCGCGTGTTCTCACGCTCGGCAGCCTCAATGTACTGGGCAAGGCGGGTCATGTCACTGTCGTTACGGCGGGCTTCTTTGATCGGTCTGAAGGCAGGGATGCTGGACGCCGCAGTAAGCGGCGCCGGGGGTTCTCAGCGAGAGAACACGATTTGGGATAAATCTGGAACGTCTGTCAGCATCGCACCTAGGGCAATGCTGATCAAGATCCCGTGCAATGTGGGTGACGTTGTCGCCGGGTGGCTTCACCGCTTCACGTTTGAATTCGCCCGTGAGGCTCCTTCTCATCTTCGTCATCTCTCTCCTGAGCACATCATGTCATTGGATATGTCCGAAGAACGGGAAGGAGCCCAGTAAGACTAGCGCCATTGCTTGCTGGTGGAGACTTCATGCTTGCACCTCAGGCGCAGAACGCATCATGCCCAGGCGCTCCAGCAAGGCGACATCGGCGCCTGTGTCGGGGTTGCCGGTGGTCAGCAGCTTGTCGCCGTAAAAAATCGAATTGGCGCCGGCGAGGAAACACAGCGCCTGCACCGCGTCGCCCATTTGCTGGCGGCCGGCCGACAGGCGCACACGTGCTTTGGGCATGGTGATGCGGGCAACGGCAATCGTGCGTACGAATTCAAACGGGTCCAGGTCTTCCTGGCCGGCTAGCGGTGTGCCTTCGACCTTCACCAGGTTGTTGATTGGCACCGACTCGGGATAGGGCGACAGGTTGGCCAACTCGGCCACCAGTCCGGCGCGCTGGCGCCGGCTTTCGCCCATGCCGACGATGCCGCCGCAGCAGACCTTCACACCCGCACTGCGCACGCGCGCCAGCGTGTCGAGCCGGTCCTGGTAGTCGCGCGTGGTGATGATGGCGCCGTAAAAGTCGGGCGCGCTGTCGAGATTGTGGTTGTAGTAATCCAGCCCGGCGCCCTGCAGGGTTTGCGCATGGCCGTCTTCCAGCATGCCCAGGGTGGCGCAGGTTTCCAGCCCGAGCGCCTTGACCGTGCGCACCAGCTCGGCCACTTTTTCAATATCACGGTCTTTCGGCGCGCGCCAGGCGGCACCCATGCAGAAACGGGTGGCGCCGGCGTCCTTGGCGCGCTGCGCAGCGATTTTCACCTCATGCGGCTCCATCAGCTTGGTGGCTTCCACGCCGGTGTCAAAGCGTGCCGCCTGCGGGCAATAGTTGCAGTCTTCCGGGCAGCCGCCGGTTTTGACCGACAGCAGCGTGGCGAATTCAACGCGTGAAGGGTCGAAGTTTTCACGGTGCACGGTTTGGGCCTGGTGCATCAGTTCTGGAAAAGGCAGGTCAAACAAGGCCTCGATGGCATCAACACTCCAGCGGGCCTCGGGGCGGGCCGGGACGCTCTGGCGCGGGCGGTGCAGGGTGACGGGTTGTTCAAAAACGCTGGACATGTCGTTGTTCCTTGAAGCGATACACATTTCGTATCTGGTATCTAGGTTGCGGGATGATGCGGCAATCTGAATGGCGTTGAAAGGGTGTGAAGTCTGGCCGAGCGCATCCGCTGGCTGCCGGACGACGGCCAGTTCACTCAAGGCCTGGACCAATTCGTCGATATCGGCCTCTGTGTGGGCTGCCGACAGCGCGATACGCAGCCGCGCTGTGCCGTCGGGCACGGTGGGCGGGCGAATCGCTGGAACCCACAGACCGCGTTCGCGCAGGCCCTCCATGACGGCCAACGCTTCATCATTGCGGCCAATCAGCAGCGGCTGAATGGCCGTGAGCGAGGCGCCGAGCTGCCAGGCGCTACCTTGCAGGCGCTCGGCAAGGCCGTGTCGCAGACGCGTGATGAGCTGGATCAGATGGGCTCGCCGCCATTCGTCTTGCTCTATCAATTGCAGACTGGTGAGCAAAGCGCTGGCCAGCAGCGCAGGCGCGGCGGTAGCAAAAATATAGCTGCGCGTTTTTTGCAGCAGCCATTCGACCAGGGCATCGCTGCCCGCCACAAAGGCTCCCGCCACGCCGGCTGCCTTGCCCAGTGTGGCCATATAAAGTACGCGCGGCGAGGCGCTTGCCCCGCTCAGCCCGAAGTGGGCCAGGCAACCACGACCTTGCGGACCCAGCACGCCAAAACCGTGCGCATCATCCAGCATCAGCAACGCGTCGTGGCGCTCGCAAAGTGCCAGCAGGGCCGGAACGTCGGCGAGATCACCGTCCATGCTGAACACCGCGTCGCTGATGACCAGTTTTCGTCGAGCCGGACTCTGCGTCAGCGCTTCGTCCAGCGCTGTGAGGTCGGCGTGTGCGTAACGGTGAATCTGTGCACGCGAGAGCCGCGCGCCGTCGATCAGGCAGGCATGGTTGAGTGCGTCGGAAAAAATAGCATCGCCCTGGCCCACCAATGCGGGGATGATGCCGATGTTGGTGGCGTAACCGGCATAGAAGTACAGCGCGCGGGGCAGACCGACAAAAGCAGCCAGTGCCTGCTCCAATGCCTCGTTGGCAGCGCTGTGGCCGCTGACCAACGGCGAAGACGCCGCCCCCACGCCAAAACGCTGCGCCCCCGTGCAGGCTGCTTCTATGAGCGCCGGTTGGTTGGCCAAGCCCAGGTAGTCGTTGCTGCAAAACGCCAGCATGCTCTGGCCATCGACCTGCAGGCGGGCGCCGCTTTCCGGCAGCACCACGCGCCGGCGGCGGCGCAGGTGGCTTTCGTCCAGCGCAGCCAAACGTGCAGGAAATTCGTCAAGCCAGGAAGATGTCTGCGGAGAACAAGTGCTTATCGCCATGCCAGGGGGAGCTCCATCGTGATTGTTCGGGCATCAGGCACGCACTGCCAGGCCAAGCGGGCCAGCAAAGGCGCGTTCAGGTGTTGCTGCAAAAAGCCGATGTTGTCGTCTTGCGCCAGCATGGCCGGATCGACGTGGTTGGCAACCCAGCCGGCCAGGCTCAAGCCGCGCGCGCGTATGGCCTCGAGCGTCAATAACGCGTGGTTCAGGCAGCCCAGCCGCAGGCCGACGACCAGAACCACCGGCAGGCCCAGTGCCTGGGCCAGGTCCGCGCCGGTCTCGCTTGCCGAGAGTGGTACCAGAAAGCCTCCCGCGCCTTCCACCACCACCGCATCGGCCAGCTGCAACAGCTGCCGGTGGCAGGCGACGATGTGGGCAATGTCAATGGTGCGGGCGGCCCGGGCGGCGGCTACATGCGGCGACACCGCGTCGGGCAGCAGCACCGGGTTGTCCAGTGCTGCGGGCACTGCGAGGGTGGAGGCCGCGCGCAGCGCCAGCACGTCTTCGTTGACTTCGCTGCCGTGGATCAGCGTGGTCCCTGCTGCTACCGGCTTCATGCCGACGACGCGCTTGTGGTGGCGTGCCAGTGCATGCAGCAGCGCCGTGCTGACCAGGGTTTTGCCGACACCGGTATCGGTGCCGGTGACAAAGCAGGAGATGGTGCGTTGCCGGGTCATCGCCAGCTTGTTTCTTCAGCCAGCGTGGCCTGCAGTGCGGCAAGCGCACCGCGCGCTAGGTGCGTGCCGCTTTCTTCGTCGATCACGTAGGGCGGCATGGCGTAAATGGTGCGGCCTATAGGGCGAAGCAGAACGCCGTGCGCCATTGCGTGCTGGTGGTAACGCTGCGCAAAGTGAGGCAGCGAGGTGTCCACATCCCAGGCCCAGATCATCCCCAGGTGGCGCGCGTGCCGGATGCGTGGATGGCTGCTCAGAGGGGCAAAAGACTGATCCAGCGTCCGGGCCAGAACAAGGTTGTTGGCCAGCACATCGGTTTGCGCAAACAGCGCCAGGGTTGCCAGCGCGGCCCGGCAGGCCAGCGGATTGCCGGTGTAGGAGTGTGAATGCAGAAAGCCGCGCGCCACTTCGTCGTCGTAAAAGGCCTCGTACACCGTGTCGGTGGTCAAAACTGCGGACAGAGGCAGTGTGCCGCCGGTCAGACCTTTTGACAGGCAAATGAAGTCGGGCAGGATGCTTGCCTGCTGGTGCGCGAACATGGTGCCGGTACGGCCAAAGCCTGTGGCAATTTCATCCACCACCAGATGAACCTCGTAGCGATCACACAGCGCGCGAATCCGGCGCAGGTAGCTTGCGTCGTGCATGGCCATGCCGGCTGCGCATTGCACAAGGGGTTCAACGATCAGCGCCGCGGTTTCCTGGTGGTGTTCATCCAGCCAGGCATCCAGCGCGGCGGCGGCGCGCTGCGCCACGTCGGCGGCGCTTTCGCCGGACTGGGCGGCGCGTGCATCCGGGCTGGGTACGGTGGCGGCCAGCCGCACCAGTGGTGCATAGGCTTCGCGGAAGATGGCGATGTCGGTCACGGCCAGCGCGCCCACGGTTTCTCCGTGGTAGCCCCCGGACAGGCCTACAAAACGGCACTTGCCGGGGCGTCCGGTGTTGCGCCAGTAGTGCGCGCTCATCTTCAGCGCAATCTCGGTTGCCGAGGCGCCGTCGCTGCCATAAAAGGCATGGCCCAGTCCGGTCAGCGCGGCCAGTTGTTCTGACAGCTCCACCACCGGCTGGTGTGTGAAGCCTGCCAGCATGACGTGGTCGAGTCGGCCCAGCTGGTCCACCAGGGCCGCCTGAATGGCCGGATGGTTGTGCCCGAACAGGTTGACCCACCATGAACTGATGCCGTCCAGGTAACGATTGCCTTCAAAGTCATGCAGCCAGACACCTTCGGCACGTGACACAGGTACCAGGGGCACGGCTTGCGAGGCGTGCTGCTTCATCTGCGTGCAGGGGTGCCACACATGCCGCAGGCTGCGCTGGCTCATGGTCTGGTTGTCTATGTCGTTTCTCCGGGAATCAGGACGAGAGCGGTCTCAGCGGACCTGCACAGAAATGCTGGAGCGCGCTTCCTTGATGCGGTTGCTTTCGTCGACAAACACCAGCTTAGGTTCGAAGCCCGCTACCAGGTCGGCTGGCAGCTGGCCAAAAGCCGCAATGATGATCAGGTCGCCAACAGCGGCCTGGCGTGCCGCCGAACCGTTGACCGAGATGGTGCCGCTGCCGCGCTTGGCGCGTATCGCGTAAGTCACAAAACGCGCGCCGTTGTTGATGTTCCAGATGTGGATCTGCTCGAACTCGGCAATGCCCGAAGCTTCCAGCAAGTCGTCGTCAATGGCGCATGAACCCTCGTAATGCAGTTCGCACTGGGTGACAGTGGCACGGTGGATTTTTCCAGCTAAAAGGGTACGTTGCATAGCGTCTCCAGCCTCGAGGCTTGGTGAGAGTGTGGGCTTGGAAAAACGGGGCTTCCTTCGTCTGCGCAGGTATCGAAATGTTCCGAAGATGTGGCCAATACCTCACTGAGGTGTTGACTGGCTAGCAGGGGATCGGCGGCAGTCAGGTCAACTTACTGCGTCGGTACGAACCGAGTCAAGTCCACGGCTTTGGGTGCTGTCCATCCCAGATATCCGACCACAATGTGCCAGCAGGACCTCGGAACGGATTCTAGTACAGTCGGCTGAGGGCTCACCCTCTCTCCTATTCCTCCGATAGCGTGCTAACCACAGGATAGTTCGCGAAGCAGCTATGCTTGCCGCCAACATTTGTATGAGACAACGAAAAAAATGAATAGTCTGCACTTTTGCGATGCCATCATGGCACTTCCTGCGCACGCCGATGCAGGCCGGGCGCTAGACGAAGACCTCGGGACAGGAGACTTGACTGCCGGCCTGGTGGACCCAGTGCAACGCAGCCAGGCCCGCGTGCTGGCGCGTGAAGCTGCAGTGATTTGCGGTCGGCCCTGGGTGGAGGCGACTTTGCAGCGACTGGACCCGCAGGCCGACCTGGTCTGGCATGTGCGTGATGGCCAGTCCTGCAGTGCCAACCAGGTCATTCTGGAAATCCAGGGAAATTCGCGCGCGCTGCTCAGCGGCGAGCGCACCTTGCTTAATTTCCTGCAGTTGCTCAGCGCCGTGGCCACGCAGACGGCGGCCTATGTGCGGGCCGTGCAGGCGGTAGCGGGCAACCGGGCCCGCATTGTGGACACCCGCAAAACCCTGCCCGGTTTGCGGCTGGCCCAAAAATACGCGGTGCGCTGCGGCGGCGGCAGCAACCACCGCATCGGCCTGTACGACGCGGTGCTGATCAAGGAAAACCATATCGCGGCCGCCGGTGGCGTCACAGCCGTTTTGCAGCGCGCTGCCGAGGTGGCTGCCCGGGCAACTTTTGTCGAGATCGAGGTCGAGACCCTGGCCCAGCTGGAAGAAGCGCTCGCGGCAGGCGCCCAAATGATTTTGCTCGACAACATGGACCTGGCGCAGCTCCGCGAGGCAGTGCGTATCACGGCGGGCCGGGCGATTCTGGAAGTGTCGGGCGGCGTGGGGTTGGACACGGTGGCCGGCATTGCCGCCACCGGGGTGGACCGCATTTCCATCGGCGCCCTGACCAAAGACATCAAGGCGATTGATTTTTCCATGCGGTTTACGCAGCTGTGAGGCCCGCCATGAGTGACGTCGCAAGCACTGTTGTCCAGCCCCTGGTGCGCATCGACTACGAGCAGCCCTCCTGCCCGACGCGCCATGCCTGGGCACGGGTGCCGGTGGAGCCGGTGCCGGACGAGCGCGCTGCACTCAAAGACCGGATTCGCCGCCTGCTGAAGGAGCGCCATGCCGTCATGGTGTCGCACTACTACGTGCACCCGGATCTGCAGGACCTGGCCGAGGAAACCGGCGGGCTGGTCAGCGACTCGCTGGAGATGGCGCGTTTCGGGCGCGACCATGCGGCGACCACGCTGGTGGTGTCGGGCGTGCGTTTCATGGGTGAGACCGCGAAAATCCTCTCACCCGAAAAACGTGTGCTGATGCCAGACCTCGACGCGACCTGTTCGCTTGATCTTGGTTGTCCAGTGGACGAATTCGGCGCGTTTTGTGACGCCCATCCTGACCGCACGGTGGTGGTCTATGCCAACACCAGCGCCGCTGTAAAGGCTCGCGCCGACTGGCTGGTGACTTCCAGCTGCGCACTGGACATCGTCAGGGCATTGAAGGAGCGAGGCCAGAAAATTCTTTGGGCACCCGACAGACACCTGGGCGCTTATATCCAGCGTGAAACCGGCGCTGACATGCTGATGTGGAACGGCAGCTGCATCGTGCATGACGAGTTCAAGGCCTTTGAACTCGAGGCGCTGAAAAAAGAACACCCGAAAGCGAAGGTACTGGTGCATCCGGAATCACCGGCGGACGTGATCGCGCTCGCCGACGCGGTGGGTTCGACCTCGGGCATCCTCAAGGCGGCGAGCGAGATGGATGCCCGCGAATTCATAGTCGCCACCGACAACGGCATGATGCACAAGCTGCGCACGCTGAACCCCGGCAAGGTGTTTATCGAAGCCCCGACAGCCGGTGACAGCGCCACCTGCAAAAGCTGCGCGCATTGCCCCTGGATGGCGATGAACGGCCTGGCCGGCCTGGCGCAGGTGTTGCAGACCTTGAGTCCGGAAGTGAACGTGGACCCAGCCCTGGGCGTGCGGGCCCGCCTGCCAATAGACCGCATGCTGGCGTTCACCGCGGCGCAGCGCGCCGGGCGGCCGGTGGGCGGGCTGGTGCCGCGCATCGGTGCGGCCTGATGCCTGCCTCGTCGGCGCGCATCGATTTTTCCGACCCCTACCTGCCGGACGGGCCGCGCCTGCGGCACGTGTTTAGTCGCCCTCGCCAAATACTGGCAGCGCATGAAGCTGCGCAGGTGCGGCCGGTGCTTGATGCCGTGCAAGCCGCAGCCGCACAAGGTTTCTGGTGCGTGGGCTATCTTCGCTACGAAGCCGCACCGGCCTTTGACGCGGCGCTGGCCGTGCATGCGGCGCAAGGTCCATTGGCCTGGTTTGCGGTTTATGACGAAGCATTGCCCTGGCCAGTGGACAACAATGATACTGACTCCGCGCAGGTGCAATGGCAGGCCGCCTGCTCGCGTGCCGTGTTTGACGCCGCGCTGGACAGCATTCACCGGGCCATCGTGGCCGGTGCGCTGTACCAGGTGAATTTCACCGCGCCCCTGCACGGCGTTTTGCGCGGTGAGCCGGAGGGCGGTGCGGCACGGGCCCTGTTTGCCGCGCTGCAGCGCGCGCAGCCGGGTGGTTACGCAGCCTTTCTCGACACCGGCGATGAGCAACTGCTCTCGGTGTCACCCGAGCTTTTTTTTGACTGGCACGACGGCTGCATCCTGACCCGGCCCATGAAAGGCACCGCGCCGCGTGGCGCCACACCCGCCGAAGACGCGGCACGGGCGCTGGCCCTGCGCACGTCGGCCAAGGAGCGCGCCGAAAACGTGATGATCGTGGACCTGCTGCGCAACGACCTGTCGCGCGTCGCCGAGCCGTTCAGCGTGCAGGTCCCGCGCCTGTTCCATACCGAAGCTTTGCCCACTGTGTGGCAGATGACGTCGGATGTGGTGGCAAGCACGCGCGCCGGTTGTTCACTGGCCGACGTGTTTGCGGCGCTGTTCCCCTGTGGCTCGGTCACCGGGGCGCCCAAGGTCAGTGCCATGCGGATGATCCAGGCGCTGGAGCCGGAACCGCGCGGTGTTTATTGCGGCGCTTTCGGCGCGGTGTATCCGGGTGAAAACGGAATGCGCGCCACCTTCAACGTGCCCATCCGCACCGTGACGCTGCGGGGCAGTACGGCAACTTGCGGCATCGGCAGCGGCATCACCTCCGGTGCGTTGGCCGGGGCAGAATGGCAGGAATGGCGCCACAAGCGCGCCTTTGTGGAGCGCGCGAGCATGCCGTTTGAATTACTGGAAACCCTGGCACTGGAAGACGGCCTCTTGCGCGATACACCGGCGCACTTGGCGCGCATGGCGGCAGCAGCCGCCCACTTCGCCTACCCGTGGTCGCCGCAGCAGGCGCAGCAGTGTCTGCAGCAGTTGGTGCAAACCCACGCGCAGGGTGTCTGGCGCGTGCGCTTGCTGCTGGATGCCCGCGGGCAGGCGCGGGCCGAGGCCTTTGTCTTGCCGCCATCGCCGCAGCGCGTGCGGCTACAGCTGGCCGGTCGAGCCCTGGACGACGCGCACAGCGAGTTCGTGCGTTTCAAGACCACACGGCGCGCCCATTACGACGCCTTCATGCCGGCGGAGGAAGACATCTTCGACACCCTGCTGTGGAACGCTGAAGGTGAAATCACCGAATGCACGCGCGGCAACATCGCGCTGCTGCTCGATGGCCGCTGGCTGACCCCGTCGCTCGATTGCGGCCTGCTGGGCGGTATCGGCCGCGCAAACGCGCTGCGAGCTGGCCGGCTCAGCGAAGGCGTTGTGCGCCTGGAAGACCTGCCGGGGGTGCAGGCGGTGGCGTTTGTGAACAGCCTGCGCGGCTGGCTGGACGCAGACCTGGATCCGCGCCGCGGGTGACAGTCAGGGCTCAGGCCCCGGGCGGCACCAGCACGGTAGGCACGCCCACCGCATCGGTCTGCGGGTAGTCACGGCTGAAGTGCAGGCCGCGGCTTTCGTGGCGTGACTTCGCCGAACGCACGATCAGCTCGGCCACCTGGACCAGGTTGCGCAGCTCCAGCAGGTCGCGCGTGACGCGGAAGTGGGCGTAAAACTCGTCAATTTCCGACTGCAGCAGTGCGATGCGGTGCGCGGCGCGCTCCAGCCGCTTGTTGGTGCGGACTATGCCCACGTAATTCCACATCAGCCGGCGCAGCTCGTCCCAGTTGTGGGCAATCACCACCTGCTCGTCGGCATCGGTCACCTGGCTCTCGTCCCAGGCGGGCAACGAAACTTTGGAGTCATTTTGGCCTCCAGCCCTTATGGAGCGGGCGCGAGCAGCTTCCGATTTGATAGCACTCGCGACTTCCTGCGCGAACACCACACACTCCACCAGCGAGTTGCTGGCGAGTCGGTTGGCGCCGTGCAGGCCGGTGCAGGCGGTTTCGCCCGCGGCGTAAAGGTTGGCGATGTCGGTGCGGCCGGCCAGGTCGGTCAGCACGCCGCCGCAGGTGTAGTGGGCGGCCGGCACCACGGGAATCGGCTGGCGCGCGATGTCGATGCCGAGCGCCAAGCAGCGTGCGTGGATGGTCGGGAAGTGTTCGCGCACAAAGGCCTCGCCCTTGTGCGAGATGTCTAGGTAGACGCAGTCCACACCGTGTTTTTTTATCTCGAAATCAATCGCGCGAGCCACCACATCGCGCGGGGCCAGCTCGGCGCGTTCATCGTGTTCCGGCATGAAGCGGGCACCGCCTGCCGATTCCGGCAGGCGCAATAAGCCGCCTTCGCCGCGCACCGCTTCGCTGATCAGGAAGGACTTGGCTTCGGGGTGGTACAGGCAGGTCGGGTGGAACTGGATGAACTCCATGTTACCGATGCGGCAGCCGGCACGCCAGGCGGCGGCAATGCCGTCGCCGGTGGCAGTGTCGGGGTTGCTGGTATAGAGGTAGACCTTGCCGGCGCCGCCGGTGGCCAGCAGGACATCACGTGCGGCAAAGGTATGCACCGTGCCGCCGCTGCCGGTTCCCTCGTCGCGGCTGTCCAGCGCATAAAGGCCCACGCAGCGCGGCCTGCCCGTGGCGGTGTCGTTCTGGACGATCAGGTCGACGAGCGTGGTCTGTTCAAACACGTCGATGGCAGGGTGCGCCCGCACGGCCGCAATCAGGCTTTCCTGCACGACGGCACCTGTGGCGTCGGTCGCGTGCACGATGCGCCTGTGGCTGTGCCCGCCTTCGCGGGTGAGGTGCAGCGCCGGTGCGACACCCGGCTCCTGTGTGAAAGCCACACCCTGGGCCTGCAGCCAGGCAATCGCTGCCGGCGCGCCTTCCACCACCTGCGCGGTGGCCGCTTTGTCGGACAGCCAGGCGCCCACGACCTGCGTATCGGCAATGTGGGCTGCAAAACTGTCGCCTTCCTCGCCACGCTCCAGCACGGCCGCAATGCCGCCCTGGGCCCAGCCGCTGGATCCGTCGGCGAGAGACCCCTTCGTCAGGATGGCGATGCGAAACCGCGCGTGGCCGGATGAACCGGCTTCCTGGTCTTCCAGCAGCTTCAGCGCCGTGCTGAGTCCGGCCAAACCGCTGCCAACAATCAGCACATCAAACGTGTTTGGTGAGGCCTCGGACGGCGTGCTGCCGACCAAGAGCGGTACGCGTTCGATGTGGGGCGCGACAGTAAGATGTTTCATGAGAAGCCGCTTGGCTTTGCGGAGTGGGCTCGTGCGGCGCCGGCAACCGTCTTGTAACGGGGGACAGCCTGAAGTCCTATGCGCTGCCAAATCATCATTTTTTGTGACACAGTAAGACTAAGAGGGCGCAAACTAGGATGGCGCTGGAGAGGACAGACGTATTCAGGCAAACTGTAGCTCGATTTTGCCGGCGCGGCGCCGCACCGGGCCGACCACGATCTTTACATCGTGGCCCAGCCTGGCCACCAGATCGAGCAGCTTGGCTTCGCTGACGCCGCGGAACTGGCCGCGGGTGATGCGCGACACCTTGGACTGGTCGATCCCCAGCAGCGCAGCGGCATCTTCCTGCGTCAGGCGGCGCGCCTTGATCGCACGGGCGATCTCGCCGGCGAGCTGGGACTTGCGTTGCATCTCGGCCGCGTCGGTGTAGCCCAGGTCGGCGTAGACGTTGGTGCTGCCTTCTTCAATGGTGATGCTTGCGTGGTCATTCATTTCTTTGCTCCTTGCTGTGCTTGCCAAACTTCGAAATCCTGTTTTGCGGCCTTCAGGCGGGTGTTGATCAAATCCAGATCTGGCTTCGGCGTCGCGATACCGCTTTTGGACTTCTTCTGGAAGCAGTGCAGGACATAGACCCAGCCGGCGAACTTGACGGTGTAGACCGCCCGATAGGTGTCGCCCTGGTGGTCCTCGACCACCTCCAGCACGCCGGCGGAACCAAAACCCGTCATCACCTTGGCATCCTGGTGCTTGCCTCCGGCCTGGGCCAGGTCGATAGCATGGCCAAAAACGTCTTTGACATCTTCTGGCATCGCATCCAGATCTCTCTTGGCGGAACTGACCCATTTGATGGGTTTGCGGGTTTGCTTCGACATCGCCTCAATTATACCTGTTTGAACATATTTTCGCCAACTCGCCGGGGCCAGGCTTCTTTGGGAGGTGAGTTTTTTCCGCTTGAGCCATAAGCGCGCTTAACAGGCTGCTGAAATACCCCATTCGCGAGCGCAATTTCGCCCCGCATGGTTTTGATTTTTTTGATTTTCCTTTCGCATTCTGATATTCCCTTCGTTTTTTGTTCGCCTTGGCCCACTTGTAAGCC
>NZ_NESK01000044.1 GCF_003063415.1 Limnohabitans sp. 2KL-17
AAGAGCTACAGGCTCAAGGAGGCGGCGGCACGCTTGGACGTCAATCTGGAAACGTCATAATCTGGCTGCGCTGCCTGGGGGAATTTGGGGTGGCCACGGGTGGGGGAATTTGGACTGGCCATCAGGGATGAGGGTTGCAGGCGTTTTGCAGGGACGACAAATTAGTCTTACGGTAAGCGAAAAACTCATGATGCCAGCGGTATTTCCGCGCAAAACAATCAACTAAACGTTTGAAACAACTGCCTCGGATGAAAAACTACAGAATTGAAGAAACAGGCCAATACTTCCCGACCGAAATTGTTGGCGACAACTCCGGATCGGTTCTGGATATTGCATATCAGGACGTCGTTCAAAACTTTGAGAATGCAGGTGCCTTGGTTTTCAGTGGTTTCAAATGCGACATCGAAGAGTTTTATCGTTTCAACACTCAATTCGCGGCGAAGATATTACGGGATCCATTTGAGGACAGGATTCCGCATAAAGTCAGTGATGAAATTCAGTCTGTGACCATAGGCACCGGAGGACTCGAGCTTCATGCCGAATTTGGACACACACCTTTTAGGCCAGATGTGATTTCATTTTTTTGTGAAACTCCTGCGTCTGAGGGAGGGGCGACTACTATTTGCGACTCAGCGGCCATTTTGATGGAGCTGGAAAGATCCGTTCTGGACGTGTTCCTATCAAAAAAAATTAGATATGAATTCGGTATCTCAGAGCGGGTCTGGCAGAAGTTTTTCCTGACAAACGACATGTCTGCCGTCCAAAAGTATCTTAAGACAATGGGTGTTGATGCACATGCCGACAGATATCGGACATTGTGTGCCGCATGGGAGACTCCCGCTGTCTTCAAGTCCAGGTTTTCGGGGCTGAACTCCATTGCAAGCAATCTCTTCGAGAGAACCTATCCAGGTTTGCGGATTACTTTCGCAGACGGAGAGGAGATTTCACCAGAGGTGCTTTCCGAGTTTGGTCGGGCTGCCAAGCTTCACACAGTGGAGCTCAAATTGAATTCTGGGCAAATGGTCATGTTGGACAACACTCGCTTTTTGCATGGACGCAGGGAGTTCTTGGATCCGCTGAGGAAACTATTTGCTATTCAATACATGGCCAGATCTTAATCAGAAGAAAGCCCCCTTCAGCTTCGCCATGAGCAGACAACTGTGCGCGGCGCTGACACATTCACTGAGAGCCTGTTTCGGATGAAGCGGCTGGATGATTAAGTCCGCTACTGCAACCATAAGCGCATCAAGCTCAGATTGAAAGGACTCAGCCCGGTGGCGTACCGGCTGAGAAACACCGCTTAGTTGGCGGAACTGCAACCGTTCAACTCTTGGTGGTCAGTTCAAATCCGGGGCGATTCACCTGCGACACCCTGGTTTTGTGGGGCGAGCGGGGCGTGGTCCATCGCATGTTCAAACCAGTTGATCTGTGGCGGGCGCAATGCGCGGGGCGTGTGGACAGCCAAGTCGCTTAGAGCCAACGGGTGAGCTTTTGTATGGCCTCGGCTGGCATCAAGCCCGTGTGGGCTTGCACCAAGCGCTGCGCCCGGTCATACACCCACACTGTCGGCACGCCATCGGGCACCCACAGCATTGGTGCGCGGCCAGAGGCCCACAACACGCTGGGAAAGCTGTAGCCGTTCTTGTCCAAATGGGTTTGTGCGGCGGCCATGTCCTTGTCGGCCGACACACCCAACACCCGCAAATCGGTGCCTGACTGGGCCTGGTGCAAAGCCTGCATCAAGGGTGACTGCTTGACGCACACGGGGCACCAGCTGGCCCACCAGTACAGCACCAGCACCCCTCCCGGCTGCGGCTGCAAAGCGGGCAGAGCGTCCCCGCCGATCCAAGGCAGCGACGGCAAGTCCAGGGCCGTCCCCAGTGGCGGGGTGCCACGGCGTTGCGCACTGGCAACACCGGCCAAAGGCGTGAGAGCAGCGGCCCACGCGGCCTGCAGGCAACGCCTGCGAAAACCAAAAAATGAAGTCATGTCGTCTTCCTCTTGAATACCACAATGAACAGGCCTCTGTGAACTCGACTGTCTGAACAGGCCTCACTGAAATCAACTCACTGATCTGGATCGGCCCTCACCTATTGTCATTGAGATTGCCACTGCCCTTCAGACCTCGCAATGACTGATCAATCGTCACTGCGAGGAGCACAGCGACGTGGCAGTCTGGGGCCACAGATTGCCACGTGGTACGTCTAATTTGTTCCAGACATCGCCGCCCACCAGTTCCACCGCACCGCCATAAATCACCCGATAAGGGCTTCTTTTGCTTGTCTAAGCTGTGCGGTGTGCCCTCAAAGACTTGACCCTCATGAACGCTTGGCGCTGGTTTACAAAGTCTTGCCTGAGCTGCTGGACATGGAAGACCGGCGGGCCTTGTTGTTGTCGGGGGGCAGCAAAAGCTGGTTTCACTAGCTCGGGCGCTGGCGGTTGGGTGTTGATCGCGAAAAGTGACTTGAAACATTCGCGCAAATTGGTGGACTGCGAATTTGTGATCGAGCGCGACGCCAATTTGCAGACCGCCTTGGGCTGACTCTGCGCGCCGTGGCGTTGCGGGGTTTGCCGTACCTTTAAACCCCGCGCGCCAGCACCGGAAACAGCTTGTGTAGCCCATCCGTCATCACCTCGACCGCGAGGGCGGCGAGGATCAAACCCATCAGACGGGTCATGACGTTGATGCCGGTTTTGCCCAAAATGCGGGCGATGGGTGTGGCCAGCGAAAAGCACAAGGCGGTGGCCAAAGCGATGACCACCCCGTAGCCCACCAGCGTGCCCAGTTGGGCGAAGTTCTTGGCTTTTTCGGCATAAATCACCACGGTGGACATGGTGGCCGGGCCCGTCAAAAGGGGGATGGTCAGCGGCACCACAGCGATGCTGGCCCCTACGGCAGCTTTGGTTTGCGCATCGTGCACTTCTTCGGCATTGGCGCGGGCTTCGGCGGGTTGGGCGTTCAGCATGGACAAGGCGGAGGTGAGCAAAAGCATGCCGCCGCCGACCTGGAAACTGGCCAAAGAGATACCGAAAAACTCCAGAATTTGCAGGCCCAGCAAGGCGCTGGCCGCAATCACCACAAAGGCACTGAAAGACGATACCAAGATGGTTCGCTTGCGTTGTGCTGGCGTGAAGCCATGGGTGTAGTGGATGAAAAACGGCACGATGGCCAAAGGATTGACGATGGCCAGCAGGGTGATGAGAGGTTTGAATTCCATCGGCGCATTGTGCCGTATTCCCTTAAAGGGGCGCCGCCGATGTTCGCCTTCTGAACATGCCCCAGCCTTCCATGTGCAGCACTTTGACACCGTTCTGGTTGAACATTTCCCAGAGGTTGCGCGTCATGCCCACATCGGGTCGCTTGCCCATGGGTTTGGTTTCCAGAACGGTCGATTGCAGGCGCAGGGTGTCGCCCGGGTAGACGGGTTTTTGCCAGCGGATGTTCTCCAGGCCGGGCGATCCCAGACTGGATGTTTCAAGTAAGAAGTTGGTCACCATCAAGCGCATGGCCATGGCGCAGGTGTGCCAGCCGCTGGCCGACAGGGCGCCAAACACCGAGGCTTTGGCTGCTTCGTCGTCCAGGTGAAAGGGCTGCGGGTCGAACTGGGTTGCAAAGGCGATGGTCTCTTCGCGGGTGGGCGTGATGGTGCCGAGGTCACGCACTTGGCCTACCGCCATGTCTTCCCAGTAGTACTTGATGGTCGTCGGGTCGTTGGCCATCAGCGGCCTCCCGAGATGTCCAGAAAACTCATGGTGGTGTAACTGGCACCGTCTGACAACAACCAGACAATGCCCTCTGCCACTTCTTCGGGGGTGCCACCGCGTTGCGCCGGCACCAGGTGTTGCAAGTCTTTCACGCGGTTGGGCAGGCCACCCGAGGCGTGGATGTCGGTTTCGATCAGGCCCGGGCGCACGGCGTTGACGTGGATGCCTTCGGCCGCCACTTCTTTGGCCAGGCCGATGGTGAAGGCATCGATCGCGCCCTTGGCGGCGGCGTAGTCCACGTATTGGCCGGGCGCTCCCAGGCGGGCGGCGGCACTCGAGACGTTGACGATGCTGCCGCCTTCGCCGCCGTGCCGGGTGCTCATGCGGCGCACGGCTTCGCGGGCGCAGATCAGGCTGCCGATCACGTTGATGTCGAACATGCGCTTCCAGCGGGCCACGCTCATTTCATCCACGCGGGCCGCGACGTCGACCACGCCCGCGTTGTTGACCAGCCCCGAGAGACGGCCCAGTTTGGCGTCGATGTGCTCAAACATGCGCAGCACCTGCGCCTCGTCCGCCACGTCGGCCTGAACCGACATGGCCTGTCCGCCTGATGCGCGGATCTGGCGCACCACTTCGTCGGCCGCCAGAGAGTTGGCGGTGTAATTGACCGCCACAGACCAGCCGTTTCGGGCCGCCAAAAGGGCGGTGGCTGCGCCAATCCCCCGGCTGCCACCGGTCACCAACAAGACCTTGTTCATTGCGTGTCTCCTGCAAAAATAGAGGGCGCGGCGTTGGCCGCTGCTTCATGCCAAGATTACACAACACACAAGGAGTCGCCATGGGTCGCACAGTGGACTATTACTTCGCCCCGCAAAGCCCCTGGGCTTATCTGGGCCACCAGAGACTGGCCGATATCGTCCAGCGGACCGGGGCCACCGTGCGCGTGATGCCGATCGACCTGGGGGGCAAGGTGTTCCCGATCTCGGGCGGTTTGCCCTTGGGTCAGCGGGCGCCCCAGCGCCAGGCATACAGGTTGGTCGAGCTGCAGCGTTTCAGCCAGCACCTGAACGTGCCTTTGACGATGAAGCCAAGATACTTTCCAGTGGCAGGCGATGACGCGGCGCGCCTGATCATTGCGGCCGATCTGGATTTGGGCAGTGCGGCAGCGATGGCCATGACGGGCGCCATTTTGACCGCCTGCTGGGCGCAAGAACGCAACATGGCCGATGAGCAGGTTTTGGCCGAGTTGTTGCTAGAGCAGAACTTGCCGGCCAGTCTGCTGGCCCAATCGCAAAACCAAGCGGTGCAAGAGCGCTACGAGGCGTGCACCCAGGCGGCGATTGACGCGGCGGTGTTTGGTGCACCCAGCTACGTGGTCGATGGCGAGGTTTTTTGGGGCCAGGACCGACTCGACTTTGTCGAGCGCGCGCTGGCCCGCTGAATTCATTTGAACTTTCCGGAGAAAAAATGGGAACTACGATTGAACTGAAAGCGGCCGATGGCAGCTTGGTGCCGGCCTACGAAGCGCGCCCTGCAGGCACCCCCAAGGGCGCTGTGGTGGTGATTCAGGAGATTTTTGGCTTGAACAGCCACATCCGCGCAGTGGCCGATGGCTATGCCGCAGAGGGGTACCTTGCTGTGGCGCCTGCCATGTTTCACCGCGTCAAGCCGGCGGTTGAGTTGGGTTATGCCGAAGCCGATATGGGTGAAGGCTTTGGCTACAAAACGGCGGCCGAGGCTTTGCCTGCGCCTGGCGTGATGCAAGACATTCAGGCCGCAATCGACCACGCGGCCAAGGCATCAGGCGGCAAGGTGGGCGTGGTGGGTTACTGCTGGGGTGGCTTGCTGACCTGGCGCGCCGCTTGCACGTTGAAGGGCCTGAGTGCAGCGGTGCCTTACTACGGCGGCGGAGTGACCAGCGAAGTCGAAGCGGCTCGCCAGCCCGCAGTGCCCGTGCTGGCGCATTTCGCAGAGGAAGACACGTGGATTCCGATGGATACGGTGCATGCCTTCCAAAAGGCACACCCCGAAGTGCAGGTGTTCACCTACGCGGCGCACCATGGCTTCAACTGTGACCAGCGCGGTTCCTGGCACGCTGCGTCGGCGCAGCTGGCCCGAGAACGCAGCTTGGCGTTTTTCAAGCAGCATCTGGGCTGATCAATCCCCTGTGCGTGCCAGGTAGCGCTTGCGCCAGAACACCAGGCCCATCGATGTAGCGACCAGGCCCATGCCACCCAGCGTCCACCAAAAACCGCTGGCCTGATGCAGCCAGGGCATGAATTCGAAGTTCATGCCGAATACGGCCGCGATCAGGTTCAAGGGCAAGAAGATGGCGGTCAGCGCCGTCAGGGTGCGCATGATGTCGTTGGTGCGGTTGCCTTGCACGTTGAAGTGCATTTGCACAGCAGTTTCGGTGTTGTGCTCTAGTCTGCGCACGTGTTGCACCACCCGCTCGATGTGCTCCAGCACGTCGCGGCTGCGGATTTTGAGCAACTCATGCTCGCGCAATGCCGTGCTGTCTTTGCCAATGCCCCAGTTGTCCAGTGAATCGGTCCAGGCCTGCACGGCGGTGCGCTGGTCATCGCACAGGGCTTCCAGATGGTGCAGCGCCATCCGCGCTTGCAGCAAGGCATCCCATCGGTTGAAGCGCGTTTTGGGGTTGAGCAATTCGGCTTGCCAGTGGTCAAGTTGTCGGCTCAGTTCCCGGCGCAAATCCAGGTAGCTGTCTACCATTTGGCTGAGGATGCGCAGCATCATGTCGGCGGGGTTGCCGGGCACGCCGCGCGCACCCGCAGACCGCAGGTCGGCATATTCGGGGGTCTGCGCTTCAGGTAGCGTGCTGGACAGCAGCCGGGAGGCGTAGGCTTCGCGAACGGCACAGTCGGCGGGGTGGACGCTCAGGAGAACCCTGTCAAAAACCGCGAACCCCACCGGGCTGGTGTCAATCCGACGCAGCACGGGCGGACCGGGGCGTTTGCCCTGCGGCCCCAAGCCATTGGTGGCATGGGCCGGGGCGGTGTCGCTGCGTTGGGCCAGTCGCCTGAACACCATCAGGTCGTAGTGTGAGCTGTAGTCAAACCGGGAGGGCAATTGGGCGTTCAGCAGGTCGGAAACGTGCAGGTCCACCAAAGTCTGGCCCGTGAGCTGTTCCAGGGTGTTTTGAATCAACGCCAGCGCTGCCTGAAACCGTTCGCGCGAACAGGCAATCCACACGTAACCGTTTTCTGGCAACACTTGCGGCAGTGCCAACCCTGCATGAACCTGGGTGCCTGTGACCGTGAAGACCCGCATCCAGTGCTCAGCCTTGGCGAATCAAGCGTGCGGCGTCGCGGGCAAAGTAGGTCAGCACGCCATCCGCCCCGGCGCGTTTGAAGGCCATCAGGCTTTCCATCATGACCAGGTCGTGGTCCAGCCAGCCGTTTTGTGCCGCGGCCTTGAGCATGGCGTATTCCCCCGACACCTGGTAAGCAAAGGTGGGCACCTTGAACTCGTCTTTGACGCGGCGCACGATGTCCAGATAAGGCATGCCGGGTTTGACCATGACTATGTCGGCGCCCTCGGCCAGGTCCAGGGCCACTTCGCGCAGGGCCTCGTCACTGTTGCCCGGGTCCATCTGGTAGACCTTTTTGTTGCTCTTGCCCAGATTGCCCGCCGAGCCCACGGCGTCGCGAAAGGGGCCGTAAAAGGCGCTGGCGTACTTGGCGCTGTAAGCCATGATGCGGGTATGGATCAAGCCACCCGCTTCGAGCGCCTGGCGGATGGCGCCGATGCGGCCATCCATCATGTCGCTGGGCGCCACCATGTCCACACCGGCTTCGGCCTGGGTCAAGGCTTGTTGCACAAGCACATCAGTGGTTTCGTCATTCAGGATGTAGCCCGTTTCATCGAGCAAGCCGTCCTGGCCGTGGCTGGTGAAGGGGTCCAAGGCCACATCGGTCATCACCCCCAGTTCAGGAAAGCGTTTTTTAAGCTCGCGAACCACCCGTGGCACCAGGCCGTCGGGGTTCATGGCTTCTTTGCCCGTGGGGTCCTTGAGCGATGCGTCGATCACCGGAAACAGCGCCATGACGGGGATGCCCAGCTTCACGCAGTCCTCTGCCACGGGCAACAGCAGGTCCAGCGACAAACGCTCGACACCGGGCATTGAGCCCACTTGCTGGCGCTGGTTTTGGCCGTCCAGCACAAACACGGGGTAAATCAGGTCGTGCGCCGTGACCTGGTTCTCGCGCACCAGATTGCGGGTGAATTCGTCACGGCGCAGGCGACGTGGGCGGCTTGAGGGGAAGGGGGCAACGGGGTTCATATCGAAAATTGTGCCTGAAGTCTGGCCAAAGCTCCTAAAAAGGCTGTCCGCAAAGTGTCTGGTTGTGACGCGCCGCCGATAACCAACAAAAACAACATAAAAGACGAGATTGAGCTTGTTAATGGTTTTGTTATTTGATAAATTACGCTCAGGCAGTTTGCTGCCTCCCGCTTTTCCTCCCTGAGCGGGGCCTTGATGCGTTTACGCGGAAGGGCTTCCCACCCTCGGCCCATGGCCGGGGGTTTTTTTTGCCTTGGCAACCGGCCGGTGCTGGCCCAGCGATCTCTGACTACACTTGCGCCATGCTCTGGATCAAAGCCCTTCACATTGTTTTCATTGCCAGCTGGTTTGCCGGTCTGTTTTATTTGCCGCGCATCTTTGTCAATCTGGCAATGGTGGCGCCGGGTTCGGTGGCAGAGCGCGAGCGCTTGCTGCTGATGTCGCGCAAGCTTTATCGGTTCATGACCATCCTGGCCATTCCGGCCTTGTTGTTGGGCCTGTGGCTTTGGCTCTATGTCGGCATAGGCCAAGGCCAGGGCTGGATGCACGCCAAACTGCTGATCGTGCTGGCCTTGCTGGGGTACCACCACAGTTGCGGGGTGTTGTTGCGCAAGTTTGAACAAGGTCAGATGCAACGCAGCCACGTCTGGTTTCGCTGGTTCAATGAGGCGCCGGTGCTGATGATGGTGGCTGCCGTCATGTTGGTGGTGGTCAAGCCGTTCTAAGGCACTGACATGCGCACAACGCACTTGCGCAAAACGGCCGCTTGGCCCTTGGTGTGGATTTACGCCCTCCTGATCCTCTACGCGAGCCTGTACCCCTTTGACAATTGGCGCATCCAGGGCATAGCGCCCTGGGCTTTTCTGACCGCCCCCTTGCCGCGCTATTGGACGGGCTTTGATGTTTGGTCCAACGTGGTGGGTTATGCGCCTTTTGGTTTTTTGCTGGCTTTGGCGCTGCACCGCACCCGGCGGCGCTGGCCCGCGATTGCTTTGACCACCTTGGCTGCGGCGTTGCTGTCCTTGTCTATGGAGTCCATGCAAATGTTTTTGCCCGTGCGTGTGCCCTCTAATGTGGACGCTGCGCTCAATGTTGTTGGGGCTTTCACAGGTGCAGTCGGTGCGCGTGCTTTGACGCGGGTGGGGCTGCTGGACCGATGGAGCCGATTTCGGGACCGCTGGTTTGTGCCCGATGCGAGTGGCGCGCTGGCCTTGTTGGCTGTTTGGCCCTTTGCGTTGCTGTTTCCGGTGCCTGTGACCTTTGGTCTTGGGCAGGTGCTGGAGCGGGTAGAGGCCGCGTTGTCCCATGTGCTGGAAGACTCCCCCTTGCTGGAATGGTTGCCGCTGCGCGAGGTGGAGCTACAGCCCTTGCTGCCCGTGAGCGAAATCCTGTGCGTGGCCATCGGCTTGCTGCTGCCATGCTTGCTGGCTTTCGGGGCCTTGCGCCTGTGGGGGCAACGCATCGTTGCGGCGGCGCTGTTGGTGTTGGTGGGGTTCACGGCCAGCGCGTTGTCGGCCGCGCTCACCTATGGCCCGGCCCACGCCTGGGACTGGGTCAGCACCGAGGTTTTGGCGGGCCTGGTTTTGGCGGCCGTGGGTATGGCGGCAATGTCTTTTTGCACGGCGCGGGTTTGCTGGGTGCTGGCGCTGGCGGCCTTGGTGTGGCAACTCAGCTTGCTCAACAACGCATCGGCAGACGCCTACTTTGCCTTGACCTTGCAAACCTGGGAGCAGGGCAAATTCATTCGTTTTCATGGCCTCATTCAGTGGCTGGGGTGGTTGTGGCCTTACGCCTTGCTCACGTATTTGGTGAGTCGCTTGTCATCGCCCAGCCATGCCGCTGATTTGTGACCAGGTCAGCGCCTAAAATTCGGCCATGACCACCGAAACCCCCAGCCCCTACTTCAAGCGACACATCTTTTTTTGCCTGAACGAGCGCAAAAATAACGAGGCCTGCTGTGCCCAGCAAGGCGCCCAAGCCGCTTTTGACCATTGCAAAAAACGCATCAAGGACTTGGGTCTGTCAGGGCCTGGCCAGGTACGCGTCAACAAGTCGGGGTGCCTAGACCGTTGTGCCGGTGGTCCCGTGGCGGTCGTGTACCCCGAGGGCGTTTGGTACTCCTATGTGGACCAGGCGGATATCGACGAGATTGTCGAGTCGCACCTGAAGAATGGCCAGGTCGTTGAGCGACTGGTCACCCCAGAGCATCTGGGGCGCTGATGAATTCAGCCACCCAATCCTTGAATTTGCAAGGGACAGACGGCGCCATTGAGGCCCTGTGCGATACCCCTGAAAACGGCGTCTTCAAGGGCACGGCGGTCATCGCGCACCCCCACCCCTTGTTCGGCGGCACCATGCAAAACAAGGTGGTGCAAACATTGGCCAGGGCGTTTGTCCAGTGCGGCTGGCAGGCCGTGCGCTTCAACTTCCGGGGCGTGGGCGCCAGCGCGGGCACTTACGACGAAGGTCGTGGTGAAGCGGCTGACATGCTGGCCGTGATCCGTCAGGTGGCCCCGCAGGGCCCCTTGGCCCTGGCCGGGTTTTCTTTTGGGGCGTTTGTCACCAGCCAAGTGGCCCAAACCTTGGCGCCCGAGCGCCCCATTGACAAACTGGTGCTGGTGGGCGCCGCTGCCTCGCGCTTTGGGGTTGCACCGGTCGCCCCCGATCTGCACGAGCAAACCCTGGTTTTGCATGGCGAGCAAGACGACACCGTGCCATTGGCCAGCGTGCTGGATTGGGCCCGTCCCCAATTTTTACCAGTGACGGTGATCCCCGGGGTCGAGCATTTCTTTCACGGACAACTGCCTCTTCTCAAAACTTTGGTGGCCCGCCACCTGCGTGCCTGATCCTGATTTCCAGCGCATCTCCTCGGGGCTGCCCCACGACGAAAAGACCTTTACCCATGCCCCCATTTTTTAAAAGCTTGGCCAGCACCTGGTTGGCCGCGTTTTGTTTCTGTGCCCAGGCACAAATGCCACAACCGACTGAAGTGGCGGCCAAGGCCTATTTGCTGATCGATGTCACGGCCAACCAGGTGCTGGCGGCCAAAGACCCGGACATGGCCGTGGAACCCGCCTCACTGACCAAGTTGATGACGGCTTATTTGGTGTTTGATGCCCTGAAGTCGCGCAAGATCGACCTCACGCAAACCCTGCCTGTCTCCGAGCGGGCCTGGAAGATGTCGGGTTCGCGCATGTTCATTGACCCCAAAATGAGGGTGCCAGTAGAAGACCTGATCAAAGGCATGATTGTCCAGTCCGGCAATGACGCGACCGTGGCGTTGGCCGAGGGCGTGGGCGGCAGTGTCGAGCGCTTTGTGCAGCTGATGAACGACCAGGCCAAAGTGTTGGGCATGAAGAGCACCAGTTACCGCAACCCGGAAGGGCTGACTGAATCGGGCCACACCACCACGGCGCGCGATCTGAGCATTTTGGCCACCCGTTTGATGCGCGACTTTCCCGAACATGTCCCTTACTACGCGATCAAGAAGTACCGTTACGCGGGAACGCCCGCCGCCAACGACAGCAACCGCAATCTCTTGCTGTTTCGCGACCCCTCCGTGGATGGCCTGAAAACCGGGCACACCAGCACTGCCGGGTACTGCCTGGTGGCCACCGCCAAGCGAGATTTCGCCAATGTCGGGTCACGACGCCTTTTGTCGGTCGTGCTGGGTGCTGACAGTGAAAACGGACGTGCCAACGAAAGCCAGAAGTTGCTCAATTGGGGTTACACCGCCTTTGATGCGGTCAAACTCTTTGAAGCCGGGCAACCGGTGTTGAGTCCTGCCTTGTGGAAGGGCAAAACCCCTGTTTTGAAGCTGGGGTCATTTCAGCCTTTGATTGTTTCCGTGCCTGCTGGCACCGCCGCCCAGATCAAAACCCAGGTGGCCCGCCCAGACCCCCTGGTCGCACCTTTCAGCAAAGGGCAAGCCGTGGGCACATTGCAAGTGATGCGCGGCGACCAGCCCTTGTTTGACGTGCCCCTGGTTGTCCTCGAATCCGTGGAGCAAGCCGGCGTTCTGGGTCGCGCCTGGGATGCTGTGCGCCTGTGGATCAAGTGAAAATCAGCAGCAAACCGGTATTGATTTCCGGATAAGTTGTCACCAGCCCGCAAGGCGGTTATACTAGCGGGCTTTTCCGCTTTTGGGGCGGAGAAGTTTCTTTTGTCAATTTCCAAACGTTTAGGGACGTTTTAAACAATGCCAACCATCAATCAATTGGTGCGTCAGGGGCGCGAGGTCGAAACGACCAAGTCAAAAAGCCCCGCGATGCAAAACTCTCCACAGCGTCGTGGTGTCTGCACCCGTGTGTACACCACAACGCCTAAAAAACCCAACTCCGCTTTGCGTAAAGTTGCCAAAGTGCGCTTGACCAACGGGTTTGAGGTCATCTCTTACATCGGCGGTGAAGGCCACAACCTGCAAGAACACTCTGTGGTTCTGGTGCGCGGTGGTCGTGTCAAGGATTTGCCAGGTGTGCGTTACCACATCGTTCGTGGCTCGCTCGACTTGCAAGGCGTGAAAGACCGCAAGCAGTCGCGCTCCAAGTACGGTGCCAAGAAGCCAAAAGCCAAATAAGCTTTTGTCGGTTTGAATTTTTCGGTGCTGTTTCCTGCGTGGCGCAGTGAATCAGCGAAGTGACCCGAAACCCGGAATTGTCCAGGTGGGTCGAGTAAGTGAATGCTTTGAATGGCATTCGCGGTGTCTGAAAAGATACCAACTGAAGCAATTAAGAGGTGAAATATGCCACGTCGTCGCGAAGTCCCTAAGCGTGAAATTCTGCCGGATCCCAAGTTCGGCAACATCGAGTTGTCCAAGTTCATGAACGTGATCATGGAAGGCGGCAAAAAAGCCGTCGCCGAGCGCATCATTTATGGTGCCCTCGAAAACATGGAAAAGAAAACAGGCAAAGACCCTGTGGAACTCTTCTCAATCGCTATCAACAACGTCAAACCCATGGTGGAAGTTAAATCCCGCCGCGTGGGTGGTGCGAACTACCAGGTGCCTGTCGAAGTGCGCCCAGTTCGCCGCTTGGCCCTGTCGATGCGCTGGATCAAGGAAGCCGCACGCAAGCGCGGTGAGAAGTCCATGGCTCTGCGTTTGGCCAACGAGTTGCTCGAAGCCAACGAAGGCCGTGGCGGCGCCATGAAAAAGCGCGATGAAGTGCACCGCATGGCTGAAGCCAACAAGGCGTTCTCGCACTTCCGCTTCTGATCCAAAAGGGTTTCATAAAGAAGCCCGACACCGTCAGAAGCCAGCCCGCTTGCCCTACAAAGGGTGGCGGGCTTTAGTACACCATCATCGGAGAAATTTATGGCTCGCATCACCCCCATCGAGCGTTATCGCAACATTGGAATTTCCGCGCACATCGACGCTGGCAAGACCACAACGACCGAACGTATCCTTTTTTATACCGGCGTGAACCACAAGATTGGTGAAGTGCACGACGGCGCTGCCACCATGGACTGGATGGAGCAAGAGCAAGAGCGTGGCATCACGATCACCTCGGCTGCCACCACATGCTTCTGGAAGGGCATGGACGGCTCTTTCGATGACCACCGCATCAACATCATTGACACCCCCGGACACGTGGACTTCACGATTGAAGTCGAGCGATCCATGCGTGTTCTTGACGGCGCCTGCATGGTTTACTGTGCTGTGGGCGGCGTGCAGCCCCAGTCTGAGACCGTGTGGCGTCAGGCCAACAAATACAAAGTGCCACGCCTGGCCTTTGTGAACAAGATGGACCGTACCGGTGCCAACTTCTTCAAAGTCGTCGAGCAGATGAAATTGCGCCTGAAGGCCAACCCTGTGCCGATCGTGATTCCAATCGGCGCAGAAGAAAACTTCACTGGTGTGGTTGATCTGCGCAAGATGAAAGCCATCATCTGGGACGAAGCATCCCAGGGCATGAAGTTCAATTTTGAGGAAATTCCAGCCGACCTGCTCGAGGTGGCCAAAGAGTGGCGCGAGAAGATGGTGGAAGCCGCTGCTGAAGCCTCTGAAGAACTGATGAACAAGTACCTTGAAGAAGGTGACTTGTCAGAAGAAGAAATCACGCAAGGCCTGCGCATTCGCACCATCAACAGCGAAATCCAGCCCATGTTGTGCGGTACGGCTTTCAAGAACAAAGGCGTTCAGCGCATGCTGGATGCGGTGATTGAACTGATGCCTTCGCCTTTGGATGTGAAAGCCATCAAAGGCTTCGACGAAGACGAAAAAGAAATCATCCGCAAAGCAGACGACTCGGAAAAATTCTCTGCGCTGGCTTTCAAGTTGATGACCGATCCGTTCGTGGGCCAATTGACCTTCGTGCGCGTGTATTCCGGCGTGCTGAAAAAAGGCGACACCGTGTTCAACTCGGTGCGCGGCAAGAAAGAGCGCATTGGCCGTATCGTTCAGATGCACGCCAACAACCGTGAAGAAGTCGATGAAATTCGCGCGGGCGATATCGCCGCTTGTGTGGGCTTGAAAGACGTCACAACGGGCGAGACTCTGTGCGATCCAAACGCAGTGATCACCCTGGAGCGCATGGTGTTCCCTGACTCCGTGATCCGCCAAGCCGTTGAGCCAAAGACAAAAGCTGACCAGGAAAAGATGGGCATTGCCTTGTCGCGTCTGGCTGCTGAGGATCCCTCCTTCCGCGTGCAAACCGACGAAGAGTCGGGTCAGACCATCATTGGTGGTCAGGGCGAACTGCACCTGGAAATCATCGTTGACCGCATGAAGCGTGAGTTCGGTGTGGAAGCCAACGTGGGCAAGCCTCAAGTGGCTTACCGCGAGACCATCCGCAAGACCGTCGAAGAAGCCGAAGGCAAGTTCGTGCGTCAATCCGGTGGTAAAGGCCAATACGGTCACGTGGTGCTCAAGGTTGAGCCACAAGTGCCAGGCAAAGGTTTCGAGTTCGTCGACGCCATCAAGGGCGGTGTGGTGCCTCGCGAATACATCCCTGCGGTCGAAAAAGGCGTGATCGAAGCTTTGGGCCAAGGCGTGTTGGCGGGCTACCCTGTGGTTGACGTCAAAGTCACACTGCACTTCGGTTCGTACCACGACGTGGACTCGAACGAAATGGCCTTCAAGATGGCCGCCATCTTTGGTTTCAAAGAAGGTTGCCGCAAAGCCCAGCCCGTCATCCTGGAGCCCATGATGGCTGTGGAAGTCGAGACACCCGAAGACTACGCCGGTAACGTGATGGGCGACCTGTCCTCACGCCGTGGCATGGTGCAGGGCATGGACGACATGATTGGTGGCGGCAAAGCCATCAAGGCCGAAGTTCCACTGTCTGAAATGTTCGGTTACTCGACCACCCTGCGCTCCATGTCGCAAGGTCGTGCCACCTACACGATGGAATTCAAACACTACGCAGAAGCCCCGCGTAACGTGGCTGAAGCCATCGTCGCTTCAAGGGCTAAGTAATGAAAAGCGTGCCGGGGCAAGTTCGCCCCAGCGAACTTGCTCGGGCACCTCTGACTAAAAACAGTCAGATCTAAAAATTCAGAATCTGTCTGCGATCAAGTGCCACTCTGTGCCCGTGCTGAGTGATCAAGCAACCTGATGCAAACATTAAACCACCACACGGGCATTGCTCTTTTTAAGGATTGAAAAATGGCTAAAGAAAAATTCGAACGGACCAAACCTCACGTCAACGTGGGCACCATCGGTCACGTTGACCACGGTAAAACCACACTGACAGCTGCCATCACCACCGTGTTGGCCGCCAAGTTCGGTGGTTCGGCCA
>NZ_NESK01000045.1 GCF_003063415.1 Limnohabitans sp. 2KL-17
GAAGGCACTGATCGCATCCAAGGCACCACATGCGAACGACTTCACCAACCAGCGGGTGCGCAAGGGAGGTGAGGTTGACCCGGCCCTGCGCTCGAAGAATCGCAACAAGTCCAAGGTACGCGCCCGGGTGGAGCACGTCTTCGCAGTGGTCAAGCGGCTGTGGGGCTTCACCAAGGTGCGCTATCGCGGCCTGGCCAAGAACGCCACGCGCTCGTTCGTGGCCTTGGGTCTGGCCAACATCTACTTAGCGCGTGGACGCCGCATGGCATGAGTGCGTCTTCAGAGCGCGCAATGCGCGTGTCTGGCGTGAAAAGGCCAGAAATACGGGCCGAAATTGGGCCGCTTCGCCCATCACATCTCGCATCATGCAATCAACTAGCAACATATCGCTGAATTCGTTGGCTTGTTCAGCGTAGCCTTAACTGGGTTTAAAGACGTTGCTGTCTGACAAGTGCCAACGCGCCCAGCGACGCTGCCCGTGCACGCGGATCAGCCCCTCACTTCTCAACTCATCGAGCAGCAACTGCACCCCTCGCTCGGACAGTGAAGGCAGCACCTGCCGAAGCTCGTTCAGGGGTGCCCCTTCGCCGCCCTGGTCGCGCAAGTGCTTGAGCAGCAGCGCCTTGTTGGTGTCATGGTCCAGGCCCCGTTTGCGTGTGTAAACGCCTTTGCTGCCCAGCGACGCATACAAGGCCGCAGCCAATATGTACTTGGCACTTTTGCCACGGCCGATCACCTCTACCGCACCCACCTCGGCCAATGCTGGCAAGCGGTCCTGCAAATCGGGTGAGAGTGGCCGCCCTTGCTCCAGACGCTCCAGTGCCAAATAGTCGAGCGTAGAAAAGCCACTCAGCCGATCATTGCCCAGCCGCTCCATGAAGCGCACAAACGCCGGGTTTCTCACGCCACCTTCTAGCGTCAATCGCACCTCGTGAGCCGCTGTCCCAGCAAAACTGGGCAAAGGCTTGCCCTGTCGCACGGCGCTTTCCGTCATCAGGTTCAAGCCTTGACCGGATCGTTCGATCAGCCCACAACGCGCCAACGCTTCAGCAAGTCGGCGGTTGCGCGGATTTTGTTGGTCAATGATGTTTTCGGGGGTGATGCCTGGGGGCAGGCCACCTGGACTCACCACCTCCAGGCGTCTGGCAAACTGGCGCACAAAAACCGAGCCCCCCAAGCGGTAATCCCGGTGGGCCACCGCGTTCAAGATGGCTTCGCGCACCGGACCTCGTCGAAAGTCGGCAAGTCCATACGAAAAAAATCGTCCTGAAAGCTCTGTCGGTCATTGCGCAGGTTGATCTTTTTCCAAAGCGCGTCTTGCCAGGCGAAAAAGCCCGCTCTGTATTCTTCGCGGTCGGCAGCAGGCCCTGCCGCTTCCGTTGCGCGGTATTCAAACACCAGCTCCGCTTGGGCCAAATAACGAGTCAGGCCGGACCGCGTGCCAAACAAAATCAGCGCGGCATAACTCACCTGATCGCCATCGACCAACAGCTCCGCATCGCGCAAGGTTTGCTGGTCGCTTAACTCGCGCTTGCGTGGGTCGCCACTTTTGCGAGCCCACCGCTCCCGAAACAGGGCCAGCGAAGCGGGCTCCAGATCGGCCAGCGTCGCGCCCGGACAAGGCTGTGCAGAGAAATCGGGGCCTGCCTCGGCAAATAGAGTGCGCAGTTCGTGGTCGCCCAAATGGGCTGGATCGTCGCCCGCCCGCTTGAAGTATCGGCCATCCAAATTCCAGGCTGTTCCCGGCAAACGCGTGGGCACATGCACCACCAAAACGCGCCCTTCGGGCAGTCGCATTTCTTCCACTGGAATGCGGTGCCCCAAACGCTGATGCAGCCCCGCTTCGGTACGGCCCGGGTCTTCAAACGCCTGAGTACCCACAATGCGGCGCGGCCGCTGGTCGGTCACGCCCAACACGATGGTGCCACCCCCTTCGTTGGCCAGGGCCACACAGTACTTCAACAGTTTTTCAAAGTCGTAGCGCTGCTTGGCCTCTTTGAACTCCAAGCGCAAGCCTTCAGGCTCGGCCAACCATTGATCAAACTGTGCTCGGGTGGTGTTCATGCTTGGCTCTCGGTATCTAAGAGGATGCGAATGCGCCGTTTGTTACCCTCATGAATGAGGGAGACATCCTCTAAGCGTTTGAATTCATTGAGTTTTTCAGCCAGGAAAAGTACTAAAAACACCCCCATCAAAGTTCTCCTTGAAACGCCCGGTGCTGGAGCGAGGCAAACAAGGCGTCCAGCTCGGTCAATGCCATTTCAGACTGATTTTTCAATGTCAGCACAGACCTCACACGTTGCTCAAACTCCAACTGCAACGACTTTGGCGGAACAATAAGATCCAAGTCCTGAGCATCTGCCTTGGTGATGGCTTCTCGTGTTGCGCCAACACCGCCTACTTTCAGTAAATGCGTTTTCATCTGTGGACAAAGCAACAGGTGTTCAAGAAAAATCGCACTCAGGTCCGATTTGGGACGAAGAATCATCACATGCTGATTCACGCGGGCGGGTAGAACATCTCTGGGTGCACGACAAACCCGCGCAACTGAAGCCCCCGTGATATTTAGCAGCACATCATTCTCTTCAACAACAACATTTCGCAACTTTGCGGCCTGGACTTCATCAATGAAGGCAAGGTTTTTATAGACGAAACTTGCATCATGTACGTTGAGACTACGAATCAAGGAAATTCCAGATTCTTTGTATGCGGCATCTCCACCGGTCGGCGTCGAACCACTGCCCAACTTGCACACGAGATCACCTAGCTTGTGCGTCATCCACTCCTTGGAGTTTGCAACCGGGTCGCCAAACATCTCCATGAAGATGGACTGCGTGAGGCTGTCGAGTTGGGCCAAGGCTTCACGACGCTTTGCTCTGAGGGCGTCGGCTTGGTCGAGGATGGCAGCGATGCGGCGTTGCTCAGGCAAAGGAGGAACGAAAACCTTTAAAGTCTTAATCAGGCCTTGACTAATATTAGGCTGCGCCCCACCGACACCCATGGCAACTATTTGAGGCACTTGAGCAGAAAGCGCGTGATAAAGATATTTGGTGTACGCGATCTTGTCATCTGGAACAATATGGCACACCGCTTGGTTCGTCGTAGCTTCAACGCCAAGAATTGCCAGTCGCCCTACAGTCGCGCCATACATCGCCAACAATACAGCCCCAGCAGGAACAAGCTTTACACTTGTTTCTTTAAGTGCAAGTTCAGTCACATGCTCTTCAGTTGCAGTGATCAAACCTTCACGCAATTCACCAGATTTCACCCAAGGGATAACACCGCCGTAGTAGCGTTCAAGTTGAGAACGTGACGGCGTTCCCCCGCTGCCTGTTTGACAGAAGGCACCTATTTCCATCACTGGATACACCTTCATCCAAGCATCCCCTCAAGCGCCTTCATCCCCGCCTGAATCTCCGCTTCCAGTACAGCCAACTTGGCCAGAATGTCTTTCGGTGGCAAGTGCTCTCCCGCCGCATGCACCACTTCCTTGTAGCGGTTGATGCTCAGGTCATAGCCCTGCGAGGCAATGTCGGCCTTGGGCACGCAAAAGCTCTGCGCGGTGCGCGGGCGTGCACGCTCGGTGCTGTCGCGCTGCGCCCAGCGGGCCAGTGCGTCGGGCAGGTTGTTTTTAGCATGCTCAGCTTCACTCAGCGCTTGGCCCGGGGTTGCACCCAGCAGCGCCTCGGCCAGCAAGGGCTGGCGCTTGTCGTCCAGGCTCCAGCCGTCGGCCTGCATGTCGTAAAACCACACTTGGTCAGTGCCGCCTGAGTTGGTCTTGGTGAACAGCAAAATGGCACACGACACGCCCGCATAAGGCTTGAACACCCCCGAGGGCAGCGAGATGACAGCGTCAAGTTTCTGGTCTTCCACCACCATGCGGCGCAGCGCTTTGTGCGCCTTGCTGGAGCCAAACAACACGCCGTCGGGCACCACCACGGCGGCGCGGCCACCGGGTTTGAGCAAGCGCAAAAACAGCGCCAAAAACAGTAACTCAGTCTTTTTGGTTTTGACGATGGCCAGCAGGTCTTTGGCCGTGTTTTCATAGTCCAGGCTGCCCGCAAAGGGCGGGTTGGCAAGGATGAGGCTGTATTTCTCTTCGTCCCCCGCGTGGTCTTGGGCCAGCGAGTCTTTGTAGCGGATGTCGGGGTTTTCAACGCCGTGCAGCGCCATGTTCATGCTGCCAATGCGCAGCATGGTGTTGTCAAAGTCATAGCCGTTGAACATGCCGGTGTGAAAGTGCGCACGGGCTGTGGCGTTGTTGAACAGTTCTGGGTGCTTGTCGCGCAGGTGTTCGCCCGCCGCCACCAAAAATCCGCAAGTGCCGCTGGCTGGATCGCAAATCACGTCTTTGGGCGTGGGGGCGGTCATGGCCACCATGAGCTGGATGATGTGGCGCGGCGTGCGGAACTGGCCGTTTTGGCCCGCGCTGGCGATCTTGCCCAGCATGTATTCGTACAAATCGCCCTTGGTGTCGCGGTCGTCCATGGGCACATGGTCGAGCATGTCCACCACTTTGGCCAACAGCGCAGGTGTGGGGATGGTGAAACGGGCATCCTTCATGTGGCTGGCGTAGGTGGAGCCATCGCCCCCGCCCGTGACCAGCCCGGTGCGAAGAAACGGAAACACATGCTCGCCCACCACGGTGTGCATGTCGGCGGGCGCAAAGTTTTTGAAGCGTGACCAGCGCAGATCGTCAAAGGGGCGGCCTTTGGGGTCTTGGCCCTCTGGAAAGATGCGCTTGGCCATGGGGCGCTTGAGCATGAAGGCCTTGCTCTCTTCGAGCGTATGCGCGTCGTCCAAGCGGCGAATGAACAGCAGGTAAGTGATTTGCTCCATCACCTCCAACGGGTTGGAGATGCCGCCTGTCCAAAAGGAGCTCCAGATGGCGTCGATTTGACTGCGAAGTTCGCCTGTGAGCATTGCGGGTCTTTGTCGTTTTGTGGGTTGGAGCGGCACGCCGCCTGGCTGTGCGGCTGCGAAGAATGATCGTAACAAGAAAGAATGACTTTTTAACCTGGTTCACTGGCTTTCAAGGACTTAAAAATCCAGCCGATCACCCCCTGCGATAATCCACCCTCCCCAGCGCCCCAAGCGCATCCCCTCAACAGCCTCTGGATCTACACCATGAACCGCTGCACTTTGGCCCCTCGCGGGCGTGCTTTGCTTTGCCTTGACTTCATCACCTCCCTTGCATCCGTGGAGGCCGCATGAGCAAGAAGGTCTTCATCAAAACCTTTGGCTGCCAGATGAACGAGTACGACTCGGACAAGATGGCCGATGTGCTGGGCGCGGCCCAGGGCTATGAGCCCACACAAGACGTGGACGAGGCCGATCTGATCTTGTTCAACACCTGCTCGGTGCGCGAGAAGGCGCAAGAAAAAGTGTTCAGCGACTTGGGCCGGGTGCAGCACCTGAAGGCCAAGGGCGTGCTGATTGGTGTGGGTGGCTGCGTGGCCAGCCAGGAAGGTGCCGAGATCATCAAGCGTGCGCCTTATGTGGACGTGGTGTTTGGCCCGCAGACCCTGCACCGCCTGCCCGAATTGCTGAACGAGCGCGAGCGCAAGCAGCGCCCGCAGGTAGACATCAGCTTCCCCGAGATTGAAAAGTTCGACCACCTGCCGCCTGCGAAGGTGGAAGGCGCAACCGCTTTTGTCTCGATCATGGAAGGTTGCAGCAAATATTGCAGCTACTGCGTGGTGCCCTACACCCGGGGCGAAGAAGTGTCACGGCCCTTTGACGATGTGCTGGTCGAAGTAGCAGGCCTGACCGCGCAGGGTGTGAAAGAGATCACCTTGCTGGGCCAGAACGTGAACGCTTACCGCGGCAAGATGGGCGACACCGCCGAAATTGCCGACTTTGCGCTCCTGCTGGAGTATGTGGCTGACATGCCGGGCATCGAGCGCATCCGCTACGTGACCAGCCATCCCAACGAGTTCACCCAGCGTTTGATCGATGCTTACGCCACGATCCCCAAACTGGTGAGCCACCTGCACCTGCCGGTGCAGCACGGCTCAGACCGCATTTTGATGGCCATGAAGCGCGGCTACACCGCCATGGAATACAAGAGCACCATTCGCAAACTGCGGGCGATTCGCCCCGACATGTCGCTGAGCAGTGATTTCATCGTGGGTTTCCCGGGTGAGACCGAGGAAGACTTCAACAAGATGATGAAGCTGATCACCGATGTGGGTTTTGACACCAGTTTCAGCTTCATCTTCAGCCCCCGCCCTGGCACACCTGCTGCCAACCTGCACGACGACACACCCCACGCGGTGAAGTTGCGCAGGCTGCACCACCTGCAAGCGACCATCGAAGAAAACGTTCAGCGGATTGGCGAAAGCCGCGTGGGCACGGTGCAGCGCATTTTGGTGGAACGCCCTTCACGCAAGGATGCCACCGAGCTGGCGGGCCGCACCGAATGCAACCGGGTGGTCAACTTCCCCGGCGGCCCGAGCATGGACCGCTTGATCGGCCAGATGGTGGATGTGCGCATCACGCAAGGACTGTCGCACTCGCTGTGTGGCGAGCTCTTGATCAAGGACTGAGCCAGCCCACTTAGGACTCCCGCCCCACTTCGCGGACGTAGCGGCGGTAGTCGCCATGCGGGATTGGCACGCAACCGACCGATGGGCTTTTATACACATAGGTTTGCACCTGCCGGCCCTGCATCGGGCCGCAGAGCACGGTGACCATTTCGCGCCAGTAGGGCGATGCGGCTGGATCGCCAGGCAACAGGCCTTCTACGGCGTCGAGCCGGGCCAGCTGGACCTCATCGACTTCATAGACTTCGCCTGTGACCTGCCCTTCGCCTGGCAGCAGGCCCGGGTAGCGACCCAGATCGACCAAACGACCTGGTACCTGGGCCGCGCCCACAAAACGGGCGCCGTGCATTTCGGCTTGTAGCCGAAAACCGGGCATCAAGGTGCCATAGATGAAAAATGTCTGTTTCATGCTGAGGATTTTGCGTCAATTTGCACATCGGTATCCGAGCCTGCAGCTGGCCCTGCAGCCGATTTCATTTGACACAAGTCAAGCTGTCACCCATTGGCAGGCATCACCTGCATTGCGGTTTAAACTGATTTAACAGAGACGATCGTTCGCCCCGCAGGCCAACAGTCCCACACCCCAGATGGACCGGAGACGCCCATGAAAGCAGAACAAAACGAATTGGTCACCCGCATTGGTCCTGGCACCGCTTGCGGCGCAGTGATGCGCCACTATCGGCAGCCGGTGGCGCTGGTCGATGAATTCAACCCCGCGCTCGATCCGCGCATGGCGATTCGCCCTGTCAAGGCGGTGCGCGTTCTGGGCCAGGACTTGGTTCTTTTTCGAAACGAGCAAGGTGCATTCGGCCTGCTCGACCGCGACTGCCCGCACCGGGGGGCCGATCTGGCCTATGGCCGCAACGAAGGCAATGGCCTGCGCTGCCCCTTCCATGGCTGGAAGTTTGACGTGACGGGACAGTGCACCGAAACCCCCGCTGAGCCCGTCGGCAGCACGCTGTGCCAACGGGTGCGCCAGCGCAACTACCCGCTGATCGAGCGCAGCGGCATCTTGTTCGGCTGGTTCGGACCCGAGGGCCAGACACCGCCGCCACTGCCTGCCATCGACGCCTTCAGCGCTCCGGCCACACACACCTTTGCCTTCAAGGGCTTGTGGCACTGCAACTGGCTGCAGGCGTTCGAGGTGGGCATTGACCCGGCGCATGCCTCTTATCTGCACCGCTTTTTTAAGGACGAGTCGCTCGAAGGCAGCTATGGCCGCCAGTTCAGGGGAGCGAGTGCGGGCGATGTGCAAGGCGAGCGCGGGCCCATGAGTAAGCGTCCGGCCGTCCCATCTAGATTTTCGATTTACGCCTGCTCTTAGCAGATACTTGTCCACTTAAAGATCGTGGACACGTAGACACTAAGCCTGGCTCCAGCGGTGCGGCAGCAGCTCGTCAATCCGGCTGTTCATGTGCATCGGCAGCCTCGTCAACACATCTTTCAGGTAACCATGCGGGTCGTGCCCATTCAGCTTGGCCGACTGGATCAGGCTCATCACCGCCGCCGCCCTTTGGCCGCCGCGCAGCGAGCCCGCAAACAACCAATTGTTCCTGCCAACCGCGATCGGCAGAATTTGGTTTTCGATCCAGTTGTTGTCCACCGGCAATTGACCGTCTCCCAAGAACCGTGTCAAAGCTGTCCAGCGGCGCAGGCTGTAGTCAATCGCTTTGGCCGTGGCTGAGCCTTCGGGCACCTTTTGCCGGTTGAGCATTAGCCACTCATTCAATGTCTGCACCACCGGCTGACTCTTTTCTTGGCGGATGCGCAGGCGATCCTTGGCGCTGAGTTCCTTGACCTCGCGCTCCACCACATAGATTTGTGCGATTTGCCTGACCGCTTGCTCAGCAATCTGACTTTGGTTGGCCAACTGCAAGTCATGGAACTTGCGCCTGGCATGCGCCCAGCAACCCACCTCGGTGATCTGCTCTTGTGCATCGCCCATGAGTTGCTTGTAGCCACTGAAGTCATCGACCACCAGCGATCCTCGCCATTCATCCAAGAACGCTTTGGCGTTCGCCCCCGCTCGGCTTTCACAAAAGTCGTACACCACGGCCTTGATGTCCTCATGCGCTCCTGCCGCATACGCCCACAAATACGCCCTGTGCGTTTTGCCTTTGCCCGGTTTGAGCATTTGCACCGGGGTTTCATCAGCGTGGACCACGCTTCAGCTGAGGATGTCGCGCTTCAAAGCGTCCACCAGCGGTTGCAACTCCACCCCGCAGCTGCCCACCCATTGGGCCAATGTCGAGCGAGGCAGCCCCACACCAGCGCGGCCAAAGATGGCTTCTTGGCGGTACAGAGGCAGATGGTCGGCATACTTATTTGTCAGCACCTGGGCCAGCAAGCCCGGTGTGTGGATGCCTTTGTCGATGACATGGGGCTCGACTGGCACTTGCACCAAGGTCTGGCAGCAGGCGCAGGCCCATTTACCCCGCACATGGCGGTGCACGCAAAACACGCCCGGCACATAGTCCAGCTTCTCGGACACGTCCTCGCCAATGCGTTTCATCTGGCTGCCGCAGCCTGTGGCTGTGCACACAGTGGACTCAGGCTCGTGCGTGAAGGTCTGGCGCGGCAACTCAGCGGGCAAGGCCTGGCGCTTGGGCGTTCTTTTTTCTTGAGCCGCAGCTGACTCGGGCACAGCTTGCGCGATCTCCTCGGCCACAGCCTGCAAATCGGCGTCCAGTGTTTCATCGAGCAAGCTGCGGTGCTCGGCGTTCATCCGCTCGCTCTTGAGGCCAAACTTCAGGCGCTTTAGAACGGCATTCTCGTAGGTCAGCTTGTCGATCAGGGCTTGCTTGAATTGGATCTGCGCCGCATCGCTGGAAACCTTTTGCAGCAAGCCCGTGACCATCTCACGCAACTCATCGGCGTTCAAGTCTGCGAGTGTGGCCAAGGCGCTGTTCATGGGTAAGAAGTTTGCCCAAGTGCGCCCAGTTTGTGTATCAGAGGATGCCCCAATTGAGCAACGCAAACTCTTTCATGGATGATTGCAAAACGGCGTTCACAACACGCGAACTTGCCCGTGTTCAACCTGCGCGCTGCCAGCCACACGCTGACACCGTCGTGCACCAAAACTTTCATGCGGTTGGCTCGCTGGTTGGCAAACAAATACGCGTGATGCGGGTGGGCTGCACCAAAGACTTGCACGACCCGGGCCAAAGCGGTCTCGGGGCCTGCACGCATGTCCAGCGGTTCGGTGGCCATCCAGACGGCATCGATGCGGATCAACGCAAAAGCTCCAATAGCCACTGGGCGCAGGACGGTGCTGCCGATGCGGGCCAGTGCACTGTAAGAGACAGATCGCGGCGCACAAGCTCAAGGCGAATGCTGTCTGTGGGGGCCGCGGGTGAGGCCAAGGGCGCAGTGATGGGCAACTCGATGAAGTCGGGCACAGCTGTAGAAACAGTACCCGGCAAGCGAGGGGGTACGAGCTCAGGCAACTCGCGCAGCCAGCGGTGCAAGATGTTGTGATTGATGCCATGGTTTCGGGCCACAGATGCGACCGACATGCCGGGGATACGGCAGGCGGCAACCAGTTGGGCTTTGAACTCGGGGCTGTAGGTGCGACGGCCACGGCCGGGCTGGGGGAATGGGTTGCTGGGGTGCATGTGTCCACGATATTTTGTGTGGACACGATGCTCTTAGATTGGAGACGTCGCTGTCAGATGGGATGGCCGGACGCTTACGATGCATCTCCGGGTCCCGCTCACTTTTGTCGTTCTTGATGCAGCTGGGCGCCGCAATCAAGGTGGCGTCCACCACTGTGCTGGTCTTGAGCATCAGGGCGCAATCTATCAACTTGGCATAGACCGCCGCCAAAATCTGCATGCCCAAGTCGTTTTGCTCAAGCATGTGCCTAAAGCGCAGGATGGTGTTTTCATCAGGCAGCCGGGCGATGACTGCATCGAGTTGGGCAAATTCCCGCTACAGAGGGATGTCGTGCAAGGCCTCTTCCATTGCCGAGTCGGAGTGTCCGAAGAGCCGCTGCAGCAGATGAATGCGAAGCATCACCACAATGGCAAATGGCGGACGCCCCGTCTTGCCAGCAGGTGCATGAGGGGTAATCAAGGCCACAAGTTGCGACCAAGGAATCACAAGGTTCATCACATCCAGGAATTCAGGTTTGCGCTTCGTGACAAGCTCGAATCCGGTGATGGCAAGGCTGATTTGTTTCATTTGAACCTATTGCACGAGCCACTCAATTGCGTGACTTATGCAGGCCATCCCTAAGGATGGTCTGAATAATTCGCCACAGACAATGGCAAATGGCAAATGGCTACTGACTTCCAAATCCTGTTTTTTCGGCCCAGTCAGTCCGGCCAAACGGTGTTTTTCGCACCACTTTGACACCGGCTGTCCCTGTGCAGTGCCATTTCCCATGGCTTCATACGCGCTCATCCCTGTGCCCCTTGAAACTTGGTCCGCACCATCCACAAATTGGACAGGGCAAACAAGGTGACCAACTGTGCCGTGTTCTTCTTCAGCCCACGGTAGCGCGTTTTGACGTAACCAAACTGGCGCTTGATCACCCGAAACGGATGCTCTACCTTGGCTCGAATCCCGGCCTTGGCTTTTTCAACCTGGTCTGTCAGCTGATCAAGCGGATCGCTCTTGTCCAAAGCCCTGCGTTTGCCTGGGCGCATGGCAACGTGCCAAGTCACGCCAAACTTGGCATCGGGGCGTTTGTGGATACTTTGATAACCCGCATCCCATACGCATCCACTTCTTGCCCGTGCAACAAGCTGTTGCCTTCGAGCACATCGTGAACATTGCCAGATGTGCCTCGCACCGTGTGCACCAAGCCAGACTCAGCGTCCGCGCCAATGTGGGCCTTCATGCCAAAGTGCCACTGGTTGCCCTTTTGGCTGGAGTGCATCTCAGGGTCACGGGCTTTGTCGTTGTTCTTGGTGGAGCTGGGAGCCGCTATGAGCGTGGCGTCCACCACGGTGCCGGTCTTGAGCAGCAAACCGCGCGCGATCAGCAAGTCGTTGACGGTGGCCAGAATTTGATCGGCCAACTTGTGCTTTTCCAATCGATGGCGGAACCGCAGAATAGTGCTTTCGTCGGGCATGCGCGAGAACTCTTGAAGTTGGGCAAATTCCCGATACAGGGGCACATCAAAGAACGCCTCCTCCATGCCTGGGTCTGACAGGGTGAACCACTGCTGCAAGAAGTGCGTGCGCAACATGGTCGCCAGTGAGAAGGGCGGACGCCCCTTCTTGCCCTCGGGGTAATAAGGCGCGATCAACTCGATCAGCGCCTGCCACGGAACGACTTTGTCCATCTGATCCAGGAACTCGCGCTTGCGGGTTTTCTTCACGCTCAGGCTCAAATCAAGGCTTGCTTGTTTCATAGATCAATGATGCTGGACGGGACTTACACCAAGCACACAGGATCGGGACTTTTGCAGAGTTTCCCTAAGTCTCCAATTTCACTAAGTGCTGAGGTGATTTTTTCGTGTATTGGGTCAGTTTTCAAACCAACGAATTTTTTCATATTATCTTCTCTCGCCGCTATAGAGGCGTATTCCTGAATGCTGCCTGCTCTTTTTATTGGTAACATTTTTTCTCCGTTGTTTTTCGCATTCGCTTCAGCAGAATTTGTAAAGGATAGTATGGTTCAAGGGGGGGGTCAGTCTACCGGAAGCAATACGTCTCCGCCGTTTATTTTTCCAATCCTAGAGCCCATCTTTAAGTCTGCGGCTTGAAGGATAACTTCAACGAAGTGTGGGTGGTTATAATCCGTATATTTTTCAGAAATGCCAGGTAAATCTTCCGAAACTATTTTGTATTGAGGTCCAATAAATTTAGATCCCGGGGAAAGTTTAATTTGAACATGATCTTTTTCATTATTAACGTAATCTATGCGTGCATTTTTCAATGCACTATTATCAGCATCTCGACGCAAGGATTCAATTACATGACTAGATAAAGGACTGCTATTAAGACACAATCCACGACAACCATTTTTTGCCGCTGCATAAGCCGCGATCTCGCCCCCATAACAGTGGCCAGTTACCAGAACTTCAAAATTCGGATTTTTGAGTTTTATTTCGCGCACAAGCTCAGCCGCATTTTTGAAGTCCTCATTCACATAGCCTAATCGCTGCTTTACGGCCGATATTTCTTGGGGCAGAGTGTTTGCCCCATCAAATCCGATGATCAGCCTGCCTGTACTGGGATCTTTACAAGCAGCGCCCAATGCTTTAGTTCTGACTAGCTCACTCTTTTTAGATGGGTAATTAGAAATTATGTTTGGTTTATTATTAACGCTGTCATCAATCAAAAGATTGTGTCTGTTTACGTTAGAAATTTCAGCGTTAATATTCTGCAAACCGTAGGAAAGTTCTAGGTCCTTTTTATAAACATTGACTCCAAAAGAAGTCCTTAATAGGTCTGCACATGACCGGATATCACGCAAAAGGTTGGCAGGCGCGTCGGGCCTGTCTTTATATGGAATAAAATTCACCTCTGAAAGTTTATTTTCACGTATCCCCGCTGCATTGGATGCGGATTTTTTGATGTACTTGCCGAAATTGACGAAATTTGACAAGAGCGCACCAGTTGATTGAATTTTCGTATGAGCTGAAACAGCCGCACTAAATCTACCCAATTTACTGGAGCTATTCTCAATATACGTGAAAGCCGATTGATCAGGAGGTGTATTGAGTTGCCCACGTTCATCAGTGCGTGCGCTACTGTCATTTCCATTTTCGACATGATAAGCGTGACTTAAGTTTGATGCGACAGGTGCGGGTGTATTTGGAAGAAAAAATTCGAAACGCATACTATTTTTAATATGTAAGTTGTAAATTGATCAAGCCTGAAAATTCACTTTCAGGCCACGGCACTTATTTAAAATGCATGAGTCAGTGGAATTTTTGGTTGAAAAAGTTCGACTATGCAGTCGCTCCTATAAAATTTATTTCAATCCAGCGTTCACACCGATCTAACAGGCTGCTGAAATACTCCCATGTTTAGGTCCACGCCGAGCCCCTGAGAAACGTTAATTGTTGAGCAACTACACGGACACATGATGCGCGGCGCTGACACCTTCACCGAGAGCCTTTTCACGATGCG
>NZ_NESK01000046.1 GCF_003063415.1 Limnohabitans sp. 2KL-17
GAAGGCACTGATCGCATCCAAGGCACCACATGCGAACGACTTCACCAACCAGCGGGTGCGCAAGGGAGGTGAGGTTGACCCGGCCCTGCGCTCGAAGAATCGCAACAAGTCCAAGGTACGCGCCCGGGTGGAGCACGTCTTCGCAGTGGTCAAGCGGCTGTGGGGCTTCACCAAGGTGCGCTATCGCGGCCTGGCCAAGAACGCCACGCGCTCGTTCGTGGCCTTGGGTCTGGCCAACATCTACTTAGCGCGTGGACGCCGCATGGCATGAGTGCGTCTTCAGAGCGCGCAATGCGCGTGTCTGGCGTGAAAAGGCCAGAAATACGGGCCGAAATTGGGCCGCTTCGCCCATCACATCTCGCATCATGCAATCAACTAGCAACATATCGCTGAATTCGGTGGCTTGTTCAGCGTAGCCCTGGATCAGACAAATTGATCGACGAATTGATGCTTTCGCCAGTTGTGTCGATTGAATAGCCGCCCGAAGACAGCACATAGCGCGTCGTTGCTGCCCCCAGCAGAGTGGTGTTGCAAATCACCCAGGCGTCCTCCGGTGTGCTGGCGCCACCAAGTTTTTCAGCACCGTTGGTCAGGTAAAGCTGAGTGACTACGCCATTGACAACCAAAAAGACCGTGTTGGTCGAGCCATTGCTGACGAAGTTTGTCGCGGGGTTGTACGTCGGGGAACTGGGGTCAACGGGATAGACCCGTATCCCCAGGCCATCGGTGATATTGACAGCAACGAAGGTGCTGAAATTTTTTCCGTTTGGGTTGTTGGCCGTGAAAATTTGACCAAAACTCGCGTAGTACTGTGCAGCGGCGTTGTTGGTGACCGTGCTCGCACTCAGCGAGACTGCATCGTTGCCCAACGCATCCTGAATGGCATTGGCATCGTTGCCCGCTGTCGGATCGGCGTAAGCCACCGTCACAACCTCGCCGCCGCCAATAGCCAAAGCCAAAGTCAACTCAACCGTGCTGCCGCTGACCACCGCTGAAGATACCGTGCGCGCGCTGGAGCCCACCATCACGGTGAAGTTTCCAGCCACAGCCGTCGTGGCGTTGAGTGTGTCGTTGTAGGTCAGGATGACCTTGGTTCCTGACGCGTTGGTGGCCGCGCTGGCGAAGGCAGGCGGCACAGCCTCGACCAGCACCCCGCTGGTGCTGGCGACACTGTTCAAGGTCAGCGCACTGTCGTTGCCGGCAGCATCCTTGACCGTGCCGCCATTGTTGGTAATGCTGCTGCCGATGCTGATACCGTTGGCGTCCACATTGCCGCTGGCCACGGTGTAGCGAAACTGCAATGCGCTCGATCCGGAACCGGCGCGATAGGCAGCCTGAACAACACCGCCGGTATCCAGCGTGACAGACATGTAGGGCGTTCCACCGCCCGTATTCACAGAGACAGCTTCTGAAAAATTGACCGTGAAGTCGAGGTTGCTGCCGGCGACATAGGTGCTGTTGGCAGGTACAGAAACCGACGTGATTGCAGGGGCCGTGCCATCGACCACCAGCGCTTTGTTACTCCCCAGAGAGTTCGCGGTGGCTGGAGTGGCCAGGGTCAGCGTGGCATTGTTGCCAGCGGTATCCTTGATCGTGCCACCGTTCAATGCCAGGGCAGAGGTGCTGATGTAATCCAGGTCTGCCGAAGTGTCACCCGCCTGCACCGTGTAGGTGAAGGTCAGGGTGCTGGTGCCGCTACCGCTGGGGTAGTTGACAGCCCGGTCAATGGTGCCCGTTTCCAGCGTCAGTTGCGGAGTGCCTGTGACAAAGACCGATTCGCTGAAGTTAACCTGCACACTGATTAAACCACCGGTTTTGTACGTGCCGTTGCTGGTTGAGGAGGAGACCGATGTGACCGTAGGGGCCGTGGTGTCGGGCAGAGTAATGTTATTAAGGTCAAAATTATCGAAGCCCCACATAAAGTTGGGTGTTGTCGAAGTGATATCAGCGTACAAAATTTCTGTAAATGATGTATTGACCCGATAGGATCCTGTAACGTCAAAAGAAGCCGCGTTGTACGTCTGAGACACCAAATTGTTATCGGTTATTACCAGGCTATCCGCTAGACCAAGACCATCATTTATCAAAGTAAACGAAGTCAGGTCGAAGAGTTTTCCACCTTGTAAAGCGATGCGTACCTTGGTCTCTGTCACGGTAAATCCAGCCGAAACATAAAGACCAGAGGAGTTATTTACACCGCCCCCACCGAATAAAGTCATTGTGTCGTCGGTTGATGTCAAAACCAGCGTATCTGAGCCAACAGTTTGCAGGACAGTTTTGGTGTTGTCACCACTGGCCGTTTCCAAATTAAAACTAGCCAACAACCCGTCATATGCCTGCGTGGCACTCAAACCAAACACCACCTCCGTGCTGATGTCGCCCTGCTGGCTCTCCAGCACCCAGTCGCCACCACGCGCTGCAGAACCGGTGGCGTTGGTCGATGCGGCAATGTCGGCTTGGGTTGCGGCGGCCAAGGCTGAAACGAAGGCAGCACCGTCAGAGCCGGCCGCCACGCTGCAACCGTAAAGCAGAATGTCCGCATTCGCGTCCAGCGCGCGACCGACTGCTGCGAGGTCAGCGGCATGGCTTGCGAGGTTTTGCGCTGTCAGGCTGGAAGCCCCCAATTGCAAAGAACCCTCGGCACCGTGAGAGACGATATGGATCGCATCGATGCCGCTGCGGCCCGCCAGGGCCTGGGCTATTTGCGCCAGACCATCCTGCGATGCGTCCAGAATGTGCACCTCAACATCGGGGCTCAAGCCATTCAACAGTGACTGGTAATTGCCGACATCGCTTTCAATGAACACCAGTTCAACACGTGCAGGTGTTGCATTGGCCGTGAGCGCTGGTGGCACCAGATCCAGGGCCTTGGCCACCACTTCTGACGTCGCAGCCACTCTAACGGGCATCGCTGCGTCCAGATGAGCGTCCACGGCTGTATCCACAGCCGCCCCATCAAACATAAAGCGCTGTTCCAGCGCCATCAGGCCGGAGGCTCGGCGCACTAATTTGTTGAGTGTTTGGGCTGTTGGGACGGCGTTCTTTTTCATCGTCTGGCTCCTGCGGCCCCGCATGGGGCCTGATTCTTGTCTGGGAAATGACTCAACTGAACAATGGTTTTATTGGCCGGCAGGGGGTGCGACTTGCACCTTGCCACTCATGCCGGCCATCAACTCGGGAAAGCGCCCACTGATGGCTGCGACCACTTTCACAGACTGACTCACCGGATCGACACGTGCGCCGATGCGGATGAATTTGGCGGGGTAGGTCTTGCGCGTTTCATCGATTTGCACCTGGAAGGCGCCACCGACTTTGAGCCAACTCAACCAGACTGAAGGCACCAGGAACTCCAGCTCCAAAACGCTGTCGTCGATGATGTCCAACAAGGGCTGGCCCGGTTGCACGTATTGCTGGTCGCGGGCTTTTTGCTCGGCCACGCGCCCACTGAAGGGCGCAGAAATCTGGCATTTGGACAGCACGGCCTGGTTGGCGCCCACCTCGGCCTTGGCCTTGGCAACGGCTGACTTGGACAAGTCCAGCTCGAGTTGCCCGACCGAGTTCAGCTCTTCCAGCCGCAGATTCGATTTGAGCGTTTGCGCCGCGCCATCCAGTTCAGCCTGGGCTTTTTGCAACTGGGCTTGCTGCAAACTGCAGTCGAAGCTCACCAGGGTTTGCCCGCGTTGAAACGCAGACCCCTCTTGCACGCTGATGGCCGAAATTTTGGCGCCAATTTCTGCTGCGACCGTGGTGTAACGGCGCGGCAACAGCTGGGCCCGAATCTCCTGACGCTCGATGGCCGGGCGTGGCGATGGCGTGGCCACCGCACCGCTGGACACCGGCGCAGCAGGCCGGGGGGTGGGTGAAGCCGTGGCCTGCGCCCACACAGGAGAAGAAGCCATGCCAGCCATCAGGCACAAGGCCTGCCAACGCAAGCGGATCACCATTTGCCTTTGCTGGGAGCGCTGATGCTTGCAGAAACACCGGTTACAGGGGCGCTGGATGAAGCGGCGCTGGTGTTTGCCACGCTGTTGTTTGTAACTACGCTGGCCACCTTCGCAGTGGCTGAAGCGGGCGCTGGGGCGGGTTGAAGCGCTTCGGCGCTCAGTTGCGCCCAAGGCGCCTGGGCTTTACCCAATTGCTCCGTCAGCTCCTTGAGGGATAACTCGCCGGTGCTGCCGATCTGCGGCTCAATGCCCAAAGTGGCCACCAAGCGGCTTTCGGCCACTTGCACTTGGGCCAGCGCCTGGTAGCGTCGCAGCAAGCTCAAGATGGCCGAGGTTTCGGTACTGACCAGATCCAGCTTGCTTTGCGCCTGCACAGACTGGCGGTTGCGCATGATTTCAGAGATCTTGCTGTCCGTGGTGTAGATGGCGTCTGCACGCTCAAACTGGCTGCGGGTGTTGATCACAGCCAGACGCGACAAGTGCACCTGGGTCAGGACAGACAGCTGAGTGGCCATGCGGCGCTGGTCAGCCAGGGCGACACCCGCTTCGGCCAGCTTCATCTGTGCCGGGCCGGTGAACAAGTTCATCAAATTGAAAGACATCTGCACGCCAGCTTCGTTCCAGTTGCGGTTGAGCAGGTAGTTGTCGGTGTCGTACTTGGCCCCGTAGTTGAAGGACAAATTGGGGAACATGCGCACCAGGGTGCGGCGTGTTTCTTCACGGGCAATGCGCCCGTTGTAATGCTGTTCGCGCAAATCGGCGTTTTTGAGCAAGGCCACTTCTTCCAGCTTTTGCACCGGCACCTGGTTGATTTCATTGCCGATGTTTTTCAGGTCGGTCGTGGCGATTTGAATGGTTTGGCCCAAGGGCGCATTGATCAGCGATGCCAGATCCACCTGAGCAGAAGACAACTCCTGGTCGATCGATTCGAGCAAACGCATGTTTTCAAGCAACTGGCGCTGGTAACGCAAGGGCTCCAGGGGATTGCGCACGCGCTCGGTCGCGGCCTTGCGCGAATCGTCCAGTGCTTCTTCGGCCAGTCGGATGGTTTTTTGCACATCGGCTTTGAGCAGCTGGGCACTGGCCGAGCGCCAGTAGGCCGTGCGCACGTCTTGCATCAACAAATGCATGGCTTTGCGGCGCTTTTCTCCGGCGATCATGAAACGGTCACCCTGCTGCTTGGCACCGTAGTACCCCATGCCAAAGTCAACCAGGCTCCAAGTCAGGCCCAGATCAGAGGTGTAGTGCGCGGCCTCACTGGATGAAGAGGTTTGGCTTGGTGCAAAACTGCCTGGCACGGGTTGACCGTATTGGGTGGTGCCCGTGAACCGCTGCGTATCTCGGCGTGAATACCCGGCCTGCGCCATTACTTTGGGCAGCATGTCGTATTTGTTCACGTCCAGTTGACCCAAGGCCAAGGCCTCCTCCATCTGCTTTGAACGTCTGTCCAGGTTGTACTTCAGGGCGCGTGCCATGGCCTCGTCCAGCGTCAATGGGCCGCTGATGGGGGCGACGTCTTTGCGCAGGTTCACGCCGTCTTTTTGCTGCTGGGCCTGCATATCTTGTTGCGTCAATGCAACAGGCTCAACACTTGCACAGCCTGCAGCCACGGCACACGCCATGGCCACCAGGGTCCAGCGCAGGGGAGACGGGATTGTGTTGACAGTTGATTCATTCATCTTTTGTATTCCGAATTGTGAATTATTCATTTTCGTTTATTTAAACTATTAGTTCCATAATATATAACGTTTATAACAAATTAACATGGTAAATCATCAAAATCAAAAAGGCCAAAAAAAACTAAAGCACCGCATGCCTTCATGAAGTTATGTTTTCTTCCTTCTTGATGAGGCATGGTTTCTGCCCTTGCTGTTGGCATGGCTAACCCAGAACGCTGCCGCGACCGAAGGTGAGAACCACATCACGCACCGGGCTTGGCTGTGTGGGACTCTCGCCATTGTTTGAATTGTTTTGCGAGCGGAACCCGCACCCTGTGCGCGAAGAGAAAACTGGCCGCGGCTTCCACATGAAACGGGCCCGTTTCTGTCAGCCATTTTTTTGGCTCAAATAAAATCAAGGCGCTTTACTGCAAGCGCTTGTTTTTTAAAGATAATTCGCCCAAGCTATTTCGCCACCTGGACACGGCCCCTCCCTCTTCAGCTGAGCCCAAACCGGCCAAGTCATTGATTCAAAACGACATTTCCTCTGCTGCGCCCACCCCTGCAGACTATTCCGGCCACACCCCCGTGATGACCCAGTACTTGGGCATCAAGGCGGCGTTTCCAGACACGCTGGTGTTCTACCGCATGGGCGACTTTTACGAGTTGTTCTTTGGCGATGCCGAAAAAGCGGCGGGCCTACTCGATATCACCCTGACGCGGCGCGGCCAGTCTGCAGGCCAACCGGTGCTGATGGCGGGTGTGCCTTTTCATTCGCTGGAAACCTACCTGGCCCGCTTGATCAAGCTGGGCGAGTCGGTGGCCATTTGCGAGCAGGTGGGTGATGTGGCCACGGCCAAAGGCCCGGTGGAACGCAAAGTGGTGCGCGTGGTCACCCCTGGCACCTTGACCGACACCGAACTGCTGTCCGACAAAAGCGAAGCAGTTTTGATGGCCGTGCACCAGGCCACCAAAAACCGCTGCGGTCTGGCATGGCTGAGCGTCACCCAAGGTGTGGTGTTCCTGGCCGAGTGCGCACAGGGCGACCTGGCCGACTGGATAGACCGCATCAGCCCCAGCGAATTGCTGGCCAGCGCGGGCATGACGCCCACGTTTGAACAAAAACTGCGCGCCCTCAAAACCCATGGACGTGGGAGCTGGTCTTTTGCGTTGCGGCCCGACTTTCAGTTTGATGCAGGCTTAGGCCAACGCAAGCTGCTGGAACAGCTGCAAGCCGCATCCCTGGCGGCCTGGAGCGCCGAAACCCTGCACGACGCCCATGCTGCAGCAGCTGCACTGCTGACCTATGCCGAACACACACAAGGCCGCACGCTGCCGCATGTGCAGCGGGTGCAGGTGCAGCGCTCAGACGCACTGATCGACCTGCCTGCCAGCACCCGCCGCAACCTGGAGCTGACGCAAACCCTGCGCGGCGAGAGCGCGACCCACTCCCCCACGCTGTTTGCGCTGATCGACAGCTGCATGACCGGCATGGGCAGCCGCTTGCTCAAGAGCTGGCTGCTCAGTCCGCCACGCGACCGCCAGGTCGCCATGAACCGCCTACAAGCCCAGACCCTGTTGAAGGGTGAAAGCGGCACGGGTGCCTGGCGCAGCCTGCGCGAACAACTCAAAGGCGCCAGCGACGTGGAACGCATCACGGCCCGCACCGCCTTGCGCCAGGTGCGGCCGCGCGAGCTGGTGGCACTGCGCCATGCGCTAGCGCGTGCGGCATCGCTGTCGGTGCAATTGCAAGCCCTGAATCCTGAGCCCGGCACCTTGCTGGCGGGTATGGCCCGCTGGCTGACGCCGCCCACCAATTGCGCCGAGCTGCTGCAAATGGCGCTGCTTGAAGAGCCTGCAGCTTTGGTGCGCGAGGGCGGTGTGATTGCCGATGGCCTGGATGCCGAGCTGGACGAACTGCGCAACATTCAAACGAATTGCGATGCGTTCTTGCTCGACCTGGAAACCCGCGAAAAAGAACGCACAGGCATTGCCAATCTGCGCGTGCAATTCAACAAGGTGCATGGCTTTTACATCGAGGTCACGCAGGGCCAACTCGACAAAGTGCCGGACGACTACCGCCGTCGCCAGACCCTGAAAAACGCAGAACGGTTCATCACGCCCGAGCTGAAAACCTTTGAAGACAAAGCCTTGTCGGCGCAAGAACGGGCTCTGGCCCACGAGAAGTGGCTCTTTGAAGGCCTGCTCGACCAGTTGCAGCCCTACGTGCCCGCTCTCACCGAGTTGGCGCAGGCCATGGCCTCACTCGATGCGCTGTGCGCCCTGACCGAACGTTCACTCACCCTGCGCTGGTGTGAGCCCGAATTCACCCGCGAGCCCTGCATCGAAATACGCCAGGGGCGTCACCCTGTGGTCGAAGCGCGCTTGGCAGAAATGTCGGGCACCCGCTTTATTGCCAACGACACTCTGTTGGGCACCCGCCAGCGCTTGCAAATCATCACCGGTCCGAACATGGGCGGCAAATCGACCTACATGCGCCAAGTGGCGCTGATCGTGCTTTTGGCCAGCATCGGCAGCCACGTGCCCGCCAGCCAATGTCGCCTCGGGCCGATTGACGCCATCCACACCCGGATCGGTGCGGCCGACGACCTGGCCAACGCCCAGTCGACCTTCATGCTGGAGATGACCGAAGCCGCTCAAATATTGCACAGTGCCACAGCCCATTCGCTGGTGCTGATGGACGAAATTGGCCGTGGCACTTCCACCTTTGACGGCCTGGCGCTGGCCAGTGGCATCGCCACGCACCTGCACAACAAGACGCAAGCTTTTGCGCTGTTTGCCACGCACTATTTTGAGCTGACCGAGTTTCCCGCCACACACACCGCTGCAGTCAACATGCATGTGAGTGCGGCCGAATCGGGGGCGTCCATCGTGTTTTTGCACGAACTGCAACCCGGCCCGGCCAGCAAAAGCTATGGCGTGCAAGTGGCGCGACTGGCGGGCATGCCCGCTGCCGTGCTCAACCACGCACGCCATGCGCTCAGCGCCCTGGAGGCTGGGGCCACTGAAAGCCGACAGCAAGTAGACTTGTTTGCCGCACCGCCCGAATCCGAAGCCACCGGCCCCAGCCCCATCGAAGTGGCACTGGCCCAGATCAACCCCGACGCTTTGAGCCCCCGCGAAGCGCTCGATGCCCTTTATGCCCTGCAGCGCCTGCTGCCCAAAAACTAAACAAGCCTCACTGCCATGACTTATTGCGTTGCCGTCAAAACCCGCGCCGGTCTGGTGTTCTTGTCCGACTCCCGCACCAATGCGGGCCTGGACCAGATCAGCACTTTCCGCAAAATGATCGTTTACGAAAAAGCAGGCGACCGCTTCATGACGCTGCTGTCCGCGGGCAACCTCAGCATCTCGCAATCGGTGCGCGAGGTCTTGCAGATCGAAAAACTGGTCGAGCCCGGCCAAGACGAACCCCTGACCATCTGGAACGCCAAAAGCATGTTCGACGCCACCCGCGTGCTGGGCGCTGCGGTGCGCCGAGTGCACGAGCGCGATGCGGCCTCCCTCAAGGCTTCTGGCGTCGAGTTCAACGTGTCCATGATCTTTGGCGGCCAGATCGGCCAAGAAGGCATGCGTTTGTTTCAGGTCTATTCGCCCGGTAACTTCATCGAGGCCACAGATGAGACGCCCTACTTTCAGATCGGCGAATCCAAATACGGCAAACCTGTACTCGACCGCGTCATCACCCCCAACACCCCGCTGGACGAAGCCGCCAAATGCGCGCTGGTGTCGATGGACTCCACCCTCAAATCCAACCTGTCGGTGGGCCTGCCACTCGACATGGTGGTCTACCAGGCGGGCAGCCTGAGGACTGACCGCATCATGTGCATCGACGAGCACAACCCCTACTTTCAGATGCTGCGCAGCAGCTGGGGTGACAAGCTGCGCCAAATGTTCGACAGCATAGAAGACCCCATGTGGAACGGCGGTGCCACCAACATCCCCCTGATGGTGGCGCCCACGCGCAACGCCGTGCTCAAGAAAATCACCACCCCCGACGAGAAGCTGATCTGATGGCCACCCGCATCGTCTTCTCGCACGGCAACAGTTTCCCAGCCAGCACTTACCGCGTTTTGTTTGACAGCCTGCGCCAGCGCGGCTTTGAGGTCAGTGCCGTAGAAAAATTTGGCCACGACCCGAAGTACCCCGTGACCAACAACTGGCCCCACCTGGTCGAGCAACTGGCCGACTTTGCACGCGCCCAACAAGGCGCTGGTGAACCTGCTTTTCTGGTGGGTCACTCGCTGGGAGGCATATTGAGTTTGATGTGCGCTGCCCGTCACCCCGAGCTGGCGCGCGGCGTCTTGCTGATCGACTCGCCCGTGTTGGGCGGTTGGCGCGCCACCACCCTGGGCCTGGCCAAACGCACACCTTTGATTGGGGCTTTGTCGCCGGGGCGCATCAGCCAAAGGCGCCGCAACCACTGGCCCAGCGTTGAAGCAGCGCTGGACAATTTCCGGCATAAAAGATCATTTGCGCAATGGGACCCTCAGGTCTTGCGCGACTATGTGGAACACGGCACTTTAGAGCGCGATGGCGAGCGCTACCTGAGCTTTGACCGCGACATCGAAACCGCGATCTACAACAGCTTGCCGCACAAACTCGACAGCCTGCTCAAACGCAAACCCCTGAAATGTCCTGCCGCTTTTATTGGCGGCACCCACTCTGCCGAAATGCGCCAAGCCGGCGTGGAGTTGACCCATCAGGTGGTCAAAGGGCGCATCATGATGCTGGACGGCTCGCACCTGTTTCCGATGGAAAAGCCCCTGGCCACTGCCGCAGCCATCGAAGCGTCTTTGCTGAATCTGGGGGCCTGATCAGGCCGCCCAGGTCACCAGCCCGCTGTAACTGGTGCCCAGTACCACCAGACCGAACACGATCCGGTACCAGGCAAACACCTCGAAGCTGTTGGTCGAGATGAACTTGAGCAGCCAGCGCACGCAGACCCAAGCGCTGAGGAAAGAAAACACCAGGCCGACGACAAACATTGGCGCATCAGCCAGGCTGAGCAAGGCGCGGTCTTTGTAGAGGCTGTAAGCGCCTGCGCCAATCAAGGTGGGAATCGCCAGGTAAAAGGAAAAGTCGGTCGCCGCTTTGCGCGACATGCCCAGCAACATGCCGCCAATGATGGTGGCACCGCTGCGGCTGGTCCCCGGGATCATGGCCAGGCACTGCACTAGGCCCACCTTCAGGGCGTCTTGCCAGCGCATCTCTTCGACCTCGCCAATGCGAATGACATGGGCCTGCCGCCGTTCGGCCCACAAAATGACGAAACCACCCAAGATGAAGGTGGTCGCCACCACTTCAGGGGTGAACAGGTTGGCCTTGATGGCTTTGCCAAACAACAGGCCCAAAATAACCGCAGGTACAAAGGCGATGAACACATTCAGCGCAAAGCGCTGAGCATCGGCGCTGCGCGGCAAGGCGCGCATGGTCGAGCTGATCTTTTGCCAATACACAATGATCACCGCCAGGATCGCCCCGGTCTGGATGGCGATGTCAAACACCTTGGCCTTGTCGTCGTCAAAGCCCAGCAAAGCTCCGGCCAAAATCAAATGTCCGGTGGACGAAATAGGCAAGAACTCGGTCAAACCTTCCACCACGCCCATCACTGCGGCTTTAAGCAACATCATCAGATCCACAAGCGTTCCTTCAAAATTTGGATGGATTATCGCTTCTGTATCTCAAGGCTATTTCGCACCCGCTGACCGAGACACCGGACAATAGACAAAATCACACCAGATCGTCCTGAGCATGTCCTCCATTCAGAAAACCACCCGACTCGGCGCCCTGGCCATCACCGCTGTGTGGATGCTTGTGGCTGCAGCGCTGTATCTGGTGTTTGACCGCATCGAGCAAAACCGCCAAGCCAGCCTCAAGCCCTATGCGCTGAGCTCGGGCGAACTGGTCATCCCGCGCCAGCGCGACGGACATTTTGAGGTCGAGGGCGAAGTCAACCGCCAGCCGGTCACTTTTTTGGTGGACACCGGCGCCAGCCATGTGAGCGTGAGCCAAGCCTTGGCCGATCAAGCCGGGCTGCCTGCGGGCCAAAGCATCACCCTGCGCACAGCCAATGGCGAGCGCCCTGGTCAACTGGTGCGAGACGTGCCCGTTCGTGCAGGGCACCTGGTGCTCAATGCGGCCAGTGTCACGGTGGGTCTGATCGGCCTGCGGCCCGAACAAGCGCTGCTGGGCCAAGGGTTCTTAAAGCATTTCGACGTGGAAATCAGGCGTGACGAGATGGTCTTGCGCCAGCGGCCCTGACTGTCCGGTTAGCGGTGACCATCGTCCCGGTGGTCCCACCCTCCGCGACCGCGCCCACCGTCATCTTGCCGGTCGTTCCTGCTTTCATGACCCCTTGGTTCGTGACCCCTTTGACGACCGTCATGCCCATGCCCCCATCCGTGAACCGGCGCATAAACACGGGGCGCATAACCACCGGGTAGATACACCACCCGGGGTGGCGGGGCGTAGACCACGCGAGGTGGCAGGGCATACACCACAGGCCCTGGTACACCCACCTGGGCATACACCGGAAAATGGCCGATGCGGGAGTGAACCGACACAGACGGCTCGACCACCACTGGATGGGCGCAACCCACCTGTGCCAGACCCAAGCCCAGCAGGCCGAACAGCGCGATGGCTCTTGAAAAAGACGGTTTGAATTTAAAACGCATAACAAAGCACCTCTGATTGAGTTGGCTCTTATTGAAAACAAGCTCCCTTGGCCTTTAGCGCGACAGCCAGGCGTTTGGTGCACCGTCAGCGCTTTGCATTGGTTTCCAGTCGTAACAAATCCGTCAAGTCCACCCGCAAGGCCCCAGACCACTCAAATGACCATCGCCGCCATAGCAGGCTGCTGAAATACCCCATTCGCGAGCGCAATTTCGCCCCGCATGGTTTTGATTTTTTTGATTTTCCTTTCGCATTCTGATATTCCCTTCGTTTTTTGTTCGCCTTGGCCCACTTGTAAGCCCAT
>NZ_NESK01000047.1 GCF_003063415.1 Limnohabitans sp. 2KL-17
GGAGGGCCAGAACATGCGTCCTGCCAACAGGTGCCGACGGTGTCGGCTTTGAACCCCTGTCCCCGATCAATTCAGGTGGGGGATTTTGAAGTGGCCATAAGTGGGGGAATTTGGGTGGCCATCAGGGGTCGAGGAATTGGAACACTGGCTGCCACTCACGGGTGCTGCCCACTGGTCACACCGTACAAGCCCGGTACTGCCCATGCCTGGCGAAGTGCTGTCCGAAGCACCGCAATTGGTGCGTGACGGCGAAAACGACCCTTGGCAGTTGGAGTTTCGCTTCTGTACAGGTAGGTGTTTTCGTCTGCAGTACCGCGCTGACTTGGACGCTAGCCTCCAGTTCGCTCCAGCGAGCGACCAGTACACGGTGGACCGTATCGTAGTTTCCAGCCCGGAAGACGCATTTGGCTGGCTGCATCCGGGCAGTGCGTACCCGTTTGTGCTTGATGAAAAATTCTGGCGATCAGCTCAAGTCAGCGATTGGCCGTGGCCCGTCCGCAAGCAACTGCAAGTCAGTGAGAAGCCGGATTCCTTCTACCGCGACACGCTGGGCAGAGCGTTAATGGCTAGATTTCAACAGCATCCACGGCATTGGCAAAGACTCCAAGCTTTGCAGTATCCGGTGAGGGTCAAAGGGATACCTGACGGCTTACTTGATGAGTTGCGTCAGGTCTTTCAACCATAGCAACTGATTTATGCAGACTTGTTTGATTTGCACTTGCGGCGTGGCAAGTCTTGCACAAGGTCATTTGCTGTTAGCCCAAGGCCAGCGGCTAATCGCCAGACGTTGTACAGACTGAGATTGCGTTCCCCACGCTCCACCGCACCCACATAGTTCTCATGCAAGTCAGCCCGTTCGGCCAGCATTTCCAACGTCAACTTGTGCTCAGTCCTCAACGCCCGTAAACGTTTACCAAAAGACAACTGCACCAAGTCGCGCTCTTTTGCAAAGCGTGCTTCCAGTGGCTGTGGCTTGTTAACGAGGACCCGAGACATGGGAGGGAAGTGTTCCCAAGCACAGCCTATCAGTCCACAAACTATCCGTTTGTTTATGGCAAACTAGAACCAAACATATAGTGTTTTAACGAGGTAAATCATGCGTGCTTGTTTTCTGCCTAGCCACTCAGCTGCTGACCCACTCTGACACGGCAACACCCACATGAAACTATTCAACTACGAACTGCCCAACACGGAGCAGATGGTCAAGCTCGGCCAAGGTATCAAAAACACCGCCATTGCCTTGATGGCCGCAGGCGCTGCATCCATTGGTACGGTGGGTGCTATCAGGGCTGTGACCTCAGACTCTGTGGTGGTGGAGCCTCTCAAAGTTCCCAGCACTTTTGAAGAGTTTGGCTTCAACTCAGAAGTTGCCACGGCCCGTTTGTTGGACGAAATCAGCACCTACAGCCGTAATCAGTCGTCAGCCAAAGAACGTGTGTCCATCTTGGGCAAGTCGAATGAAAACGAAATCGACAAGCTCGGTGCCAAAAGCTCCGATGTCAAAGTCATCCAAGACTTGATTCAAGATGCCCTTGGCATCCAAAAACACCGCATCACGGGTGACATCACCTATACCCAAGACACCGAGGACAAAAGCGCAGCAGGGCGCACGTATCACATACGTCTCAGAAAACTCCCCGGCAACGCCACGCTGTTGGACATGACGGCCAAGGGAAGTCCGCAAGAAGTCTTGCAGCAGATCGCTATGGGCATGATGGAGGTGTTTGACCCGCACATTGCAGCCTCCATCTATTGGCGCAACCGAGACGAGGCAAATGCGTTGCGCATGATTGATGTGGTCTTGAACAACGACAACCCCAACGACGACAAGTACTCATTGAATCTGCGCGGCTACATCCACGTGTCGCACAAAGAGCTGGATGACGCGTGGACTGTCTACCAAAAGCTGCAAGCCTTGGATGCCAAGTTTGCACCGGGGCATATCTTGGGTTCGTGGATACACCTTGAGCGCAAAGACTACCCGCAGGCCATTGCAGAGGCCAACCGCATCATCGAGTTGGTTCCTGAAAAGTACTGGGGTTACTTCTCCCAAGCCCGTGCCTTGCGAGATTCAAAGCAACCTGAGCTTGCCCTTGGCATGTTTAAACAAGCTTTAACGCTCAAGCCGGATGCACCCGCGCCGTACTTGCAAGCTGCGACCTTCTTTAAATCTCAGAACCTGACGCAAGACGCACTGACAACGGCCAAACGTGGACTGTCTCTGTACCCCAAGCACGACGGTCTCCAAAAACTGGTGGCTGAGTTGCAAGAGGGCGCAAAACCATGACCTATCAACTGGATATGCCTATGAAGAAGTTTTTAGTCTGTGGGGCGTTGGCAGTGTTGACCATGCTCAGTACCCATGCCGCCGAAGTCCGCATTGACCACCCAGCGTATGACAAGAAGTGGGCGGCCACGGTGACAGAGCGCTCAGTGTTCTACGCCCCGCGTTGGGGTGCGATGTACCGCCAGAAGTGGGAAGAGTTGGTGAAGATCGACCCCAACACCCGCGCCGTGGCGATTCACCTGCATGGCTGCGGGGGCTTGGCGGGGTATGAATTCCAAGTAGCCACCTTCATGATGAACCAGCTGGGTCTTGCCGTGATTACCCCTGACTTCACCGCACGACCCGGTAACAAAACAGGGTGTCCTTCGGTGTTGGGTGTGTCGCTGCCATCTGAAACGGGTGGGCGAGAGCGTATCCGTGAAGGCATCTTCACTGCGGTCAATAGCGCCCGTTTGGATGCCCGAACGGATGATGTAGAGGCTCTAGTGGCTTACGTGAAGACCATCACCGATAAGCCCATCATCCTCAGCGGTCACTCTGAAGGTGGCCGCACTGTCTACCACTACGACAAAGTGGACAGTCGCATCATCGGCATGGCTATCCACCAACAAAGCTGTGGCTCCAACTACGCGCACCTATGGCGCTTGCCTACGTCGTACAAGACATGGCAGTCTTTGGATGACCGTGACGCTTGGGCTGCTGTACCCAATGGCGCGGTTCCCAACTGTGCCTACCGTTTCAAAGGTGACAAGCAAAGCAATCTCACTTTGTTTATGCAGGCTGGTGATAACCACGCGCCGCTGAACACCCCTGCCATGAAGGACAGCTTTGCGCAGTGGGTCAATGGGTTGTTGGGTGGGCCTTTTGTGAAGCAGCTTGTTCACAACGAAGTGTTTCTTGAAGGGCTACAAAACAAGTACCGCAATGCGGGCAACTAGAGCCCATCAAAACGGGTGCGCCATGAAAAAAACCAAGCCTTTTGCATCTCGGATGCTTGGTTTTTACAGGGGCCTGTGTCGGCGCCAGTCGGGGCACGATTTCAGCCGCAGCAACCGCCATCCATGTTCGGGGCAACATTGCCGGGTTGGTGCTGACTTCTAGTATCGTCAGCTACAAGAAGCCCGGTGCGTTGCCCAGGCAGGACTTGGCGGCGATCAAAGTTCCGATGCTGGTGTTCCACCACAGCAAGGATGCCTGTATCCATTGCCGACCAGACGAAGTACCAGCCGCCTTTAATGGGTTCCGCAATGCGTCCATCAAGAAACTGCTCTTTGTCGATGGCGGGGCGAACCCAGCTGGTGACGTACGCGCTGGACAACACTGGCATGGATTTATTGGGGCGGAGGGGACTGTTGTGGACATGATTTCTGAATGAATCAAAAGCCCCCATAGTTGACGGACAGACTGATTTAGCGTAACCACACTGTTGACGGTGTCGGCTTGCCAGGTGAATGCTTCAGCGACGCTGCCTGGCGGCAGGCTAAGAACGTCGGCCAGCTTATTTGTATCTGCACAGTAGTACCCCATAGGCCCGCCCGAGGTGCAGCATCGGCGTGTCTTGTAATATGGGGAAAACGGCGCCGGATCTTCCGCAGTGAACGCGAACCACAAACGCGCAGCGGCCCTTATGCCTAAAGACTAGACAATCTATGAATGAGCTTGCAATGACTGAAGTATTAGACCTGTTCACGACAGAACAGGCACCAACACCGATGCGGAAGAAGCGGACAACCAAGGCCACGGCAGAAGTGCAGCCGGAACCAGTTGTGCCCATTGCGCCCTTCCAACCGTCTGATTTCCTTGCCAAAGGGGCCAAGCCGTTTTTCTTGTCCTCTCATGGCGCTCTGTTTGACGGTGACTGCTTGGCAGTCCTGCCGCTGGTGCTGTCCGATTCAATTGACACCGTGTTTGCTGACCCTCCGTTTAACCTCGACAAAAAATACGGGGCGAAGTCGAAGGACAACCTATCAGAACAGCAATACGTCGCATGGTGCAAAGAGTGGTTAGACGAGTGCATCCGGGTACTGAAACCGGGCGGCTCCCTGTTCCTCTATAACCTGCCGCGCTGGAATATCGTCTTGGGCGCGTACCTGATGGAGAAGGGGCTAACCTTCCGCCATGACATTACGGTCGATGTGAAATCTACGATGCCCATTGCGGGGCGGCTGTACCCTAGCCATTACTCGCTGCTGTACTTCTCAAAGGGAAAACCCAAGACCTTTAGAAAGGTTCGCACGCCGATTGAGGTATGCCGACACTGTGGTGGGGATGTAAAGGACTACGGCGGGCACCGGCACGCAATGAACCCGCTCGGGGTGAATCTGCGCGACGTATGGACGGACATTCCGCCAGTGCGTCACTGGAAATTCAAGTCCAAGGACAGACCTGCAAACGCGCTCTCAACCAAGCTGCTTGACCGTGTGGTTGAAATCAGCACGGTAGAGGGTGAAATTGTGCTCGACCCCTTCGGCGGTTCGGGCACCACGTTTGCAGTGTGCGAGAAGAAAAACCGTTACTGGATCGGCGTTGAATTGGACTTTGCGCAGCAGATCAAGGAACGGTTACGGGATGACGAAATCGCGCACCACAAGAACACCGACTTCGTAGAGGGCTAGAGGTCTTTAATCAGGGCGGCCAGTGCGCCTTCTGCCGCTCTGCCGTCCTTGCCTTTGGGTATCTTTGGAGCGCCCATGCTTTCCGCGTCCTGTTCGATAACCACAAGCTCCAGTACACCTTCCGCAATGTTCAGGTTCTCCCACAGCGGGGCATAAGGGCGGATTTCCTCAATGTTGCCGATGCGGTCTGTCAGGTACTGCGCCAGCTTCATATTCGGCACGACCAGCACTCCCGCAACGCATTTCTTCACCACCAAGCCCAAAGCCATTTTGTTGATTGCGCGGTGCGATGAACTAATGTTGCCCGTTTCCCACTCGACAACCACAAGGCCTTCCGGGAACTGCTTTGCAGCGTCAATATCTCCGGGCTTGGTGCCTTTGCCCTTCTTCCCGGCAGCTGTGGCCTTCGTCGCTACATCCCAAGGGTATTCGAGCGCCCAGCCGTCGGCCTTGAGTACCTGCATAGGCTTGAGCTTGATTGGAACGACCCCGTTACCCTCGCCGGACTTCTTGCCGCTCTCAGGGTGGATGGTGAACGAGCCAGAACCTATCGGCCATTCCGCTTGAGTAATGGCTGCATGGATGGTGTCGCGGATTGCTTTCCACTCGGCTGACTCGGCAAATTCCCCACGTTGCAGCAGTACGACTGTCTCCGCGATCTTCATGGTTGACCCAAAAAGCTCAATGATACGTCTTCGGCAAGTATCGGGATACTAGGCTGCGTAAGTCGCTCAGAACGACATTAATCGCCTACAGTGGGCCTACGCTGGGCTGCGTAGCGGGCGATAAAGGCACAACCTGTGCAGGGCGCATGAGTACGGCGCTACGCTCTGCGCAGACCTAAGCGTAGCAGTGTGCCAATAGCGCCGCAAACGGATAACGCCGAGGTCTACGAGAGACTAGACAGCAGCCTTAGGTGAAACAGGAATTCTAGACAACTGCCGTACCGTGTGAGTGATGTGGTTATTTTGGTCAATCGTCACCCAGTCTTCAAGGCGTTTGAAAGCATGACCGCCTTGTGCAGCAGAAACAATATTTTCACTTCCCCAGCAATCTCCGCCCCTGAACTGTTCACTCTTGCAGAGCAATTTGGACAAGTTCCGATGCTGGGACGTATCACTGACCCAGCGACTGCCTTTGACAATAAGCCACTCTTTGTCTGCGGTATAGCGGATTTTCGCCGCAGGTTTGATGGTCTTCGGGTCGAAATCAAAGTACCCGGGATGGATAACACCATAGTCCGCATAGTCAATATCTGGATGGATCTTTGCCAGCATTTCCCATACCAAGAAGTCTCGCCGTGCCACGGATTTCAGCGCCCCCTTCTTTACCTTCCCCATATCGCTTACGAAAGCGGATGCCGCAAAAATAATCCGAGAAGGATTCAGTTTCCGAACTTCTGCAAGTGCCCGCGTGAACCGCATTTGGACGATATCGGAATCTGTGTGTTCAATAGACCTGAAATCCATGAATACATGCAGAGGCAGATCAGATGCACCGATCTCCGAAACCAACCGTGAAACTCGCTCCACCAGCATGCTAGGCAACTGGATGTCTTCACTGCCAAGCCGGATTGCAACGGCATCAACACCAGCACCCACGACCCGCCGAACAGCCAGCTTGTACGCAATGTCCCGCTCAACACCGACAACAGGGATGGCATCAATGCGATCAAAAGCAATCTTGTCATGCACAATGTTGACGGGATGTGCGCCGTCGTAGCCGCGTGCAGATGGGTCTACATCGTATAGGTCTACATAGCAATGCCCACGTCCGTTCCATGCGGCAGCTATATTGATCGCCTGTTTCTCTAGGAAAGCATGAATATCGCTGCCATTGGATAAACCAGATTTCAATGCCAGCACATCAAAAAACGGAATGATATTTGACTTGGTTTGCCGATCAAGACGCATCAGAGCTTTTGCTTCGCCCTGTTTGGACTTCAGCATCGGGGTATAAATAGGATCAGTCATTCTTCATCTTCCAAAGGCGAAATATTGAAAACGTCTTTAATATTTTGTCCCCCACCGAACTCTTTCAAAATCTTGTAATTGTTGGTTTCCCGTTGAATCCTTCCTGCGACGATGGAAGGATGAATCATCAGAGAATCGGCCAACTTCACAACAGCCTCACTTCTTTTTGTTTTAAGTGCTTCACTCGCTTGCCAAATGTGGCGGGGAATAAAAGCCTCTGCAGCAAGAAAGTTCGCCTCTGCCTCACGCTCATCTTCATTATCAAGATCATCTTCATCAACAAAAGTTGAACTCTGACGGGTCAAATGACGTTGAACATGAATCAATTCATGCATGAGTGTGAACCAGAAATAGTCCACTCTGCTATAGCGCAGAGTCAAACCAATTACAGGGGTTCCATCTTGATCCAACATAGCGGCTCCATCCAGCTTGGTTTTTGGCAAGTGTGGTTCGATTACAAGGATCACCCCCTTCATTGCCAGGAATTCAGCGGCAATCTTCGGCCCATCAACGGAGCGACTTAACTTGGCCAGTTGCTTCAGAAACTCATCAGTAATTGAGCCCGGAACATAGCGTACCTCAGGCTTTTTCAAGTCGCGTGCCCGAATCAAAACACGAGCAACCCAAGCATAGATTGCATATTGATTTTCTTCCTTAGTGACGCCAGTAAGCGTCTTGCGCAACAGAACTGGAGCGCTTTGAGCGGAGGTCCGTGCAAAGAATGAGCGGACAAGCTGTTCACCGCTTTTTCCCTCTGCCAAGTCAACGTCGAACCATCCGCGCTTTTGCATTTCCTTGACGGGGAATTTCTTCCAATCAACATCTGTGCCGTCAGAGTCATCTTGTTTTGGATAGCCGATCAGAATCTCTGCAGGAATCCGCAATTGCTCATGGATTGTCCTTATCATTTCAATTGTCAATCCACGCTTGCGTGCCAGAACCTCAGAAGCACGACTAGAACTGCCAACGATCTTGGCAAAGTCTTTTTGCTTCATTCCGAGTTCAGCAAGACGATAAACAATTGCCTCAATGGGATCGGGCGCTTCAAACTTGAACCGGGTCTCTTCAAACTTTTCGAGTAGAACGGAAATAACGGCAAGTCGCTCAGCATCGCGGCTACCTGGCATAGGATCAGACAGAGCCAACTCTTTTGCCTGCTCAAGGAGTGCGGCATATTGGAGCTCATCTCGAATAACGCGGAGTTCCATGCTATGACCTCTGGAACTGGGTTACTTCAAATTCGTTTACTGCAAGCACAATTAAAATTCCAGTGTTAAAAGCGATTTGAGTTGTTATGACGCAGTTGATCCCTGTAGGAAAGAATCGAGCCATCTTCGGCGTCAAGAACTTGACCGCAGGGAAGCAAGAGGTCACCGCAGCTTGGTCAGTCCATGTAGCTCTCTGGCTGATCGCTTGCCACATGGACAGCGCCGTTCTGGCAGCGGGAAACTGCCTACTGTGTAGGGTGATGTGGTCGCGGCCAATCAAGATCATGGGCGCAGTCTATCACACGTATTCCCATTTTGGGAATGCGCGTCCCAAAAAGGGATTTTTTTGGAGGCGTTGCTTCCTTGCCCAACCTCAGGGCTGCTGCACTGACCGGTTGTGATCCAAAATACCTTCAGTTTTCACGCCACTTCGTAGTCCTTTGTTGTTTCTGACTTCGCGCTTCAGCGGCAGGGCCGCCCTTGATGGGACTGCTCGTACAACTGAACAGCGGAAGCGCAAAACAGACTTACTCACTGGAGGATTTGCAGTGTCATATGCCGTCAAAGACCCAAAAATATCCGAGGTCATGGATATGTTTAGCGGTTCAGTTCAATCTGCGGATCGCGCCATTGGCGATGAGTACGATGCTGCAATACGTCTGCGAACAGATCTGTACGAGAGCGTCGCGACAGGCGCACCAAAGTACACCTGCCCACTTTGCGGAGTTGGTGTGTACCTCAACTGCATGCAGTTCCAGCGGCGCTTTTACTTTAAGCACGCAATGGAGGACGGACGTTGCCCCATTCAAACTCGAAATAGACTGTCCCAACAACAGATCGATGCTATCCGGTACAACGGGGTAAAAGAGAGCCAACTGCACAAGCAGATGAAGGAATGGATTCGTAAGTGCCTGGTCGCAGACAGTAACTTCAGCGAAGTCGTAGTGGAGGGTCACTGGAAAGGGAAGTTGACATCAGAATATCGTCGCCCAGACATTCGTGCAACGTATCGCGGCCTCCCTGTCGCGTTTGAAGTGCAATTGTCGTCCACGTATCTGAATGTGATTGCAGAGCGACGCATGTTCTATCAGCAGGAGGGAGCATTACTGTTTTGGATTTTTGCTAACTTCGATGAAGGCATGCGTAAGCTCACGCAGGACGACGTTTTCTACAACAACAACCAGAATGCATTTCTGGTGAACGCTGAAACCGTGCATGCATCCGACGAAAGGGGCCAGTTTGTACTCAAGTGCATCTGGCGTGAACCCGTAACTGGAACGGAAGTGTCAGACCTGCAACAGCAATTGATTGGGTTCGACCAACTTACCTTGAGTCAGAAAAAACAACAATCGTACTTCTACGATTTTTACGGCGAGCGCGAGAAAATAATGGAGGCGGAAGCGGCCTCACTCCACGCAATAGAACAACAACGGGTTGCAGAATACAAACTGCGTCAAGATCGGCGGCGTTCAGAAGTCCGCGTAAATTTCCACCATCAATGGTGCAATTGGGTTGGTCACTCCATTCTGGATTTAGACGAATGGTCAGACTTAGTAGCAGAGATGGATGAAATCGGACAGTTCATACCAGAACACCCAGGAATGTTGCCCGGTCGGATTATCAACGCGCTGTTTTCACTAAAGTTTGGGTATCCCTTTGGGTGGGCCTACAAAAATTTGATCGAAGTTGCACACATAGTGCTTCCCGGAAGAGACCGAGAAAAGATGGACCCATATCTTGAACACTTCTGGACCGGAGTCAGGGTGTTTCAACGTGCAGACGCAATCCGCGAAGATGACCAGTCAGGTAAGTGGCAGGCGAAAGTTGCCCAGCATAGGGCACTCATCAAGCAAGGCATAAAGCCGCCTGTTGGAGATTCGCGGTATCACAGTCTCATCAAATTCATATTCCCGGAACTAGCCGCCTAGCAATTCATTGTGTGGAAGAACGTTCAACAGAATGGACTGTCCAACTCAGTAGAAATTTGCCTGCTCCCCGCGCAAAGTTACACCAAGCTGGACAGCCAATGCGATCGATGGCTACAGTAATGACACGGCACCACCAGCCATGATGGCGGTGGCAAGCCGTGCCGCGTGAGTCGCGGACAAAGTCATCCATCAGAACCAAAAAGGGCTGCGGCATACGTCGTGGCCCTTTGTCGTTTCTGGCTTCGCACTCATGCGGCTGAACCTCACCAAGGAAATCAGCTTTGACCACCGAACATCTCCCCCCAATGCCAGGCACCACGCTTGAGCACCTGCGCCCCGACCAGATTTGTGACGAACCGCCTGCCTTGTTTTCGTTGGGTAATGTGGTCGCAACCCCTGCGGCGTTGGCGCTGATTCAAGAACACAGCGCGTCTGTGCCGCAACTGCTGAATCGCCATCAAACGGGGGACTGGCAGGAACTGTGCAAGGAAGACCGTGATACCAATTGGCAAGCTGCCTTTGGTGATGCGCGTGTTTTGAGTGCATTCAATATCGGAAGTGCAGATCAGCCAGTCAAGATTTGGATCATCACGGAATGGGACAGGTCGGTAACAACCATCTTGCGGCCGCAGGATTATTGACCATGGCAGCGGAACACACTTTCACACGCCCCACCCGGGAATTGCTGCTGCGCCTACCACTACTACCCACCACCCCCGACCACCGTATTGACTACGAAGCCGCAGACCCCGCGCTGTTGCTGCAACTGGCAAACCGTGGTGAACACCATCAGCCAAGGGTTATCGGCGCTGGGCGTGATTCTGGCGCACGCTGCGTATGAGATAGGCAGTGAAATTGGCAGCGACACCATAGAGGCCATCGGCTGGTATATCGCCGAAAGCAGCGATGCCTCGGCCACGCTGCTCAGCCTGATCGCAGCCTGCCGTCACCACACCGCCGACTATGCGCCTCCGGAGCCGCAATCGGCACCCCTTGCCAGATTCTGATGCCAACCGGCGCACAGTCGGTAGCCAAGCCAGCCACGTCAACAAGTGGTCACTTTCTGACACCCCATCGGGGCCATTGAAAACAGTGCCCCCGACCATTTTCAACACATATCAACATGCCGACAACATTTTCAGACACCGCAGCCGGCGGTTTGCAGCGCGTTGCTTCATCCGCGAAAGTCAATCGTTACACTCAAGCGGCATTGGCGGACAACACACACCGCAGTTACAAGGCCGATATGGCTCACTTCCGCGCCCATGGAGGCACCATCCCAACGACGACTGTGCAACTGGCCGAATACCTTGCTAGTTCCGCAGACACTTTGGCCGTGGCTACCTTGCAGCATAGGCTTATTGCCATCCACCGGGCACACTTGGAGGCAGGGCACGCGTCGCCCGCCATGGACTCACTGGTCAAGCGCACCCTGCAAGGCATCCGGCGCACAAAGGGTACGGCACAGCGGCGCGTCAAGGCACTGGTCAAGGACGACATCATCGAGTTGGTGCTGACGGCGGAGAAGCAGAAGCCAATGAAGGCGGCACGGGATGCGGCTCTGATCCTTGTGGGTTTTGCTGGTGCATTTCGGCGCTCGGAGTTGGTCAGCATCCGCAAGGAAGATATCACCACTTTCGACCACGGTATCGAGGTTCACATCCGGCGCACCAAGACCCAGCAGGAGAAAGGGCACACGGTATTCATTCCCTGTGCCAAGTCCTCGCGCTGTCCGGTCAAGGCACTGGAGAAATGGCTGGCGCTCAGCGGGATCGCGCAAGGGCCGTTATTCCGACCAATCAATCGGCATGACCAAATCGCCAGTAGCAAGGCGCTGACGCCGCAGTCGGTGGCCCTGGTACTAAAAGGGGCAACGACTCATGCCAAGAGCTCGGAAGCTGCAACGTCAGTGGCGGGACACAGTTTGCGTGCGGGTTACTGCACGGAGGCAGCCAGCGTAGGGATAGCGACTCACGTCATCATGGAGCAGACTGGGCATCGCTCAAGTGCAACGCTGGCGAAATACATAAGACCACTGGCACGAAGGAATACGCCAAGTTTATTGTGACGGACGCAACTTCCTTCGTACTAAGCAGCGGTGGGAGTCGCAGACAACTCGTTTTTCGCAAGGGTCTCGTACTCAACATGCGTCAATTCTGAAATCAGGTAATCATCATTAAGAAGTTTGTAAAGTTTCTTAATGCTATCTGAAGTGGACCCAAAAGTCAGGACAGCCTTGATGGCAGTTTAAGTTGCACTCAACTTCTCGCAGCTGGTCGGCGCTGCCCCGCTTTTTGCCTTTTGTATTGCAGGCTCAATCTCAATCCTGACTTCCCCGGCCGCAGTCG
>NZ_NESK01000048.1 GCF_003063415.1 Limnohabitans sp. 2KL-17
CGACATACAGGCTCCAGAAACTCCCAGGAAACAGCCTATATTGAATATCTACTTGAGAGATTTGGCTAGTGAGAATTACCCTGAAAGCTAGCATTCATGCGGGTTGCAGGGATTCTTCAGGGGCGACGACTTAAAGTTCCTCCCGAGGGACGCACTGGCCAAAAATTTCACATTCAAGTTGTCTGTGGTGAAGATGGGGTTTCGACACTTACCACTCCCAAAACATGCACTTTAAAGTCAGGGGGAACCTCTGGCATAGACATGACGGAGATATCTCCAAATTTATTATCAATCAAACTGCGTACATGGGAACGAATATCCGGCGCTGTTAAAATAACCTTACATTTTTGCTCGTTAACCGTTTTTAGTATGTCATACAAAGAATCCTTCAACTTGTCTAGGTAGGCGGACTCTAGGGCGACATAGTCACCGAAAGCTGTTTGTCGGATGGAGGAACGAATGTGTTCTTCTATGGCAGGGTCAAACAACAGGCCAAACAGCGTCAAGTCTTCTGAGTTTATGTTGGCTATTTCACGTGAAATTCCGTTGCGAATACATTCTACCAAAATTGCAGGATCTCGTTCTTTTTGACCCCATTCAATAAGTATTTCAGCAATTCGAATCACGTTGCGAATACTCACCCTTTCAAGCAACAAGCGCTGCATGACGTCTGTAAATCGCTGAATCGGAACAATTCGCTCCAGTTCTTTGGCCAGCTCTGGATGTCCGGAGGCAATCCATTTAAGTAATTTTGACGCCTGCTCAACACCAAAATGTCTTGGTGCTAACCTGAACAGCGCAGATTCAATTTTATTTTCAATGAGTTCCCAGTCACTGATATGATTTATTTTACGTTCATTCAATGTGGCTTCAAGTTCTGACGGTAACCAAAAAAGCGATTTTTCTTGGTGCCAAGGGTGAGGTTCGACACGAATAACTTGTTCACTCATCGCTTCGATATCGGCAGCGCTGCAGCTCGCCACACGGTATCCGCAGGGGATATCCATTTTAAAAACTCTAACTTCGTTGTGACAAAACTCTGCTTCGGCATCTAATAATTTGACATCTGATTGAGTTTCAATTGCAGGAGATACCAGTCCGTATTTCACAACCAAGTTGTTTCGAGTTCGACGAGCAATACGAACCAGATTGATTCTGGCGTCAACATTATCTTTTGTTGAATCGAATCTGAGTAAAAATGGTAACACGGGTTGAAATTCTCTGATTTCATCGAAATCGGTGTATTGTGGTTGCTTTGATTCACGGCCTTTTTGGGATTGCGCCTTCAAAAGAAAAAATCCATATGTTAATGAACCAGCGCTCAATGTAAAAAAAACAGGCCATGGCATACCCGGTATAAATCCAAATGCAGCCATAGCAATACTGGCAGTCATCCATGCCTTTGGGTAAAAAGTGACTTGTTGCGTAATTTCACTACCCATGTGGGCTGAACTCTTTTCCGCAGCACCGGAAATACGTGTGATCAAGAGGCCTGCGGTGATGGATGTCAAAAGAGCTGGAATTTGTGCCACCAGTGCATCACCGATAGAAAGAATGGAGTACAGACGCCCAGCGTCGGAGGCGCTCATGTTTCTTTGTGTGATCCCAATGATCATGCCTCCAATCAAGTTGGTGAGGGTAATCAATATACCCGCGATTGCATCACCTTTGACAAATTTCAATGCGCCATCCATAGCGCCAAAAAATTGACTTTCCGTTGCCAAACGGCTTCGCCGTGTTTGGGCTTCTGCGGTGCTGATATTGCCTGATTTTGCCTCAATATCAATGGCCAACTGTTTTCCTGGCATGGCATCCAAGGCGAAGCGTGCTCCAACCTCAGCAACACGTTCAGAGCCTTTGGTGATAACCAAAAATTGAATCATTGTTAAAATGATAAAAACCACCAAACCAACAACTATATTACCGCCAACCACCACCTCGCCAAAAGCCTCAATAATATGTCCGGCCTCACCCTCCAAAAGAATGTGTCGAGTGGTGGAAACGTTAATGGATACTCGAAACAAAGTGGTGATCAATAAAATGGCTGGAAAGGTACTGAGATGAATTGATTCTCTGATTTGCATCACCAATACAATCAACAAACACGAAATGGAAATGTTGATGGCAATTAATATATCCAGTAACCAGGTTGGCAGTGGCAATATCATGGCAATGACAATCGCCATTATCAGGGCGGCACCAATGATTTCCGATCGATTTCCTTTTAAAAAGAGTTCACGCGTTAACGAGGAAATGGTTGAATGGACCTGAGACTCATTGGTTGAAGTTGTCATATGGGTTGAATGTTACAAATCTGCCATAGAAAGAGAATATTCGATTGTTTTTATGGTTCGAATGAGTTGGTCTTGAGTGGATTCAACTTTTTCTTGCATTCGACACAAGAAGCAAATACATCCATTTCTGTTGGTTGCGATTTGTATATGATTCCATTCTTCTAGGGAATGGAGCTGATGTGTCCAAAGCAGAGCCAATACTCTTCCAGTATCGAACGTGGGCTGCATCTCTTTGCGTAGGCATATGGAGAAGTGATCATGAGTTGCCCACGATAGTGCAAATTTTCCGTGTTCGACATAAGCACTTTTCGCCCGCTCATCACTGCGAATTTGTATCAATTGTTCAAGTTGCATAGGGTGCTTTACATTAAATCAACGCATCATTCGTTTTGCCAGCAATCCATTGGGGGCATTTTGTTTTTTTAACAATTGATCCAATACTAGATTTTTTGCTTCATTATTGGTCCATACCTCTGTTGGCCATTGTCGTACATGCCAATGAAGTAGACTCAGGACGTGTTCGCGAAAATCTGGACAGCGGCAAATGATATCCATGGTGCAATTGCATACTGTAGCGTCACCATGGCAATTTTTGCATTCCATGCGGTACTTCAACGTGCATCGTGGGCATTGGCGTTTGCTGGTTCTTAAACTGTCAAAAACTTTGTCTATCAAGGTGCTGGGCATGTTGGATTGCGCAAGATCTATCAGCATTTTTGTGTGCTTTTGAAGGCGATCATTTTTCCAGATATCTTGCACTCCGATGCGTACCATGATTTGCTCTGCATTGGCATGCATGGATTGGATGACGCTCATTATTTTGTGGATAATGACAACAGCACCAACGTTTTCCAGAAAAGAGCTGTGCGGTTCGTTCCAAGCAAGGCGTGTTTTTTGAATGGCTTCAAGCAGATTGCCGCTGGATTTTTCGTTAAGCAGTTCCCAAATGCCTTTGATTGACGGCTGTATGCTGATGGCTTGAAAAAGTTTATCTTCCTGTTTTGGAGAGGGTGTGCTCGCGGTGGTCGCCAGTGATGCTATTTGCAGTTGGTCTTTGCGCTGAAATGGGTTGTGTTGCTCTTGAATGTGTCTAGCTAGACTCACTTGCGCACCCGGGTGATTGTTGTTCACGGCAAGCGTGTTTAGCGCCATGTTCAAAAGTGCATATTTTTTTTCTGCAGAAATGCTGCCTAGGTCAATTTGCTTGAGGGCCCCCTCAGGGTTTTCTTGATATAAAGCTGCGAACGAACGTGCCTGCCCACGCAAAATGTCATATCCTTCTTTGCCCTCCATCAATTTCATGATGGTTTGTATTTGTTCCACTTTCAGAGCGCCGATTTTTTCTTTGACTTGTTCTTGCCGCGCTAGCCGCTCTTCGAGCGCAGTTTCTTTGGCCTCTGCTACCTCTGAAAATTGAAAAGTGAGCTCCTCTGCCGACACCGCCAGCTGATTCATAGGCTGTGTTAGGCTCAAAAAAGGAGTTGCTGATACACCAGCCTCGATATAGGCTTTGCTTGAGTCTGTTCGCACGCTCGTCACCGTTTCTGAAGCGATGGCCGAGGCAATTTGTGCTGCATTCATGCTGAGAGTGTTCATGGAAGCATCACCTCTCGTTCAAGCTGCCTGACTTGTTCAAGAACTGCTGGCACAAGATCGGGGACCACGCGTGCACTCAATACAAACAGCCTTTCAACCCGTTGAATTTGTGTGGTTTCCGATGTGAAAAGCACGCCTATTTTCGGAATATCTGACAAAACGGGAACGCGAGATCGGACTTTTTCATTGACATCACGTCGATAGCCACCAATGAGCAGGGATTGCCCCGGAGAAATAATTGCTTGTGTGGCAATCAAATTGCTTCGCGATTGGGTGATCTCACCTCCTTCGTTGAAGGCTTGCAATGAGCCATCTTCCAACTCTATTTGTACGTGTAAGTCAGCATCGCTCGTGTAACCTAAGACGCGTGGTGTCACTTTCAACCGTGTGCCAACAGTAACCGGTTTGACATCTACTGTGCGCTCTCCCACGAGCTTAAAGTAAGCGGTTTGTGTTAGATCCAATGTGGCAATTAAGTTGTCCAATGTCATGATGGAGGGCCGTGATTGAACGCGTGCCTGACCGGTGGATTCTGAGTTTTTGAGGGCAATGGTAAAACCGCTGGTCGAGACCAGCACCTCATTACGGGTGCCTGTTAAGTTACCACCACCAGTTGTTTGAACACTGATCTTGTTTTTGTTGCCTCCCACCATGATTTGAGGTATCCATTCGTCCAATGTGCCGACATTCACATCCACAATGGTGACCACCAGTTCTACACGCTTTGATGGAACGTCTAGCGTTTTGAAGATCTGTTCATAGATTGATTTTTTGGATGGTTTATCACGAATAATCACCGCATTCAGTGCAGCGTAGGCTTCAATCTCAGGATCTTCTTCCAGGGGGGCTTCGTTGAATGGGCTCAAAGGGTTGAGGCCGCCAAACGGGTTGGAAACAGATGGCACGGTGTTGGCTGGCGAGGGCGACGCTGCGCCCACCGATGCGAGACTACCCAAGCTTCTTGGGGTACGCGGTCCGCCTACTTTGGTCAATTCGCTTGAGCTGTCGATACCAATGCCCCGACTAGGCGATAAAAGATTCTTGAGTGTGCTGGCTACGCCCTGACGCACTGCGCTGCCTTCACGTGTGGGTAGCACCACATCTATAGCAGAGGCATAGCGCAACGGAAACACCATCACACGTCGCTCTTCTTGTTTTGGATCTTCGACGCTGATGCGATTTAACAATCCTTTGGCCAATGCCACGTAGGATGCCGGACCAGTGACCATCACAGCGGAGCGGTTACCCCGATCAATCTCAGCCCAGCCAAACTTGGACTCAAACAGTCCCGCTCCGATCAAAGCCTGCTTGGCTTGTGTCGGCGTGACTCCCTGAAGTGGGATGTGCTCAATCCGTTCTGCTTGGTAGTTACTGATATACAGGGTGTTACTGTATACATACCATTGAAAGGCGTATATTGAAGCCAAGCGGTCCAAGACCTGTATGGGCTTGCCCGACAGATACGGCCCACCATAGATACTTTTGTCAGGTAAATCTGGGTAGCTGATCTGTGTACGCAAGCCAAACGCTTGTGAAAACACGTTTAAGAACTGTTTCACATTGCGTGGCTGCTCCTGACTGCTGAACGTTGTTTCTTTCCAGCTTTCTGGTACCGCTGCTTGTGCTTGTGTGGTGAGCAAGCAAAAGCAGCCCAAGTACAGCCAATATTTCATGTCAACCTCGGTGTTCTAAGGGGACCATCTATTAACAAGGTGGCCAGTACTTCACACTGGTTAAGCAGCGATTCCAGTGCGAGCATCACATCATCCACGTCGGCACCTAGGTTGGCGTGCACAAGTTTCAAACGGTGCTTGCGTTGATCGGCCACCACAATTGCGGGATATCGCAGTGCGGACGGCAAAGCAATGGTAGCCAAGTGAGTCAGCGTGGCGGCGTCCAGTGCGCGAGGCGACGGGATATCTGCGATCAAATGACCCAGTGTGAGCGAATCCCAACACCACGCCACCGATATGTCTGGCGTGATCTCCAGCATCATTGAAGTTTGGTCTGAGTTGGGCTGTTTTAGTACCGTGCGCATGTGAGCGCTCAAAGCGCGGTACGGGCTGATCGCCATTGGGTCGGTAATGCTCATCGCACCTCTTCTATGATTTTTTTCAAAAAACCGTGGCGCTTTCCTGCGGCCAAGCCAGCAGCCCAGTTGTGCAGTTGCAAGGCTTGGCTACGTGCAACCACATACTGCGTACCTCCGGGCGACGCTAATATTGCTGGTGTCAGCTTTGCCGACTGGCGGTCAAACTGCGCTAACGCCGGGCCATATTGCTCGATAAACTTGTCCAGTGGGGGCTTGACGCCTTGGCTCATGGGGTTTCTCCTGTTGACATAAATTCAAACACTGCTCGCGATCTGTTCCAGCGCGTCCAGCATTACTTGTACGTTGTTACCAAACTGAGTTTCGAAAGACGTTTTGTCACATCGCAATACGCAGGTACCACTTGACATGGCAGGATCGGGCACCACAACCATGTCCGAGCGGCCCCAGCGGCTGAGCACAGCATGCACCGCAGGGACATCTTCAGCACACACTCGCAGTTCACCAGCAGCGGTGTGCATGTTGTGCTCCAGCACCAGCGACAGGCTCGACGCCATTTGCTGCTCAATGGACGCATCCAGCTTCAGGCGTCCCACCACTGCCTTGGCAGCCTGCAGCGCAAAGTCCAGTGCTTCAGCCCGTTGGGAGTGCACGCCCTCCACAAAGCTGAGCCAAACCTGAAGTACGCCTTGCCACACCTCCCGCTGGGCCACCAAACAGGCTTGTGTGGCCTCAAGCCCAGCCTGTGTCTGCACCGCGTTCAAAATTTCAACTGCTTGAGCTTCGGCTGAGCGCGTGATCTCCTCTGCCTGCCGTCTTGCGACGGCCAATACCCCGTTGGCGTCGCTTACGGCAGGCCACACATCTGCTGCCAATAGCGGACCATTCCACCGAAGAGGCATGCCTATGGGGGAGGTGTAATGTTTGACAACTGGTAGCGGCATACTAAACGCTTTGTTCAAAAATAATGCGCGACTAAAAAGGTACGCGCATAAGCACAGAATTCTGTTAGTAGTGTGCTGTGTGCCCCGTATGTTCTGTTGTGTTTATTGGGGTTTGCCCTTTAGCGATACTGAATGCATATAAGTTTTTACCCTTAAGGTGCGAACATTTTGCTGGACCGTTCAACTACATCGTGACACTTCAGGTTATCCACTCATCATGTGTGACAAGATGAGGTGTCGCAATAGCTTATGAGGCTTGAACTTATGAAAATTACTGAAATTAATGCAACAGTAGACGAACTTATGACGCTGATTCCCATACCCTCTAACGCAGGCACTTCTGCTGCGGCTGCCAATGTGTCCCAGAGGCCCTTGGCCCAATCTGCCGGTTGGGTTCGAGAGGCGGGCAGTACTGAACGGGCATCGCCATATGACAATACGCTGGCGGCTGGTGCGGCTATGTTGGGTATTCCATTGGAGCAATTGCGTGAGCAGCTAAAGGAAAACCCCGCGAAGGTGGGTGACGGAGTAACCGCAGCGGCACTGGCGGGGCAGCCGTCGGCCCAGGGGTTTGCTGCAACTGCCATCGAAATTCAGAATAGCCTACCGCCGTCTGAGCAAAGATTGGCCGACCAAGCGGAAGGTACTTTGCGCCAAATTGTGTACGGCGCTGATGCGCACGGCCGCAACGCCGCTGCCGCAGCTGCCCCCCCGGAGCTGCGAGCGCTGGCACAGGCGATGGCCAACGACATCAACAACGTAGAAGAGCAAGCTAGTCTGTCAGGTGGTGCACCCTTAAGCGAGAGTGCTCGCCAGCTTCAAGGCATGCAGACATGAGGGTGCCTGCAAGGCGGCTAAAGACTCGATAACGCAGGCCAGGCAGCTTTGAAAACGGAAAATCGACAACCAATTCAGTTCGACTTCCGCCATACGAACGCATACGTATTGGCTCTCGCTTTGAATGCAGTTATGCAAACCACCGCTAATTAAGTTGAAACATGCAGCTAACACATTGTTTTCGAACCATACCAATCGAAGCGGCAACACTGGCTGGTGAGTGGGCATGGTATCTCAATGGACATCAATATTTTAGACTCAAAATAAAATCAGCAACAAGCACGAGTTATTCTGGAAAAAATATATGGAATATCAAAGATGCTGCAAATCAGTTGTTGGCACAGGCTGATGCAAATGACTTATGCGAATGGATTGAATTAAGGCAGCTGCTGGAACTGGACACGGTGATTGCTGCGCAAGCTGTTTCAATTGCACTTGCAGATCATCAATTGAACAAATTAATAAACGATGAAGACTCAAGATTCATTTACATCGAGAGTGAATGTGAGGCGCTCAAGGAGTTGAATTTCATGAGTGTTGAGGTGTACTCAGACTATGAAGAAGATCAACGGAAGGCAAAGAAAAATCCTCTGATCATGCACCTGTCAACCCATGTTCTTATGAGGCATTTTCATAAGAAAAATCTTCGAAAATTAGCAATCAATTACCAACCAATAGTGGATATTGCAACATGGAGGACGGATGAAGTGTGTGCCGAGCTGGGCACAATTCAATTAAAAGTGCAAGACATTGCTGTTTTGAAGTGTGGCAGCTTATTGTTGCTCTCTGGGCATTATGTAGAACAATCAATTCTTCGGCTAAAAACGAAATTGATGGAAATAGATCTCCAGGAAAGTCAGGAGTTTGGTAAATGGACTATTTTGGAAGTGCGTCATTCGATATCACCTGAAATCGAGCAGCAAGAGTACGTATCCTCACCCATTCAAAGATCAGAAAGCGATTCGATGGATATCAATGACATACCAGTCAACATCAAGATACAGCTTGCGCAGGCTAATGTGAAAATATCAGATCTGATGCGCATAGAGCCTGGAGCGATCATCGCAATTGAAACCACGGATGATTTTAAAGTGAATCTTGTATGTAACGAAATATCGATTGCACAAGGTTGTCTTGTGGAATTGGACGGACGACTGGCTGTGGAAATATTAAGCATTCGCCAAACATCATGAATATCAGTCAAGTTGATCCAATTGGGCTTGGATTGCTATTGGGCTCGTTATCTTTGTTGCCGTTACTGCTCATTTGCACCACATGTTTTTTAAAAGTTTCTGTGGCATTGATGATTGTAAAAAATGCCATTGGAGTTCAACAGGTACCACCAGCAATTGCAGTCTATGCCATAGCACTCAGTATTACCGCGTTTGTGATGGCGCCTGTGATTCAAAGCATTGGAAATAATCTTGGTGTTATAGACGGGAAGTTGCCTGCTGAAAAAATTACAGTAGAGCGCATTGTACAGGCTTCAGAGCCTCTGCGTACATTCATGCTAAAAAATACATCTGCCGAGCAAAGGGATCGGTTTTTGGTTATTGCAAAGAAACACAATAAACAGATCTCGAACTTGCGAGATTCTGATTATGTTGTGCTAATTCCAGCATTTGTTATTTCCGAGTTACAGCTCGCATTTGAGATAGGGTTTGTTTTGTATGTTCCCATGATTGTAATTGATTTATTGGTGTCAAATATATTATTGGCGTTGGGCATGCAAATGGTTTCACCAATGGTTATTTCCATGCCTTTGAAAATTTTGTTATTTGTTGTGCTTGATGGATGGTTTCGATTGTTTGAAGGATTGGCCCTTTCCTATATGTGGTGATTTCATATGTCTGAAAGCTTTGCAATTTTTCAAAATGGCTTACTTTTGGTGGTGTGGCTGTCTTTGCCAACACTTCTGACGGCGGTGCTTTTTGGTATTTTAATTTCACTCGTGCAAACTGCACTATCAGTACAAGATCAAGCACTTCCCTTTGCAGTCAAATTAATTGCCGTTGGTATTGTTCTTGCTCTTACCGGTCGATGGATGTCATCTGAGGTCTTGCAACTTGCAGATGCAGCCATGCATTCTATATTAAAAATTAATCATGCCGGGCGAACATCATTGTGAAAGCGAATATTCAACATGCCCGCACAAAAAAATCATGGTTGAATCGTCCTCATTATGAGTTTCAAGAAAGTTACTCTGCTCCAAATGAAGATGTTGCAAATTTAACGGAAATGAGGAGAATCCAAAATATTCGCGCACTTGCTGCCGAAGCAGAGTATTTAAGATCTAAAGTGCGCTTTCATACTTTGCAAATCGAGTTTCAGCAGTTAAAATCGCATATTTTGGGTAGGCTGAATGAAATTCAGGCAGATAGAAATATCAGTCGTCAACAGCTAAAATCCGATTCTCAAAGCATATCAACTTTGAGATGTTGGCACGGTATGGAAGAGAAAATGAATCGTGACATCGATAGACATCACAGTCAACTCATTGATTCCCATCAAGCTGTACAACAGTCTGAAGATGCTATGAAGCAAGCGGCAGTGCATAATTTGTATGTCAGCCGCAGATTTTCAAAATTTGATGAAATATTAAAAATATTGCATGATGATATGTCATGAAAGTGAATTGCCCCGGATCTGAACTGACCACCAGAAGTTGTACGGTTGCACCTCGTACTTGAATCCGCCTTATGAAAATAAAGATGTAAATAGAATTTAGGGTCAATTATCAGTCTCGCAACGACAGGCGATGCCTATTTTTTATTAAATTTATCTTGATTTGGAATAAATAAACATGTCTTTTGAGCAAAATATTCAACTTGATGACGGTGAGATCCGTCTACATTTCACAGCTAAAGAAGTGGATTTATCGAAGAATGGATGGGGCACCAATTATAACTATGACATCAAAATCAAAGATAATTGCGTAGGAAGATGTGAACTTAGATTAGGCTCAGGGGCCACCATCGATTTGATTGGTCATGTCGGTTATTTGGTGCACTTACCATACCGAGGGCATCATTACGCTGCCAAAGCCTGTTTGCTCTTGTTTAAACAAGCCAAAGCTTTTGGGATAATGGGGGTTCTCCTCACCTGCAATACAGATAACATCGCTTCCTTTAGAACTTGTGAACTATTAGGGGCCAGCTTTATAGGAACCAAAGAAGTTCCAGTAGATCATGAGCTTTATCTTCGAGGTGATCGCGAAAAAGCCCTATTCATCAAGCGCTTAGATTGAGTTTTTAGGTGGGCAGATTCAAGTACGAAGTGCAACAAAGATAAACCCGGGCAGTGGTGGCTGAGGATGCGTTGGCATCATGGTCGCTTTAACCGCCAAGTCGAAGTTGCCCAATGTACAAGGTAATCCCCCCAAAAACCATCGAAACCAAAAGTAGAACGCAGCTCTGGCCAGGAACTGCTTTGGAGGCACGCCACCAATGGCCATGTTGGGGCTTTCGTGATTGTAGGTGTGCATCCACTGCGTTGCATGCTCCTGCACTTGCTCAATACTTTCCCACTCGTATTGACTCAGCCGCTCGTAGCGCACCGTTCTGTTGAATCTTTCGATATGGGCGTTCTGCTGGGGCTTACCCGGCTGGATGTATTGCAGCTCTATGCCCTTTTGCTTGGCCCAAGCCTGAATGCTTTGGCTGATACAGAAGGCTCTACAGTCCTGCGTGATGATCACGGTGGCAGATTGATTCACAGGCCATCTCGCGCCTTCGAGACGGTCTCAGCACTTTTTTGCCAAGGCCTCAGCAACGATCTCGGCTTTGAGCTTCTCGTCCATGTAGATCTTGCGCAGCCGCCGGCTCTCATCCTCCAGCTCTTTCATCCTGGACATCGTGGAGGTGTCCATGTCGCCGTACTTGGCGCGTTATTTGTAAAACGTCGCGCTGCTGATGCCAAACTCTCGGCAAATGCTGGGCACAGGCATGCCTGAGTTTGCCCCCTGAATCACAGTCCCGTCGGTATTCCTTAAACTAAGAAACAGGAATACGACCATGGATATGACTATGTCTTCAGCAACGCCCACCCGGGTTGAAGTGGTGACAAGCGTTCAACGCCGCAGGC
>NZ_NESK01000049.1 GCF_003063415.1 Limnohabitans sp. 2KL-17
AAGCGATGGCGGCAGTGTTGTTGAGCTGCGCGGCGGTCACGCTGGTAGAGGCCAGAGCTGAGTTGATGGCGGCCAAGTTCAGGCTTGTGACCAGCAGTTTGCCGCTGGCGTCTTTGATGCCTGCGTCAGTGTAGGTGTTGAGGGTGGGCAATGATCCGGAGTTGCTGTTTGCGTAGTCTTGAATTTGCTTGAGTGCTTGTGCGGGTGTAGCCATGATGATTCCTTGGTGGGTATAAATTAAACTAAAAAGTACTTTTTAAGTATCATTTTATTATTTTTGATTGTATGAAATAAATGTCGATTGAGTCTAAAAATATTCAAAAACTACAAATTGTTTCATTTCGATACTCAAAACTGCAACCTGATGGGTGTTTGTACAAAGTTTTTAGCAGCGTGAGCCACGCAAGTTAACTACAATTGGTTCTTTATTTTGTCAAGTTAACAATTAGAAATGTTGTGTTCGAGAAAATAACAAAAAATTGTTTTTCTTAACCGTGCAAAGCCATGACTACTTTCGTACCCAAGCCAGCAGAGTCTGTTGTCATCACCGTCGTTCCGGCGCAAAAGCAGGCCGTTAAGGTCCGCCCGGATGCCCTGCACAAGTTGCAGCTGCCACCAGGGCCGCCGGTGCAGACCATTGGCCTCAAAAAGGGCAATAACCTTTTGCTGCGCTTTGCAGACCAGAGCGAACTGCTGCTGGAGGACTTTTTTGACCCGGCCAGCGGCCAAGCCCAACTGGAGTTGGTGAGTCAGTCCGCTGAGCCTTTGCTGTTGCAGTCCAATTCAGTCGGCATCGCCTTGGCCGACGGGCAGGAGTTGGTGTATGTTTACGGGGATCGCTCGACGCTGGGTGCCTGGCTTGCAGACGAGCCCGGCTTCAATGCGGCGCTCCAGGAGGTGTTAGGCGGCAGCACGGCACAAGATTGGGCAACCTGGATCGCCCCATCGGGCCAGGCTGGCGGCCTGGTTGCTGTGGCGCCCTTCGCGCTTGCACCTTTTGCCGGAGGAGTGGGTGCACTGGCCATCGCTGCTGGTGTCGGTGCAACTGATTCCAACGATGCGGCCCAGATCACCGGCGCCGTGACCGGTGCTGTCACCGAAGACAGCGGCGTGACCAACGGCACCCCTGGCACACCGACCGCCACCGGTAAGCTCTTCAGCACCGACGTCGATGGCACAGCCAACCTGTTCACGGAGGTCACTGCTGGAGCCACCAGCACCGGCGGCTACGGCACCTACGCCATGAGTGCCTCTGGCGAGTGGACCTACACGCTCAACAACAGCAACGCCACCGTGCAAGCCCTGGCTGCAGGTTCTACCCTAAGCGACACGTTCACGGTCACCGCCGCTGACGGCACACTGCAACTTGTGACCGTCACCATCAACGGCGCCAACGATGCGGCCCAGATCACCGGCGCCGTGACCGGTGCTGTCACCGAAGACAGCGGCGTGACCAACGGCACCCCTGGCACACCGACCGCCACCGGTAAGCTCTTCAGCACCGACGTCGATGGCACAGCCAACCTGTTCACGGAGGTCACTGCTGGAGCCACCAGCACCGGCGGCTACGGCACCTACGCCATGAGCGCCTCTGGCGAGTGGACCTACACGCTCAACAACAGCAACGCCACCGTGCAAGCCCTGGCTGCAGGTTCTACCCTGAGCGACACGTTCACGGTCACCGCCGCTGACGGCACAGTGCAACTCGTGACCGTCACCATCAACGGCGCCAACGATGCGGCCCAGATCACCGGCGCCGTGACCGGTGCTGTCACCGAAGACAGTGGCGTAGTCGTTGGCGGCACGCTCAGCGTCAGCGATGTCGATGCTGGTGAATCGAGCTTCAACGCCCCAGCGTCTTTGGCCGGCACCTACGGCAACTTCACCTTTACCGCAGGCACAGGCGCGTGGAGCTACACCCTGGACAACACCAAGGCCGCGGTACAAGCCCTGGCTGCTGGCGTCCAAGTCACCGACGCCCTGACCGTCTCCAGCCAGGATGGCACCACCCAGGTGGTCACCGTCACCATCAACGGCGCCAACGATGCGGCCCAGATCACCGGCGCCGTGACCGGTGCTGTCACCGAAGACAGCGGCGTAGTCGTTGGCGGCACGCTCAGCGTCAGCGATGTCGATGCTGGTGAATCGAGCTTCAACGCCCCAGCGTCTTTGGCCGGCACCTACGGCAACTTCACCTTTACCGCAGGCACAGGCGCGTGGAGCTACACCCTGGACAACACCAAGGCCGCGGTACAAGCCCTGGCTGCTGGCGTCCAAGTCACCGACGCCCTGACCGTCTCCAGCCAGGATGGCACCACCCAGGTGGTCACCGTCACCATCAACGGCGCCAACGATGCGGCCCAGATCACCGGCGCCGTGACCGGTGCTGTCACCGAAGACAGCGGCGTGACCAACGGCACCCCTGGCACACCGACCGCCACCGGTAAGCTCTTCAGCACCGACGTCGATGGCACAGCCAACCTGTTCACGGAGGTCACTGCTGGAGCCACCAGCACCGGCGGCTACGGCACCTACGCCATGAGCGCCTCTGGCGAGTGGACCTACACGCTCAACAACAGCAACGCCACCGTGCAAGCCCTGGCTGCAGGTTCTACCCTAAGCGACACGTTCACGGTCACCGCCGCTGACGGCACAGTGCAACTCGTGACCGTCACCATCAACGGCGCCAACGATGCCCCTATCGTCAACGCTTCCGCCACTGACCAAGTCGCTGCCCGGGGCGTCGCCTTCAGTTATCAACTTCCAGCCGGTACATTTACCGATTTAGACAGCGTCTCGCTGATTTACTCGGCCACGCAGGCAGATGGCTCAGCTTTGCCCGCATGGCTGTCCTTCGATGTCGATACTCGTATTTTCAGTGGGACACCTGGCGCGGGGGATGGCGATGTCTTGGTCCAGGTTACTGCCAGTGATGGATTCCTGAGTGCCCTTAGCACCTTTAGGCTCAATTTCGAGTTCTTGCAGGTGACCGCAGACAACATCGTCAACGCCGAAGAGGCTGCTCAGGGCTTTTTCGTGAACGGAAAGACCATCGCCGACGCCGGTCAGACAGTGAGTGTGTGGATCTCGGGCAACCCTGCCAACACCAAAACGGCCATTGTGAGAGCAGGTTCCGGTGGTCAGAACACTTGGGAGGCCAGCTTCACTAATGCCGATCTGCCCAAAGACGCAGATGGAAATATCCTGCAGGGCCTGATCTCTTTTGAATACAGCATGAAGGATGCCGAAGGCAACGACGTCTTCTATCAGGGCGACGCAGTCACCGTTGATACGGTGGGCGAAACGCCATCGATCACCTCTATCGTGCCCACAAATTTGGACCTGAGCGAGTTGCTTGCAGGCGACGTATTCACCGTAGGTGGAGACGTAGCCGAAGATGGCACCATCACCGTGGCTTGGATGGATAGCCTTGGCGGCGTGTTGTACAGCCAGTCGACCCAGGCCGCAGGGGGCATCTGGTCCTTGAGCTTCAACCCGAGCGATATCCCGAAAGGTGATGTGAAGCTCAGCGTGTCTTTTACAGACATTCACCAAAACACCTCTTCGCCACAAGACTTTGACGTCAACGTGTTTTCAACCGTCAGGGTCGCGAGCAATGTGGTGTCCATGTCTGGCATGGGTCCTGACACCTTCGAGTTCATCGAACCTGTTGCCAATGGGGCGGTTTTTACCATTCAAGCCTTCAGCCTTGCAGATGGCGATAAGCTGCACATCAGTGATTTGCTGGATGGCTTTGCGGCCGGCGTGAATAATTGGTCAGATTGGGTCAGCCTGGTTCCAGACTTAGCTACCAGCCAAGCGGTTTTGACTATTGACATCGATGGGGAAGGAGCAGGCCGCGTGGAGTATGTGATTAATCTGCAAAGCACCGACCTGGGTGCTTACTCACTTAGTAGGTTGGTCACAGATGGGGTGATTTATTGATTGTCTTGAAAATAGGATGAAGCGCGCTGAATATTTTCGACTTTTGCGTTTGCTTGCGAATTCTTTGAATTCTTTGAAAACTCCCCCATAAAAATACGATGTGCCCCATGACGATGCGATTCTCAGCAGGCGGCGTCTTGCCGATACTTTCGACTTTGTCGTAAGTGCTGATTTATCCCATGTCAATTCAAGCATTTCGATAGTTTTAGTTAAAAAAAATCCATGAAAAATTCCATTGTTGGGGTTCTGGCCTTTGTGTTGGGCTCAACGTCAGCGCTGGCCCAAAAAACGGAGGTTGACCACTTACGCGCGCTGCTCCAAGCTGCTGTGACGGACAGCCCGGTGATCAGGGCGCGTGAGTCCGAGGTGGGCGCTGCACAGTCCGAGGTTCAAACGGCCCGTTGGCAGTTCTGGCCGACACCCTCGATTTCTGTACAAAAGCCCGACAAGGCGCTGGTGATAGGTACGGACAGTTCGGTTCAAATTCTCAGCCTCAAGCAGCCCTTGTGGACGGGGGGGCGGCTGGAGGCCGGTGTGGCATTGGCGAGTGCTCGGCAGCAGGTTGCCCAGGCCGCGCAACAAGAAACACGGCGCGACATTGCGCTGGAGGTCATTCAGGCCTACGGCGATGCGTCTACGGCCAAGGCTCGCGTGCAGGTGCAAGAGGCCAGCCTAGCTGTTCACAAGAAATTGCTCGAACAAATACGCCGCCGCGCTCGGGAAGGGCTCAATGTGAAAAGCGACAGTGCATTGGCCGAAAGTCGCCGTGATGCGGTGTTGGCCGATTTGGAATTTGCGAAAGTTGCGTTGACCATATCGCGCGAAAAATTGCGCACATTGGTAGGTCGTGAGGTGGCCGAAAAGCTGTTGGTGCCTGGCGAATTGCTGCCGCCACAGACCGAGACAGAAGCTTGCATCCAACAGGCCCTGCAGACAGACCCGAGCCTTCAGCGCATGCAGGCCGAGGCGCGCGAATTGCAAGCGATTGCCGACAGCACTGCATCGGCCTTTTGGCCCGAGTTGAGCGCCAGTGTCGTGCAGCGCCACGGGGATGTGTCCGGACGCAGTTCGCAGGTGATGCTGGGCTTCGAGTCCAAGTGGGGCGGTGGGTTTGCCAATGTGACAGCACTGCAAGCGGCAAAGCAGCGGCAAGAGGCCAAAAATGACGACATGGATTTCCGAACGCGCAAGATAAGCGAGCAAATCCGTGCTGACCACCGAAATTGGCGTGCTGCGCTCACGCGTACACATGCTTTTGGCGACGCCCTGAGTGCCTCGCAGACGGTTTACGAGTCGTGGGACCGCCAGTTTGTGGCTGGTAAAAAGAGCTGGCAAGACGTGATGAATGCCGCACGTGAAATGGCACAGACTGAAATCCAGTTGGCGGAGGCTCAAGGCTCGGTGAGCGTTTATGAGTGGCGTCTGGCTGTGCTTTCACGGGGCGTGGACTGGGTCTTGCAGGCAAAGCCCGAAGGTCTATGAACATGCCAGGACGCTTTTGATGTGCAAAATTTGATGGGTTTTGACTGATCTATGAATTCGCGTAAAACAGAACCCCAGTTCATCAGCACCACCGAGGCGGCCAATATGCTGGGCGTGTCGACGACGATGGTTCAGTCGCTGGTCGACAGCATGGAGCTTGTCGGCTGGAAAACCCGTGGTGGGCATCGACGCATTGCCTTGGAATCGATCGCTGACTTGAAAAACAAGCAGATTGTGAAAGTCAGCACGCCCTATAAGGCGCGCCAGCTACCCAGCATTATCGTGGCCGTGGAGTCACAGGCCTTGTACCAAGCCTTGCATGAGGCGCTCCCCAGTTGGCGCTTTCCTTTTGAGGTGAAGTTGCTGGATTCCATAGCGCTGGCCTTGCTGCATCTGCCCAAGGATCGCCCCGACATGCTGATCGCTGAAATGAACATGCCGCTTCATCAGCAAGAACGCATCTTGGCGGCTATGGCCGATCTGAATACGAGCGGTCGCCGCATCTCGATGACGCTTTTGGCGCAGGGTGCCGATGCCGCCGAGCTGCGTCATCAAGGCGCCTCGTCCATTCAGATGATCACGGGCCCTCTGACACTGGCCTGGCTTGAGGCTTTCCTTGCTGGTGTGCAAGCCACTGTGCACTGAGTGGCTGCTGTGCATCAACGGCGCAAGGCCCTGTCGTGGGCGAAATCACCCAAGCCAGCGCGCGATCAAGGCTGGAGGGTTTGTGCAGCCTTGTGAAATGTCCGTAAATATTGGGAAAAAACAGGCTGTACATGGTCATTTTGATCCAAATATTTGGGGAAAAAGATCGTAAATCGTGAAAACAGATTTTCAGCGAAATTAGGTGTTTTTGTTGCTGTGGTTGAAATACACGACTGCTATACAGTGATTACGGTCTGTCAATTCATAGGGGGATCGAACATGGCAGGCCAATTATCGGTCACTTGTCCTCAAAGCGCAGAAGCTACCTACCTGCTGTTTAGGCAGGTAGCCCTGTCAGTCCCAGATGGAAACCAGCTCGGCAATCTTGGTTGCAACGACCGCCATGGGGTCTTCTGATGTATCAAGCCCGCTTCTTGACGCCAGCATGGGGCTGACATCGAGGAGTGCTGTGTACGTCGTGCCGTGCACAATGGGAACGAGACGGTTACTTTGCAGGAGTGTTGAAAGCTCCTTGTCTGCGACACCCTCTTTAGGTAGGCGTGCAAGCAGTGCAGGGGTAACCAAAACGAGTCCGATTTTCGAGGCCGCCAATCCCTTGTCGATTGCGCGCATCATCGGCACACCAAGGTAAAGGTCCTTTTCACTGAACCATACCCTGACACCTGCTGCCTCGAGCAAATCATGCAGTTGTTTGGCGGCTCCCTGTCGGTCGTCCCAAGCATGGCATAGGAAGCAATCTCGAAGGGCCGGCCTAGCTGCCGCTTCTCTTTCTACGGCCTCTCGCACCGGCGTGAGGGACACCACCTGTGCTGGTGTATAAAAAACAGTCGAATTTGCGCGAGCCCAGCGTGGCCGTGTGCTGCTGCCTCCGCTGGATCTACTTCCACTACTGAAGCTGTTACCACCTGACGAATAGGACGAGCTATAGCCGCTTCCGTAACCACCGTACCGTCGACCATAGCCGCCACGGCAGGCGGGACAAGCTGCTGCAGCGCTAGATGAGCGATGACCTTCTACTGGAGCTGTGCATCTGGCCATTCTTACCCCTTTGGCGGAAAAGTGTCGTTGCCGTGACTGTCCTTGTATTGAATCTGGCCGTTCTGGCCATGGACTACCAACTCAGACTTCTGATTCTGCGAAATTTCCCGGGCACGATCCACGGCGTCTTGCTTGCGGTCAAAAACTTGCGTATCGCGTTGAGCTCCTGCGCCCCTGACGGCCCAGCCATCTTCACGGGGCACCACATGTTGATTGCGTTTAGTCATATCGAGTTTCCTTACTGCGGCGTGATTGCCGCTATATATGTGTGCGGTCGCTAAATTCGGCGCGGACAATTGCCTCTCCGTTGTCCGCATGGAAAATAATGACCGCACATATAAAGACCCAGGGAGGATCCGTGACGCAAAAACCGCCTTCAGAACGCCATGCCAGTGTTGAGGAGTTATCTCGTGCGCTGATGATGTTGACTGCCGCTGAGAAGCTGCGCTTGTACGCAAAATCCAGACTGCTTGTCTGGGGTACCGAGTACACGGATCCCAAGGAGTTGCTGAATGAGGCAGTAAAGCGTGCCCTCATTGCTGCAAGCGGGGCCAAACAGGATGGTGAGCGCGGACGTCCATGGCCTATTGACCGGGTGCCGCTTCCGGCATTTCTGTCTGCCTGTATGGTCAGCATCGCCGATTCATCCCGGGAGTCGCTTGGTCAAAGGCAGACCGACCGATTGGAAGCCTTGGCGGGTGAGGCTAGGGATGTGGATGCCATGATTTACCGCGCTGGTGGCTGGAACACTGACGTAGTGGAACAAGCAATTGAGGTGGAGAACGCCGCTGATAGGCAACATCGGGCTCAGGCCGACGTGCAAGTCATTGAGGCTCACTTTAAGGCTACGCTGAACAAGCCACCGAATTCAGCGATATGTTGCTAGTTGATTGCATGATGCGAGATGTGATGGGCGAAGCGGCCCAATTTCGGCCCGTATTTCTGGCCTTTTCACGCCAGACACGCGCATTGCGCGCTCTGAAGACGCACTCATGCCATGCGGCGTCCACGCGCTAAGTAGATGTTGGCCAGACCCAAGGCCACGAACGAGCGCGTGGCGTTCTTGGCCAGGCCGCGATAGCGCACCTTGGTGAAGCCCCACAGCCGCTTGACCACTGCGAAGACGTGCTCCACCCGGGCGCGTACCTTGGACTTGTTGCGATTCTTCGAGCGCAGGGCCGGGTCAACCTCACCTCCCTTGCGCACCCGCTGGTTGGTGAAGTCGTTCGCATGTGGTGCCTTGGATGCGATCAGTGCCTTC
>NZ_NESK01000005.1 GCF_003063415.1 Limnohabitans sp. 2KL-17
ATGGGCTTACAAGTGGGCCAAGGCGAACAAAAAACGAAGGGAATATCAGAATGCGAAAGGAAAATCAAAAAAATCAAAACCATGCGGGGCGAAATTGCGCTCGCGAATGGGGTATTTCAGCAGCCTGCTAGGCGAGCGTGAGGGCATGGATGTGGTGGCCGCATTGCTGGACAGCGCCCAAGCGCTGCCAACGCCTGAGCCACTGCTGAAGCCCGTTTCGGTGTTTGACGTGCTGACACACCCAGCGCCGCCGCCTGAATTTGTTTGGGCCGATTACATCCCCTGTGGCGTGGTCACATTGATGGGCGCGCACGGAGGCACGGGCAAGAGCACCATTGCCCTCATGCTGGCAGTTTGCGCCGCTGCGGGCAGGCCGCTGTTTGGTACTGAGGTCAAGCCCTGCAAAGTGCTGTTTGCGAGCTTGGAGGACTCAGGGGCCATCGTGCGCCATCGACTGGCACACATTTGCAAGCTGTGGAACATCGACCCGCTGGCGCTGGGCGATTGCCTGCGTATCGTTGACGGTACAGAGTACCCCGAGCTTTTCAGCGCCGAAGGCCGGGGGGCAGGCGAACTGACCGACACCTACAAGGAGCTGAGCACGACCATTCAAACTGAAGGCATTGGGCTGGTGATTGTGGACAACGCCTCTGATGCTTTTGCAGGTGAGGAAATCCAACGCCGCCAAGTGCGCGCATTCATCCGAGCATTGGCCATGGCCGTCAAACCCACCAACGCCGGGTGTCTGCTGCTGGCGCACGTTGACAAGAACACCAGCAAGGCACGCAAAGCCGAAGGGGGCGAGGGTTACTCAGGGTCAACCGCATGGCACAACAGCGCCCGAAGCCGATTGTTTTTGACCCGTGGCGATGATGGACTGCTGACTGTTGAGCACCAAAAAAGCAACCTTGGCAGGATGCGTGAGCCCATAACACTGGAATGGGCAAAGGACGGGTTGCCTCAGTTGGTGGAGCAAGGGACCGGATTTGAAGTGGACAGCCTGAACCAGCGCCAGCAAGGCCGTGCTGATGATGACCGCGCCGCTGCCTTGCTGAAGATGATTGCTGAGTTTGAGGGCCGTAGCCAGTATTGCCATACCGGGCAAACGTCACGAAGTAACCCTTATGCCGTGCTGAAAAGCGAGCCATCATTCCAAAGGCTGAAACTCAACAGCGATGCCACCAAGCGAATAGTTAACCAATGCCAGCGGGCCAAATGGTTAGAGCCGCTTGATTACCGAACGCCAGACAGAAAACCTCATCAAAGATGGACCGTGACGCACGAGGGCAGATTGTTTGCTGGACTGTCTGCGCCAACTGCGCCAACTACAGAAGATGGCACACATGGCGCAAGGGGTGCGCCAACTGCGCCAACTGCGCTAGGGGGTATGGGGGAATAGAGCGCGCACAAAAAGGCCCTGAAGATGGCGCACCTGCTTTGGGTGCGACCACCTGCCCGGGCCTGATTCAGCAAGAAAGGAACACGCCATGAGCAACAAAAAACCATCCAACCTTTGGAAGCCAGGACAGACAGGCAACCCAAAAGGCCGACCGCCGGGCCGTTCACAAATCACCCTGCTGCGCGAATCCATTGCAGGGGACGTGCCCGAGATACTGGCCGGATTAGTAACGGCCGCCAAAGCAGGAGACGTGCAAGCCGCCCGCTTGGTTTTGGAGCGTGTCCTGCCGCCTGTCAAGCCTATTGAGCAAGCCATTGAACTTGACTTGACAGGCGACACACTGACCGACCAAGGCCGCGCCGTGCTGGGGGCTGTATCTGCTGGCGCACTAGCACCCGGGCAAGGTAGCCAACTCATTGCCGCCATTGGAGCGCTGGCCCGTGTGGCTGAGATTGACGAACTGACCGCCCGAATCACCGCATTGGAGGGAAAGCACCATGTCAAGCCTTGACGTTCGACTGAAAGCACTGGAAGCCGAAGCCCTGACCACTGAGCCTGCAAGTGTTGAGCGCATGGCTAGCTATTACCAAAGCATGGGGCTTGAAATGCCGCCCATTAACGACCTGACCACGAACGAGTGGCTGGCGACAGTGCCCACCGACACACTGCGCAACATCCTAAATGACCACACACCAGAGGCCCACCATGCCAAGCCTTGAAACCCGCATTGCTGCCCTTGAGGTGGAAACATCCCCCGCTGAGCCCCTGACCATCATTCGCCGTTTTGTGAGTCCCGGGCAACCACTTTCAGAGCTTCGTGGGTTGCAGGACAACGATGGCAGTGAGTGGCTGCGTTTGCCGGGCGAGACAGAACAGGGATTGATTGACCGAGCAAGCCTTCAAGCTTGGCGCAACCCTTGGGAGGTTACTTGCTTAATTGAACGCCCATGTCATAGATATCCGAACCAACCAGCATCTTGATAGAAAAAAAGTTCGTTCCGTTATGCGTCATGGGTTTGACGAAAAGCGCCGCCTTGGGCCGGTAAGAGTAGCTATAGCTGTAGGTGCGGCATGTTGCAGTCGTGCCATCTTCAAAAATGATGACCCTGTCCCAGTCACACCCCTCAAAGCCTGACTTTTTTTGCTTTTTGTCTTTGTCCATCCAGCCATCAATCGTTTTTACCTTCAAAACGTAGAAGCCCTCTAAGTCTGAAAGTTTGTCTATCGTGTCGGCGCATACTCCTGAGCAGAATAAAAGGCAAACACAAAAGCAGAGTTGACCCCCCGCAGTGCTCAAGTTCAGTATTTTTCTAAGCATCGGGCACCCTTCAAGTGAAAAAAGAGGAGCAAAACCCCCGTGCATAAGGCTACATGGTGGCTACATGAACCAAGGGCCAGAAAGCAAAAAGCCCGGAGAACCGGGCTAAGTGCTTGATTTATTTGGGGTGGCTGATGGGGCTCGAACCCACGACAACAGGAATCACAATCCTGGACTCTACCAACTGAGCTACAGCCACCACAGAGCGTCATTATAGCCTGAAGCTCAAGGCTTCTCGGCTGAAAGCATGCTCAACTTTTTGGGCTTTTCGGCGAATATTTGGACTTTGAAAGTCGACTTCAAACTGTCCAAATAAGCTTGCGATTCAGCCTGTCCCCACAAGCGGGCAAATTGCTGCCGACTTTGCTCAGCCTGCTGAGCCGTGGCCTCTGGGCGGGTCACAATTTTGTTAACCCGGACAACAGCGTAACCTTGTAAACCCAAATCTACACCCACCAATGCGGGTAACTTTGCCGGATCGGCACGCAAAGCCGCATCAATCACGGCCTGTGGCTGCGTTGGTGCTTGATCTCGCGAGACCGTCAAAGCAATACCCAACGGGGCTTGACCGGGATCGGCCTTCCAGGAGGCAAGTCTGGCTTGTCCCTCGGCTTTGGCCAATTCCGATGATTTGGATTGAGTCAACAACCTGCGGACATCTGCCTTGACTTCTTGAAAAGGAAGAACCGTCGCAGGACGGTGATTCACGATGCGTGCGGAAACCAAGGTGTTGGACGCCACCTCGACAGCCGCCGTGTTGCGGCGTTTGGCAATCGCGTCATCAGAAAATACGGCCTGCAACAATTTGGGGTTTGCCAATACAGAATTGCCACCCACTGCGGGTGTTCGGGTCACGCCCTGGGCCTTTTGCAGGGTGAGTTTCAGCTTTTCAGCCACAGGGGTCAAGCTGTCAGACTGCTCATAAACACTGTTGCTGAACGTTTCTGCCAACTCGGCAAACTGACGCTGCGCTTGCTGCTTGCGCAAATCAGATGCCAGTTGAGGGCGCATGGATTCAAATGAAGGCACCTGCGGCAGTTTGATGTCAGTCAGTTGAATGATGTGAAAACCGAAATCAGACTCGACAATGTCACTGATCTGGCCCTTTTCAAGTGCAAAGGCTGCATCTTCAAAGGGCTTGACCATCGCACCTCGCGCAAAAAAGTCAAGATCACCACCACGCGCAGCAGAACCGCTGTCATCCGAGTTTTTACGAGCAGCCTCGGCAAAAGTCTTGGGTGCCTTGCGCACAGCGGCCAGAAGGCCCTCTGCTTTTGCGCGCGCCTTTTGCTTGTCTGCCACTGGCAGGTCTTTGGCCGCGTTAATCAGAATGTGGCTGGCACGGCGTTGCTCTTGGCCTGCCAATCTCTGCAGGTTCTGTTCGTAATAGGTTTTCAGATCTTGCTCGGGCAATTCGATCTTGGCTTGCAAAGCACCAACGTCCAAAACCAGATACTCGATGTCCACATTTTCTACAGAGCGAAAACGATCTGGGTTATCTTGGTAAAAGCGCTGCAGGTCTGCATCAGACACTTCTACCTTGGTGGCGAAATCTGCAGAAGTCCAACGCTTGACTTGGATTTCACGACGCTGCAAATACGCATCCAGAGCCATGTCAGTTTGTCGCTGCGTAGCAAACACGGAACCCTGCAAGCCCGCAAGAACTTGCTGGTTGGAGAGATCACGGCGCACCCGGGCTTCGAGCATCTCGGGCGTCATACCCTGGCTTGCAGCCAATTGCCGATAGCGTTCCATGTCCAGTTTGCCGTCAGCGCCGCGCAAACCGGCGATGGACGGGTCTTGCTGCAAATAGCGCGCCAGACGCTGGTCACTGGTGACTAGCAATTGCTTTTCAGAGGCGCGCGCTATCACACGGTCATTGACCAACCGATCCAATGTGGCGTAACGGGCCTCAGCAGAGTCAAGTAATTTAGGATCAAGATTCGGCATGGATGCGCGAATGCGCTCAACCTCGGCCTGATGCGCAGCATCCCACTCGGACTGATTGATCTTTTGTCCATCCACTTTTGCCACCACGGCACCTTTGTCCTCAAACCGGCTGTACCCCTCCATGCCGAAAAGTACAAAAGAAGGAATAACCAGCAAGAACAGCAACCCCATCAAAATTTTTGAGTTGTTGCGAATGGAATCAAACATGTTTGAAGTCTCTTATTGTCAAAAAAAAGGCGAACACCGGGTTCGCCTTTACTTTGTGGGGTGGTGGGCGCTGACGGTCTCGAACCGCCGACCTACTCCGTGTAAAGGAGCCGCTCTACCAACTGAGCTAAGCGCCCCACCTGAAAAGTGTTGTCAGTTCAATGCATCCTTCAAGGCCTTGCCTGGACGGAACTTTGGAACTTTGGCAGACTTGATTTTAATCGCAGCGCCAGTCCGAGGGTTGCGGCCGACTCGGGCCGCACGTTTGGTCACGGCAAAGGTGCCAAAACCGACCAAAGAAACCGTGCCACCTTTTTTCAAAGTGATTCGCACAGCACTCATGGTGGCTTCCAGTGCACGGCCAGCGGCAGCCTTGGACAAGTCTGCTTGTTTTGCAATGTGTTCGATCAGTTCTGTCTTGTTCACAAGAAGCCTCTTGGAGTTACTAACCGGCTAACCCGGCAATGGACTTGAATGGCGCCAAAGACTGTGGTTCAGTTTCAAACGCGGACTGCACAGGGTCTGGCAAAGCTCACAAGCTTCAGACATTTAAATCTGTCAGCAGCGAAAACTCAGCAACAACGAGTGATGAATTCTAGCCTCGAAAAAGTAAGACCACCAGCGCACAATCTTCTTTTTTCCAACAGAAAGCAGCTCAAGAGCTTGATGTCTCCAGTGCGCCTCTACAAGGCAGCAGCAATGGCTTGACCCACATCTGACGTTTTAGCCGTGCCTCCCAGATCGGGGGGTCGCGGCGCATCAGCACCTGCAGCCAACACCTTTTCAATGGCTGTCAAAACCGCATCGTGCGCGTCTTTATGGCCTAAAAATTCCAGCATCATGGCGCCACACCAAATCTGACCGATCGGGTTGGCGATGCCCTTACCGGCAATGTCTGGCGCAGAGCCGTGTACCGGTTCAAACAGCGAGGGAAACTTCCGGTCGGGGTTCAAGTTCGCGCTGGGGGCAATGCCAATTGTGCCGGTGCATGCAGGCCCCAAATCGCTGAGGATATCGCCAAACAAATTGCTGGCCACCACCACATCGAAAAAATCGGGGCGCTGCACAAAGTGGGCGGTCAGAATGTCGATGTGAAACTTGTCGACGTGGATGCCGGGGTAGGCTTTGGCCATCTCGACCACTCGCTCATCCCAGTAAGGCATGGTGATGGCAATGCCATTGGACTTGGTCGCGCTGGTCAGGTGCTTTTTTGGTCGGGTTTGGGCCAATTCAAAAGCAAACTTCAAAACCCGGTCCACACCAATGCGGGTCATGATGGATTCTTGCATCACGATCTCACGCTCGGTGCCGGGAAACATGCGGCCACCCACACTGGAGTATTCGCCTTCGGTGTTTTCACGCACGATGTACATGTCGATCTCGCCAGGCTGGCGTGCACTGCCATCACGGCGCACCACCGGGGCGATGATGCCCGGCATCAAGCGAGCGGGCCGCAGGTTGATGTATTGGTCAAACTCCCGGCGAAACAACAGCAAAGAGCCCCACAAAGACACATGGTCGGCAATTTTTTCAGGCCAGCCAACTGCGCCAAAGTACAGCGCATCATGGCCGCCGATCTGGTCTTTCCAGTTGTCGGGCAACATCTGACCGTGCTTTTCACAATAGTCCCAGCTGGAAAAATCAAAGTGGTCAAATTGCAAGTCGATCCCGAATTTCCGGGCTGCAGCATCCATGACGCGCAGTCCTTCGGGCATGACTTCCTTGCCAATGCCATCTCCCGGAATCACGGCAATGCGGTGCTTGGTCATGGGTATGTCTTTCTGCTTCAAAGGTAAAAAACGGGCTTAGCCCTAACTGCTGAACAGCTTAACAAGAATGGCCCCCAAGGGCTTTCACAAACGTGACGGCCGAACAACCAGGCTGACGCCCAAAGCTGTCAAAGCCGTGCCCACCAAGGTAGCGGCTGTGATGGTTTCATCGAATAGCAGCCAGGCCAAGATGGCCGTTGTGGGTGGCACCATGTACATGAGGCTGGTGACAGAGGCTGCCGCGCCGCGCTGTATCAGCATGTAAAACAAGGAACTGCCCCCCACGGTCAGGCCAAATACCGACCAAGCCATGGCGCCGGTCAACTCTGCGTTCCAGTGCATCCCCTCTGATTCGGCCAAAGCCAGTGGCAAAGTGACCACGAAGGCGGCCATCAGTTGCACCAAATTGGCCGAGCGCACATCGCAAGGGGTGACAAAACGCTTTTGGTACAGGGTGCCAATGGTGATGCTGAGCATGCCCCCCAGGGCAAAGACCATGTTGAAAGGCGTGACATGGTCCATGGGCGAACCCAGCGTCAACTTGCGCCAAACCACCATCAACAGCCCGGCAAAACCAAGCCACAAGCCCAACCATTGGCGCCGCGACACGCCAGGCTGATCGGAGCCACGCAAGCTGTACGACAGCCAAATCGCTGTGAGCACCGGTTGGAAACCCACGATCAGCGATGTCAGGCCCGAGCCCATGCCCGCTTTAACGGCCACCCAGACGCCTCCAAGATACCCTGCGTGCATGAAAATGCCAGTGACCATCAGGTGGCGCCACTGGTTTGGGTTCTTTGGCCAAGGCACCTTGGCCCAGAAAATCCATACCAAAAAGCACGCCATCGAAAGCAGATAGCGCATCAAAAGGAAAGAAAAAGGCGGTGAGTGTGGCATGCCGTATCGCGCCACAATGAAACCCGTGCTCCAGATCAGCACAAACACCACAGGCACCACCACCAGCCAGGCGCCAGATCGAGGGATTCGGGTCATTTCACCCGAGCTCGTATCTCGGGCAGGGCCTTTTGCATGTAATAAACCATCGACCAGATCGTCAGCACGGAGGCAATCAGGATCAGAACAGCGCCCCAGATGCGTGTGTCGATCACATCAAACAGCATGCCGTCGTAAAGCAGAAAGGGGATGGCCACCATTTGCACCGTGGTCTTGAGTTTGCCCACCATGTGCACCGCCACACTTTTGCTGGCTCCGATCTGGGCCATCCACTCGCGCAGAGAGGAGATGGCAATTTCGCGGCCAATGATGATCAATGCCACCAACACATGTACCCGGTTCATGTGAACCAGAATCAGCAGTGCAGCACAAACCAAAAACTTGTCGGCTACCGGGTCCAGAAAAGCACCAAAAGCCGATGTCTGGTTCAACTTGCGGGCCAAAAAGCCGTCCAACCAGTCTGTGATGGCAAACAACACAAACATGACCGTGGCGATCAGGTTTTGCGTCTCAACCTTCAGGTTCTGCAGGTAATACACGCCAATGATCAAAGGGATCGCGACAATGCGCGTCCAGGTCATGAGGGTGGGAATCGTGAAAAACATGGTCTCGATTGTGGCACGCCAAGCCGACAGCTGCCTGTCAGCCCAGCCGCTGACTCAATGCAAGGCGTTGTAAATGCTCTCGGCCAGTTCACGCGAAATGCCCTCCACGCCCAGCAAGTCCTCCACACTGGCGCTTTCCACGCCACGCACACCACCAAACCGTTGCAGCAATTTGGCCCGTTTGCGCGGTCCGATGCCCGGAATTTCTTCGATCTTGCTGCCGCCCATGCGCACCTTGGCGCGCTGCGCCCGCATGCCGGTGATGGCAAAGCGATGCGCCTCGTCGCGGATCTGAGCCACCAGCATCAGGGCAGCCGAGTCCTTGCCCAGATAAACCTTTTCACGGCCATCGGCGAACACCAGATCTTCCAGTCCCACCTTACGGCCCTCACCCTTTTCCACGCCCACGATGCGCGACAGGTCCAAGCCCAATTGGGTAAACACCTCGCGTGCCGTCGACACCTGTCCCTTGCCTCCGTCAATCAGCACCAGATCGGGCAATCGGGCCGTGCCTTCTGAGCTACCGTCCTGCGTGCGTAAAACCTCGGCCAGCTTGCCGTAACGGCGCATCAGCACCTGGCGCATGGCCGCGTAATCGTCACCCGGCGTGATGCCCTCGATGTTGTAACGACGGTATTCACTGCTTTGCATCTTGTGCTGGCGAAACACCACGCAAGAAGCCTGCGTGTTTTCGCCTGCTGTGTGAGAAATGTCGAAGCATTCGATGTGCAAAGCATCCAGATCGTCCGGGGCCAAATCGAGCGCTTCGGCCAGTGCCCGGGTTCGGGCCTGTTGAGAGCCTTCTTCGGCCAGCAATCGGGCCAGCTGGATGTCGGCATTTTTTTCGCTCATCTCCAGCCAGACCCTGCGGTGTTCCCGCGGGTTGTGCACTGCGGCAATTTTGTAGCCCGCTTGCTGCGACAGTGCGGCAAGCAAGGCCTTGTCCACCATCACGCTGGTGATCAGCGCCGGCGGCACTGGAATGCCAATGTAATGCTGCGCCATGAAAGCCTCAAGAACCTGCACCTCGACGGGTCGCGGTGTCTGATCATCGTCTTCAACCGATTGCAGCGCGTGCGCGTCTTCCACATGCGCTGGAAAGTAAGCCCTGTCGCCCAGGTGCCGCCCGCCGCGCACCATGGCCAGGTTGACGCAGGCACGCCCGCCCTGCACCCGCACGGCCAAGATGTCCACATCGGTGTCGGTGCCGGTGTCCACAGACTGCTGGTGCAACACCCTGGACAAGGCCGACATCTGGTTGCGCACCTCGGCGGCCTGCTCAAACTCGAGCCTGTCGGCGTGCTGCATCATCCGCGCTTCCATCTCTTGCAGCAGCGCCTGAGTCTCGCCCTTCAAAAAGCGCTCGGCGTGCTTCACATCGTCCGCATAAGCCTCAGGGCTGATCAAGTTGACACATGGACCCGAGCAACGCTTGATCTGATAGAGCAAACACGGCCGAGTGCGGTTGGCAAACACCGTGTCTTCACACGTGCGCAGGCGAAACACTTTTTGCAGCAGCTGAATCGACTCCTTGACCGCCCAGGCACTGGGAAAGGGTCCGAAGTAGCGGTGCTTCTTTTCAACCGCACCCCGGTAGTAGGCCACCCGAGGAAAGGTCTGCGGCTCGGGTGCGCCATCCAGCGCCTTTAAAAACAGCGTGCCGTTGCCTGTCAACTTCAGATACGGGTAAGTTTTGTCGTCTCTAAACAAAATGTTGAAACGCGGGCTCAGTGACTTGATCAGGTTGTTTTCAAGCAGCAGCGCTTCGGCTTCGGAACGCACCACCGTGGTTTCCAGGCGGGCAATTTTGCTGACCATGTGGCCAATGCGCGTGCCACCGTGGTCTTTCTGAAAATAGCTCGACACACGCTTTTTAAGCTGCTTGGCCTTGCCGACATACAGCACGCTGCCCTGCGCATCAAAGTAGCGATAAACCCCGGGCAAAGCCGGAAGCGCAGCGACCTGGGCCAGCAAGGATTCATCGTGTTCGGCAATCATGGCGCGTATTGTGCCGTTGTGTGAAGCTGGAAACCGGGGGGCAGGCGACAATCACCTCATGAATTCGCCAAGACTTTGGGACATTTTTTGCGCAGTCATCGACAACCACGGTGACCTGGGCGTTTGCTGGCGATTGGCCCGGCAACTGGCCGAGGCAGGGCAATCGGTGCGCTTGTGGGTGGACGACGACTCTGCCTTGCGCTGGATGGCCACGCAGGAATCGCTCGCCCGTCTGCCCTGCATTCGGGTGCTGCCCTGGGTTGACGCCAGTGACATCGACAAGCTGGCCAGCCTATCCCCTGCTGATGTCTGGATCGAAGCCTTTGGCTGCACCTTGCCCGAAGCCTTTGTGGCACACGGCGTGGCCACGCACAAAACCCCTCCCGCCTGGATCAACCTTGAATACCTGAGTGCCGAAAGCTGGGTGCCCCGCCTGCACGGCCTGCCCTCGCCGGTGATGAGCGGCCCGGCCAAGGGCTGGACCAAGCACTTTTTCTACCCCGGCGTCACACCGGACACTGGTGGCCTGCTGCGCGAGTCTGATCTGATGCTGCGACAGCAAACCTTTGAAAAAAGTAACCAACGGGCCGCATGGCGACATCAACACGCCCCCGGACTGATGGCGGACGGTTTGCTGATCAGCCTGTTTTGTTACGAACCCACTGCCCTGCCCCAACTACTGACACAACTGGTGGGCAAGCCGCACCACCTGCTGGTTACCCCCGGTCGGCCACTGGCCACCGTGCAAAAAAGTTTGACCAACATGCGTGATCAACCAAGTTGGAGCGCCCTGCCCTACACCGACCAGAACGGCTTTGACGAAATGCTTTGGGCCTGTGACCTCAACTTTGTGCGCGGGGAAGACTCGCTGGTGCGGGCCCTCTGGGCAGCCCAAGCCTTTGTTTGGCACATTTACCCCCAGGACGACAATGCCCACCACGCCAAGCTGACAGCCTTTTTGGATTGGCTGCAAGCGCCAGAAAGCCTGCGGCACTTTCACCGGGTCTGGAACGGGGTGGTAGTCGGGCAATTGCCTGTCCTGACCGTCAAAGACCTGCACGAGTGGCGCCATTGCGCTCAAGCGGCAAGAGCCCGTTTATTGACACAAGACAGCTTGCTCAGACAACTCATGACTTTTGCCATGCAGTCAACCTGACGCATCTGACTCCCGGTGCGGGGATAATCTTTTATATGTCCTTTTTCAACACCCTCTTCCCCCTCGGCTGGCAGCACTACCTGCTGGGCGGCATGACCATCGGCGCAGGCGTGGCGCTGCTTTATTTGTTCAACGGCTGGGTCGGCGGCATGAGTTCCGTGTTTTCGAGCAGCTGGTCGTTTTTGTTCAAACGGTCGTTTTTTCAGCAAGCGCGCTTCATCAATACCCGCAGATGGCGGCTGGTCTACGCCTTGGGTGTGGTGCTGGGCGCTCTGGTCTGGCGCTTTGCGCTGGCTGGTGGCGAAGCACAACACACCAGCGTGCCTGCATGGCAATTGCTGGTGGGGGGCTTTCTGGTCGGCTACGGTGCCCGCCTGGGCAATGGCTGCACTTCGGGCCACGGCATCTGCGGCCTGGGGGCATTGCAATTGCCCTCTTTGGGCGCGGTGCTGACGTTCATGGCCACCGCATTTTTAACCGCCAACCTGATGGCCTGGAGCCTGGCATGAACGAACAAACTTTGAACCCGCACACCCTGACCCTGCCCAAGGCCCTGGTCACCTTGCTGGCCGGGGCGCTGTTTGGCTTTGGCCTGTCGCTGGCCACCATGGTTCAACCCGACGTCGTCATCAGCTTCCTGCGCTTTCAGGATTGGGGCCTGATGCTGGTCATGGGCGGGGCCGCTGGCTTGGCCGCTCTGGCCTATAAGGGCTTTCCGCGCTGGTTTGCCCGCCCCGTGCTGGGGGGGCAATTTTTGACCCAACCCGCCCAATGGAACCGTCAGACCGTGATCGGTTCGGCCATTTTTGGCATCGGCTGGGGGCTAAGTGGCGTGTGCCCTGGCCCGGCCATTGCGGCTTTGGGCACCGGCAACACCGACATCCTGTGGGCTCTGGGGGGGATTGTGCTGGGCGGCCTGGCGCATGGGCTGACCGCACAGGATTGATGGACCGGGGCCTTTCAAAGGATAAAAACCCGGCCCCAGAGGTTAGAATAGAGGGCTTAGGCTTCAGGCCACTCCTGTTCATTTCAGACTCAAATCCTATGAAAACCGCTCAAGAAATCCGCGTTGGCAACGTCATCATGCACGGCAAAGACCCCATGGTCGTCCTGCGCACCGAATACCAGCGTGGCGGCCGTGGCACATCCACCGTCCGCATGAAGCTCAAAAGCCTGATCGCCAACTTCGGCACAGAAGTCGTTTTTCGCGCTGACGACAAGATGGACCAGGTTATTCTGGACAAAAAAGATTGCACCTACTCTTACTTCGCCGATCCGATGTATGTGTGCATGGACACCGACTTCAACCAGTACGAAGTCGAAGCGACCAACATGGGCGATGCCCTGAACTACCTCGAAGACGGCATGGAACTCGAAGTGGTGTTCTACAACGAGAAAGCCATTTCTGTTGAGTTGCCCACCAGCGTGGTGCGCGAGATCACTTGGACAGAGCCTGCCGTGAAAGGCGACACCTCCGGCAAAGTGCTCAAGCCCGCGAAAATAGCGACAGGTCTGGAAGTGCCAGTGCCCCTGTTTGTGGCACAAGGTGACAAAATCGAGATCGACACCCGCACAGGCGAATACCGCAAGCGCGTCTGATCTGCGGATCTACCACCTGCAAAAGCCCCGCAAGGGGCTTTTTTTCATGGGTGATTCACTTGCCGAGCTGATTCACACACCACGGTGCAAAGGCACAATGGCTGAATGCAATCGATTCAAGACCTCCATGCGCCATCCCTGCCCCCCGCTTGGGCTGAAACACAAACAGAGTTCCACGATGCAGGCTTGCTGGAACCCCAAGCCAGCCGTCTGGCCTTTGCCGATCCAGAATTTTTATTGCGCCGAGAAACCCGTGGTATCCGTTTCCAGCTGGAGATGCTCAAACCCGACCTGGCCCAGACAGAGGCCAAGATTGAACACACGGTGGTGGTGTTTGGCAGTGCCCGCTTTCCGGACATGGCCACCGCACAGGCCCAACTTCATGCGGCCACACAAAGCGGCCTACAGCAAGACCTGACCCAAGCCGAAACCGGGGTGCGCAATGCACAGCATTACGAAAATGCCAGGGCCTTTGCCCGATTGGTGGCACAGTCTTGCTCATGCCTGCCTGACGATGAAAAGCTTTTCATTTGCACGGGCGGTGGCCCAGGCATCATGGAAGCCGCCAACCGGGGCGCGCAAGAGTCAGGCGCACCCTCTGTTGCACTCAACATCGTGTTGCCCCATGAGCAAAGACCCAACCCTTACGTCACGCCCGAGCTGAGCTTCAAGTTCCACTATTTTGCGTTGCGCAAAATGCATTTCATGATGCGCGCCAAGGCTTTGGTGGCTTTTCCCGGCGGCTTTGGCACGCTGGACGAACTGTTTGAAGTGATGACGCTGGTGCAAACACGCAAGTCCCGTCCCGTACCGATCTTGCTGTTCGGCACCGATTACTGGAAACGCCTGATCAACATGGATGTGCTGGTCGAAGAAGGCATGATTTCGCCAGAGGACCTGAAGCTTTTCAGCTATGTGGACACACCTGAGGTCGCATGGCAAGTCATTTGCGATTTTTACCAGTTGAACGTGGTTTAACCCGGCCGTAAGCGCCACGCTGCACGTGAGCCCAGGCCCACTGCAGCTCCCACCACCCAGAACACCGGGGCCACGCCGGCCACGGCACCGGCAGCCCCAAAGACCACGGGCATGACACGCTAGACGCATTGATGCTCATCAGCCGCAAACCCAAGGCTTCGCCTTGCCGATGCTTGGGGGTGATCTGGTGCAAGGTGCTCATGATCATGGGCTGCACTGCGCCCAGCACCAAACCCAACAAAACAGAACACAAACCCATGCTCAATGGCGTGAGCATGAAGGGGTACAAGCCGAACAAAAGCGCTGTGCAGACCATGGCACCGGTGATGATCTGGTGCTCTTGCACATGGCGCGAAAGCCAGGGCAAACACACCCGGATGAAGGCCGCAGCGATGGCAAATGCGCCGAGTATGGAGCCCACCACTGAGGCGCTGAAACCCCGCTCATGCCCCAGCACCGGCACCACAAAGGTGTGCACATCCCAGCACGAAGACAGCAACCAGTTGACCCCCAGCAATCGCCGCATCATGGGTTCGGCCAGCAGACCCATCGCCCGAAGAGGAGCGCCGCCCTCAGTGGGCTTGGTGGTGTGCAGTTCAGGCACCTTGCGCACCCAGAACCAGGTGCTCAATGGCAAAACTGCCATCGCGAAAAAGGCCCAACGAAAGCCGCTGAGGTGGGCTGGATCCGGGCCGGCATAGTCAATCAGCAGGCCCGCCATCACCGGTCCCAAAAAGTTGGAAATCGCCGGGCCAATGGAGAGCCAGCTGAAGGCCACCTTGAGTTCTGCCGGGTCTTTGGCCATGCGGCCAACGTGCCGCTGCAATGAAATCACGGCCATGCCCGTTGCCCCGCCAGTGGCCAGGGCGCTGATGCACATGACGGGAAATATGGGCCACAGCACCGATAAGCCAGCCCCCACCGAGGACACGATCACACTGATCAACAAAGGCTTCTTGAGGCCCTTGCGATCGGCGTAGCGCCCTGCAGGCAAGGCCAGAAACACTTGGGTCAACGCGAACAAGGCCAGCAATGCCCCCACGGCCATGGCGCTGAAACCTTGCTTCAGAGCCAGCAAAGGGATCGCCATGCGCATCCCCGCCATGCAAGCGTGCAAAAAAACCTGTCCTGCAATCAGCCGGGGCAGCGGGTGCTTCATGCCACGCCTGCTGGCCTCGTCTTCAATTTTCACTGCCGGGCAACAGGGCTTGTGCCTCTGGTTCTGGCAAAGCGTCAACCTGTCGCAAAGCCCGATGCATCACGTTGCTGCGGGTCTGGGCCTGTTCCAGGGTGTTGAGCACGGTCTGGGTCTGGGATTTGACCTTGGCCAGCACCTCGCCAAATTTACCGAATTCGGTCTTGACAGCACCCAGCACCTGCCAGACTTCACTGGACCGTTTTTCAAGTGCCAAAGTCCTGAAACCCATTTGCAGGGCATTGAGCATGGCCATCAGATTGGTCGGACCCGCCAGGGTCACGCGGTGATCGCGCTGCAAGGTTTCCATCAAGCCAGGGCGGCGCAACACTTCGGCATACAAGCCTTCAGTGGGCAAGAACATGATCGCAAAATCGGTGGTGTGGGGTGGCTCCAAGTACTTCTCGGCCATCGACTTGGCTTCGAGCCTGATGCGTGCTTCCAGGGCCTTGGCACACAACTCGGCCTGCACAGGGTCGGCACGACCTTGCGCTTCGAGCAGGCGTTCGTAATCTTCGTTGGGAAACTTGGCATCGATCGGCAGCCAGACCGGATCGCCATTGTCTGAGCGGCCCGGCAAACGGATCGCAAAGTCCACCCGGTTCTTGTCGCCGGGACGGGTGGCCACCTGCACGGCATATTGCTCGGGGGCCAGCACCTGTTCCAGCAAAGAGGCCAGTTGGGCTTCGCCAAACATGCCCCTGGTTTTGACATTGGTCAGCAGGTGCTTGAGGTCGCCCACACCTTGAGCCAGTTGGTGCATTTCGCCCAAGCCTTTGTGCACCTGCTCCAGGCGCTCGGCCACTTGTTTGAAGCTTTCGCCCAAACGGGCTTGCAGCGTGGCCTGCAGTTTTTCGTCCACGGTCTGGCGCATTTCGTCCAGTTTGGCCGAGTTGCTTTGCTGCAGCTGGGCCAACTGCGTTTCCATGGTGCCGCGCATCTCGGTCAGGCGGCGGGCATTGGCCTCAGACAAAGCGTTTACCTGCTGGGCCAGGCTGTCGGTCAGGCTTTTTTGCAGCAAGGCCAGTTGTTGGGCCAGGGCATCAATTTGCTGGTTTTGGGTGCGGGTTGCTTCGGCACTTTGCTGCAGCAGCGATTGCTGAAACAAGGTCAGCGTCTGCATGGACTCTTGACGTCCGAATACGCCAGACTGGCTGATTTCGGTGCGCAGTTCACGCTCAAGCCGTTCTGTCTGGCTTTGCAGGGCCTCGAACATCCTTTCTTGCCGTGCAGCTTGGTCTGCACTGCTGTCTGGTGCCGTTCTGGACTTGAAAACAAGTACCAGCACCAGCAGCAAATTCAAGGCCACCAGCCCCGGTACCAGCATGTCGTTCATGCAGCCGCGCCGTTCAGAGTGTTCAACGGGGTGAGGGCCTGGCCCTTGGTGAAGTAAGCGACCAGGTTGTCAGCAGCCAGCTGCGCCATGGCCCGGCGCGTCTTGACCGTGGAACTGGCGATGTGCGGCGTCAGAACCACGTTGGACACCTTCAACAATTCGGGATGAACTTTCGGCTCACCCTCGAACACATCCAGGCCGGCAGCCGCAATTTGGCCTGCTGCCAAGGCCTTGGCCAAAGCCGCATCGTCGACGATGCCACCGCGTGCAATATTGACCAAGGTGGCGGTGCGTTTCATCAAGGCCAGCTCGGGCGCGCCGATGGTGTGATGGGATTCGGCGCTATAGGGCACCACCAACATGACATGGTCAGCGGTCTTGAGCAGCTCTTCCTTGGTCACATAACGGGCTTTGCACTCGGCTTCGAGGTCGGCGCTCAGGCGACTGCGGTTGTTGTAAGTGACGTTCATGCCAAAACCATGTGCCGCCCGTCGGGCAATGCCCTGCCCGATGCGGCCCATGCCCAGGATGCCGATGGTGGCGCCATGCACTTCGGCACCGGCGAACATGTCGTAGCTCCATTTGGTCCAGTGGCCGGCACGCAAGAAATGCTCACTCTCTGTGATGCGACGGGCGGTGGCCATAAGCAGCGCAAAACCGAAGTCGGCGGTGGTTTCAGTCAGCACATCGGGGGTGTTGCTGGCCAAAACGCCCGCAGCCGTCATGGCCGGTACATCAAAATTGTTAAAGCCCACAGCCATGTTGGCCACCATTTTGAGCTGGGGGTTGGCCTGCAGCAGCATTGCATCGATGCGCTCACTGCCCGTGGTCAAGGCGCCCACTTTGCCCTGCATGCGACGAGTCAGTTCAGCGGCAGACCACACCTCATCGGCCTGGTTGCTTTCAACTTCAAACACCTGCGCCAGAGACTGAAGGACTTCGGGGAAGATGGCCCGGGCCACCAGAATGGAAGGTTTGGACATCATTTGAACCAGATGAAACTCATGACCACAAACAAGGGCAACAAAATGCACCCTGACCAAAGCATGTAGCCAAAGAAGGTGGGCATCTTCACGCCACGGTCTTCGGCAATGGCCTTGACCATAAGATTGGGCGCATTGCCGATGTAAGTGTTAGCCCCCATGAACACGGCACCTGCCGAAATGGCCGCCAGCGTAGGTGCCAAGGTGGTCATCAGCACCTGAGGATCACCGCCAGCCGTGTTGAAGAAAACAAGGTAAGTGGGCGCGTTGTCCAGAAAAGAACTGAGCAGACCCGTGATCCAGAAATACATCATCACATCAGGGCTGCCGTCGGGCTGAGTCACAGCCGAAACCACAGCGCCGAATGGCCCATTTACTCCCGCCTTGAGCATGGCGATAACGGGAATAATGGTTAGAAAAATGCCGGCAAAAAGTTTGGCAACCTCGGCCATGGGCGCCCATCCGAATTGATTGTCTTGGTGGACTTGGGCAGGAGTGATTTTGAGTGACAAGAACGTCAAGGCCACCAAGCCCAGATCGCGCAACACGCCTGGCAACCCCACCTCGGTTCCGTAAATATTGAAAGATACGGGAGATTTCCAAATCCCACTCATCAGCACCAACACCACCACGCCGGCCAGCAGGGCAAAGTTGACCCTGCCGTCAAAACCAATCTGCCTTGAATCGGGCGTGGGGTCAACGGGAATCAAATTTTCACGGCGGTGATAAAACCAGGAATCCAGGGCGAAAAAAATCGCCAGCAAAGAGCCAATCAGGAACAGGCTCTCAGGAAAGATGTTCTTGACGGTCCAGAAAAAATCCACGCCCTTAAGGAAGCCCAAAAATAGGGGTGGATCGCCCAAAGGGGTCAATGAGCCACCCGCATTGGAAACAATGAAGATGAAAAACACCACCACATGGGCCACATGTTTGCGGTTGTCGTTGGCCCGGATCAGCGGCCGAATCAACAACATGGAAGCCCCTGTGGTTCCCATGAAGCTGGCCAACACGGCACCGATGGCCAGGATGGCAGTGTTCAGGCCCGGGCTTCCATGCAAATTTCCCCGGATGTAAATGCCACCCGATACTGTGTAAAGCGCTGTCAGCAAAATAATGAACGGGATGTATTCAGCCAACAACGCATGCACCAGGTTGACGCCCGCGATGCTGACACCAAATACCGCCGCAAATGGCAACAAGAAAGCCAATGACCAAGCCGCTGCCACCTTGCCATAGTGGTGGTGCCAGAAATGGGGCAACAACAGAGGCAGCAGCGCAATTGACAACAAAATACCTGCGAATGGGATGCCCCACAACGCCGTCAGCTCGGTTCCACCCAGGTCAGCTGCACGCGCCCAACCCGGCATAGCAACAAGCGCCAACACCCCCCCACGAATGACACTGCCCGGTGTTGATAACTTCATCTGTTGTCCCTCTTGTTGTTTCATGGACCCGTATGGTACCGGCCCTTGAAGGCGTCATCAGGCCATGGGGGAAATTTCGAAAACTTGCCGCAGATAGGCCAGATACTTTTCGTCGTCGCACATGCCCTTCCCAGGAGAATCAGACAATTTTGCCACTGGCTGGCCGTTGCAACGGGTCATCTTGATGACGATCTGCAAGGGCTCGTACCCCAAGTCATTGGTCAGGTTGGTGCCCACGCCAAAGGCCAGTTGGCAACGCCCCTGGAACTGCCCAAACAACTCGATGGTGCGGGGAATCGTCAGGCTGTCACTGAAGATAAGCGTCTTGGTTTTCGGGTCCACCCGATTTTGCTGGTAGTGGGCGATCATGCGCTCCCCCCAACTGAAGGGGTCACCACTGTCGTGGCGTGCGCCGTCAAACAACTTGCAAAAATACAAGTCAAAGTCCCGCAAGAAGGCATTGAAGCCATACACATCGCTCAAGGCAATGCCCAAATCGCCCCTGTATTCCTTGGCCCACGACTCAAAGGCAAACACTTGGCTATCGCGCAAACGAGGCCCCAGGGCCTGGGCTGCTTGCAAATACTCGTGGGCCATGGTGCCCAACGGGGTCAACCCCAATAAATAGGCATAATAGACATTGCTGGTGCCGGCAAATTGGCCATCGGGCCCGATGCCCAATCGGGCGGACAGGACGCGGAGAACCTCTTCGTGCCAAGCCCGAGAAAAACGTCGGCGTGTGCCGTAATCGGCAATTTTGAGAGTCTCCAACCCAGGGGACTGTAATTGGGCGATTTTGGTGTCCAGACGACGACGGCCTTCCATCAAATCGGGCACCTTCTGGGTGTTTCGAAAGTACACCTCATTGACGATCGCCAGCACCGGAATCTCGAAAAGGATGGTGTGCAACCAGGGGCCCTGTATGGTGATGTCGATTTCGCCAGAGGGCAACGCCGTGACCTGGATGTACTTTTCGCTGAGCTTGAAAAGGTCCAAAAAATCGACAAAGTCACTTTTGATGAAGCGCAGCGAACGCAGATACTGCAATTCGCCTTCATTGAAGCTCAAGCTGCACAGTGAGCGGATTTCCTGCCGGATCTCGTTGACAAAAGGCGCCAAAGCCGAACCTGGATTGCGGCATTTGAATTTGTACTCCACCTGCGCGCCGGGAAACTGGTGCAGCACGACCTGCATCATGGTGAACTTGTAGAGGTCGGTGTCGAGCAGGCTGGTGATGATCATGGTTTTGTCTCTGGCGACTTGGGCCGCTCGGGGTTGTATGTCAGTGTATAGGATGCCTTGAGAGGGACATGACTGACTCAATCCTCTGCTTGAAGGCGCCCGCTGGTCAGCACCAGTACCCGGTCCGCATGCGCGGCCAGAATGTCGTTTTGCTCAGCCACCAGCAAACTCATCCCCTCGCCACGCAGTTGCAAAAGCGCTTCCCGCAGGGCTTGCACCAAGACCGGGGCGATGCCTTCACAGGGCTCGTCCAGCAATAGCAGGCGTGGGCTTGTCATCAGCGTACGGGCGATGGCCAGCATTTGCTGTTCGCCGCCACTCATCTGGCTGGCGGGTCGGCTGAGCATTTGGCCCAGTCCCGGGAAAAGGGCCAGCACTCGGTCAAATTGATGCGCCATGGCGGCTTTGGACTCTGCACGCGCCGCGATCCACAGGTTTTCTTGCACTGAAAGCCCACTGAACAAGCGACGGTCTTCTGCCACAAAGCCCAAACCAGCTTTAGCCCGGCGATGGGCAGGCCAGCCGTCGATGCGCTGCCCTGCCCACTCGATCTGGCCAGTGGCCCTTGGGCCAATACCCATCAGCGACTGGAGCAAACTGGACTTGCCGGCGCCATTCAGGCCTTGTAAGACCACCAATTCACCCGCATTCACGACCAGCGAAACATCGAACAAGGCTTGTGCCTGAACGTACCAGGCGTTCAACTGCTTCACATCAAGCCGGGTGTCAGACACACGTGCCTTCTGTTGCTGATGCATGGGGGTCATTCTGATTGGCCACCTTGGGGGCGTTGAAATCCAAGCCCAGATAATTTTGCCGAACCAGAGGGTCTTGTGCCACATCAGAAGGCAAGCCATCAGCGACCAAGCGGCCTTGCATCAGCACCAGGACACGATCGGCAACACCAAACACGGCGTCCATGTTGTGTTCGGTATAAAGCACAGTGACGCCGCCCGCAGCCACTTGCCGCACCAGCGCCATCATGTCGGAACGCTCTTGCTCAGCCAAGCCAGCAGCGGGCTCGTCCAACAACAACAACGAAGGCCCGGTTTCAGGCAAACCGGCCAGAGCCATGGCCAGCTCCAGACGTTTTTTGGCACCATACGGCAACTCGGCTACGGTGGCATGAGCCAAGGCTTGCAAGCCTACTTGCGCTGCCAACTGCAGTGACCGTTCGGGCTGGCGCTGGTTCAGCCGGTCCCACCAAGACAAGGGTGTGGCATCGCGCAGCACCAACTGGATGTTTTGCAACACGGTCAGCGCTTCAAAAGTCTGGGCCACCTGAAAAGTTCGGGCGACGCCACGGCGCTGACGCTCGGCAGGCGTTTGGCCCAGCAAGGGCTGGCCTTGCCAGAACACCTCGCCCGCTGTGGGTTTTTGTTGCCCGGCCAGGCAAGCAAAACAGGTGGATTTACCCGCCCCGTTCGGGCCAATCAAAGCCACGCAATGACCTGACTGAACCTCAAAACTCACCTCATCCAGTGCACGCACGCCCCCAAAATGCTTGCTCAGGCCAATCGCCTGCAAGAGTGCCTGCCCCCCGGAATTCACCAGCTGCTTCATGCTTTAGGCCCTTGTGGCGAACGCACATGCGCTAGCCACAGCTGCACACCGCCCAGCACGCCGCTGGGGGCCAGCAACATGACGGCCATGATCAGCAAACCCAAAACGCCGCGCCAATAGTCAAGGCCCTGGCCCAGCTCGGCGCCACCCCACACCAACAGGGCACTGCCGACAGCTGAGCCCCACAGTTGGTGCACGCCACCCAGCAATATGACCAATAAAGCATCGACCGACATGGCCACCGAAGCCACCGATGGAAAGACAGCGCCTTTGAATGAAGCCCATAAACCACCGGCCAAACCCGCCAAGGTGGCGCTGCCCACAAACACCTGATAGCGCAAAGCCTGAACGGGTAAACCGCTGGCCGCCGCACGCAAGGGCGCATCGCGCAAAGCCTGCAAGGCCGCCCCACGGCCAGAGTTTGCCACCCTGGCCATGACCACCAGCGACAGCAGCAAAAAGCCGCACAACACAGCATCTGCCAAGGGTCGCCATTCGGGCGCGATCAGTCGCAGCCCAATCAAGCCGTTGTCTCCGCCCGTGAGTCCCACCCATTGCGTGGCGCCCGCCCAGACCATTTGCGCGAGCGCCAAAGAAAGCATGGCCAGGTAAACGCCGCTGCTGCGCACCACCAAGGCCCCAAACACCAACGCCACGGTCAGCGCCAGCACCGTTCCTGCTGTCAGCGCCACGAACAAGCCAGCCCCCGCGTTCAAGTGGGCCAAGGCTGCGCCATAGGCGCCCAATGCAAAAAAGGCCGCATGTCCAAAGCTGACCAGCCCACCCAAGGCCATCATCCACTGAAGGCTCAAGCCAAACAACATCATCACCATCACGTCTTCAACCAGGCTTCGCCCATAGTCGCCTTGACGCCAGGCCAGCAACGACAAGCCCAAAAACACGAATACAAACAAGGCCCTGCCTGCCTGGCCCACCGGCCAAAGCGAGAAAACCGGCACGCTTTCTCGTTGCTCAGCATGGACTGCAGCCCCCGCTAGGCCTTGAGGTCGCCAGACCAGCACAGCAGTCATGGTCAAAAACACCAGGACCAATGTCGCTTGCGGAAAGAAACTCAGGCCCAACGCGTGGATCAAGCCAATCAGCAAGGCCGCCACAAAAGCACCGCCGATGCTGCCCAGCCCGCCAGTGACCACAACCACAAAGGTCTCCACCACCATATTCACATCCATCTGCAAGTGGGCAGGTTCACGCGGCAATTGCAACGCCCCTGCCAATCCGGCCAGGCCGCAGCCAAGCATGACCACCCCCAGCATCAGCGGCGCAGGATTCACGCCCAACGCATCCAGCATGTCACGGTCTTGCGTGGCGGCCTTGACACGCTGGCCCCACAGGGTGCGCGTGAGCAACAGGTGAAGAACCAGCCAGACCAGTGGGCCCAAAACAAGGGTGAACAGTTGCCAAGTCGGGAAAAATGACTCACCTAAGGCCATAGCGCCCTTGAGGCCAGGAAAACGTGGGGCAAAAACCTCCTCAGGCCCGAAGTACCAGCGCATGGCGTCGTGCAGCGCCAGCGTCAGCCCGAAAGTGGCCACCAATTGGTACAGCTGAGGGGCTTGCCGCATACGCTTGAAAAGCAACACCTCGGTGATGGCGCCCAACATGGCAGCCAGGCCAGCCCCCATGAGCATTGCAGCGGCGTAGCCGAAAGCGGAATCACCCCAGGCGGGCCACCAGTTGGTGACGGCGTGTGCCGCCCACAAAGCACCCAGCATGAAAAAACTGCCATGGGCAAAATTAACAATCCGGGTGACGCCAAAGATCAGCGTCAGCCCGGAAGCCATCAAAAACAAGGTGGTGGCATGGCTCAGCCCATTGAGCAGTTGCAACGCCAGAGCATCGAATCCCAAAGCAAGACCTTGCGGGGAAGATGAATCAATCCACCCAGTGGGTGAAATCTTGCGCCTGAACGCGAGTCGTCTCGAAGGTGTTCACCGTTGCCGACTCGTCGGCATAGCCCAGCGACATTCCGCACACCACCATTTCGGACTCACCTGCTCCCACGAGGGGCAAGATGATCTTGGCAAAACCATTCCATGCCGCTTGTGGACAGGTGTGCAGGCCGCGCGAGCGTGCCGCGATCATCAGAGACTGCAGGAACATGCCGTAATCCAGCAAGCTGCCCCGTCCCAGCACTTTGTCGATGGTGAAGATCAGGCCCACGGGGGCATCAAAGAATCGGAAGTTCTTTTGGTGCTGTTCATGCATCCGCCCTTTGTCGCCCTTACCAATGCCCAGCACACCATACAGGCCGAAACCACACTCGCGGCGGCGGTCAATGTAGGGGCTGACCCATTTTTCAGGGTAATAGTCATATGACTCGGTGTATTCAGCAGCCAGCGCCGGGTTGGCGCTGATGGCATCGTGCGCAGCACAGGTTTTGGCCACAAGTTCATCGCGCTTGGCGCCTTGGAGCACATAAACCTTCCAGGGCTGGGTATTGGTACCGCTGGGCGCCCGGGCGGCCAGTTCCAGCACCTCTTGCAGCACGCTGCGGTCCACCGCCCGGGGTAAATAGGCGCGTGTGGAAAAACGGCTGAGGATGGCGGCGTCCACACTGGCGGGGTCGTTCACGCGGGTGCTGACTTGCTGGCCGATCGGCGAAATGCTCATGTCAATGTCTCCAGAAATGTTTTGAATGCGCTGGGCAATGGCACGGGACGACGGGTTTTGCGGTCCACGTAAACATGCACAAAGTGCCCGCGGGCGGCGGTCTTGTCATCGCCTTGTGCGAACAGGCCCACTTCGTAACGGACGCTCGACGTGCCCAGTTTGGCCACTCGAATGCCCGCATCGATGGTTTGGGGGAAGGCCAGCGGTACGAAATAAAAGCACTGGGTTTCCACCACCAGGCCGATGGTTGAGCCTGCATGAATGTCGAGCACACCCTGCTCAATCAATGTGGCGTTCACGGCGGTGTCGAACCAACTGTAATAGACCACGTTGTTGACATGGCCGTAAACATCGTTGTCCATCCAGCGCGTGCCGATGGCTCGGAACACCTTGTAACTGCTGCGCAAGTCGGCTTGGGGTTTTTCGGGGGGCTTGGCGGGTGTGTTCATCGCTTGAGATTGTGCCAGCGTTGCCAGTAGCCCAAAGCCACGGTCCAGGTCTGCATTTGCACCTGAACCGTGGTCTCGATGTCGTGGCCATAACCGCCACCCATGCACAGCACAACGGGCAACTTCCGTTGCCAGGCCCAATCCATGACAGTCCTGTCGCGGGCCTGCATGCCATCTTGCGTCAGCTTCAGTCGACCCAGGCGGTCGCACTCGTGAGGGTCGGCACCGGCCAGATAAATCACAAGATGCGGATCGAACCTGTCTTCCAAGCTTTGCAAAGCCTGGTGAAGCGCGGCCAGATAAGGCTCATCTTTGCAGCCATCGGGCAAGCCCACATCGAGGTCGCTGGGCTCCTTGCGAAACGGAAAATTTTTCTCGCCATGCAACGACAGGGTAAAAACGCTCGGGTCTTTGGCAAATATATGCGCCGTTCCGTTGCCCTGGTGCACGTCCAGGTCGATCACGGCCACATTCAATTTGCGCCGATCATGCCGCCAGGCCTCGGCTTGCATCAGGCGAGCCGTGACGGCGATGTCATTGAAAACACAAAAGCCGCCACCTTTGTGGGCATAAGCGTGGTGCGTGCCCCCAGCCAGATTACCAGCCACACCCTGCACCAACGCATCGCGGGCAGCAGCCACAGTGGCACCCACCGATCTGCGGGCACGCTCGGCCATGGCCAGACTCCAGGGGAAACCGATCTCACGTTGCAAGGCAGCATCCAGTCCCCCTGTGCTCACGCCTTGGATATATGCGGGTGTGTGAACCAACGCCAACTCGCCATTGCTGGCTGCAGGCGCTTTGCACATCTTCACCCCGGGCAGTTCACCGGTCAAACGGTCACGCAATCGGCTGTACTTGCGCATCGGAAAACGGTGACCTTCGGGCAAAGGCAATACAAAGTGATCGGCGTAATAGGCGTGCATGAGTCGGTCTGGAATTTGATGAATTCTAGAAAACCCTCTCTAAACTGAGCAGAGTGGCCTTCAATCCCCTTGTAATGCCTCGTAGAGACCCTAAAATTCAAACCATGCTGCACTGCAACAATGTTGTAAGGCCCCGGCCAGTTACGGCGCAGTCTTCCTTAAACCACACTTTATTTTTTGATCTGGAGATTCTCATGATGACCGCTGAACAAATCGTCGCCTCACACAAAGCCAATGTTGAAACCCTGTTTGGCCTGACCGCCAAAGCCTTCGAAGGCGTTGAAAAGTTGGTTGAACTGAACCTGAGCGCTGCAAAAGCCGCTTTGGACGAGTCTGCCAACAGCACCCAGGCAGTCCTGAGCGTGAAAGACGCCCAAGACCTGGTGGCCATGCAAGCCAATCTGTTCCAGCCCTTGGCTGAAAAGACTGCTGCTTACAGCCGTCATTTGTATGACATCGCATCGGGTACCACGGGTGAATTCACCAAGGCCCTCGAAGTCCAGGCCGCAGCCGCCCAAAAGCAATTCGCCACATTGGTGGACAGTGCCGCCCAAAACGCACCTGCCGGTTCCGAGCAAGCTGTCGCCATGATGAAAGGCGCTGTCACCGCTGCCAACAGCGCATTCGAATCCGTGCAAAAAGCCGTCAAGCAAGCCACCGATCTGGCCGAATCCAATCTGGCTTCTGTGGCACAGACAGCCGCCCCTAAAGCTGGCAAGAAAAAGTAATTTCAAAATCGTCAGGTCTTTAAGCTACCTGATCTTATTGCAAGTTGTCTCCTCGGATCTCTTTGAATTTCATCTGGGAAACAGGGATCCCTTGAGGGCTGATCGCAAGATCAGCCCTTTTTTTGCACTCGACTTTGTTCTCCGTGTGTCAGCGCCCTGCTTCAAAAGCTGCCAGGCGAGCTTTCAAACTCGGCAGCAAGGACTTCATGGCGACACGCCCCGCTTCGATGGAGCGCAATCGGGCACCGAAGTCCGAGCTTTTCACACCCGATAAAGCCGGGCGAACCACAAAGTCGGCATCCTTCAAGGCCAAGGTGTTGATGCTTTTGCCCATGATGGTGAATGTTTGCATCAGGATCTGAAAGGTGTCTCCCGAAGGGTTGCCTTCAGGATCGCTTGAAATATCCACCGCGATCACGAAATTGGCCCCCAAGTCCCGTGTTTGACGGACCGGTACCGGTGAAACCAAGCCACCATCCACATATTCACGATCTCCCACGCGAACGGGCAGAAACACGGCCGGCACTGCGCTCGATGCCCGCACGGCAGAGCCGGTGTTGCCACGACGGAAGGTGATGGATTCACCGCTGCCCAGATCAGTTGCCACGATGCCCAAGGGGATCTTCATCTGCTCCAGGCTGAGCCCACCCACCTGCGTGTTCACGTACTTGGCCAGGGCTTCCCCTCGCAAGGCCCCCCGATTCAATATCGGCAGCATCCAATCCGTGATATCTGCCTCTTGCATGGTCTCAGCCACGCGAACCAGTTCAGCCGGGGTTTTGCCGCTGGCATACAAAGCGGCCACCAGACTGCCCGCCGAGGTGCCCGCCACGTAGCCGGGTCGCAAACCGGCCTCTTCCAGCACCTGAATCACCCCCACGTGGGCAAAACCTCGGGCTGCACCGCCCCCCAAAGCCAATCCCAGGCGAACCTCTCGGCGCTCGGAAGGTGCCGGCCCCCCCCCGGCCCCTGGTGTGGGCGCAGTGCCCAAAGTGCTGCAGGCCACCAGGGTACTCGCCATCAACAACATGGCCAAAGTCTTGAACCACCGGCTTTTCCCCATCCTGGGTCGTGCTGAAGACTCGCACTTAAGCCCATCCCTTGGCAATAAATTCATGTCTTTCCTTTGGTCTTATTGATAATCATTCTCATTTGGGATAAAATTTGGTTAACGCAGAATCATCCAACGCGAAGACCATGAAATTTTTCAAATTCATCTTGAGCATCACTGGGCTTTTGGTCGCTTCAACGGGCATGGCGCAAGACAAAGTCCTGAACATTTACTCGGCCCGCCACTATCCGACCGATGAAGTCATGTACAGCGAGTTCACCAAATCTTCCGGCATCAAGATCAACCGGGTCGATGCCGACGATGCCGGTATTCTCGCCCGTCTGAAGGCTGAGGGCTCGGCATCCCCGGCAGATGTGATTTTGCTGGTGGATGCCGCTCGTCTTTGGCGTGCTGAAGTGGATGGGCTGTTCCTGCCTGTGAAATCGGCCAAACTGGAAGAAGCCATTCCCGCCAACCTGCGCGCGAAACCTGCTGACAATGGCGGCACAGCCTGGTTTGGCTTGTCGACCCGGGCGCGAGTCATCGTTTACGACAAGCTGAAATTCAGTGAAACCGATGTGGACAGCTACGAGAAACTGGCCGATGCCAAATTCAAGAGCAGCCTGTGCATCCGCTCGGGCTCTCACCCCTACAACCTCAGCTTGTTTGGCGCCATGATCGAACACCTTGGGCCCCAAAAGACCGAAGCCTGGCTCAAAGGCCTGGTGGACAACATGGCCCGTAGCCCTAAAGGTGGAGACACTGACCAGATCAAGGGTGTAGCTTCAGGGGAATGCGGTGTCGCCCTCACCAATACCTACTATCTGGCCCGCCTGATGCGATCGTCCAAACCCGAAGACCGCGCAGTGACCGAAAAAATCGCTGTCGTATTCCCCAACCAAAGCAGCTGGGGCACGCACATGAATGTAGCCGGTGGGGCCGTGGCTCGCCACGCAAAAAACACCGACAACGCGGTGAAATTTCTAGAGTACCTGGCCAGCCCCTCCGCGCAAAACCACTTTGCCAACGGCAACAACGAGTGGCCGACCGCCAAGGGGGTGAGCTTCGACAACCCCGCGCTCAAAGCCATGACCGGCGGCAGTTTCAAAAGCGAGCTGATCCCGATCAGCGCCGTCGGCATGAACCAAATCAAGGTGCAGCAGATGCTGGATCGCGTGGGATTCAAGTGAAGCCGGTCAACACCCAGCAGCCTGCCTGATTTCAGTCCTCTGAAATCAGGCCACCCGAATTAGACAGCCAGCCATTCACACCGAGCGCCGCTCGGGTGGTGATAGCCAGCCATTGAACTCAGCGGCAAAACCCCGTTTTGCCATTTCCTCTTTCTCAATGACTCGCATCACCATGACTCAAAGATACAAATCCGCCCAAAACACGCAGCCCCCACCCAAATTGTTGCCTCTGGCGGCCATGATGCTGGCCGGCTCTCTCTCTGCCACGCCTTACGTCATGGCGCAAGACAACAAGCCAGAAGAAAAAACGCTCAAAGCGGTGACGGTGAAAGACAAAGCTGAAGTCGACATGGCTGAAGGCAAAAACAGCGTCCGCGCCACCGAGACACGCATGGGCAAAGGCCAACAGGCGCTACGCAACATCCCGCAATCGGTGACGGTGGTGACCGAAAAGCTCATGGATGACCGCAACTTGGACACCTTCAAAGAGGCCCTGAAAAACACGGCTGGCATCAGCTTTTTGGCGGCCGAAGGTGGCGAAGAAGACATCCGTTTGCGCGGCTTTTCTTTGCAAGCCACAGGCGATGTGTTTGTCGATGGCGTGCGCGACCCGGCTTTTTATGAGCGCGACACGTACAACCTTGACCGCCTCGAAGTGCTGCGCGGCTCGGCCTCCATGTTGTTTGGCCGTGGCTCCACGGGCGGTGCAGTCAACCAAGTCAGCAAAACACCCCGCCTGATGGACGAACACCAAGTGGACTTGACCTTGGGGTCTCACAACCATGTGCGTGTGGTGGGCGATTTCAACAAGCAGACGGGTGAGAGTGCGGCACTGCGCCTGAACGTGATGAAAACCCAAGCCGACAACAACGGCTCGGGCAGCTCTTTGGACAAAGAAGGCGTCGCCGGGGCTTACCGCTGGGGCATTGGTGAGAAGGACGAGTTCCAAGTCGGGCTGTACCACCTGAACAACAACAACGGCATGAACTATGGCTTGCCCTGGATTCGCCCGAACAGCTCGTCCTCTGCACTCGAGTCAACCGTTTTGCCGCTGGACCCCACGGCCTACTACGGTGCCGCCAGCGACTACAACGCTGGCAGTACCACGCATCTGAGCGCGAGCCACACGCACCGTTTTTCGGCCGACAGTGAACTCAAAACGCAAATCCGCAAGGGGCGATACGAACGCGATCAGCGCGCTGGCACTGTGCGGTTTGCCAATGCCGCCAGCCAACCGGGGGGCCAAGCCGTCAGTTTGGCCACCTTCGGCCCCAACACGGTCATCAACCGGGGTAACAACCTGAAGATTCAGGACATGGACACGCTGCATGTGCAAAGTGATTTCAGCAAAAAATTCCAGGCGCTGGGCCTGAAACACGAATTGCTGGCCGGGGTCGACCTGGCCACCGAAGACAAAACTGTGTACGCCGCCCGTACAGCAGGTGTGCAAGGTGGCGTGACCATCACCAAGCCCACCACCACCATTGGCACCCCGAACGATGGGGCCTGGGTGGACGAAAGCACCCGCGTGCTACGTGTGAACAACCAGTACAGCAGCACCGGCTGGGGGGCCTACCTGCAAAACCTGGTGCAAGTGGCACCGCACTGGAAAGTGCTGGGCGGCTTGCGCTACGACAAGCTCAAAGGTGACTACGATCAATTCGGCAACCCCACGAACGCCACCGACAACGGCACCAAAACCAGTTACCAAATGAGGGTGGGCGAGTGGAGCAAACGCGCAGGCGTGCTGTTCCAGCCGAACGATTTGCAGTCCTTCCACTTGTCTTATGGCACGTCGTTCAACACTTCGGGCGACACCTACTCGCTGGGCGCCTCCAATGTGGACACGCCACCTGAGCAATCGGTGAACTGGGAGTTGGGGGCCAAACTCGACTCGGCCGACAAACGCTTCACCACCCGGCTGGCCCTGTTCCGCGCCACTAAGAAAAACGAGCGCAACACCGACCCCTTGTTGCCCGTGGTCACGCTGACCGGCAGCCGCTATGTCTCCGGACTGGAAATCGATGTGGCTGGTCGCTTGACACCGAAATGGGAAGTGTTCGGGTCCTTCACCTGGATGCCCGATGCCAAAGTCAGCAAGGCTGCCCCCTGCCCTGCCACAGGCTCATGCAGCCAAGGCGCGGCAGGTGAACGCGTGGGCGACCGCCCGGCCTTGACCCCCGTGCACAGCGGCAGCGCTTGGACGACATACCAAGTCAGCAGCCAATGGCGTGTGGGCGGTGGCGTCACTTTCCGTGGCCGCCAGACACCGACACGGTCCGAGTTTGAAGTGCGTTCCTTCGTGGTCGGCGACCTGATGGCCGAGTACGCCTACAGCGACGCGCTGAGCTTCAAAGCCAATGTGAGCAACGTCACCAACAAGTTGTATGCCGATGCTTTGTACCCCGGTCATTACATCCCTGGTGCGGGCCGCTTGACGCAAGTCACCGCGTCTTACAAGTTCTAAGTCGCCAAGACCAAGGTTTTTCATGATCCGTTTTCTGCCCGAATTGCTCAACACGGACACTGTGCGCCAGGCCCGCGACCAGTTGCTGGCCTTGCCCGAATCCGACTGGGCCGACGGGCGAGGCAGTGCGGGCCCCCAAGCCCGCACGGTCAAAGACAACCTGCAACTACCGCACGACCACCCGGTGGCGGCGAAAATTCGCCACGCGGTGCTCGGTGGGCTGGACCAGTCGAGCACCTTCTTTTCAGCCGCTTTGCCGCTGAAAATTTTCACACCGCGCATCAACCGCTACACCCCCGAATTCCCCCATTACGGCTGGCACATCGACAACGCCATTCGCCTGCGTGCCGATGGCCAACGCGTGCGCACAGACTTGTCGTGCACCGTCTTTTTGAACGACCCAGGCGACTACGAAGGCGGCGAGCTGAGCGTGCAGGACCAAGAGGTCGTCCACCGCGTGAAGCTGCCCGCAGGCCATGCCGTGCTGTACCCCGGCAACACCTTGCACGAAGTCACACCCGTCACACGCGGCCAGCGGCTGGCTTGCTTTTTCTGGGTCGAAAGCATGGTGCGCTCGGACGAGCAGCGACACATCCTGTTTGACCTGGACATGAACCTACTCAAGCTGCGCGAACATCACGGCGAAACGACCGAAACCACGGCTTTGACCGGGGTGTATCACCAGCTGCTTCGCCAGTGGGCCAACACCTGATCTGCTCTTTGAACCCGCACACACCATGACCACGCCCATCGTCACCCTGCAAGACCACGAACACGCCGCACAAGCGGCGCTGGGCGATGCTGCGTGGGCCTATTTCAGCGGTGGCGCAGCAGACGAAATCACACTGCGCCACAACGTGGCCGCTTGGCAAAACCTGCGCTTGTCGCCCCGCGTGTTGCAAGACCTGCGCGGCGGCCACACCCGATGCAACCTGCTGGGGCGCGAATGGCCCATGCCGCTGCTGGTGGCCCCCATGGCTTACCAGCGCTGGGCCCATGCCGATGGGGAATCGGGCATGGCTTTGGCCGCTGCTGCGCAAGGCTGCGGCATGGTGCTGTCGCACCAAACCAGCACGCCTTTGCACGACGTGGCGGCGCTGGTGGCTTCAGACGCCGAACGTGGTCCCTTGTGGTTTCAGCTCTACTGGCTGGCTGACCGGGGTGCCCTGCGCGAATTGTTGGCACACATCGAAACGGTCGGCTTTGAAGCCCTGGTACTCACGGTGGACGCCCCGGTACACGGTGTGCGAGACCGCGAACGCCGCCACGGCATGCCTTTGCCCGAGGGCGTGAAGGCGGCGCATTGGAAGGCCCCCGACAACGGCCCTGCAAAAAACCACGCCCAAGGCCTGTGCGCTGGCTTGGTCGATGCCGCGCCCACTTGGGCCGATGTGCAGTGGCTCATGGGGCAAACCCGTTTGCCCGTGCTGCTTAAGGGCATCACCCACCCGCAAGACGCTGTGCAAGCGCTGAATCTGGGGGCAGCAGGGGTGATCGTCAGCAACCACGGTGGCCGCGTGCTCGACACCCTGCCAGCCACGGCCGAGTTGCTGCCGCGCATCGTACAAGCCGTTCGCCAATACCAGCCGCAAGCGCTGGTGCTGGTGGACGGCGGCATTCGGCGCGGCACCGACTTGTTCAAGGCGCTGGCGCTGGGGGCCGATGCGGCCTTGATCGGCCGCCCCGCCCTGTATGGCCTGGCCCATGCGGGCGCACGCGGCGCGGCGCATGTGCTGCGCCTGATGCGCGATGAGTTCGAGGCAACCATGGCCCTGACGGGTTGCGCCCAAATCCAAGACATTGGCATCGACCGCTTGTGGTCTCCAGAGCCGGTTTATGTCGCTTGATTTCCTTTGAGCCCCACTTTATGCAAGCAGCCCATTTTGAAGACCCGATGCGTCAGCCCTACCGCATCCACAAAAGCCGCACCTGGCGCGTGACCGGTGCGGTGATGCTGGGCCACGCTGGTGTGGCCTGGTTGGTCAGCAGCGGTGTGTTGACCAGCGTGGTCCCAGCGAGCGCGCCAGACAACGTGATCATGGCCAGCGTGGTCATGGATGCCCCCGCACCACCCGCACCCAAACCGGAGCCGGCGAGACCCCCAATCCAACACCAAACAAAACCAGAACCCAAGCCGCAGACTGTGGCCAAGCCCATCAGCACTCAGGTGCAACCCGCGCCTGTGCTGTCACCCACGGCCCCCAGCAATGTCGCGCCCATCGTGTCAAACGCTGCACCTGCACTGACACCTGCTGCACCCGCCACGCCTACCGCACCGCCGGCAGGCAACCAACGCCCTGCCTCCAACGCCACAGCAATAGCCGTGGTGCTGCCGTCCACAAGCGCCGACTACCTGAACAACCCTGCCCCACCCTACCCACGCCAGAGCAAACGCTTGGGCGAAGAAGGCACGGTTGTCATTCGTGTGTTGATCACGCCCGAAGGCCGCGCCGAAAAAGCCGAAATCCGCACCTCGAGCGGCTATGCCCGCCTGGACGACACGGCCTTAACGACCGTCAAAGCTTGGCGCTTTGTGCCCGGCCAACGCAACGGTCTGCCCGAGGCCATGTGGTTCAACGTGCCCATCCGTTTTGTGCTGGACTGATCTTCACCCCGTCCGAGCCTCACCCATTTTTTCCATCCCATTCACAGGAGTTTTTGTCATGCCCGAATCATTTGGCCTCGCCCACATTTGGACCCAAGGCGACGCGGTCACCCGCCTGATCCTCATCGCCCTGATCGGCATGTCGGTCATCAGCTGGATCGTCATCGTGCTCAAGGCGCTGGACGTCTGGAAACACAAACAAAGCGCCTTGGGCAGCGAACAGTTCTGGCACACCACGAGTCTGGCCGAAGGCCTGGACGTGCTCAGCCACCGCCCGGACAACCTGTTCCACACCCTGGCCCAAGTGGGGCAAGAGGCCACCGAACACCACCAGGCCGCACAAAAACAGTTGCACGACCGCCTGGACATCAGCGACTGGGTCACGCGCAGCTTGCGCAACTGCATTGACGACCACACCAGCCGCCTGCAAAACGGCCTGGCCATCCTGGCGTCCATTGGTTCTACCGCGCCATTTGTAGGCTTGTTTGGCACAGTCTGGGGCATTTACCACGCGCTGGTGGCCATTGGTGCCAACGGCAATGCCAGCATCGACGCCATTGCAGGCCCGATCGGCGAGACCCTCATCATGACCGCGCTGGGTCTGGCCGTGGCTATTCCCGCCGTGCTGGGCTACAACGCTTTGGTGCGCGGCAACAAATTCATCATTGCCCGCATGAACCGCTTTGCACACGACCTGCACGCCTACTATGTGACCGGCACCCGCGTCACCCACAACGGAGGCCAACATGTCGTTTGAAGCCAGTGAAGCACAAGATGAGGTGATGAGCGAGATCAACATGACGCCCTTGGTGGACATCATGTTGGTTCTGCTGATCATCTTCATGATCACCATCCCGGTGGTGCAACATGCCGTCAAGGTCGAGCTGCCGCGCGCCAGCAGCAGCCGCGATAAAACGCCACCCGAAAACCTTCAATTGGCCGTGGATGCACAAGGCCAGTTCTTCCTGGGCAAACAGGCCATTGCGGCGGACGCGCTGGAAGATGCGCTGCGGCAACAAGCCAGCAAAGACCCACAACCCCAGCTGTACATCCGGGGCGACAAAAAAGCGCCTTACGAATTCGTGGCCGATGCCATGACGTCTGCCCAACGCGCCGGACTGGTCAAGATCGGTTTTGTCACCGGAGGCAAACGACCATGAGCCACAGCGATGACGGCCAAGCTAACACGAGCCCAAGGGTACAGCCCTTGCCGATTCAAGGCAGCAGCGCCCCAGCAGGCCTGCGCATCGTGGACAGCAGTGATCTGCTGGCGGGCCATTCGTCGCTGCTCATCCGGCATTTGGGCGAGATCTACCGATTGCAAACCACCCGGCAGGGGAAATTGATCTTGACCAAATAAGCGGCCACAAAAAAACCGGACACAAGGTCCGGTTTTTTTATGCCTGCGCTGGCGCGCTCAAGAGCGAATCAAGTGGTCAAAGGCGCTGAGTGCGGCCTTAGAGCCTTCGCCTGCGGCAATCACGATCTGCTTGTACGGCACCGTGGTGCAGTCACCCGCCGCAAACACGCCCGGCACATTGGTGTGGCCCTTGGCGTCCACCACGATCTCGCCGAACTTGGACAACTCGACGGTGCCCTTCAAGAATTCGGTGTTGGGCACCAAGCCAATTTGCACGAACACACCTGCCAACTCGACATGGTGCTCGGTGCCGGTGGCACGGTCTTTGTAACGGATGCCGTTAACTTTGCTGCCGTCGCCTGTGATCTCGGTCGTCTGAGCGTTGGTGTGCACCGTCACGTTGGGCAAGCTGTGCAGCTTCTTCACCAACACCGCATCGGCTTTGAGTTGCTCGGCGAACTCGATCACGGTGACGTGTTCGACGATGCCCGCCAGGTCAATGGCGGCTTCAATGCCCGAGTTGCCACCACCGATGACTGCCGTGCGCTTGCCCTTGAACAGCGGGCCATCGCAATGCGGGCAGTAAGCCACGCCCTTGTTCTTGTACTCGGCTTCGCCGGGCACGTTCACGTTGCGCCAGCGGGCACCGGTCGACAAGATCACGGTCTTGGCCTTGAGCGTCGCGCCGTTTTGCATCTGGATGCGTACCAAACCGTCGGCCCCTGCGGGCGTCAGTTTGTCGGCCCGTTGCAGGTTCATGATGTCCACGCCGTAGTGGCGCACCTGGGCTTCGAGCGCGGCCGCAAACTTGGGACCGTCGGTCTCGAGCACCGAGATGTAGTTCTCGATCGCCATGGTGTCGTTGGTCTGGCCGCCAAAGCGCTCGGCCGCCACACCCACGCGGATGCCTTTGCGAGCCGCGTACACCGCTGCGGCTGCGCCAGCGGGACCACCGCCTACGATCAACACGTCAAAGGTTTCCTTGGCATTGAGCTTGGCCGCATCGCGGTCAGCGGCACCGGTGTCCAACTTGGCCACGATTTCTTCCACGGACATCCGGCCTGAACCAAACACCTTGCCGTTCAGGAACACCATGGGAACCGCCATGATTTCTCGCTCTGTCACTTCTTGCTGGAAGGCGCCGCCTTCGATCACCACGGTCTTGACCTTGGGGTTCATGATGGCCATGAGGGACAGCGCCTGAACCACATCCGGACAGTTGTGGCAGCTCAATGACATGTAGACCTCGAAGCTGAAGTCCCCATCCAGCGCTTTGATCGCGTCGATCACGTCTTGCTCTACTTTGGGGGGGTGGCCGCCTGTCCACAACAGGGCCAAAACCAAAGAAGTGAACTCGTGGCCCAAAGGCAAACCAGCAAACCGCACACCCTGGGTCTCACCTTCACGGGCGACCACAAAAGACGGCTTGCGGCTGTCCTGGCCTGTGGTGTCCAGTGTGACCTTGTCCGACAGGCTGACAATGGTCTCCAGCAGGCTCTTCATGTCAGCGCCGGTTTCGCTGTCGTCCAAAGATGCAATCAGGCGAATTGGCTGGCGCAGCAAGGCCAGGTATTGTTGCAATTGCGTTTTGAGGGTGTCGTCGAGCATGGTGTTCTCCGGTTTTAGGATGCGGTCGGCTTGGACCCACGCTTTTGACATGGGCCAGTGGACAATGGGTTTGGGGAAATCGTTGAGGGCAACACACGCAAAGCTTGTGACCAGCATGTGCTGCGCTCAACACCCTGCATCGCAGGGGCTCATGTCATGCCGCCCTGGGTAACAGGGCGAGCAACACATTATTTAGATCTTGCCAACCAGGTCGATGGACGGGGCCAAAGTCTTGGCGCCTTCTTTCCACTTGGCTGGGCACACTTGGCCTGGGTTGGCGGCGGTGTACTGGGCAGCGGTCAGCTTGCGCAGGGTTTCTGACACATCACGGGCGATTTCGTTGGAGTGGATTTCCATGGTCTTGATCGTCAACTCAGGGTTGATGATGAAGGTGCCGCGCAATGCCAAGCCTTCTTCTTCGATATGCACGCCAAATGCGCGTGTCAGAGCGTGGGTAGGGTCACCGACCAATGGGAACTTGGCTTTGCCCACAGCTGGCGAAGTCTCGTGCCAAACTTTGTGTGAAAAGTGGGTGTCGGTGGTCACGATGTAGACCTCGGCACCGGCTTTCTGGAAAGCCGCGTAGTTGTCAGCAGCGTCTTCAATTTCGGTTGGGCAGTTGAAGGTGAAAGCAGCGGGCATGAAAATCAGAACGTTCCACTTGCCTTTGAGGCTTTGCTCGGTGACTTCAATGAATTTGCCGTTGTGAAAAGCGTTGGCTTTGAAGGGGTGAACTTGCGTGTTGATCAGGGACATGGTGTTTCCTTGGTTGGTTTTAAAAAAACTATCGAATGAGAAAACTCATTGGTGACAATCATAAGCCAAGCAAGGGTTTCTACTCATGAATAGTTCCTATCGCGCCGATAGGCAAAGCCTTTTGAGCTTTGTGCAAGTCTTCAGGCGGCAGTTTTGCGTGCCGCCGCACTGGCAAAGCCCAACGTCAGGCAAAGCCAGGCCAATAGCCAGGCCCCACCGCCCCAAGGCACCAACGCCCTGAACGCATCAAAACCCAGCACATGGCGGGCATAAAGGTTGAAGCTGAACAGCAGCAAACCTGCCACCATCAGCCAACCCGCCGCCAGCAGCCAACGTGATGCGCCCAAGCAGAAGCAGGACAAACCCACGATCACCAATCCCAATGAATGAAATTGCTGCTGGGTCAAGGCGGTTTGCACCATGACCGGCACGCCCGCAGCAAAAACGGGAAGGTGTGCGAATGCGGCGCTGAAGGCCACGCTGGCGCAACCACTGAGGGAACCCAGACTCAGGAAAATTCGGGCGGATACGGTCAAAGAAGGCTCTGGGGTGAAAGTCATGTGAGGCAGAAACGGGCAAAAAAGACAACAAGGAACATTCAAGCACTTGATTGTGCTCGGGTCTTGACCTTGATCAGCCATTTCCCTTTCGCCAGGGTGCACATTGAACGGTCACAACACGCAAGGACCCCCCCATGAAAATGCTGATTGACCTGTTTTCGACCGACTATGGCCTGATGAGTTTGGCCGTGATCGTGATCACGCTGTTGATGGTCGCCTTCTTTTTGCGAATGTTTGTGCACAAGATGAACAACAACGAGTGAGGGCGACTCATCACATCAATGGCCTGCGGTAACCGCCCGCATGGCCACTGGGGGATAAGACCACTTGCCACAGCTGGTTGTCTCTGGCCCGGAAGGTGCCCGCGCAGCTCAGCAGGTAATAGCGCCACATTCGGTGAAACCGATCGCCATACCGCGGTTGCAGATCAGGCCAAGCCGCCTCAAAGCGGACATGCCAGGCCATCAGGGTCTTGTCATAGTCCTGACCGAAGTTGTGCCAGTCCTCCATGACAAAAGTATCTTCACTGTAAAAAGCGATTTCAGATACCGAGGGCAACACCCCGTTCGGAAATATGTATTTTTCAATCCACGGGTCTATCCCCGCGCCGGCATGGTTTTTACCGATGGTGTGCAGCAAAAACAGGCCATCCTTGTGCAGGCTGCGGCTGGCCATGTCAAAGTAGGCGTGGTAATTTTTGTGGCCCACATGCTCGAACATGCCCACTGAGGCAATTCGGTCAAACCGCTGCTCGCCTCGCGGGTTGAACTGCCGGTAATCGGTCAACTCAAAACGGACCGGCAAGCCCCGTGCTTTTTCTGCACCAAGCCTTGCCTGCTCTTTGGAAATGGTCAGCCCCACACACTCAACGTTGTAGTTCCGGGCGGCAAATAGCATCAAGCTGCCCCAGCCGCAACCAATATCCAGCAGTTTCATGCCGGGCTGTAACTGCAATTTTTGGCAAATCAATTCCAGCTTGGCCTCTTGCGCTTGAGCCAGTGTTTGCGCCGCAGGCCAATAACCGCAACTGTAGGCCATGGACGGGTCCAGCATGGCTTCGTACAAATCGTTGCCCAGGTCGTAATGCACCTCACCGACCTGCCAGGCGCGGTGCAGCGACTGCAGATTGGTCAGCCGTGCCTTCAAGGAAGCCCACAGCCAGCCCGCGCGGCCTACCTGATCATCCAGCCGCGCCCGCAAGATGCGGGTGATAAATTCGTCCAATTGATCGCAGTCCCACCAGCCGTCCATGTAACTCTCACCCAAGCCCAGGCTGCCTCGCGTCAGGATGCGGTCGAACGTGGCCGGATGGTGCACCCGAATATCCCAAGGCCTGCCACCCCCAACCTGGATACCGGCCGTGGCCAGCAACTCCGATGCACGGCGCCAGTTGTCGTCGGTGTGAACCAAGCCCTGTGTATCCCACGTGACGTCTGAAGCCATGCATTTCTCCTGAGGGCAAGCCAAGCGGACAGAGAGCCTGTCTTGAAAGTCATGCTAGGAGATGCCTTGGAATTTGGCTATCCAAGCTTCAAAGTAGTCCACTTACCTTGAAACCCTTAACAAGGGTGTTTAGCGCAGGGCTATTGAGCACGCCAGATGTGCATAATCGAAGTTGACGTTACGTCAATCAATTCAGGAGAAAAGCATGGACATTCAAGGCAAGGTTTTCATCGTCACAGGTGGCGCATCGGGGCTGGGTGAAGGCACGGCGCGCATGCTGGCAACCAACGGTGCAAAGGTGGTGATTGCCGACATGCAAATCGAAAAAGGCGAAGCGGTGGCCAAAGCGCTCAGCGGTGCTTTCGTCAAGTGCGATGTGAGCAACGAATCTGATGGCCAGGCCGTGGTGGCCCAGGCATTGTCGATGGGCAAACTGGTGGGGCTGATCAATTGTGCAGGCATAGCGCCAGCCGAAAAAACTGTCGGTAAAAACGGCGCGCACAACTTGGGTGTTTTCAGCAAGACCATCATGGTCAACCTGGTGGGCACTTTCAACATGATCCGTCTGGCATCTGAGGCGATGTGCAAGAACGAACCCGAAGCCACTGGCGAGCGCGGCGTGCTGATCAGCACCGCCAGCGTGGCCGCCTACGACGGCCAGATCGGCCAGGCAGCGTATGCCGCCTCCAAGGGGGGCGTGGTCGGTATGACCCTGCCCATTGCCAGAGACCTGGCGCGCAATGGCATCCGCAACATGACCATCGCGCCTGGCATCTTTGGCACCCCCATGCTGTTCGGTATGCCGCAAGAAGTGCAAGACGCACTGGCCGCTGGCGTGCCCTTCCCAAGCCGTTTGGGCACGCCTGAGGACTATGCCAAGCTGGCCAAGCACATCATCGAAAACGACATGCTCAACGGCGAAGTCATACGTCTCGACGGCGCAATCCGTCTGGCACCCAAGTGATCTGGAATTTTTGCGTCTGAAGTCAGTGCAGCTTGTCAGGCAAGCTGGATGTGGCTTGTTTCACCTGAAGAGCGAACCATTGCCTCTTGGCTTATTGCGGCTTTGCACCTAGCATGTCAGCTCCTGGAGAAAAAATGAAAAGCACCCTGACCCTGAGTTTCATCACCTTGGCCCTGTTGAGCGCCTGCAGCACCCCACCGCCTGCCAGCACTTGGCGCTACAGCGTGCCCGAGCAGCCCGAGGCCGCCAGCGGCAACACCGACAAACCCGGTTGGGCCTACGCGCGACAAGCTGTAGCGGCAGCCAACCCACTGGCGACGGATGCTGGCCATCAAATTTTGCGTGCAGGTGGTTCGGCCCTTGATGCGGCCATCGCGGTGCAATTGGTGCTGGGACTGGTGGAGCCTCAGTCCAGCGGCATTGGTGGTGGGGCTTTTTTACTCCACTTTGATGGCAGCAAAGTCACCGCACATGACGGCAGGGAAACCGCCCCGGCAGGCGCCAGAGGTGACATGTTTTTGGGTGAGAACGGCAAGCCCTTGTCTTTTGACGAAGCGGTTCTGAGCGGCCACGCCGTGGGCGTGCCTGGCGCGGTGCGCATGCTCGAAGAAGCCCACCGGCAACATGGTGCACTGCCATGGGCCAAATTGTTTGAGCCCGCCATCACGCTGGCAGAGCAAGGCTTCAAGATCAGTCCGCGTTTGCACACGCTGCTGCAGGCCGATTCGCACCTGCGAAAAGACCCGCTGGCACTGCGCTTTTTCTACAACGCACAAGGCCAGGCATGGCCCGCTGGCCATGTCTTGCGCAACCCGGAATACGCCCATGTGCTGCGGGGACTCGCCGTCAAGGGCAGCAGCGCCCTGCACGAAGGGCCTGTCGCCCAAGCCATCGTGGCGCGCTCTGCCCAAACGCCCCGACCAGGCGCCTTGACTCTGCAAGACATGGGCAGCTATCGCCCTAAAGCGCGCGAGGCCTTGTGTTTCGACCACACCGTCACCGCGCGCACGTACCGCATCTGCGGATTTCCACCGCCTTCATCTGGCCAGATCGCCATCGGGCAAATTTTGGGCATCATGGCCAATACCCAGCCAAAAGGCGCGGAACTGGTCAACGACCTGCCCTCCCCCGACTGGTTGCACCGCTACACAGAGGCATCGCGCCTGGCCTTTGCTGACCGGGCGCAATACCTGGCCGACCCGGACTTTGTGCGTGCCCCTGCTGGCGACTGGCGCAGTCTGCTGGCACCCGACTATCTGCGCGAACGCAGCCAGCTGATGGGCGCCCAATCGATGAAGGTGGCCACACCCGGCCAGCCGGGTGGTGCGAAAACAAGCTTCGCACCCATGGCGCCTCAAATCGAATACGGCACCAGCCACATCAGCGTGGTCGATGCCCAAGGCCGCGCAGTGGCCATGACAACGACCATCGAGGCAGCCTTTGGCTCGCGCCGCATGGTGAGCACAGACCCATCGCGACCTGGTGGCTTTTTGCTCAACAACGAAATGACCGATTTCAGTTTTGCACCCACCGATGCACAGAACCGCCCCATCGCCAACCGGGTCGAACCAGGCAAGCGCCCACGCTCGTCCATGTCACCCACCCTGGTGTTTGACAAGCCCACAGGGCAATTGCTATTGAGCGGTGGCAGCCCGGGTGGCGCGCTCATCATTCACTACACGGCCAAACTGCTCACAGGCACGATGCATTGGGGGCTCAACGCCCAGCAAGCCGTCAACCTGCCCAACTTTGGCTCTCTCAATGGCCCGACGCTTCTTGAAGCCAAACGCTTCCCGACCGGCACCTTGGACGCATTGAAGGCCCAAGGCCACGAAGTGCGCGAGATGGACATGACCAGCGGCCTGCAGGCGATCCAGCGCACACCCAAAGGTTGGTTTGGCGGAGCTGATCCCAGGCGCGAGGGTGTGGTGCTGGGCGACTGAGGGGAGACTGAGGCACCTGGAATCCACAGTCGCCACAGCGACGCTCCGCCCGGTTGACCCAAGGTTAGCCCTCTTGCCTTAAGAAGGATCTTCCTTTTGAATGGGACACCATCTAAAGGAGACATGTGTGAAACCCCTAGGCACCAACCGACGCACTTTCGTTCAAGCGACAGCTGCTGCCGCGCTCACTACCGCATTACCTGCATGGGCTCAGGCCCAGAACTTTCCAGCCAAGCCCATCAAACTGATTTGCCCTTGGCCAGCGGGTGGCTCCAGCGATGCGGTGATGCGCGCCCTCGCTGAAAGCGCCAGCAAAGCACTGGGTGGGCAAGTCATTATTGAAAACAAACCCGGGGCAAGCGGCATGCTTGGCCCCAACGAACTGGTTCGCGCTCAACCGGATGGCTACACCCTGTCGCAAGTCACGATCGGCGTGGCACGCCTGCCGCACATACAAAAGATGCAGTTCGATCCGCTCAAGGACTTCACCTACATTGCCTGCCTGACCGGTTACACCTTTGGCATCGTGGTGCGCGCCGATTCCCCTATCAAATCTGTCAAGGATCTGGTCGACTTTGCCAAGGCCAATCCGGGGAAATTCACCTACGGATCGACCGGCAATGGCACCACGCCCCATCTGGCATTTGCCGAATTTGCCAACAAAGCCAAGATCGATCTGACGCATGTGCCCTTCAAAGGCAGCGCCGACGGCCTTCAGGCACTGTTGGGCGGTCACGTCATGTCGCACAGCGACGCCACGGGCTGGGGGCCCCAAGTGGAAGCAGGCACCCTGCGCTTGTTGGCCACATACGGCAGCAAGCGCACCAAGCGTTGGCCCAACATCCCCACCCTCAACGAGTTGGGCTACGACACCGTGTCCGACTCTCCCTTTGGCATTGGTGGCCCCAAAGGCATGGACCCGGCTTTGGTCAAAAAGCTGCACGACGCCTTCAAGAAAACATTGGAAGACCCGGCTGTGCTCGCCAGCTTCGACAAATACGACCAGTCGGTGATTTACATGGGCACAGAGGAATACACCAAGTTCATTCGGGACACCTTCCAGTCGGAAAAGGCGGTCATAGAACGACTTGGCCTTTCGATGAAGACCTGATTGCAGCCATCGTTGGCGGTCTGAGCGTGAGGGTTCAGCCTGCCAAGGTGTCCTTGGGCATTCCCAACAACAACGGCAGCCTAGGCTGCCGTTGTTGTTGCTGAAAGGCCAACGGGCAAGGCCCGCGCCAGATCAGTAAGGATCAGTAAGCCTGGCCCAGCTGACCGAGGATGGCCGGGTTTTCCAAGGTCGAAATATCCTGCGTGATCTCTTCACCTTTGGCCAGTGAACGCAACAGGCGGCGCATGATTTTGCCGGAACGGGTCTTGGGCAGGTTGTCGCCGAAGCGGATGTCTTTGGGCTTGGCGATTGGCCCGATTTCCTTGGCGATGTGTTCACGCAACTGCTTGGCAATCGCCTTGCCTTCTTCGCTGTTGGGCAACGAACGCTTGAGCACAACAAAGGCGCAAATGGCCTCGCCCGTGGTGTCATCTGGGCGGCCCACCACGGCAGCTTCAGCAACCAGCTCGGTACAAGAGACCAGGGCAGATTCGATTTCCATGGTGCCCATGCGATGGCCCGACACGTTCAGCACATCGTCAATGCGCCCGGTGATGGTGAAGTAGCTGGTTTTCTCGTCGCGGATCGCACCATCGCCCGCCAGGTAATACTTGCCCTTGAAATCGTCGGGGTAATAGCTTTTCTTGAAGCGCTCGGGGTCACCCCAGATATTGCGGATCATGGCAGGCCATGGGCGTTTGACGACCAGAATGCCGCCTTGGCCGTTGGGCATGTCCTTGCCGGTTTCGTCCACGATGGCGGCCTCGATGCCGGGGAATGGCAAGGTGCATGAGCCGGGCACCATGGGGGTCGCGCCCGGCAAGGGGGTGATCATGTGACCACCGGTTTCGGTCTGCCAGAAAGTGTCCACAATCGGGCAGCGCCCGCCACCCACATGCTGGTGATACCACTCCCATGCTGCGGGGTTGATCGGCTCGCCGACCGAGCCCAGCAGACGCAGGCTGGACAGGTTGTAACTTTTGGGGTGTACGGCATCGTTGGCTTCAGCAGCCTTGATGAGCGAACGGATGGCGGTTGGCGCGGTGTAGAAGATCGAGACTTTGTGGTCCTGGATCATCTTCCAGAAGCGGCCTGCATCCGGAAAAGTGGGCACGCCCTCAAACACGATTTCGGTACCACCCAAAGACAAGGGACCGTAGGTGATGTAGGTGTGACCCGTGACCCAACCGATATCGGCGGTACACCAGAACACGTCATCCGCCTTCAGGTCAAACGTCCACTTGGTGGTTAATGCGGCGTGCAACAGGTAGCCGCCAGTGCTGTGCTGAACGCCTTTGGGCTTGCCGGTCGAGCCCGATGTATAGAGCAAGAACAAGGGGTGCTCAGCGCCCACCCATTCAGGCTCGCAGGTGGTGGCTTGTTTGTCGGCCAAATCGGCCAGCCACAAATCACGGCCAGCCGTCATGGCGATCTCGGAACCCGAGCGCTTGACGACCAGTACATTTTTGATGGCACCGCAGCCACCCAAAGCCAAGGCATCGTCGACGATGGATTTGAGGGGCAACTGTTTGCCACCGCGCACCTGGTGGTCGGCGGTGATCACAGCCACAGCACCTGTGTCTTCGATGCGGTCACGCAGCGACTGGGCCGAAAAACCGCCGAACACCACCGAGTGGGTCGCGCCGATGCGGGCGCAGGCTTGCATGGCGGCCACGCCGTCAATGGACATGGAGATGTAAATGACCACGCGGTCACCTTTGCGAATGCCCAGGCTCTTCAGGGCATTGGCGTACTGACAGGTCTTGACCAGCAACTGGCTGTAAGTGACCTTGGTGACTTCACCACCGTCGGCTTCAAAAATGATGGCGGTCTTATCGCCAAGGCCTTTTTCGACATTGCGGTCCAGGCAGTTGTAAGACGCATTCAAAGTACCGTCTTCGAACCACTTGAAAAAGGGCGCGTTGGATTCGTCGAGCACCTTGGTAAAAGGGGTCTTCCAGCTGATCAGCTCTCTGGCCAGACGCGCCCAATAGCCTTCGTAATCGGTTTCGGCTTCTTTGCACAGCGCCTCATAGGCGGGCATGCCCGAGATGTGGGCGTTTTTCACGAAATCGGCGCTGGGCTGGTAAATGGTGGAACTCATCAGAATTGTCTCCTCAATGACATAGTCGTTTTTTAACTGATGCAAATGTCTGCTTTCGCTCTTACAAAGCACTGACTGACATCAGGCTTGCATTCAACCGATATTTAATCGCACTTCTACCACCTAAAATCAGGGTTCGCCCCAAGGCACCGCCTTTATGCAACTTCCAGGAAAACCATGTTCAACAAGCAGCCCGCCCCTCAAGGCAAATTGAGCCCCCTGAGCAGCTTTATTTTTGCCAGCCGATGGCTGCAATTGCCTTTGTATTTGGGACTGATCGCCGCACAAGCGGTCTATGTGTTCCATTTTTGGGTTGAATTGGTCCACCTGCTCGAAGCGGCATTTGGCAGCCAGACCGCACTGCAGGCCCTGGTCAGCAGCATCGGCTACAAAGCCGATGCGCCGCTCACTGCCCTGAATGAAACGGTGATCATGCTGGTCGTGCTGGCCCTGATTGACGTGGTCATGATTTCGAACTTGCTGATCATGGTCATCGTGGGTGGTTACGAAACCTTTGTTTCGCGCCTGAACCTTGAAGGCCATCCGGACCAGCCCGAGTGGTTAAGTCACGTCAACGCCTCTGTGCTCAAAGTGAAACTGGGCACAGCCATCATCGGTATCAGCTCGATCCACTTGCTCAAGACCTTTATCAATGCCGCCAACTACGACGAAAAAGTGCTGATGTGGCAAACCATCATTCACATGGCTTTCTTGCTCAGCGCGATCGCCATTGCCTACGCAGACCGGCTGATGTCGCACCACGACAAATCCGGCCACTGATCACACCCCATTCGTCGACCACCCACCGGACCCACTCACCATGACCACCGTCATCCAACAAGCCGACCTGATCGAATCCGTCGCCGCCGCGCTCCAATACATTAGCTACTACCACCCGGCTGACTACATCGCGCACCTCGCCAAAGCTTACGAGCGCGAGCAAAGCCCTGCCGCCAAGGACGCGATCGCGCAAATCTTGACCAACAGCAAGATGAGCGCCACCGGCCACCGTCCAATTTGCCAGGACACCGGTATCGTGAACGTGTTTCTGAAGGTGGGCATGGACGTGCGCTGGGAAGGGTTCACGGGCAGCTTGGACGACGCCATCAATGAAGGGGTGCGTCGTGGCTACAACCACCCGGACAACACGCTGCGTGCATCGGTCGTTTCAGACCCGCACTTCAACCGCAAGAACACCAAGGACAACACGCCTGCGGTGATCTTCACCGAGATCGTGCCGGGCAACCGGCTCGACGTGACCGTGGCAGCCAAGGGCGGTGGTAGCGAGAACAAATCCAAAATGATCATGCTCAACCCCGGTGACAGCATCGTGGACTGGGTTTTGAAAACCGTGCCCACCATGGGCGCGGGCTGGTGCCCACCCGGCATGCTGGGCATCGGCATTGGTGGCACCGCAGAGAAAGCCGTGCTCATGGCCAAGGAAAGCCTGATGGACGACCTGGACATGTACCAGTTGCTCGAAAAATCCAGCAAAGGCGAGAAGCTCGACCAAGTTGAAGACATGCGCCTGGAGCTTTATCACAAGGTCAACGCACTGGGCATTGGCGCCCAGGGTCTTGGTGGCCTGACCACCGTGCTGGACGTCAAGATCAAGATGTACCCCACCCATGCCGCGTCCAAGCCCGTGGCCATGATCCCCAACTGCGCGGCCACCCGCCACGCACACTTTGTGCTCGACGGCTCCGGCCCGACCTACCTGGAAGCCCCATCGCTGGACCTTTGGCCCAACGTGAACTGGGCGCCCGACACTGAAAAAAGCAAACGCGTCGACCTGAACGCACTGACGCCCGCCGAGGTGGCCAGTTGGAAGCCCGGCCAGACCTTGCTGCTCAACGGCAAGATGCTGACCGGCCGAGATGCCGCGCACAAACGCATACAAGACATGTTGGCCAAGGGCGAGTCACTACCGGTTGACTTCACCAACCGCGTGATTTACTACGTTGGTCCGGTGGACCCCGTGGGCGACGAAGCCGTGGGCCCTGCAGGCCCCACCACGGCCACCCGCATGGACGGCTTCACGGAAATGATGCTGGCCCAGACGGGCCTGATCGCGATGATCGGCAAGGCCGAGCGCGGCCCGGTCGCCATCGAAGCCATCAAGAAGCACAAATCAGCTTATCTGATGGCTGTGGGCGGTGCGGCTTATTTGGTGTCCAAGGCCATCAAGCACGCCAGGGTGGTGGGCTTTGCCGACATGGGCATGGAAGCCATCTACGAATTTGACGTGGTCGACATGCCTGTCACGGTGGCCGTGGACTCGGGCGGTACAAGCGCGCACATTACGGGCCCAGCCGAATGGCAAAAGCGCATCGCCACAGGCGAGTTCAAAGGCATTGGCGTGACCGCTGCCTGAATGAGATCGGTGGTGGCCATTGACCCCACCGAAAACCGACTCATGACCGACTCATGATCGAATCCCCCATCGGCGTTTTTGACAGCGGTATCGGCGGCCTGAGTGTTTTGCAGTCGCTGCAGTTGGCTCTGCCTGCTGAACACTTTGTCTATTGGGCCGACAGCGGGCATGCGCCTTATGGTGAAAAATCCGATTTGTTTGTGCGCCAGCGCAGCCTGGCCATTGCCGACCACCTGATCCGCCAACACCACATCAAGGCTTTGGTCGTGGCCTGCAACACGGCCACGGCAGCAGCCATCCATGCGCTTAGGCAGCAGCATCCCCACCTCATCATTGTTGGGGTCGAGCCCGCCTTGAAACCTGCCTTGAAAATAAGCCAGACCGGGCACATCGGTGTGATCGGGACTCGCGGCACGCTGGGCAGTGAGAAATTCCACCGCTTGCTGAGCAGCCTGCAAGGTCATGCCCACTTCACAGTGCAAGCCTGCAAGGGGCTGGCGCTGGCGATTGAGCAATCGACCGATACGGCATCTGGGAACCAGGCTTCACAACGAATCACCCAACTGCTGGAAAGTTACACTGGCGAAATGGGTCAATTCGGGCAAGGCCCTGGCCAAATCGACACCTTGGTACTGGGTTGCACGCACTATGTATTTGCCCAGAACGAGTTGCAGCATGTGCTTGGCTCGAAAATTCATCTGGTGTCTACCGGAGAGCCCGTGGCACGGCAAACCCGGCGATTGCTCGAAGCCGCATCGCTGTTGCGCGAGGGCCCTGGTCCCCAAGCGCTTTCAGCACGCATCAGCTTGCTGAGCAACGGTGATTTGATCGGCCTGCAAGCGGCGGCGACCCGTTGGCTGGGTCTGCCGCCATCAAATTGCCAACGGGCAGATTCCCATGTTTGATCAGCCCTGACCACGCACTTGAACCGGCTCCTGAGCCATACGGCGCCCACGTTCCACGTTGACCGGCATGAGCAAAACCAGACCCAGGACGAACAACAGCGATGTCGAGCCAATGGCGATTCGCTGATTGCCGCCGCTGAGCCAGGTGATCAGGCCATAGCTCAAAGGCCCCAGAATGCTGGCCAGCCGAATGGCAAAAGTCCACAGGCCGAAGAACTCGCCAAGGCGTGCGGACGGGATCATCAGGCCAGCCATGGCACGCCCCGACGACTGGCTGGAGCCCATGCAGACCCCGGCAATGGCAGCAGCCCACCAGAACACCTCTTTGGTGCTCGACAAAGCAGCGATCACGCAAGTCAGGATCCATCCCAGCAAGGTCAAGGACAAAGCCAGCTTGTGACCGATCTTGTCTTGCGCGTAGCCAAAGATAAAAGCACCCACAAAAGCGGCCAAGTTCAGGACAAAGATCAAGACCATGGTTTCTTGCGGTTGAAACCCGATGACTTGCTCGGCGTAAATGGCCGCCAATGAGATCGCCACAGCCACCCCGCCCTGGTAGGCCACGGCGCAAGCCATCAAGCGCGTGAAGTCCTCATAGGGACGGGCATCACGGAATGTTTTTTGAAGGCCTCGCAAACTTTGCAGCATGCCGAGCACAGGCGCGTTGGGCTGAGGCACGGCGTGCTCTCGCATCAGGGAAAAAGTCACACACGCCGCAGCGCCGTAAACAAGGGCGGTGATCACCATGGTCACTGGCACAAATTGGCTGCCCGTTTCACCGTGGGCTTGAGCCGCCAGCACATAAGCCAGGCAAGCGCCAAGGGTCAGCATGCCGCCAACGTAGCCCATGGCCCAACCCCAACCGCTGACGCGCCCCATGGCATGGGGTTTGGCGAGTTCGGGTAAAAACGAAGCGGTCAAAGACTCGCCGTAAGAGAAAAACGTGTTGGAAACAACCAAGAGCAGTAATCCAAGCGCCACCTGCCCCGGCCCAACCCATGCCAAGGCCGCCGTGCTCAACACACAAGCAACCGTGACAAGCACCAACAATCGTTTTTTACCGGCTGTGCGATCGGCCCAGGCACCCAAACCGGGCATGGTGAGCATGACGATCGCATAAGAAACGCTCAACCCCGCAGTCCAGGCCAACGTAGCCCAAGCAGCGCCATCGGCCACCCCCCCGACAAAATAGGCTGCAAAGACAGCGGTGATGACCACGGTGGTGTAGCCCGAATTGGCAAAGTCGTACATGGCCCAGCCAAAAACCTCGCGCCAGAGAACACCAGGGTTAAGGGCCTCACGCGAAAACATGGCGGGCTTGGCAGTCAATTTCAGTGGAGATGGCGTGGTCGGCGACCGCCGCCACCACCGCCATGGCCGCTGCTGCTGCCACCCGAACCCCGTGGCGGCTTGCCCAACTCGAGCGAGCTGACCAAATTGTCAAAACGCTGACTGAATAATTTGTCGATCTCTGCCACAACGCCAGACAACTCGGAGCCATCAAAATGGCGCTCCATCATGTTCACCACATCATGGATCAGCAAGTCACGCTGGGCTTGCATGATCGCGCCAGGATCAGGACCGACAAACAGCATCACAAAATCATCTCGTGATTCAGCGCCGCTGGCTTCATCTTCATCGTCAAATTCAGTGTCGTAAAAAGTGACTTCTATTTGAGCGCCTGCGACCGACAAATCATTGAGGTTCATGCACAGTTCGTCCATGACCATGCGGAAATCATCTTCCCCACGAACTGTCCAGCACATTTGAAGCCGATGCAGACTTGCGTCAAAACGAATACCTGGCTCTTCCTCGTAAAGGCTGGTCGAACCCTCGCTCAGCGTGCGAGCGCCAGCGTAATGCCATAGCGGCTTGAGTGCTTCCTGAATGGCTTTGATGTCGGTGCCTGGCTTGATCGGCACATCACCATGCACATGAATTTCAAGCGTTGCATTGTCGTTTGTCATGATGGTGTTTTGGTAACAATGGTGCCCCGAGCCGGAATCGAACCGGCACGCCCCTTTTCAGGAAGCAACGGATTTTAAGTCCGGTGTGTCTACCGATTTCACCACCGGGGCAGAAACTCTATTGTGCCTTGATAAACCCGATTTACGGGCTCAATCCATCTGCAAGTTCTGCATGGCCAATACAAAAAACGTCACCACACTCAGGTAGCCGACCGTCCAAAAAATTGTGCGGAACAGCGCCTTGTCGGCCAGGTAACACGCCACATAGGCCACCCGTGTCGCCACAAACAAAGCGGCCAAAAGGTCAACCATAAAAGGATCGACACCCGTCAGCAGCGCCAACAGCACACCCACCGCAAAGAAAGGAAAAGCCTCAAAGCAATTGGCCTGGGCCGCATTGGCTCTCGCTCTGTAGCCACCTTGGTGCGACAACCAGGCGCGGGGGTCGTGGTTGTCATAGCCTTTGGCACCCGCCTTGGCAATGCCGGCACAAACCATGGGCATCAAACCCGCCACCAACACGGATGCGTAAGAAATCACCATCACAGACTCCATTGACTGTTCAACCTAACAAATTGAGCCACGTCATTTTTGACAGCCCCAACAAAAAAGCCACTGAACTTCAGTGGCTTGGGCTTAAAAGGCCCGGCACAAGCCAGACCCAACCGCAATCAACCGCCTTTTTTGGAGCGCTTGCCTGGGTTTTTCTTGCTGCGTGTCGCCACACCTCGCTCCAGGCTGACGCGCTGACCACGGCCAGCCGTGCGCAGGTTAACGCCAGGCAATGCGGGCAGTGGCTGAGTGAATTTACGGTCTGCTTCGGTGACGATTTTGTTGCCCATCTACGGCTCCAGATAAATAATGCAAAGCGGTATTAAGCCACAAGATCTGGCCATTTTGAACAGATGTCCTTTCAAGTTGGCCTGAATGCACCCAGGAAGGCGACATTTCAACTGGCGATAAACTGGCCCCATGGACTTCACCACCCTGCTGATCGTGGCCTATTTCGGCTTGCTGGCGATAAACCTTCGCAAACGCTGGGGCATTCTCGATGGCCCTTGGCTATTTTTCTTTCGGGCGTTCTTTCCAAATTGGAAGTTTTACCACGGGATCAGCCAAGCACCCCGTCTGTATGTTCGGGGCCAAACTGCCCCTGGGGCCTGGACCGACTGGCGCCTGGTCTACCCCAGACTGACAAGACGGGGATGGCACTTGGTTCACAACCCTGCGGTCAATTTGGCGCTGACACATCAAAATTTGGTCGATCATCTGGCCAACGACATCAACGACCTGCCCGATGGCGCCGACATCCGAGAGCGGGTCACCTACCAACTGGTCAGCCGACTGGCACAGCAAGCCATTGCAGGGGCCTGTTGGGGCAATCAACCCATGATCGCGCAAGAACCGGTGCACCCTCTTTTGGCTTTTCAATTTGAAGTGAGGATGGAACTCCCTGAAGGTCAACGCAGTGAACTCATGCTCCAGTCTCCAGCGATAACCACATGGAATTAACGCTGGCCATTCGGATTTTCGAGGTGCTCTTGGGCTGGAGCCTGTGTTTGCAGACGCTGGAATATTTGCGCGTGGCATCTTTAGACCGCATCACCCTCTGGCCGACTCTTCGAAAGGAAATCCCCGTCCACCCTGCATGGATGAAGGCCGCACTTGACAAGATTTTCAAGCCCGGGGTCTATGCTGCCATATTGGCACTGCGCCTGTTACTGGCCATCGCTTTGATGTTGGGCCACCTCGGTTTGGTCGGAGCCATGCTGCTCTTCCTGACGGCGCTGCTGCTGCTTTTGCGCTGGCGTGGTGCATTCAATGGTGGCAGTGACTTCATGACCTTGGTTGCCATCACGGGCTTGCTGTTGGCACAGCTTGCAGGGTTCCTGGTGGATGCCCCCTGGGGTTGGCGCGCAGGATTTTGGTACATCACGCTGCAAACGGTGAGTTCTTATTTTGTCTCTGGCTGGGTCAAATTATTGCGCCCGGAATGGCGCTCAGGCAAAGCCTTGACGCTTTTTCTGGACAGTGGTGTTTATGGTCCTTTGCCGGCAAACAGTTTTTTTCGACGCCCGCAAATTGCGTTGTTGTGCTCCTGGTCATTTACCCTGTGGGAAGGCTGCTTTCCATTGGCGTTGCTGGATGTTCGACTGGCCCTGATCTGGTGTGCTGTGGCCGCCTTGTTCCATTTTCTGGTGTTCTGGTTTTTTGGACTCAATCGGTTCTTCTGGGCATGGATCAGTACATTTCCAGCGGTCATCTACTGCGCTGGCAACACTTGGTGATGCGTGGTGTTGCGAACTGAGAATGCGCGCCTATTTCAGGCCATAACCACTCCAGGAACCCGGAAAAGTGCCTTGAACCGATAAGGTGAACACAAAGCTTGGCAAGCTCTAACCTTTGTACGCGCGAAAAAAAACACCCCGTACTTTCGTGCGGGGTGTTCTTACTTGATGACTGGTGGGACCAGCGGGGGTCGAACCCACGACAAACGGATTAAAAGTCCGCTGCTCTACCAACTGAGCTATGGTCCCTATGCTGCAGTTTTAGCCACTCCAGCAAGCCTTGAATTATAGCGTTATTTTCCAGCCCTCAAATTCGGGGCGGCCAAAAAATTCAAAATCTCAGATGCAGCGCACATGCCGAAGGTTGCAGTGACGCTGACCACGGACCCATAGCCATGGCAATTGAGCGAACCATCGCTTTCGATGGCGCAAGAGACATCAGGCGGTGCCACGGCCTCTCGGCTGAATACGCCTTGAACGCCTATACGCTTGCCCTCTTTGGCTGCACCGTGGTGCTTTCGCAATCGGTAGCGCATCTGTGACAACAAGGGATCATGTGTGATTTTGGACAAATCATCAACATCTACTTTGTGGGCCAAACGCTTGCCACCCGCTGCCCCGACCGTGATGAAACCCGCCTTGTTTTGCATGGCCCACAAGGCCATGGCCACCTTGGCCTTGACCTGGTCACAGGCATCGATGACCGCATCAGGAAGACAAGGTAAAACGGCAGGCCAGTTTTCAGGGGTGACGAATTCATCGATTGCATCGACCTGGCACTCAGGATGGATCAAGGCAATGCGATCACGCATCGCCTCCACCTTGGACTGCCCTGTGGTGCTGGTCAGCGCGTGAATTTGGCGGTTGATGTTCGACTCGGCAATATGGTCCATGTCGATCAAGCTCAAACGGGCCACACCGCTGCGAGCCAGGGCCTCTGCCACCCAAGAACCCACACCACCGATGCCTACCACCGCCACATGTGACTGACGTATGTTCATGGCGCCCTGCAAACCGTAAAGCCGTTGCAAGCCCCCAAATCGCCGCGCTTCAATGGATGCCTGAAGCAGTAAATCTGTCACAAGGAAGACTCCGCTCGATGCAATTGCCACTGCAGGGCCAAAACGGCCCCCAGTGCAGTGCCCAGAACCGCGATGAAACTGCCCAGACTGAGAGTGGACAAGCCCGACAGCCCCTGCCCCACAGTGCAGCCCATGGCCATGACACCCCCCATGCCCATCAAGCTGCCCCCCAGCAAATGCATCCCCAGATCGGAAGTCTGTGTAAAACCCTCCCAACGGAAAGTGCCTTGCAGCAAGGCACTGCAAAAAGCGCCCAGGAGCAAGCCAGCCACCACCGCCATGCCCAGTGTCAACCGTTTGCTGCCATCGCTGAAATACATGAAGGCGTCCCACCAGTAAGCCACGGGTGCGGTGAAGCTCATCGACTCCATGCGGCCGCTTGAAGTGGCCAAGAAAACCGACTCCAGCGTTTCGGGGTGCTCGGGCACAAAGCCCATGACACCACTGACCCACCAAAGTGCGACCACAATGGCCCCTATCCCTGCACCAGACACGATGATGGAACGGGCAATGGGCTGGCGATCTTTGAAAACCCAAAGGAACAGCAGGCCCGAAAACACACAGGCTGCGATCAGCCAGGCCAAGGGCAAGGCCGTACCTGTGCCAGCGGCCAGCCACTGACCCACAAATGGGCCAGGCCCGGTGCCCACTGTCACTTGATCAATTGAATTGACCCGCCACACGGCAGTCAACCCTCTCAGGGTGGCCAAAGCAGAAATGCCCATCGCCATCAAGACCACCAGCGATTTCAAGTTGCCGCCTCCCAACCGAATAAGCGACTTGCTGGCGCATCCGGATCCCAGCACCATGCCGACACCAAAAAGAACACCCCCCCACAACAAGGAGAGCCACATCAGTTGGCTGCTGGCGTAAATGGTGTTGAGCGGGCTGACCCAGCCTCGCCAGGCCATCAGGCCGAAGCCCAAAACAGCCACAGCCATCGCCAGCCCCCACTGTTTGGCACGGGTTTTGTCACCCATGATCACCCAGTCACTGATGGCACCCATGGTGCAGAAATGGCTGCGATGAAACAACACACCTGCGGCCGTGGCCAGCAAAAAAGTCAGCCCCAGAACTGTGTATGTCTGGAGCTGAAGTTGCTCTAGCGTGATCACCCGTGTCCTAGGGGTCAGCGCAAACGCGTCAGGCGCTCACGGGCTGTTGCCGCAGTTTCTGAAGCGGGGTAAGACTTGATCAAATCGTCCATCGTTTTGCGGGCCCCCTTGAGGTCCTTCAGTTCGATCTGGACATTGGAGATGGCCAGCATGGCTTCAGGTGCACGCAGGTGAGCAGGTGCAGACTTCAGCATTTGCTGGAAAGTCACCATGGCCTCTTTGTAATCCTTGTTGGCGTATTGGGCATTGCCCAGCCAGAACATGGCCGAAGGCGCATAACCGCCAAGGCGGTAACGCAGAACGAATTGCCCCAGGGCCTCTTGGGCTAAAGCAAAATCGCCCTTGCGAAAGACGTCCATAGCGGCTTCATAGTCGCGCTTTTCAAAAGGCTCGGCCATGAATTCATTGCCATCGACTGTGACCTTCAGGGGTTCAAAACGGCGCAGTCGCTGGTCCACGACGGTCACCACGTCTTTTTGGCGCATTTGGACTTCTGACAACTCGCGGGCCAGTTGTTCATGGGCACCGCGACCTTGAGACAATTCAGCCTTCAGACCCTCGATCTGACCTTGAAGATCAAGCAGGGATCGGCGCAACTGGGCGTTTTCGACACCCACACCCTTGATCGCCATGTTCGCCTGCTCGACACGCTGGCGCAAATCCAGAATGGCCTTGCGGGCCTCATCGTCTTCAAAAAGACCCGCATGCGCTGTGCCCAACAAAGTGCAAAGCGCCCAAACCAGAACGAACCTGGGCCATACAAACCTGGAAATCAGACGCGCGCTCATGGTTTTCAGTACCGGATTTCGACGCGGCGGTTTTTAGCCAGATCGGCTTCGGCCGCGCCTTGCGCCGCTGGCTTTTCCTTGCCATAACTGACAGCCTCCATCTGACTCTCTGGCACACCCAACAGGCTCAAAGACTGCCGCACCGCCTCGGCGCGCTTTTGACCCAATGCCAGGTTGTATTCACGGCCACCGCGCTCATCGGTGTGCCCTTCAAGGTTGGCCTTGCGTTGTTTGTTGGCTTGCAAGAAACGGGCATGGTTTTCAAGCACAGGGCGGGCTTCTGTGCGGACAACAAAACTGTCGTAGTCAAAATACACCACGTGTGCCACGCCCACAGGGCCAATGCCCGAGCCCGACTTGTCGGCCACCACCGAAGCAACACCAGTTTGAGCAACACCTTGCGGGTCAGCAATGCCTTGTGTCGACACACCCGAAGAAGTGGCGGATTTGTCTTCGACCGGGACATCGTCCAGTTTCACGCCAGACGCACAGCCAGCCAACAGCGCCACAAACAACAAACTGGCCAATAATTTCTTCGTCATGATTTTCCTCGTCAATTATAAAAAGTGAATGTTCAAAATTTCATTTGCGGACCGGACCCCAATGGGGCTCCCGGATGTCGCCACCTTGCCCCGCAAGGCGTGCTTTGATTCGACCGTCCAGTGTGGTGGTCATCAAGGATTCGCGTCCTTGAAAAACCGTTGCATAAACCAACAAGCGGCTATTGGGCGCAAAACTGGGGCGTTCGTCTGCGGATGTATCTGTCAATGCAGTTACTTGGCCAGAGGACAAATCCATCAAATGCAAGCGAAATCCACCGCCTGAACGTGAAACGTAGGCCAACCAACGGCCATCCGGGCTGACTGCTGGAGAGATGTTGTAGGTGCCTGAAAAAGTCACACGCTCGGCAGGCCCGCCTTGCACTGGCATGCGGTAAATTTGCGGGCTTCCACCTCGGTCACTGACAAAAAACAAGGCACTGCCATCGGGCGAAAAAGCCGGCTCGGTGTTGATGCTGCCCGACTGCGTCAAACGGCGAGGCTCGCCGCCATTCAGGTCGATGCGGTACAGCTGAGATCCACCATCCCGGCTGAGGGTTGCGGCCAACCCGTTGCCATCGGCACTCCAGGCAGGCGCACTGTTGGAGCCTTTAAAGTTGGCCACAGCCCGGCGTTGTCCTGTGGACAATTCGTGGACATAGACCACCGGCTTGCGCAGTTCAAACGACACATAGGCCAATTGGGCACCATTGGGCGACCATGAAGGGGAAATGATTGGCTCCGGGCTGCTCAAGGCCGACTTGGCGTTTTCTCCGTCAGAGTCTGCGATCCACAAGACATAGCGGCCACCCGACTTGGTGACATAACTGATGCGTGATGCAAATGCACCCGGGGTGCCTGTGAGTTGCTGGTAAACCCAGTCGGCGATGCGGTGTGCCGACAAGCGCAAGTCGCCTGCAGCCACTGTGTCCTTGAAATCACCTTTGTCCTGACCTTTCACCGCATCCCACAAACGGGCACGCACATCAAACCGGCCATCGGCCAGTCGGGTCACAGAACCCGCCACCAGGGCTTCAGCAGACAACTGGCGCCACGGGGACCAGTCGGGCTGACTGGTCTCATCCAGCAAGGCTGTGCCGGCAGCCAGGCCCTTGAACTGACCGCTGCGCTCCAGATCGGCTTGAACAATCGACGCCAGCTTTTGCGGTGCCGCAGCTTCACCCTTAAAGGGTCCAATCACCACGGGCAACTGGGTCATGCCCACACCTGTCACTTCGACCCGAAACTGGGCCCAGGCGGGCAGGGCCAGCGCACTCAAAACCAGCAGTTTCAAAAGCCTGGGCAATAGGCCAATACGCAATAAATCAAGCTTCATGTCGTTGGGGCGTTCATTGAAATCGAACAAACCGTGATCGTACACCGTGGAAATGACTTTTAAGCCCCACTTCCAGTGGCGTTAACTACAATCTGGCGCATGAGTCAGACCCCACCCCCTTCCAATTCGCCGTCCAGCATCCGGGGAAGGTTGCAGCGCTTGGTTCCCTATTTCGGGGGTCAGAGGGGCATCTGGGCCGTGGCGATCCTGGCCACCCTGATGGCGGCCTTGACCGAACCGATGATTCCAGCCTTGTTTCAGCCCTTACTGGACAAAGGCTTTTCGGAAAACAAACTGCCCTTGTGGACCGTTCCCGCTGCCGTTGTGGGCCTTTTCACAGTGCGTGGAATCGCCAACTTCATCGCGCAATATGCACTTTCCAGGCTGACCAATGACGGGATGGAAAAACTCAGATCGCAGCTTTTTGCCCAACTCATGAAAGCGGACCTGTCGCTTTTTTCAAAGCAATCGGCCAGCGCACTCTCCAACACCATCGTTTACGAAGTCCAGACCGGCGCCTCGCAATTGGTCTCAGCGGTGATTTCACTGGCCCGAGACAGTTTCACACTGATCGCCCTGCTGGGTTATCTGATGTGGCTGAACTGGAAACTCACCCTGGTGGTTTTCACGGTGGCGCCAGGCTTGAGCTGGATCATCAAGGCCTTGTCGCGCAGGCTTTACAGATTGACCAAGGAAAGCCAAAGCGCCACCGACGACCTGGCCTATGTGGTCGAAGAAAACGTGCTGGCGCACCGTGTTGTGCGTCTCCAGGGCGGACAAGCCCACCAAACCGCACGTTTTGGCCACCTGGCCAAAGTGCTTCGCCGACTGGCCCTGAAGACCACCGTGGCATCGGCTGGGATGGCGCCACTCACGCAGATCATGGCGGCTTTGTCGCTGTCCATGGTGTTGGTGATTGCGCTTTACCAAAGTCAGAACGGCGCTTCAGGTGCGACGGTGGGTGGGTTTGTTGCCTTCATCACGGCCATGCTAATGCTGATCGCGCCCATCAAGCGACTGGCCGAAATATCCAGCCCGATCACCCGGGGATTGGCCGCCCTAGAACGGGGCTTGGCCTTGTTGCACGAGGCCAAGGAAGAGACTCAAGGGACGCACACCATTTCGCGCGCACAAGGAGCTGTGGCCTGGCAAGATGTGCATTTGCAGTTCAGTCCGGATGGCCAGCCAGCCCTGTCCGGGGTCACCCTGAAAGTCAACCCCGGCGAAACCGTGGCCTTCGTGGGCACTTCAGGGGCCGGCAAAACCACCCTGGTTCAGTTGCTCCCACGGTTTGTACAACCCAGCTCTGGCGAAGTCTCCATGGATGGCGTCCCTCTTCAGGATTGGGACCTGACCAGCTTGCGGCAACAAATCGCCATGGTCAGCCAGGATGTGGTGATGCTCAACGACACCGTCGCCGCCAATGTGTGTCTGGGGCATGAAGCCAACAAAGAGCGCATTGAAGCCAGCCTGAAAGCGGCCAACTTATGGGACCACATCTTGCAAATGCCCTTGGGAGTGGACACCCTTTTGGGTCACAACGCCAGCCAACTCTCCGGAGGACAGCGCCAGCGCCTGGCGATTGCACGTGCCTTGTACAAAGATGCGCCTATTTTGATTCTGGACGAAGCCACCTCAGCCTTGGACAACGAGTCGGAACGGCTGGTTCAGGACGCCTTGCAAAAGCTCATGCAAGGGAGAACCACCTTGATCGTGGCGCATCGCCTGACCACCATCGAGCACGCAGACCGGGTCGTCGTGATGGCTAAAGGCCGCATTGTCGAACAAGGCACTCCCGCAGAATTGCTGGCCAAGGGCGGCGCCTACGCGCGCTTGCACCACCGGGGCGAAGGTGCCGGCGAAGAGATGTAAGGCCCCCTCAGAGCAATACAACGTCGTATTGCTCTGGACCCATGGACGTTTCAACCTGCAGCGAGATCGGCTTGGCAATAAAGTCCGACAGGCCTGCAAGATGCTGGCTTTCTTCATCCAGCAACAAATCGATCACTGCCGAGGTGGCCAGGATGCGAAACTCGCGTGGATTGAATTGACGCGCTTCTCGCAAGATCTCTCGCAGAATGTCGTACACCACCGAGCGAGGCGTCTTGACGATGCCCTTGCCTTGGCAACTGGGGCAAGGCTCGCACAGCATATGGGCCAACGATTCACGGGTGCGTTTGCGCGTCATCTCCAGCAAGCCCAGGGATGAAAAACCACCCGCCATGGTTTTAACGCGATCGCGGGCCAATTGTTTGCGAAACTCCGCCAGCACCGCCTCTTGGTGCTCTGGGCGGCTCATGTCAATGAAGTCGGCAATGATGATGCCACCCAGATTGCGCAGGCGCAATTGGCGGGCAATGGCTTGTGCCGCTTCGAGATTTGTCTTGAAAATGGTGTCTTCAAAATTGCGTGCTCCCACATAACCACCGGTGTTCACATCCACCGTGGTCAGTGCCTCGGTCTGGTCGATGATCAGGTAGCCCCCTGATTTCAGCTCAACACGACGGCCCAGCGCCTTGGCGATTTCTTCGTCGATGGCATACAAATCAAAAATTGGGCGCTCTCCTTTGTACAACTGCAAGCGCTCGGCCGCTTTGGGCATGAACTCGCGGCCAAAAGCCTCCAGCTTGGCAAACTGCTCTTGAGAGTCGATGCGAATGCTTTGGGTGGCCTCGCCCACCAAGTCGCGCAAGACGCGTTGCAGCAGGGTCAGGTCTTGGTGCAGCAAGGAAGCAGGCGGCAAACGCATCGAGGCCTCCTTGATGCGGGCCCAAGTCTTGCGCAAATACGAAACGTCTTCTTGCAGCTCTTCATCACTGGAGTCTTCGGCATTGGTGCGCAAAATAAAGCCACCACCGGAAGGCCCCACCAAGGCCTGCAGCCTTAGGCGCAAGGCATCGCGCTGTTCTGAGGGAATTTTTTGCGATACGCCGATGTGGTCGTCTTGTGGCAAGAACACCAGATGGCGGCCTGCAATGCTGATCTGAGTAGACAGGCGGGCACCCTTGGTGCCCATGGGGTCTTTGATGACCTGAACCATGATGGCGCGCCCCTCAAACACCTGCTTTTCAATGGGCACCAGGGGTTGGCCCGTTCGGGCCGCTGCAGCCTCTCCCTCTGCGTGCTTTTGCCACACGTCGGCGACATGCAAAAAAGCAGCCTTGTCCAACCCGATGTCGATGAAAGCCGACTGCATGCCAGGCAAGACCCGCGCGACTTTGCCTAAGTAAACATTGCCCACCAGGCCACGCTCCAGCGTACGCTCGACATGCAACTCTTGCACCGCACCAAATTCGACCACTGCGACCCGGGTTTCCTGGGGCGACCAATTGACCAAAATATCTTGTTGCATGGATGGAATCAGGTTGGGGAATTTGAAATCGACTCAACTCGCTCAAGCACACCGCCAAGGCACACAGCTCAACAGCGAATGCCCAAGGACCGCAACAAACAGGCGGTCTCAAAAAGCGGCAATCCCATGATGCCTGAATAACTGCCCCGGATCTGTTCAATATGGGCAGCCGCCCTGCCCTGCACACCGTAGGCCCCAGCTTTGCCCATGGGCTCACCGCTTGCCACATATGCCTTGATCTGCGCGGGAGTCATGGGGGCAAACCGGACCCAGGAAACCGATACAGCCGATAACCGTTTTCGACCCTTTTGAACCGCAACCGCCGTCAAGATCCGATGGGTTTGACCCGCCAAAAGCTTCAGAATCCTTTGGGCATCGGCTTCATGAAGCGGTTTACCCAAAATGTCACGGCCCAGACACACCGTGGTGTCTGCGCAGAGAACCGGGGCTATCGGCAGTCCCTGGTTCTGCATACGCCGAACGGCGGCATCGAGCTTCAAACCTGTGACCCGAGCGACATAACGCGCAGGCGCTTCGGCGCCAAGCACTGCTTCCAAAGACTCTGCGTCCTCTTCAGGGCCAGCCAGCAGCAAGGTATGCGCCACGCCAATTTGGTCCAGCAATTGGCTGCGCCTCGGGCTTTGGGAGGCCAGGTAGATGAAATCGCTCATTCGCGGTGGTAGGGATGGTTGGCGTTGATCGACCAGGCACGGTAGAGTTGCTCAATCAAGAGCACCCGGGCCATGGCATGGGGCAAGGTCAGGTCAGAAAGGCGGATACGCTCGTGCGCGGCCTGCCTGAATTCGGGCGCCAAGCCGTCGGGACCACCGATCACCAGGGCCACATCGTCTCCCCCCAGTTGCCATCCGGTCAGGCGAGCTGCAAGGGCTTGGGTGGTCAGGTGGGTGCCACGCTCGTCGAGCACCACGATGCGGGTGCCACGCGGAATCGCAGCTTCAATCCGAAGACGTTCGGCGGCGTAAAGACTGGTCAGGGTTTTAGAGCCCCGAGGCTCGGTTTTCACAGCCTTGAGCTCCACCTTGAGCTCAGGGGGAAAACGTTTGGCATAGTCATCCCAGGCGGTTTGTGCCCAATCGGGGACACGCAGGCCGACCGCAACGATCAGCAGCTTCATGAAAAATCAATCGGCTTTGCGGCGAGTAGCAGCTTGCACGGCCTTGCGAGCAGGCGCTTTTTTGGCAGCGGCTTTCGCTACGGGTTTGGTAGCCGGTTTGGCGCTGGGTTTGCCCACGGTTTTAACGGTGGGTTTGCTGGTGGCGCGTGTCGGCTTGGCTGCTGGCTTGACGGTTTTCTTGGCAGGGGCCTTGCCCGCTGTTTTAGCCGGCGCCTTGACAGCCGGCTTGACCGATTTGGCGGGCGCCTTCAGTGCTGGTTTGGCTTTGGCGGCAGGAGATGCTGCTGTCTTTTTCGCCGCGGGGGTTTTCACGGTCGCTTTCTTGGCCACCGAATTGCGAATGTGTCCCTTGACTTCGGCAGTCGCAGCCGGTTTGGGCGCACCGAATTTCAAGCGCACAGGGGTACCGCCCCAAATTTCTTCGAGGTTGTAGTAGCTGCGAATGGTCGGCTGCATGATGTGCACCACGGCCTGGCCGCAGTCCACGATGATCCATTCACCATTGCCTTCGCCCTCCATACGGGGCTTGCCAAAACCAGCATTGCGGACTTTGTCGCGCACGCTGGCAGCCAAGGCTTTGGTCTGGCGGTTCGATGTGCCGGATGCAATGATGACCCGCTCAAACAGCGAAGACAGGTGCTCGGTGTCAAACACCTGAATCTCTTGGGCCTTGACGTCCTCCAGTGCGTCCACGATGGCTCGCTGGAGTTTTTGAATGTCTTTTTTGGCAGCGGTTTCGGTCATCAATTGGGCCTGTAAAGGTGGTGTTCGTGAATATAGCGTTCAACAGCGGGGGGTACCAGGCCAGTCATGGCCTGCTCCGAGGCCGCCAGTGCGCGGATGTCCGTGGCACTGTGGGGCATCAGCGGCATCTTCAAGGTGAGAATATGCGCTTGCAACGTGTCAGAAATAGGCGAAGGTGACTGCAGCGTGCCGGGCTCTTCATTCCAGGCACGCACGGCTTTATCCCGCCCTGCGGCGCAGATTATAGCGATGCGCCCAATTTCAGAGATATTTCGCCAGGCTGCCAGAGAGCGGCGCTGGTCGTCACCGATCAACAAATACAACTGCGCACCAGGAAACTCAGCTTGCAGTTCGTGCAATGTGTCCACGGTGTAACTGGGGCCTGTGCGATGTATTTCCCGCTCGTCCACCACCACTTGCGGCAAATGTCCAAAGGCCAGTCGAGCCATTGCCAACCGGTGCTCGGCGCCTGTCAAGTTGCGTGGTTTGTGCCAGGCCTGGCCCGTAGGCAGTACGCGAACCTGGTCAAGTTGCAGTTGCGCGATGGCGGCCTCAAGCAAGGCCACATGCGCCAGATGGGGCGGATCAAATGCTCCGCCAAAGACACCCAGTCGGGTGAATGGAGAAAGGCTCAAACCCAATCCTTGGGCACCAGGAAGTGGCTGAGCAGGCGCTCCTCTGGTGAGCCTGCTTCGTCCTTGCGCTGATACGACCAGCGCACCTCAGGTGGCATGGACAGCAAAATCGACTCGGTGCGGCCACCCGATTGCAAGCCAAAGTGGGTGCCCCGGTCCCAGACCAGGTTGAACTCGACGTAGCGACCGCGGCGGTAAAGTTGAAAATCCCGCTCCCGCTCGCCATAGGCCGTGTCTTTGCGGCGCTGAACAATCGGAAGGTAGGCAGGCAGTAAGGCATCTCCCACGCTTTGCAACATGGCAAAGCTCTGCGCCATACCCAACTCCGAAAAGTCGTCAAAGAAAATGCCTCCCACGCCCCGCTGCTCATAGCGGTGCTTGTTGCTGAAATAATCATCACACCAGGTCTTGAAGCGGGGGTGCAAAGCATCACCAAACGGGACCAGCGCGTCTTTGCAGGTTCGGTGAAAGTGCACCGCGTCTTCATCAAAGCCGTAATACGGTGTCAGGTCCATACCCCCCCCAAACCAGGCCACAGGCGGACCACCCTGGGGCTTGGCTGCAATCATGCGGACATTCATGTGAACCGTGGGCACGTAGGGATTGCGGGGGTGGAACACCAAAGAAACGCCCATGGCCTCAAAGGCCGAACCGGCCAGTTCTGGACGGTGCTGCGTGGCCGAGGGGGGCAACTGCGGCCCGGTGACGTGCGAAAAACCACAACCTGCACGCTCAAAAATACGCCCGCCCTCCAATATTTTGGTGATGCCATTGCCTTGAAGTTTTTCACCTGGATCTTTTTGCCAAGCATCGACTAAGAAAGTTGCTTCATCCATGTCGGCCAGGGCACCGGTGATGCGGGACTGCAAGCCAAGGAGGTAATTTTTGACCGTATCGAGTTCAAACGAAGTGTTCATGGGAAGAATCTTTTGACGGAAAACAGCCATTATTGGGGGGGGCACCTGGAGGTGGCGCAGACCCATGTGGGCTAGGGCTCCAGGGCACGATGGGGGACATTTGGAGTTCATGGAAACCCTTGACACCCGCAAACACACTGGCCATGTGAGCGTAGTCCTCTTCGACCCGTCCTGTTAGATCATAAAAATCCACCATGCTCAAGCAACGCTTGCCCCAATCGAGTTTGACCAAGGCCAAAGGCACCTGCGCACCTGTCGCCAACTGGTAAAAACCGCTGCGCCAACCGGGGGTAAGGCTGCGTGTGCCCTCAGGGGTCACGCCCATCCAGAGCAGTTGGTTTTGAAGTTTGCGCTCCTCAAACAAATGAACCATCTGACCCACCACACCTCGCGAAGAGCTGCGATGGATGGGTATACCCCCCACCCAACGCAACCAAGCTCCAATCACGGGCAACTTGAACAGCGAGTCCTTGCCCCAAAAATGCGCCGGAAAACCCATCGCCCATTTGGCCAGGATGCCAATCGGAAAATCCCAGTTGCTGGTATGCGGGTAGATGATGACCAAGCCCTGGCGTTTTGGTAAACCGTCAAACTCAAGGCGCCAGCCCAGCAGCTTCAAAACCCAGCGGGCCAGGCGGGAACCTTGAAAACTCACGGGTTGGGTCTGTAATGCGCTCATGGAGTGTCTCGTTGTTCAATTTTTCAGGGCGCGGAATCCAATGTCCTTGCGCATCTGCATTCCATCAAATTCAATGGGGCTGGCTGTCTGGTAAGCCTTTTGCTGCGCCTGACGCACCGAGTCAGCCAATGCGGTAACGCAAAGGACACGCCCCCCGGAGGTCAAAATTTGACCGTCCATTTCGGTTGTCCCTGCATGAAAGACCATGGCCTCGTCGTTGTCCTCGGGCAAGCCGCTGATGGGGTCACCTTTGCGCGGATTCACAGGGTAGCCTGCAGCTGCCATCACCACCCCCAGGGCCACCCGGCGGTCCCACTCCATTTCAAGGCTATCAAGGCCTTCTGATGTGGCCGCCATAAGGACTTCCAAAAAATCTGATTTCAGGCGCATCAAAATCGGTTGGGTCTCAGGGTCGCCCATTCGGCAGTTGAACTCCAGGGTTTTGATGCGGCCTTGAGGGTCGATCATCAGCCCCGCATACAAAAAGCCCGTGTAGACGATGCCGTCTTTTTCCATGCCCCGGATGGTGGGCAGGATGACTTCGCGCATGGCGCGGGTGTGCACCTCGGCCGTGACGACCGGCGCGGGCGAATACGCGCCCATGCCCCCTGTATTAGGGCCTTCGTCACCATCGAGCAAGCGTTTATGGTCCTGGCTAGTGGCCAGGGCGGCAACGTGCTTGCCATCGCACAGCACCATGAAACTGGCTTCCTCGCCTTGCAAGAATTCCTCGATCACCACCCGGGCGCCACCCGTGTTGTGGGCCACACCCAGCGCAGTGTCTGTCAGCATGAAATCGATGGCTTCGTGGGCTTGAGCCAACGTCATCGCCACAACCACCCCTTTGCCAGCGGCCAAACCATCGGCTTTGACCACGATAGGGGCACCTTTGCGGTCCACGTAGGCATGGGCCAAGGCCGTGTCGGTGAATGTTTCGAACTCGGCCGTGGGAATGCCATGGCGCTGCATGAAGGCTTTGGAAAAGGCCTTGGAGCTTTCAAGCTGGGCTGCCGCCTGGGTGGGGCCAAAAATGCGTAAACCATGGGCGCGAAAATCATCCACGATGCCCGCAGCCAAAGGCGCCTCAGGGCCGACCAGGGTCAAAAACACGCTGTTGTCGATGGCCCACTGACGCAAGAGCGCCAAATCGGTGATCGGCACATTGATCAGGTCAGGGTCTTTGGCCGTGCCGCCGTTACCAGGCGCCACATAAACCTGCTGAATTCGTGGCGACTGCGCCAACTTCCAGGCCATAGCATGCTCCCGGCCACCACTGCCCACTACCAATACTTTCATCAAACTTCCTTAATCTTCAAACTCTGCATTGTGGAAAACGTTTTGAACGTCGTCCAAGTCTTCCAATACATCCAACAGTTTTTGCATTTTGGCAGCTTCTTCCCCCAAAAGTGACACGGTATTTTCTGCCCGCATGGTCACTTCAGCCATTTCAGCGACCAGTCCCGCTGCTTCCAAAGCGTTTTTGACAGCTTCAAAATCAGCAGGGGCAGTCAACACCTCGATGGCGCCGTCCTCATCGGTGATCACGTCCTCAGCGCCGGCTTCCAAGGCCACCTCCATGACTTTGTCTTCGTTGGTTCCGGGAGCGAAAACCAGCTGACCACAATTTTTAAACTGAAACGCCACCGAACCTTCGGTGCCCAAGTTGCCACCATGTTTGCTCAAGGCGTGGCGCACTTCGGCAACAGTGCGAACTCGGTTGTCGGTCATGGTGTCCAAGATGATGGCGGCTCCCCCGATCCCATAGCCTTCGTAGCGGATCTCTTCGTAGCTCACCCCTTCGAGGTTGCCCGTGGCCTTGTCGACGTTGCGCTTGATGGTGTCAGCGGGCATGTTGGCCGCCTTGGCCTTCTCAATGGCCAGGCGCAAACGCGGATTGGCGCTGACATCACCACCACCGGTTCGGGCCGCCACCATGATTTCACGGACCACCCGGGTCCAGATGCGTTGGCGTTTTTCGTCCTGACGACCTTTTCGGTGCTGAATATTTGCCCATTTACTGTGGCCAGCCATCGGAAATTCCTTGAATGTTGATTTAACCTAGAGTCTGAATTTTACGTTTCACAAGCAGGAGGAAACCAAACATGGCCGAACCAATGCTGATTGCTCAAAATGCGCAGGTCCAATGCCACCTATTGCCCGGACTTGCCAACCGACATGGCCTGATCACCGGCGCCACAGGCACGGGCAAAACCGTGACCCTGCAGACCCTGGCTGAGCAGTTTTCTCGTTTGGGTGTACCTGTCTTCATGGCCGATGTGAAAGGCGATCTGACCGGCATCAGCCAGCCTGGCCGAATTGGCGAAAAACTCGCCGCCGTACTGAAAGACCGAGGCCTCGCCCTGCCCGAACCCGCCGCCTGCCCCACCACTTTGTGGGATATTTTTGGCGAACAAGGGCATCCCGTGCGCGCCACCATCTCGGACATGGGTCCCTTGTTGTTGACCCGCATGTTGGGCCTGAACGAAACCCAGGCGGGCGTTCTGAATCTTGTTTTCAAGATCGCCGATGAGCATGGCTTGCTGCTTTTGGACATGAAAGACCTGCGAGCCATGTTGCAGTATGTGGGTGACAACGCCAAAAACTTCACCACCGAATACGGCAACATCAGTGCGGCCAGCATTGGCGCCATTCAGCGCGGTTTGCTGCAAATCGAAAGCCAGGGTGGCGACCAGTTCTTTGGTGAGCCCATGCTCAACATTGAAGACTTCATGCAAACCGATGCCCAAGGCAAGGGTGTGGTTAACATTCTGGCCGCTGACAAGCTGATGAACTCCCCGCGCTTGTACGCCACTTTTTTGCTGTGGCTGCTTTCTGAATTGTTTGAAGTACTGCCCGAGATCGGCGACGCCGACAAGCCAAAACTTATTTTCTTCTTTGATGAAGCACATTTGCTGTTCAAGGACGCGCCTGCGGCTTTGGTCGAGCGCATCGAACTCGTGGTCCGACTGGTCCGCTCCAAAGGCGTGGGGGTTTATTTCGTCACCCAAAACCCGCTTGATATACCGGACAGCGTTCTGGGCCAACTTGGCAACCGAGTTCAGCATGCCTTGCGCGCTTACACCCCACGCGATCAAAAAGCAGTGGCTGCCACCGCGCAGACCATGCGGCCCAAGGCGGGGCTGAACATCGAAACGGCCATCACCGAGCTTGCCGTAGGTGAAGCCCTCGTGAGTTTTCTGGATGCCAAGGGGCGCCCTTGTGAGACAGAACGCGTATTTGTGCTGCCCCCAGCCAGTCAGCTAGGCCCAATTGCTGCGGCCCAACGGCAATCATTGATCCAGAATTCTTTGGTCGCAGGGATTTACGAAACCGCCAACGACCGCGATTCTGCCTACGAGAAGATCAAGGATCAAACACTGGCGAACAAGGCGGGCACAGCCCAAGCATTACCGGGTATGGCCACAGAAGCAGCGGACAAGGATGGCGGCCTGATGGGCGGCCTGTCAGATCTGATTTTTGGATCCAAAGGCCCACGAGGCGCCCAGCGAGATGGCATGGCCCAGATGGTGGTCAAGAGTGCTGTGCGCACGGTTGGATCGGCCATTGGATGTGAAATCGTGCGCGGCGTGCTGGGGAGCTTGATCGGATCTAGTCGACGCCGGTAATTTTTTCCCAAAAAAAACCGCCTGGTCTTGACCAGGCGGTTCTTTCAAGGGTGAAGACGACCTTATCAGGCAGTCTCGCCCAAAACTGTCACGGTCACGTCGACCACCACATCGGTGTGCAAGGCCACCGCTACAGTGGATTCGCTCACGGTTTTGATAGGGCCGTGAGGCATGCGGATCTGTGACTTGAGCAGCTTGTAGCCTTGCTTGTTCAGCTCTTCGGCAATGTCCTGGTTGGTCACAGAACCAAACAAACGACCATCCACGCCAGCCTTTTGTGACAGCTTGACGACCAGACCCGACAGTTTCTCGCCTTGGGCTTGTGCTTCAGCCAGTTTGGCAGCAGCGGCTTTTTCGAGTTCAACACGGCGAGCTTCAAACTCGGCCTTGTTGTTTTCGGTCGCACGGCGAGCACGGCCTTGAGGAATCAGAAAATTGCGAGCGTAACCGTCTTTGACTTTGACGATATCGCCCAAATTACCAAGGTTCACAACCTTTTCGAGCAGAATGATTTGCATGGTTGGGCTCCTTAGACTTTGTGCTGGTCGGTGTAGGGCAACATGGCCAGAAAGCGCGCACGCTTGATGGCAGTGTTGAGCTGACGCTGGAAAATGGCGCGAGTGCCAGTCAGGCGTGCAGGAATGATCTTGCCGTTTTCGGCGATGAAGTCACGCAAGGTGTCCACATCTTTGTAGTCGATTTCTTCGACGCCGGTCACTGTGAAGCGGCAAAAACGCTTGCGCTTAAAAAGCAGCGATTGGGTATTGCGCTTTGGGCGCTTGTCTTTGTTGAACTTTTTGAACGTGGCCATGGGGCCTCCTGAAATTAATCTTGCTGAAACTCTTGAATGTGCAACACGACACTTTTGCCTTGTCGAGGGGTGGCCAAAAAGCCTTTGAACGTCCAAACACTGCCTACCGCTTGCTTGACCAGAGCTTCTGCCAGGGACCCGAAGGCCAAGGCGCGAAGTTTGAGCTGGACTTTTCGGGCTTGACCGGCCTCTTGTATTTCAGAGGCGTGCTCAAGAATCAAATCCAGAGCGGGCAAACCGGCGGGGGTGTAACGCAGAGCGTTTTGCTCGGCAATACAGGCAGTCAATTCTGTGCTGTTCACTCCTCAACAGGCCAGCATCAAGCGGCGAATTCGGCTTGTTGTGATTTACGGGCTTCTTCGCGCTCGACCGTCTTCATCATGGAAGAAGGACCGGCGTCTGCTTTCTTCTTGAGCACAGTCAGGTGACGCAAAACGGCATCGTTGAACTTGAAGGCATGCTCCAGTTCAGCCATGACGGCTTGATCGGCTTCAATATTGACGCACAGGTAGTGGGCTTTGCCCAGTTTGTTGATCTGGTATGCCAACTGACGGCGGCCCCAGTCTTCAACACGGTGGATGTTGCCACCGCCGGCAGTGATCATGCCTTTGTATCGCTCCAGCATGGCCGGAACTTGTTCGGACTGATCGGGATGGATCAGCAAAATGATTTCGTAATGACGCATTGAGACTCCTTGCGGTTAACCTAAAAGGTTGGAAAAGCCGCCCCCAGCGTCTGTTGGGGTGCGGCAAGGCGAAGCCTCGAATTATAGCTTTAATTCAGAGGCCGGGATAGCCAGGCTCTGAGGCCACGACCTCTTTACGGGGGCCAATCCAACGCGTGGGCACAAGTAAAGTGAGTAAAACCATCACCAAAAGGCCTGCGGGCACACCGAAAACACCTGCAGACAATGGCTGGATACCTAACCATAGGCCGCCAATTGGGTCCAGCCCCCATATTTGGCGAAAACCGGGGGCATTGATGAGCATGTAATAAAGGGTGACACCCAAGCCCGTCAGCATGCCGGCAACAACTGCAAGTCGGTGGACCTTGGGCCACAGCATGCCCAAAACCATGCCAGGGAAAAATGCAGCAGCGGCCAATGAAAAGGAGGTTGATACAAGCGCCAGGATCTCTGCTGGCTTGAAAGCAGCCACGACAGCGGCCAGCATGGCCACGGTCAGCAAAGCAAATTTGGACAAAATGACCCGCCCTTCAGACGATTTGGGTTTGTGCTCTCGCCCTGGCCCGATGTCGTGCACCAAAGCGTTGCTGATGGTCAGCAGCAAGCCGTCTGCTGTCGACAAAGCAGCGGCCAAACCCCCTGCGGCAACCAAGCCTGAGACCACGAAAGGCATTCCACCAAGTTCTGGCGTGGCCAGCATGATCATGTCAGCCCCCAGCTTCAATTCACCCAATTGCAAAACCCGGTCACCATTGACATCAGAAAATTCCAGCAAAGCAGAATCAAGACGCGCCCATTGGGCCATCCAGCTGGGCAAATCCTCAAAACTGCTTCCCACGAGGCTGTTCAACACCTCAAACTTGACCAATACAGCCACAGCGGGGACGCTCAAGTACAGCAAACCAATGAAGAACAAGGACCACGCCACAGAACTGCGCGTTTCGGCCACCGAAGGCAGGGTGTAAAAGCGTGTCAACAAATGCGGCATGCCCGCTGTTCCGATCATGAGGCAAAACACCAAAGCCAAAAAATTGAGGCGGGATTCACCAAACAACTTGACCTCTTCGGGACTGCCATCCGGCTGCCCCGCGAAGGCTTGGGCGTGGGGGGGCATGCCCCCCAAAGGTTTGGCACGCTCACGGTTTTCATGCATGGCGCGAGTCCACTGCTCACGCGCTGAAGCCGCATCGCGCGGCACCGACAACAGCTCACGCCGGGCTTGCGCAATGGCTGCGTAATCGGCAGATTGCGCCTTGAGCGTGCGAATTTTTCCCTCCAACTCTTGGCGCAATTCGATCATTGACTGTTCGACATTCTCCAAACGCGACTCAAACACTTTTGCCCGACGCGCGAACTCTTGACGCACCTCGATTTCAGCAGGGTCGTTGACCAGTTTTTTTTCAATCGCTTCAATTTGGGCCAGTTGCTGCCCATAGACCAAAGGTGCCAGGGGTGTTCCCAGTTGCTTGTAAGCCAGCCAGGAAACGGGAATCATGAAGGCCATCAACAACATGATGTATTGGGCCACCTGGGTCCAGGTGATGGCACGCATACCTCCCAGAAAGGAGCACAGCAAAACGCCGCCCAATCCGAGCAAAATGCCGATTTCAAACTGAACGCCCGTCAAACGGGATGCGATCAGCCCGATGCCATAGATCTGGGCAACCACGTATGTGAACGAGCACAACACCGATGCCAGGGCCGCGATGATGCGAGGCCAGCGTCCGCCATAGCGGCGGTCAAAGTAGTCTGGCAAGGTGTAGAGCTTCATGGCTCGCAAATGGGGGGCGATCAACAATGCGACCAAACAAAACCCACCTGTCCACCCCATCACGTAAGCCAAGCCACCGGGCTGCTGACCACTGCCAGAAAACCCCTGCAAATAAAGTGCACCGGACAAGCTGATGAATGAGGCTGCACTCATCCAATCTGCCGCAGTGGCCATGCCGTTGTACATGGCTGGAATGCGCCGCCCGGCGACGTAATACTCGTCCTCGTCAGAGGTCCGGCTCGAAATGCCAATCAAGGCATAAATCATCACCGTGCTGAATAAAAAGATGGGGCCAATCAAGTTGCGTGACAAGCCCCATCGCTCTGCCAAGGCCATGGCGCCAACCAAGCTGACAAGGATGGCAATGTAAATCAGTACATTGCGATGAAGCCGCCGATGGTATGCCGCAGTTTGAATGGATGCCATACTTTGAGACAACAAAGATCCGTGCTCAAAAAATCAGCGGCCCAGTTGGGTCCAGGTTTCGATCACCGTGTCCGGGTTGAGCGAAATGGAGCTGATCCCCTGGTCCATCAACCAACGAGCGAAGTCCGGATGGTCACTGGGGCCCTGGCCGCAAATACCGATGTATTTGCCTTGTGACAAACAAGCCTCGATCGCTTGCGAAATAAGCGCCGTCACGGCTGGATCGCGCTCATCAAAGTCCATCGCCAGCAGGGGCATGCCTGAGTCACGGTCAAGGCCCAAGGTCAATTGCGTCAGATCGTTCGATCCGATCGAAAAACCATCAAAAAACGCCAGGAACTGCTTGGCCAGAATGGCGTTGCTGGGCACTTCGCACATCATGATGAGCTTCAGGTCGTCTTCGCCACGTCGCAAACCCTGGGTGGCCAGCAAACGGGTCACCTTTTCGGCCTGCCCCAGCGTGCGAACAAAGGGCACCATGATCTGCACATTGGTCAGGCCCATCTCGCCGCGCACACGCTTGATTGCTTCGCATTCCATGGCAAAAGCTTCGCCAAAGTCTTCGCTGATGTAACGCGCTGCACCCCGAAAGCCCAGCATCGGGTTTTCTTCTTCCGGCTCGTATCGGCTTCCACCAATCAGCTTGCGGTATTCGTTGCTCTTGAAATCGGAAAGACGCACGATCACGGGCTTTGGCCAGAATGCCGCAGCGATGCTCGCAACCCCTTCAGCCACCTTGTCCACATAAAACGCACGCGGAGATGCATGGCCACGGGCCACAGATTCCACAGCCTTTTTCAGGTCGGCGTCGATTGCTGGGTAGTCTAGGATGGCTTTGGGGTGCACGCCAATGTTGTTGTTGATGATGAACTCCAGACGCGCCAGTCCGACACCCGCGTTGGGCAGCTGGGCAAAATCAAAAGCCAACTGGGGGTTGCCCACGTTCATCATGATTTTGGTTTTGATCTCGGGCAACACGCCACGCTGGATCTCACTGATTTCGGTTTCGAGCAAGCCGTCATAAATATGGCCGGTATCACCTTCAGCGCAGCTGACAGTCACAAGAGTGCCTTCATGCAACGCTTCCGTGGCGTTACCGCAGCCCACGACCGCTGGAATGCCCAACTCGCGGGCAATGATGGCGGCGTGACAGGTACGCCCGCCACGGTTGGTGACGATGGCGCTAGCCCGCTTCATCACAGGCTCCCAGTTCGGGTCGGTCATGTCTGTCACCAGCACGTCCCCAGGCTGCACCTGGTCCATTTCGCTGATGTTGTGAACAAGACGGACCGGGCCTGTGCCAATCTTCTGACCAATCGCCCGCCCCTCAGCCAGGATCACGCTTTTGCCTTTGAGCTTGTATCGCAGTTCGGGGGTGCCTTTGGCCTGACTTTTGACGGTTTCCGGGCGGGCTTGCAGGATGTAAAGCAAACCATCCGTGCCGTCTTTTCCCCACTCGATGTCCATCGGGCGGCCGTAATGCCGCTCAATGATCACCGCATATCGGGCCAGCTGCTCGACTTCATCATCTGTCAGGCTATAGCGGTTTCGCAATTCAGCAGGCACATCGGTGGTTTTGACCAGCTTGCCAGAAGCGGCTTTCTCTTCTGGGGTGGCAAATACCATTTCGATCAGCTTGGAGCCCAGGTTACGCCGGATGACGCAGCGCTTGCCGGCAGCCAGCATGGGCTTGTGAACATAAAACTCATCGGGATTGACCGCGCCCTGCACCACTGTCTCACCCAAACCGTAGCTTGAAGTGATGAACACCACGTCTTCAAAACCCGACTCGGTATCAATGGTGAACATCACGCCTGCCGCACCCAAATCAGAGCGAACCATGCGCTGAACACCCGCTGACAAGGCCACATCGGCATGGGCAAAACCCTTGTGCACCCGATAACTGATAGCCCGGTCGTTGTAAAGGGATGCGAAGACTTCTTTCATCTTGTGCAGCACATCTTCGATGCCCACCACGTTCAAAAAGCTCTCTTGCTGCCCAGCGAACGAGGCATCAGGCAGATCTTCGGCTGTGGCGGAAGAGCGCACAGCGAATGAAGCATCGAGGTTACTGCCTTGCATGCGAACAAACTCTTCGCGAATGGCTTTTTCAAGATCGGCCGGAAAAGGTTGGTCCACGACCATGGCACGAATTTCTGCACCTGCTGCGGCCAAGGCACGGACGTCCTCGGTGTCCAGGGCATCCAGTCGGGTGTTGATGCGCTCGGTCAAGCCACCGAAGGCCAGAAACTGCCGAAAAGCATGGGCGGTCGTGGCAAAACCTGTCGGCACACGCACTCCGGAAGGCAACTGGGAAATCATCTCCCCCAAACTGGCGTTTTTGCCACCGACCGACTCCACATCGGTCATGCGCAAATGCTCAAACGGGACGACCAGGGCGGTCTCACTGAAAAGATCAGGCATTAAAAGCTCCAAAGTTAAAACCAGGCTCCATGAGGCAGGACGGGGTTTTGTTGTTCTTGGTGTGAACCGCCGTCCGGGGTGCCATGGATAATCAGATCATTTTAGGGGGCTCGGCACCCCGTCATTTAATTTTTTCAAGCCCATGTCAAAACGCACTGTCTTTTTCGTTTCCGATGGCACTGGCATCACTGCCGAGACTTTCGGCAACGCCATCCTGGCCCAGTTCGACATGAAAACCAGGCATGTGCGTCTGCCCTTTACAGACACCATCGACAAAGCCCACCAGGCGGTGCGGCAGATCAACCACACCGCTGACACCGAAGGCAACAAGCCGATCGTATTCACCACCTTGGTGAACATGGATGTGCTCAAAGTCTTACAAGCGCATTGCCAAGGCATGCTGCTGGACATGTTTGGCACCTTCGTGAATCCGCTGGAAAACGAGTTGGGCATCAAGTCACATCACCGGGTGGGTCGTTTTTCGGATGTGAGCAAAAGCAAGGAATACCACGACCGCATTGAGGCCATCAACTTCTCTTTGGCCCATGACGATGGGCAATCCAACCGCGATCTTGACTCTGCCGAGGTGATTTTGGTCGGTGTGAGTCGAAGCGGAAAGACACCAACCAGCCTATATTTGGCCATGCAGCATGGGCTGAAAGCTGCCAACTACCCCTTGATCCCCGAAGACTTTGACCGCAAGCAACTGCCACCAGCCTTGGTGCCACACCGTAAAAAAATCTTCGGCTTGAGCATTCATCCCGATCGGCTGGCTGAAATTCGCGCCGAACGTCGGCCCAACTCACGTTACGCCAGTCTGGAAAATTGCCGCATGGAAGTCTCTGAGGCAGAAGCCATGATGCGCCGGTCTGGCATCCGCTGGCTGTCCACCACTACCAAATCGATCGAAGAAATTGCGACAACCATCTTGCAAGAAATCAAGCCCGACCGGTTGATTTATTGAGCCTCTGGCTTACCGCCATTGCAACGACAAGGCGGTGGATTCACGCGAGTGTTGCAGCGATCCGTTCGGCGCACTTGCGAGCCTGCAAGGCAACGCGTGCCTCCACCATCACACGAACTAAAGGCTCGGTGCCACTGGCGCGAATCAAAACACGCCCAGAATCGCCCAACTCAGACTCCGCAGCCCGCTTGGCATCCCATAAAGCTTCATGGCCTTCCCAATCAAAGCCTGGCGCCAAACGCACATTGATCAAGGTTTGCGGAAACAGTGTGATGTCCTCGAGCAGTTGCGCCATTGTCTGACCACTGCCCACGCAGGCTTGCAGCACCTGCAAAGCACTCACCAAACCGTCTCCCGTGGTGTGCTTGTCAAGGGCTAACAAATGGCCAGAGCCTTCACCACCCAGCAGCCAGCCTTTGTCGTGCAAGACTTCCAGCACATAACGGTCACCCACTTTCGCTCGCACAAATTGAACACCGCGTCGCTTGAATGCCAATTCGACAGCCAAGTTGGTCATCAAGGTGCCCACGACCCCCGGCACGGCTTCATCACGGGCCAGTCGGTCAGCGACCATCAGATACAACAGCTCATCGCCGTTGAAAAGGCGGCCAGTGGCATCCACAAATTGCAACCGATCGGCATCACCATCCAGAGCAATGCCGTAATGGGCACCATGGTCCTTGACAGCCTGCACCAAGGCCTCGGGGTGCGTGGCCCCCACAGCCTTGTTGATGTTCAGTCCGTCGGGCGAACAACCGATCGCGATCACCTCGGCGCCCAGTTCGTGAAACACTTTGGGGGCAATTTGGTAGGCCGCACCATGGGCCGCATCTACCACGACCTTCAATCCTTTGAGTGTCAAATCGTTCGAAAAGGTGCTCTTACAAAATTCGATGTAACGCCCCGCAGCGTCGTTGAGGCGACGGGTTTTTCCCAGAGCGGCTGAATCCACCCAGGCCGGGTCCTCCAGAAGCATGGCCTCAACCGTCTCTTCCCAGGCATCCGATAGTTTTTTGCCTTGTGCACTGAAAAACTTGATGCCGTTGTCAGCAAAGGGGTTGTGGCTTGCGCTGATCACAACACCCAAAGAAGCACGCTGCGCACGGGTCAGATAAGCAACAGCGGGGGTGGGTACAGGACCCAGCAAAACCACATCAACCCCTGCTGAATTGAACCCTGACTCGAGTGCACTTTCGAGCATGTAGCCGGAAATACGGGTGTCTTTGCCGATCAGCACGGTCGGGTGCGCCTCTTGAGACTTCAAGACACGGCCCACAGCATGCGCCAACCGCAAAATGAAATCCGGCGTGATGGGGCTTTGCCCCACTGTGCCGCGGATACCGTCTGTGCCGAAATATTGACGCGCCATGAAAACAGTCCTGATTTTTGTAATAAGTTCTGGAATTTTAGCTGCCCGGGCAACCACTGATCCTGACAACAAGCAGGGATTTAGCGCATCAGCGCACCTAAGTTATTGAATGGCTTGCCAGACTTTAAGAGCATCCACCGTCTCCTTGACATCGTGCACCCTGACCACAGAGGCACCCCGCTCCACAGCCAACAAGGCTGCTGCCACACTGGCCGACTGTCGCTGGGCAGGTTCTGGCACCTGCCCCTCTTTGGACAACACCGCGCCCAAAGCCGATTTGCGCGACCAACCCGCCAGAATGGGGTACCCCAAACCCAACAACTCAGCCTGCCTGGCCAATAATTGAAAGTTCTGGGCCACTGTTTTGCCAAAACCAATGCCTGGGTCAAGCACCAATCTTTGCGCAGCGATCCCTTGCGCTAAAAGCACACGGACGCGATCTTGCAAAAATGTCTCCACCACTGCGAGCACATCGCCGGCCATGGTCTCCGTTTGCATGGTTTGGGGATCACGGTGCATGTGCATCAAACAGACGCCACACCCCGGATGGGCCGCAATCACACGCTCTGCACCCGGTTGCCGCAAGGCCCAAATATCGTTGATGATGTCCACACCGCAATCCAGCACGGCCTGCATCACCTCAGGTTTGTATGTGTCTACAGAAATCGGCACATGCCAACGAACAGCTTCACGAACAAATGGCATAAGTCGAGCCAACTCCTGAGACAACGGCACAGCAGTTGCCCCTGGGCGCGTAGACTCGCCACCAATGTCCAGAATTTGAGCACCGTTGTCCAGCAATTTTTCTGCATGGCGCAAGGCTTGGGCCGTCAGCGCTTGCTGGCCACCATCCGAAAAAGAATCGGGCGTGATGTTCACAATGCCCATGACCCAGGGGCGAGAAAGGTCCAAGTCAAATCGCGCAGTCTGCCAGCGCTTTGCGACATTCAGTTCTGTTTGTTGGCATGCCATATGGGTTACTCCATGAAAAACGGAGCCCTAAGGCTCCGCTTCTGTTGCGCTGCTACTGCTAAATCAAGCAGCCGTGGTTGCCGGCTCTGGCTGAACCACAGTTGAACCACCACCGCTACTGCCACCTCCAGAGGGGGGTGTTCGGGGTGTCCAATCTTTGGGTGGCAGGGGATCACGCCCAGCCATGATGTCATCGATCTGGTCTTTGTCGATGGTTTCCCATTCCAGCAATGCTTTGGCCATGCCATGCATCTGGGCGCTGTGCTCTTCAATCAGACGACGCGCAACATTGTATTGCTCATCAATGATTCGGCGCACTTCCATATCCACCTTCTGCATGGTGGACTCGCTCATGTTGGTGGTCTTGGTGACTGAGCGACCCAGAAACACTTCACCCTCATTTTCAGCATAGACCATGGGGCCCAAAGCATCGGTCATTCCGTAACGCATGACCATGTCTCGGGCAATGGTCGTGGCGCGCTCAAAGTCGTTGCTGGCACCCGTGGTCATCTGGTGCATGAACACTTCTTCTGCAATGCGACCGCCGAACAGCATGCTGATCTGGTTCAGCATGAATTCCTTGTCGTAGCTGTAGCGGTCTTTTTCAGGCAGGCTCATGGTGACACCCAAGGCGCGGCCACGTGGAATGATTGTCACCTTGTGAATCGGGTCGCACTTGGGCAAAAGCTTGCCGATCAAGGCATGCCCAGCCTCGTGATAGGCCGTGTTGCGACGCTCTTCTTCGGGCATGACCATGCTTTTACGCTCTGGGCCCATCAGGATTTTGTCTTTGGCTTTTTCAAAGTCGACCATCTCCACCACGCGGGCGTTGCGACGCGCTGCCATCAATGCCGCTTCGTTGCACAAATTAGCAAGATCAGCACCACTCATGCCTGGTGTACCCCGGGCAATCACCTCGGCCTTCACGTCCTGGCCGATCGGCACTTTGCGCATGTGCACGTTCAAAATTTGCTCACGCCCACGAATGTCCGGCAGGGTCACGTAGACCTGGCGGTCAAAACGGCCTGGGCGCAACAAAGCCGCATCCAAAATGTCCGGACGGTTGGTCGCAGCAACCACGATCACACCCAGGTTGGTTTCGAAACCATCCATCTCGACCAGCATCTGGTTGAGGGTCTGTTCGCGCTCGTCGTTGCCGCCACCCAGGCCTGCGCCACGCTGGCGACCGACCGCGTCAATTTCGTCAATGAAAATGATGCAAGGCGCGTTCTTTTTGGCGTTCTCGAACATGTCGCGAACACGGGAAGCACCCACGCCCACGAACATCTCGACAAAATCTGATCCGGAGATGCTGAAAAACGGCACTTTCGCTTCACCCGCGATGCCTTTGGCAAGCAGAGTTTTACCGGTGCCAGGAGGACCCACCAAAAGCAAACCGCGGGGAATACGGCCACCCAATTTTTGGAAACGTTGGGGATCTTTAAGGAAGTCAACCACCTCTTTAACTTCTTCTTTGGCTTCATCACAACCTGCAACATCAGCAAAAGTGGTGTTGTTGTTGTTTTCGTCCATCATGCGTGCCTTGGACTTGCCAAAGCTGAACGCACCGCCTTTGCCACCACCTTGCATCTGCCGCATGAAATAAACCCAGACACCGATCAACAGCAGCATGGGCCCCCAGCTGACCAGCAATGTCATGAGCAAGGAGCCCTCCTCGCGAGGCTTGACATCGAACTTGACGCCGCTGCTGATCAAATCGCCCACCAAGCCACGGTCAAGATAAGTGGCCGTTGTCTTGATGCGTCGGTCATCGTTTGTGATGGCGATAATCTCGGTGCCACCAGGGCTCTCGGAAATGGTGGCGCTCTTGATCCGGTTGCTGCGAACCTCTTCCAGAAAGTCTGAATAGCCAACAGCATTCGCACCTGCGACACCACGGTTGTCAAACTGTTTGAACAAGGTGAACAGCACCATGGCAATCACCATCCAAACGGCAATTTTGGAAAACCAAGGGTTATTCAAGAGAGTCTCCAATCGAAAAAAATTACTGTTGTTATTCTAGGCCTGCCACATGCCGGCAAGCGCTAAAGATGTTGTTTTAGCCCTCGGAAACCGAGGAATTACCCACTCAAATGGGGTTGATCAGACCCATGCCCACCAAAAAAGTCTCCGAAGACTTGTCCCGAGAAGCCTTGGGCTTGATCGGCTTGACCACTTTGAACGTTTCCTTGAACATCTTCACGATCTGACTGTAGCCGCTGCCATGGAAGACTTTGACCACCAAGGCCCCTTGCGGTTTCATGTGATTTTGGGCAAATTCCACCGCTAACTCAATCAAATGTGTGATGCGCGCCGCATCCGACGACTCGATGCCCGACAAATTGGGGGCCATGTCAGACACGACCACATCCACTTGGCGGCCCTGCAATGCGGACTCCAAAATGGCCGAGACCTCGTTTTCGCGAAAATCCCCTTGGATAAATTGAACACCCTCCACCGCGGCCATGGGCAAAAGATCCAAGGCAATGATGGTGCCATTCAGCCCCCCCACAGCCGCCCCGTCCGGTGACAACCTCCTGCGCAGGTACTGGCTCCAGGCGCCCGGGCTTGAACCCAGATCGACCACCAGATCTCCTGGACGGATCAAGCCAAGGGTTTCGTCAATTTCTTTCAGCTTGTAGGCTGCCCGAGCACGGTATCCCTCTCTCAGAGCTAATTTCACGTAGGTGTCATTGACATGGTCGTTCAACCAGGCTTTGTTGACCTTTTTACTTTTGGTTTTGACTTTCATTCTTATGCGTCCTTGCGGGGATAATACGGGGATGTCCCAAATACAACTTACACCTGCCGAGCGCAAAGTTTTTCGCGCCGATGCCCATCACCTCGACCCGGTTGTCATGATCGGTGGCGATGGCCTGACCCCTGCTGTCATCAAGGAAACCGAAGCGGCCTTGAATGCACACGGCCTGATCAAGATCCGCGTTCTGGGCGATGATCGTGCCGCACGCGAGGCCATGTTTACCCAACTCAGTGACCAGCTCAGTGCGGCTCCAATCCAGCACATTGGTAAATTGCTAATTCTTTGGCGCCCTCAGCCCGAAAAAATCAAGGAAGCCGACGAAGACCGCAAAGCAGGCCCACGCGACTTCAAGATCCTGAAATACAGCTCGCGTGGCGGTCAACGCCCAGAGGTCAAAACAGTTCGCGTCCTGGGCAACCAGCGCCTGGCTGCGGGAGGACAAATCAAGCGGGCCAAGCCAAAACAAAAATCAATCAAAAAAGGTCGCCTGGACTAAACCCAGAAACAAGCCTTGGCGGCCTCTTTGGAAGCCAATAAGGCCGATTGCTCATCGGTCTCGACCGTCAATCAAATATACGAAACACCTACGATTTCGTAGCGGCGTAAGCCACCCGGTGCCTGCACTTCGGCCACGTCGCCCTCTTCCTTGCCAATCAACGCGCGCGCAATCGGACTGCTGATGTTGATCAACCCCAGCTTCAAATCGGCTTCGTCCTCCCCCACGATCTGGTAATTGACCACCTCACCCGTACTCTCGTCTTCGAGTGCCACGGTTGTTCCAAACACCACGCGACCGCCTGCGTCCACAGAGACGGGATCGATGATTTGCGCAGCCGACAGCTTGCCTTCAATTTCCTGAATGCGGCCTTCGACGAAGCCTTGCCGGTCTTTGGCCGCATCGTATTCAGCGTTCTCGCTCAGGTCGCCCTGGGCTCGGGCTTCAGCAATGGCTTGAATCACGCCGGGGCGGTCCACGGTTTTGAGTCGGTGCAACTCGTCCTTGAGCTTTTCAGCCCCGCGTTTTGTAATCGGGATTGTCGACATGTTCAGTTCTCCAAAAAGCAAACCGCCGAGTGTTGAAACTCGGCGGTCATTCACAACATTATGCCTTGCAACAAAGTGCAAGGCATCGGGTTCACGCGGCCAACTGGGCGTGCATTTCCTGAAGCGAAATAACGTCCAGCTGATCCATGTACTTCATGCCCTCTACGGCCGCTTCTGCGCCTGCAATGGTGGTGAATGTCGTGACCCGATTGAGCAGCGCTGAAGTGCGTATGTGACGCGAATCGGCGATCGCATTTCGACGCTCTTCGACCGTATTGATCACCAACACCACTTCATTGTTTTTAATCATGTCCACAATATGGGGGCGACCTTCGGTCACCTTGTTCACGGTAGCACAGCCCACTCCTGCAGCCTGGATGGCTGCAGCCGTGCCTTTGGTTGCGATCAATTCGAAGCCTTGCGCCACCAACTGTCGAGCCGCTTCAATCGCACGGGCCTTGTCGGTGTTCTTCACCGAAATGAAAACCTTGCCCGATGGTGTTCCATCTGCCTTTGTCGGGCGCGGCAGTTTGGTGCCTGCTCCCAATTGGCTCTTCACAAAGGCTTCGCCAAAGGTTTTGCCGACCCCCATGACTTCGCCTGTAGATTTCATCTCGGGGCCAAGGATGGTGTCCACACCTGGGAACTTGACAAAGGGGAATACCGCTTCTTTCACACTGAAGTACGGGGGCGTGACTTCCTTGGTGACGCCTTGCGATGCCAACGACTGGCCCGCCATGCAACGGGCAGCAATCTTGGCCAAGGGCATGCCCGTGGCCTTGGAAACATAAGGCACAGTGCGAGATGCGCGGGGGTTAACTTCCAGCACGTAGATGACATCTTTGCCATCGATGTGCTGAATGGCGAACTGCACGTTCATCAAGCCGACCACGTTCAAAGCGGCTGCCATCGCTGCCGATTGACGTTTAAGCTCGTTCACGGTTTCGGATGACAGGGAGTAAGGGGGCAGCGAGCAAGCCGAGTCGCCGCTGTGCACGCCGGCTTGTTCGATGTGCTCCATCACGCCACCGATAAAGGTCTTGCCTTCTGGATCGCGCAGGCAATCCACATCGCACTCGATGGCATCGTTCAGAAATCGGTCCAGCAAAACAGGTGAATCGTGCGAAACCTTGACCGCTTCGCGCGTGTAACGCTCAAGATCGCGCTGCTCATGCACAATTTCCATGGCACGACCACCCAACACATAGCTGGGACGCACAACCAGTGGGTAGCCCAGTGCAGCGGCTTTTTCCAGCGCTTCCGGCTCTGTCCGGGCGGTGGCGTTGGGCGGCTGACGCAAACCCAGCTCTTGCAACAGCTTTTGAAAACGCTCGCGATCTTCTGCCGCGTCAATCATGTCAGGGCTGGTCCCGATGATGGGTACACCCGCAGCTTCCAGATCCAGTGCCAGCTTCAAAGGCGTTTGCCCCCCGTATTGAACAATCACACCGGTTGGTTTTTCTTTGTCAACAATCTCGAGTACATCCTCAAGCGTCACTGGCTCAAAGTACAAGCGGTCCGAGGTGTCGTAATCGGTCGACACGGTTTCAGGGTTGCAATTGACCATGATGGTTTCGTAGCCATCCTCGCGCATGGCCAATGCTGCATGAACACAACAATAATCGAACTCGATGCCTTGACCGATTCGGTTAGGCCCCCCACCAAGTACCATGATTTTTTTGTTCTGGGTAGGCTCAGCTTCGCACTCACCGTCGCCATTTCCCTCGTAGCACGAATACATATAGGCGGTATCGGTCGAGAATTCGGCCGCACAGGTATCCACGCGTTTGTAGACGGGGCGAATCTTCAAGGCGTGGCGGCGGGCCCGCACAACATGTTCGGTCGTTTTGAGCAACTTGGCCAAACGGCGGTCAGAAAAACCTTTCTTTTTAAGCGCACGCAATTCTTCAGCCGTGATGGCTTCCAGATTGGTGGTTTCAAGTTCCAGTTCTATCTTGACGATTTCTTCAATCTGCACCAAAAACCACGGGTCGATCTTGGTCAAGGCAAACACCTCGTCCACACTCAGGCCCATGGCAAACGCATCGCCGACATACCAAATGCGCTCGGGACCGGGCTCACCAAGTTCTTTTTCGAGCACTTCGCGGTCTTGGGTTTTCTCGTTCATGCCGTCCACGCCGACTTCCAGCCCGCGCAGGGCTTTCTGAAAAGACTCCTGAAAAGTGCGCCCGATGGCCATGACCTCGCCCACCGATTTCATCTGGGTGGTCAATCGGCTGTCAGCGGTAGGAAATTTTTCGAACGCGAAACGAGGTATCTTGGTGACCACATAGTCAATGCTGGGCTCAAAGCTCGCAGGGGTGGCGCCACCTGTGATGTCGTTGCGCAGTTCATCAAGGGTGTAGCCCACAGCCAGTTTGGCGGCCACTTTGGCGATCGGGAAACCCGTGGCTTTGGAAGCCAACGCCGATGAACGCGACACGCGGGGATTCATCTCGATGACCACCATGCGACCATCTTGCGGGTTGATAGAAAACTGGACGTTGGATCCCCCCGTGTCCACGCCGATTTCGCGCAAAACTGCCAAAGAGGCATTGCGCATGATCTGGTATTCCTTGTCGGTCAGCGTTTGTGCAGGCGCCACAGTAATCGAGTCACCGGTATGGACCCCCATGGGGTCGAGGTTTTCGATCGAGCAGATGATGATGCAGTTGTCCGCCTTGTCGCGAACCACTTCCATCTCGTACTCTTTCCAACCCAAAAGCGACTCTTCAATCAACAATTCGGTGGTCGGCGAAGCCTCCAGCCCACGCTTGCAAATGACTTCGAACTCTTCGGGGTTGTAGGCAATGCCACCGCCTGTGCCACCCAAGGTGAAACTGGGGCGAATGACCGTGGGAAAGCCCAGGGTCTTTTGCACTTCCCAGGCTTCTTCAAGACTGTGAGCGATGCCCGAGCGCGCAGAGCCCAGACCGATCTTGGTCATGGCGTCCTTGAACTTCAGACGGTCTTCGGCTTTGTCAATGGCTTCGGGCGTGGCGCCGATCAGCTCAACTTTGTACTTCTCAAGCACGCCGTTGTGCCACAAGTCCAGTGCACAGTTGAGCGCAGTCTGCCCACCCATGGTGGGCAAGATCGCATCAGGCCGCTCTTTGGCAATGATTTTTTCAACTGTTTGCCAGGTGATGGGCTCGATGTAAGTCACATCGGCAGTGGCCGGGTCGGTCATGATCGTGGCGGGGTTGCTGTTGATCAGGATGACCTTGTACCCCTCTTCGCGCAAAGCTTTGCAAGCCTGGACGCCGGAGTAGTCAAATTCGCAAGCCTGACCAATGATGATCGGTCCAGCTCCAATGATGAGGATGCTTTTGAGGTCGGTGCGCTTGGGCATATTATTTCGCCTCCATCAAATGGATGAAGCGGTCAAAAAGGTAAGCAATGTCATGGGGGCCTGGCGAAGCTTCAGGGTGTCCCTGAAAGCAAAAGGCAGGCTTGTCAGTGCGGGCCAATCCTTGCAAAGTGCCGTCAAACAAGGATACGTGGGTAGCACGCAAGTTGGTGGGCAATGATTTTTCGTCCACTGCAAAACCGTGGTTCTGGCTGGTGATTGAAACACGGCCAGTGTCAACATCCTTGACTGGATGGTTGGCGCCGTGGTGCCCAAACTTCATCTTGAAGGTTTTGGCACCACTGGCTAAGGCCATGATCTGGTGACCCAGACAAATGCCGAATGTGGGAATGCCGGTTTCAATCAGTTCCGCTGCAGCAGCGATGGCGTAATCGCAAGGCTGTGGATCGCCAGGGCCGTTGGACAAAAAGATGCCATCAGGTTTGTGCTTGAGCACGTCTGCTGAATGGGTCTTGGCAGGCACCACCGTGACTTTGCAGCCTCGTTCGGCCAGCATGCGCAAGATGTTTTTCTTGACGCCAAAGTCATAAGCCACTACATGGAATCTGGGCGATGCCTGGGTGCCGTAGCCTGCACCCAATGTCCACTCGGTTTGCGTCCACTCGTAAGGCTGATCAACTGTGACTTTTTGTGCCAGATCCAGACCCGCCATGCTGGGGGTGACCCTGGCTGCGGCGATCGCCTGATCAATCAAGGCCTGAGTGATCTGCTGTCCTTGGGCCAAGCCCACGATGGCCCCATTTTGAGCCCCCTTGGTGCGAAGGATCCGAGTCAGTTGGCGAGTGTCGATATTGGCAATGGCCACTGTACCGCTGTCTGCCAAATAAGAGGAAAGTGTTTGGCTGGAGCGGAAATTGCTCGCGATCAAAGGCAAATCCTTGATGATCAAACCAGCGGCATGGACTTTGTCAGCTTCGATGTCTTCCACACTGATCCCGTAGTTGCCGATATGCGGGTACGTCAGGGTGACGATCTGCTGGCAATAGCTGGGGTCGGTGAGGATTTCCTGATAGCCGGTGATCGAGGTGTTGAACACCACTTCGCCGACTGTGGAGCCGGGAGCTCCGATCGAATTACCGATAAAGACCGTGCCGTCTGCAAGCGCCAATATGGCGGGCGGGAAGGTTCCCTGAAGAGACAAAAGCACTGGGTTCTCCGGAATAGTTCGGGTACGCCTCAGCACTCACAAGAGATTTGATCTCTTTTTGGCTGCTTGTTCGAGGATTGGGCCTGGGATGGACTGTGGCGTACTGGTTGATGCGGGAAAGCCTCTCATTATAGCTGAGGACCACTCGAAAACCCTGACGATTTGCCCACAAATCAAGCCAGCCCTTCAGCAAAAGGGACTCAACAGCTGGCGGTTGCGCTGGCGTGCAGGCAAATGGCTGCCGCAGTGGCCACATTCAGTGATTCTTCGCCACCGGGCTGGGCAATGCGCACTTTTTGATGTGCCAATGCCATCAAACTGTCACTCACACCCTGCCCTTCATGCCCAAAGACCCAGGCGCATTTTTGCGCTAAAGCGTTGCTCTGCAGCAATGCGTGTAAAAAAGGGCCCTCATGAGAACTGGTGGTCAATATGGGAACCTGCAAGGCAGCCACATCGGCTTCGCTGGCGGATTCGACCATGTGCAAAGCAAAATGAGCGCCCATACCAGCCCGGAGAACCTTCGGGGACCACAGAGCCGCAGTGCCCTTGATGGCCAGCACCTGGCGGTAACCAAAAGCCGAAGCACAACGCAATATGGCCCCAACGTTGCCTGCATCCTGAAGGCGGTCCAAAACCACGGTCATGGCATCCGGCAAGATGTTTTTTTCTGACGCCCAGTCCACAACAAAACCCATTCGGGCAGGCGACTCCAGGCCACTCAAGCTGGCAAACAGGGTGTCAGGCAAAACAAACAACTGATCACTCAGACCTGCCCACTGCGGCCCTTGTTCTTCAAAAAAGGACGCGCACAACACAATCTGTAGCGGACGAACACCTCGCTCGAGGGCGGCACGGCAAAGGTGATCGCCTTCAAGCCAGAACTGCGAAGCCTTTCGGTAGGCGGTGCCGTCTTGCGCGAGGCGCCGCCAAGTCTTGACTTGCGGGTTTTCTCGAGAGGTGATCAGGTTCATCACTTGCTCCTGACCACCGGGGCAAATGTCATCCTGTGGCAGTCTGCAGGTCCATGCATTTGCAATGCTTCCAGATGTTGGGCAGTGCCATACCCCTTGTGTTGATCAAAGCCATACAAGGGATACCGCTCGTGCATGGCCTGGCACAAGCGATCACGGTGCACCTTGGCCAAGATCGAAGCCGCCGAAATAGCCGGCACCAACGCATCACCTTTCACAATGGCTTCTGCCCGGATGGTCAGCATCGGCAGACGGTTGCCATCGATCAGCACCATTTTGGGCGGAAGTCGCAAAGTTTCAACAGCTCGCTTCATGGCCAGCATCGTGGCTTGCAAGATGTTCAACTGGTCAATTTCCTGCACACTGGCCTCTGCGATTGAAAAACACAAAGCCCGCGCCCTGATTTCGTCAAACAGGCTCTCCCGGCGCTTGGCTGTGAGTTTTTTGGAGTCGTTCAAGCCGGAGATGGGGTTCAACTCGTCCAGAATCACGGCGGCCGCCACGACCGGGCCCGCCAGCGGCCCGCGCCCGGCCTCATCAACCCCGGCCATCAGGCCAGCGGTGTCCCAATTCAAGGTTTTTTGCTCAATCAGCAAGGATTTTCTGGATCGCATGGGTCGCCAGCGTCGGCATGTCCTGACGCAGTTGAAGGTGCAACTCGGTAAAGCGCTGCTGAATATTGGCCACAGCAACAGGATCGTCCAGCCACTGCAACACGGCTTTGGCCAAGGCCTCGGGCTGAACCTGTTCTTGCAAAAATTCGGGGACCAGGCTTTCATTGCACAGGATGTTGGGCAAACCAATCCAGGGCAGTAAGCGCTTGCGGTTGGCGATCTGCCAGGACAACCATTGCATTCTGTAAGCAATGACCATGGGGCGCTTGTGCAAAGCCGTTTCGAGCGTCGCGGTACCACTGGCCACCAGCGCCACATCGCAGGCAGCCTGCACCTCATGGGAACGCCCCATCACCAAATGCACATGGCCATGCATGCCAGCTTGTGCGATGGCTGCCTCGATCATGGGTTTCAAGGGGCTGTGGGTGGGCAAGACAAATTGCAACCCGGGGCGAACCGTCAGCATTTGACGTGCGGCTTGAAGGAATGCAAGGGCTAGACCTTTGACCTCAGAAGGTCGGCTGCCCGGCAACAAGGCCACCACGGTGACATCGGCGGGCAGGCCCAGAGCCAGGCGTGCTTTCAAGCGGTCAGGCTGCAACGCAATCACATCGGCCACAGGATGCCCGACAAAGGTGCCCTCAATGCCATGCTGCGCCAACAAGGCGGGCTCAAACGGGTAAATGCACAAGACATGGTCCACGCTGTCGCGAATTTTCTGAACGCGCTCCGGGCGCCACGCCCAAATGGATGGGCACACCAATTGAACCGTGGGAACGCCCTGCTTGCGCAGCAAGCGCTCCACCGGCAAATTAAAGTCAGAGGCGTCCACACCAACATACAAATCAGGGGGAGAAGCCAGCAATTCCTGAATCAGGCTTTGACGAATTCCGTTGATGTGGCGGTAACGCCAAAGCGCCTCGACCAAACCACGCACGGACAACTCATCACAAGACCAGCGCGACGTGAAACCCGCCGCATCCATCTGCGGCCCGCCAATGCCTGAAGCATTCAGATCAGGCCAGGTTTTACGCATGCCCTGCAACAACAACGCGGCAAGCATATCGCCAGAACGTTCAGCCGCAACCATGCTCAAACGCAAGTCTTGCTTGATTGCTGCGCCTGGAAGTGGCGGCGCGCCTTGCACAGACATCACGCCTTCAAAGCTTGTCGAATAACGCCACAGACTTCATCCACGGCATCGTTGCTTAATTCGGGGTAAATGGGCAAGGACAAACAGCGCTCAGTCACAGATTCGGTCACAGGAAAGCTGGCCCCAGCTGCGATCGAAGCAAAGACTTTTTGCCAGTGCAAGGGCACGGGATAGTAAATAGCACTGGCAATTTTTTGCTCGGTCAGCGCCTGCTGAACGGCTGCACGGTCATCGGTCAACAAAGTGTACTGGTGGAAAACGTGCAAGCCCACGCCATCTTCAACCGGTGTCTGCAACTTCAGCCCCGCCAAGCCAGCGTTGTAACGATGGGCAACCCTGCGACGCTCTTGGTTGTAATGGTCGATCAGGGGCATCTTGGCCCGCAACACCACCGCCTGCAACTCGTCCAGGCGACTGTTGTAACCAATGATGTCGTGGTAATAGCGAACTTTGCTGCCATGGTTGCGCAACATGCGTAATTTTTCAGCCATCGCATCTGACTGCGTGGTCACCATGCCGCCGTCGCCGTAGCAGCCCAGGTTCTTGCTGGGAAAAAAACTGAACGCGGCAACATCCCCCATCGCGCCGGTTTTACGGCCACCGATATCGGCGCCAAACGATTGCGCGCAATCTTCAACGAGCTGCAGCTTGTGCTCTTTGGCCAAATCCATCAAAGGCGCCAGGTCGGCGGGTTGCCCAAACAAGTGGACTGGCAACAAGGCTTTGGTTTTCGGAGTGATGGCGCGCCGCGCCTGCGCTACATCGATGTTGAAGGTGCCAGGATCGATGTCCACAAACACCGCTTTGGCCCCCACATAAGCAATCGCCTCGGCAGTGGCGATGAAGGTAAACGGTGAGGTGATGACTTCGTCACCAGGCACGATGTCTGCAGCCAGCAAAGCCAGGTGCAAGGCATCCGTGCCATTGGCGCACGTGATGGCATGGGCCACACCCAAATAAGTCGACGCCTCTTGTTCAAACGCCTGGACGTTGGGACCCAATATGAATTGCGCAGCACTCAAGGCATTCAAGAAAACAGGTTCAAGTGTGGGCTGGAGGTCACGGTATTGAGCGACCAGATCGACCATAGGAATGCGCATGGCTTGCCTTTTAAATATTCAAAAATCAGGAAATCAGACGGGTGGCTTCTGTGATGCGCTGCACGGCTTCCAGCGCACGTCGACCCGCTTCACCACTCACCTTCGGCGGGCGTTTGTGGCGAATACTGTCAACAAAGTCAGCTATTTCGGCAAACAAAGGATCGGCTTCGCCAAAGGATTGCTCTTGCCGATCAATAGCCAACTCAGCATCGGCCAGCGCGTCGGGCGCTCCGCGGTAGGTAGTCAATGTACGTGCTTGAAAATCCAGCGAGTGGCACGCCTGCTTTTGAAACACACGCATTTTTCTCTCGCTCTTGGCACTCACACGGCTGGCGGTCACGTTGGCTACGCAGCCGTTGGCAAAGCGAATCCGGGCATTGGCAATGTCTATGTCCGAAGTCAGCACTCGGGCACCGGAACAGTCCACACTTTCAAGGTCGCTATCGACCAACGACAAAATCAGGTCGACATCGTGAATCATCAAGTCGAGCAACACACTCACATCTGTGGCCCGCGGCTTGAAAGGCGCCAGACGTGAACTGTCAATGAACCGGGGATCAGACAGCAACGGCTCCAATGCCAAAGCGGCAGGGTTAAAGCGCTCCAAGTGTCCAACCGCCAGCACACAATGGTTTTCTTTGGCCAAACGGATTAACTCATCCGCCTGTTTCAATGTTGTGGTCATGGGCTTTTCAACAAGGACATGCACGCCCGCTCGCAAAAACTCGACGCACACATCGTAATGGCCTTGTGTAGGCACCGCTATGCTGACCGCATCGACCTTGCCAAGCAGTGCCCTGAAGTGTGTGAAAGCAGCGCAATTCAAAGGGCCGGCAACGGCATCGGCCTGCTCCTGGCGGTTGTCCACCACAGCAACGAGCTCACATTCCGGAATTTTGGCGTACTTTTGGGCATGAAATTTACCCAAATAACCAACGCCAATGACGGCACAACGCAACAGGGCCACAGGGCCCTCCTTTCGAGCACGGGCCGGGAAAGACTCCTGACCCTTGTATTGATCAATCAACCGAACGCCGCCGCGAACGCACGATACCGACTTTGGGCGAAACTGCTCCAAGAAAGTCGAGCATCATGTCCACATCGCCTTGTGCTTCAGGCTTGTCTAGGGCGATCTGAAGGATGCGTTCTTTAGCAGCTTCAAGCGTCAAATTTTCACGGTATAAGACCTTGTGCATGGCACGCACTGCGGCAATTCTGATGGGAGAAAAACCACGACGGCGCAAGCCTTCGGCGTTCACAGTGCGTGCCGCAGCAGGCTGGCCCTGACACATCACATAAGGTGGCAGATCGGCAAACAACAAGGTGCACATGGCCGTGAAGCTGTGTGCCCCCAGACGCAAGAACTGACGCACCACGGTAAAGCCGCCCAGGATCACCCAGTCACCCACATGGACATGGCCTGCCAACTGGGAGTTGTTGGCAAAAATTGTGTGGCTTCCGATGTGGCAGTCATGTGCCAAATGAACATAAGCCATGAACAGGTTGTCGTCACCAACCTGCGTCACGCCACCACCATTCACAGTGCCCGCATTGAAGGTGCAAAACTCACGGATGGTGTTGTCGTTGCCAATCACCAGTCGGGTCGGCTCACCCGCATACTTTTTGTCTTGTGGCGCAGCACCCAGCGAGGTGTAACTGTGGATGTGGTTGTTTTGCCCAACGGTGGTAAATCCCTCAATCGTGCAGTGTGAGCCGACTGTGGAGCCTGCACCAACGACCACGTTAGGACCGATGATGGTATAGGGACCAACGGTCACGGACGCATCCAGCTGAGCAGCCGGATCAACCAGAGCTGTGGAATGGATAGTGGCCATAAGTCCTCAGGCAATCTTTCGCATGGTGCACATCAATTCGGCCTCACAGGCGAGTTCCAAGCCCACTCGGGCCTGGGCCTTGAACTTGAAAATGCCCGCTTTCATGCGGTCAAGTTGCACCTCAAGGGTCAGCTGGTCGCCAGGCTCCACCGGGCGCTTGAAGCGTGCACCATCAATCCCTGCAAAGTAATAAATGGTGTTGTCATCTGGCGCTGCATCCAGGGTGTCAAAAGACAACAAGGCAGCAGCCTGCGCCAAGGCTTCCAGCATCAACACACCCGGCATGACCGGTCGGTGCGGAAAATGGCCTGCGAAAAAAGGCTCGTTGATGGTCACGTTCTTCAAGGCTTTGATGCGCGCACCTTTTTCAATCTCCAGCACGCGATCGACCAACAGAAATGGATAACGGTGCGGGAGTTGCTTGAGAATTTTATGAATGTCCATCATGGCTGAGGTTCCTTGTTATTTTGAATGCTGGCCTCTAGGGCTTTGATACGCTCACGCAACCGAGACAGTTGCTTGAGGCTGGCGGCGTTTTTTTCCCAACTTGCGTTGTTGTCGATTGGAAACATCCCCGTGTACTGCCCTGGCTGCAAAATGGACCGTGTGACCACCGAAGCTGCAGAAATGTGCACGTGATCTGCCAAGCGCAAATGGCCCAGCACCACCGCACCGCCGCCCACGGTGCAGTGCGCACCAATTCGGGCACTGCCGGCAACCCCAACGCAACCTGCCATGGCCGTATGACGACCCACATGCACGTTGTGCCCGATCTGAATGAGGTTGTCGAGTTTGACCCCATCATCGATCACGGTGTCGTCCAATGCACCCCGGTCAATGCAAGTGTTGGCACCGATTTCCACATCGTTGCCAATGCGAACCGCCCCCAACTGTTCAATTTTTTCCCACTCGCCTTGATGGGGCGCAAATCCGAACCCGTCAGCACCAATGACAACGCCTGAATGCACGAGACAGCGTGCGCCGATCTTGCAGTCCTCACCCACAGTCACGCGAGATTTGAGAACCGTTCCGGAACCCACTACAGCGCCACGCTCAATCACGCACAAAGGTCCGATCACGGCATCAGCAGCAATCAGCGCGTCAGGGGAGATGACCGCACTGGGATGAATTCGCGGACTTTCTGCTTTGTGGTGAGCACGCTTCCACAGTTGGGTCAGGCGCGCAAAATACAAATAAGGGTCTTCGGTAATGATGGCTGCAAGTCGGTTCGAAACTTGCCCCTCAAAGGCAGGGTCAACAATCACACAGCCCGCAAGGCTCTCTGTCAATTGGCTTTGGTATCTGGCTTGGCTTAAAAAACTGATTTGGTCAGGCTGGGCATTTTGCAGTGGGGCCAATCCCGAAACTTGCATAGTGGAAGGCCCCAACAGACGACCACCCAGTGCCTCAACGATAGCGCCAAGCGTCAGTGACACCATTTCAACCAGGCCTGTTGCCTGTTATTTACCCACCGAGGCATTGAGGGCCTTGATGACTTTTTCAGTGATGTCGTGCTTGGGGTTGAAGTAAGCAGCGTCCTGAAGTATCAGGTCGTACTTCTCTGACTCAGCAACTTGCTTTACCGCACGCCCTGCTTTTTCGAAAAGCATTTGATTTTCTTCATTTTTGCGAGCGCCCAAATCCTCCTGAAACTCCCGCTGGCGTCGTTTCAAGTCACGATCAAGTTCAATCAACTGTTTTTGCTTGGTCACCCTTTGCGCTTCCGACAGTGTGGGCGCGTCGCGCTCGAACTTTTCGGCAGAAACCTTGAATGCACTGATGGCATCGTTCAAATCTTTCTCCCGCTTCAGGAATTCCGACTCCAATTTCGCTTGAGCGGCTTTGGCCACATTGGAGTCACGCAGGATACGGTCTGTGTTGACAATGCCAATTTTGAAATCCTGGGCTTGGACCACAGAAGTCAAAAGGGATGCCCCAACAAGCAGCGCGGCAATAAAGTACTTGGAAAGCGTTTTCATTAGAAGGATGTTCCGATTTGGAATTGTAGTCGTTGAATTTTATCGTTTGTCTGCTTGCGAATGGGCATCGCATAGGACAAGCGCAGGGGGCCCATGGGTGAAATCCAGCTCAGACCGATGCCGGCAGACGCACGTAACTCAGCAAGTGACAGTTTTTGTTCTTCAGCAAACGCACTGCCTACATCGGTAAAACCGTAGAGGCGAAGCGTTTTGTCGTTGCCCGCGCCAGGGAAAGGCATCATGAACTCTGCGTTCAAAACCACTTTTTTGGGACCACCTAGGTAAACCAACGCTGAAGTGGTGTCATTTTGAATTGTTCGCTCTGATGGCCCAAGAGTGGATTGCTCAAACCCGCGAACACTGCCCAAGCCACCCACATAAAAGTTCTTGAACAAGGGGAACTCTTGACCACTCAGGCCCTTGCCCCAACCCACGTCGGCATTCACAGCCAGCGTGTATTTTTTACTTAACGGGAAATACTGCTGGTATTGGTAATTGCTGCGGAAATAACGCACGTCACCAGCAAGGCTCAAATCAGCGTTTAACCTTTGATAAGTCCCCCTGGAAGGCACCAAGGCGCTGTCTCGCCCGTCCCGAGCCCAGCCTAGGGTTAAAGGTATAGCGGTACTGGTGGCACCGAAATCATTAGCGTATTTTAGGTAGGGGTAAGGCAGACCCGTTCCCGTTTTTATTTGGGTCTGCTCGGCGTTTGCTCCTACAAAAACAGTGTCTGTCTCTGTCACCGGTACGCCAAAACGAAGCCCTAAGCCTGAATTGACCAGGCTGTAGGAATTGATGTCACCTAAATAGGGCCGCGTGGTTCGCTGAAAAACATCAAGGGTCCTGGAAATGCCGTTTTGTGTGAAGTAGGGGTCCGTGGTGCTCACGACCAAGTTTCGGTTGTACTTGCTGGTGTTGACTTCAACGGCCAGGTAATTGCCTGAACCAAAAGCATTTTCCTGGCGAATACCAAAGCTCAAGGTCACTTTTTCTGCCGAGGAAAAGCCTGCCCCCAGCGAAATACTGCCTGTCGGCTTTTCTGCCACGGTGAACATCAAATCAACTTGGTCGGGTGTGCCGGGAATCTCGATGGTTTCCACGTTCACGTCCGTGAAAAAGCCCAAACGGTCGACTCTGTCGCGTGACAGTCGAATTTTGTCACCGTCGTACCAAGCGGCCTCAAACTGGCGAAATTCGCGGCGGATCACTTCATCGCGGGTGCGGTTGTTGCCTGCCACCAAAATGCGCCGAACATAAGCACGGCGTGAAGGTTCGGCCTGCAGGACAAACTGAACACGGTTGTTTTGTCGGTCAATTTCAGGCTTGGCTTCCACCTTGGCGAAAGCAAAACCAAACTTGCCGAAATAATCGGTGAACGCCTTTGTAGTCTCCGCCACGGTCTCCGCGTTGTAAGGTTTGCCAACGCCGATTTTGACCAAGGCCTTGAATTCGTCGTCCTTGTCGAGGTAGTTGCCCTCCAACTTGACCCCCGAGACCACGAATCGTTCCCCTTCGGTCACATTGATGGTGATGGCCATTTCCTGTTTGTCTGGCGACATGGCCACTTGGGTGGAGTCAATGCGGAACTCCAAAAAGCCCCGAGACAGATAATAAGAACGCAGTGACTCAAGATCGGCATTGAGCTTTGTTCTGGCATAACGATCGGACTTGGTGTACCAACTCATCCAACCGCCCGTGTCCAGATTGAACTGGTCACGCAAATTGGATTCAGAGAACGCCTTGTTTCCCACAATCTGAATCTGCTTGATCTTTGCCGGTCCACCTTCTGTGATGGTAAAGCTCAAATTGACGCGGTTGCGATCGACAGGCGTTGCTGTGCTCACCACTTCAGCGCCGTAAAGACTGCGGCTGATGTACTGACGCTTGAGTTCTTGTTCGGCCTTGTCAGCCAAAGCCTTGTCGTAGGGCCGGCCTTCGGCCAACCCCACCTCTTTCAAGGCTTTGAGCAGAACATCTTTGTCAAACTCTTTGAGGCCGATGAACTCGACCATCGCCACAGATGGGCGCTCTTCCACCACAACCACCAGCACGTCACCCTGGGTTTCAACACGCACATCCTTGAACAAACCCAAGGCAAACAAAGCGCGAATGACTGCGGCGCCTTTTTCGTCTGAGTATTGGTCTCCGACACGCAATGGCAGAGATGCAAAAACAGTTCCTGCTTCAATTCGCTGCAGACCCTCGACACGAATGTCTCGGACAGTGAACGGATCGACGGCCCAAGCAGGCATGCAGGCCATCAAGGAAATCGCCACGGTCAAAGCAGCAGGTTGAAGGCGCGAACGAATGTCAAAAAAATTCATGGAGCAACCATATAAAGATCAAGCGCTGAATGTAGGCATGGTCACAAACAGCTCAAAAACCCATGTGAAAAACCGGCCAAATCGCCGCAATTTGGCTGTGCCAAAACGCTTATGTTGCTTTCATAAGCAAAGTCCATGCGGGTCATGGCGCTTAAGCCAAGATAATACACCTCGGGGGGCAGGACAAGGCGGGCATGACAAGCAGATTGCGGCTGACACAATCAATCAACCCAGTCTTGCAACCACCGTGCGCGCAGCCTCTCTGGTTCGTCGGTCAAGCCCCAGCAAAGCCTCGAGATTTTCAGGACGAGAACTGACCACCGCATTGAGGGTTGCTTCATTGACGTGGTGTATTTGGTCAAACCGAATTTGGTGCTTCAAAAATGCGTCTACAGCGATTTCATTGGCCGCATTCAGCACGGCGCAACTGCCCGGTGTGCCGTTCAGAGTGTCCCATGCCAGCTTGAGACCTGGAAACCGCATGGGGTGTCCGTGATCGTCCAAGGACTCGAACGTCATGGCTGCCAGGGAATGGAAATCGAGCGCACCAGCACCGGACACAATGCGCTCGGGCCAGCTCAAGCCATAAGCAATGGGCACCCGCATGTCAGGCGTGCCCAACTGGGCCACCACCGAGTTGTCTTTGTACTGAACCATGGAATGAATCACGCTTTGGGGATGAATCACCACCTCCAATTGTTCAGGGGCCAAACTGAACAAATAACGCGCCTCAATGACCTCAAGGGCCTTGTTCATCATGGTGGCCGAGTCGACTGAAATCTTGCGCCCCATCACCCAGTTGGGGTGGGCGCAGGCCTGATCAGGAGTGACATCTTTGAGGCTGATCGGATCACGGCCTCGAAATGGCCCACCAGATGCCGTCAAAATGATTTTGTGAACGCGCCGCTGCCATGTGGTTGGATCCTCTGGCAATGATTGAAAAATCGCCGAATGCTCACTGTCAATCGGCAGCATCACTGCCCCGCCCTCACGCACAGCTGACAGGAACAGCTCGCCGCCCATCACCAAGGCCTCCTTGTTGGCCAAGAGCAACTTTTTGCCTGCTCGCGCCGCAGAAAGGCAGGGCGACAAACCAGCAGCGCCCACGATGGCCGCCATGACCGCATCGACTTGAGGCGCTGCTGCGACCTCATCCAAAGCCGCAGCCCCGCACCTGACCACTGTTTTCAACCCTTCAGCGCGAAGTTTTTCGGCCAATAAGCGGGCCGCATCTTCATGGACCATCACAGCCACTTCGGGCTTGAATTGGGCACATTGGGCAACCATCAAATCAACCTGGGTCGATGCCGTCAAGGCATACACGGCAAATTGCTGCGGGTGTCTGGCCAAAACGTCCAGCGTGCTTTTGCCGATCGAGCCCGTACTGCCCAAAATGGTGATGCGTTGAACCGATTGCATAAATGGCCTTTTTATCTCAGATCCAGAAAACCAGCATCATGGCCAATGGCAAAGTGGGCAACAAAGCATCCACACGGTCCAAAACCCCGCCATGTCCAGGCAACAGGCCCGAGCTGTCTTTCATGCCCGCACTTCGCTTGACCAGCGACTCGACCAAATCACCCACCACACTCATGGCAGACATGAACAACAAAGCCGGCAAAGCGACAAACCAGCCTTTGGCAAACAACAATGAATAAAAACTCAAGTTGGTGAGCGCCCAACGGTGATCAACTTCAGCCCATAAAACGGCCACCACAAGGACACCCAACATGCCGCCAAAAACGCCTTCCCAGCTTTTGCCAGGACTGATGCTGGCCGCCAACTTGGTTTTGATCCAGCGACCACCCAGCGCCTTGCCAAAGAAATAGGCAAACACATCGGCCGCCCAGACCAGCACCAAAACAGACAACAGAAAATTGATCCCAATCTGGTGAGCCTGCGCCATGGCGACCCAAGCCAAGGTCAAAAGCAACAAGCCTACGACCCAACGCACAGAGCGTGGCCAAAGTCCCCAACCCGTCACGCCGCGCTGGACCATCCACGCTCCCAGCAGCACCCAAGTGGCACCAGCAATAAGCCAAACCAGTGGCGGCGTGCGTTGCACCCAGCCCATCTGTTCAGCCACTGCGCAAGCCATCAAACACATCACTGCGCCGGCCCAAACCGCCCCAGAAGGCATGGCATTTAACCGGCCCCATTCCCAGGCCCCCGCAGCGATCAGAACCACGGTCAAGCCCATGAAGGGCCAGGGATTTGTGGCAAACAAGGCAGGGAGCAGCAAGCCCATAAGGACGAGTGCGGTGATAACTCTTTGTTTGAGCAAGGCTTCTCCAGAAAAAAGGCCGCCTGTGGGCGGCCTTTCAGGCCGCAGAAACCACGGAGGGGATGCTCAAACCGCCATGATTTCTTGCTCTTTGGCGGTCACCAACTGGTCTATCTCGGTCATTCGCCTATCGGTCAATTTTTGGGTATCTGCTTCTGCGCGTTTTTGATCGTCCTCAGAAACCTCTTTGTCCTTGACCAGTTTCTTGACAGCTTCATTGGCATCACGGCGCAAATTCCGGATGGCTATCTTGGCATTTTCACCCTCTGTGCGGGCCAACTTGGTCATTTCCTTGCGGCGCTCTTCGCTCATGGCGGGCATGGGCACACGGATCAAGTCACCCATGGATGCAGGATTCAGGCCCAGATCGCTTTCACGAATGGCTTTTTCAATCTTGGCACCCATGCCTTTTTCCCAAGGCTGAACGCTGATGGTGCGCGAATCCATCAAGGACACATTCGCTACTTGTGAAAGGGGCAACATGGATCCGTAATAGTCAACCTGTATGGTGTCCAGCAAAGCCGGGTTGGCGCGACCGGTGCGAATACGGGTCAGGTTGTTCTTGAAAGCCGCAATGGATTGCTCCATTTTGGTTTCGCTTGTTTTCTTGATGTCTGCAATGGTCATGGGGTTCTCCTCGTCAGAACGGGCTCAAGCATAAACCAGCGTGCCTTCGTTTTCGCCCATCACAACGCGCTTCAAGGCGCCGTTCTTGATGATCGAAAACACCTTGATCGGCAGTTTCTGGTCGCGGCATAAGGCAAAAGCTGTGGCATCCATGATGCCCAAATTGCGTGAAATGGCTTCATCGAAGCTGATGGTGCTGTAGCGGGTAGCCTGCGGGTCTTTTTTCGGGTCAGCCGTGTACACACCGTCCACCTTGGTGGCCTTCAGAACCATCTCGGCACCAATTTCGGCACCGCGCAAGGCCGCAGCCGTGTCGGTCGTGAAAAATGGGTTGCCTGTTCCCGCAGCGAACACCACCACTTTGCCTTCTTCAAGATATTGCAAAGCTTTGGGGCGAACATAAGGCTCCACCACCTGGTCGATACCAATGGCAGACATGACGCGCGCGGTCAGGCCGGCCTTGTCAAGCGCATCGGCCAAGGCCAAGGAATTCATGACCGTGGCCAGCATGCCCATATAGTCGGCTGTGGCTCGGTCCATGCCCACGGCGCCACCGGCGACACCCCTGAAGATGTTGCCACCACCAATCACCACAGCCACCTGAACGCCTAGTTGATTGATCTCAGCGATCTCTTGGGCCATGCGAACAATCGTGGCACGGTTGATGCCAAAAGCATCGTCCCCCATCAAGGCCTCACCCGACAGCTTGAGCAGAATGCGCTTGAAGGCTGGTTTGGCTGAAGACATGTTGGACTCCTTGGATATCAATGGGGACGATGGTATGGCAACACAAGCGCTGGATGGAATCAGGCTGCGCCTTGCGCAGCGGCCACTTGGGCAGCCACTTCAGCCGCAAAGTCGTCCACTTTCTTCTCAATGCCTTCGCCCACGACATACAAAGTGAAAGCCTTCACTGTGGTGCCAGCGGCTTTGAGCATTTGCTCAACAGTTTGCTTGTCGTTTTTGACGAAAGACTGGTTAAACAAAGACACTTCTTTGAGGTACTTTTGAACTGAGCCGTCGACCATTTTGGTCACGATGTCAGCAGGCTTGCCTGACTCGGCAGCTTTGGCTGCAGCCACCGAACGCTCTTTTTCGATCAAGTCGGCGGGCACTTCGGCACTGGTCAGGGAGACAGGCTTCATGGCAGCCACGTGCATGGCAACGTCTTTGGCGGCAGTTTCGTCACCTTCAAACTCGACCAGAACACCGATGCGGGTGCCATGCAAATAATTGGCGATCTTCGCACCACTGGCAGCACGCTTGAACCGGCGAAAGCTCATGTTCTCGCCGATCTTGCCGATCAAGCCTTTGCGCACATCTTCGAGGGTAGGGCCGAAGCTGTCCTGGCTGTAAGCCAATGCGCCCAAGGCGTTGATGTCAGCCGGATTGTGCTCCGCGACCAATTTGGCTGCAGCATTGGCCAAGGCCAAAAAACTGTCGTTTTTGGTGACAAAGTCGGTTTCGCAGTTGACTTCGATCATGGCACCCGTGGTGCCGTTGACAAAGCAGGTCACCACGCCCTCGGCGGTCACTCGCGATGCGGCCTTTCCGGCCTTGGTGCCCAGCTTGACACGCAACAATTCTTCTGCCTTGACCATGTCGCCTTCAGCTTCGGTCAAAGCTTTTTTGCACTCCATCATTGGGGCATCGGTTTTTGCACGCAGTTCAGCGACCATGCTTGCGTTGATTACAACCATTTGATTTCTCCGTATTCAGTCTAAAAGTCAGATTAAAAAAAAGGGGCCACAAAGCCCCTTTCATCGCATTTTGGGGAATCAGGCCGAAGCGTTGTCCGCTTCAACAAACTCGTCAGCACCTTCAGTGACCGCCTTGACCACGTCGTTGACCGCATTGGCGCGGCCTTCGATGATGGCGTCGGCAATGCCACGGGCGTACAAAGCTACGGCCTTGGCCGAGTCATCGTTGCCGGGAATGATGTAATCAATGCCTTCTGGCGAGTGGTTGGAGTCGACCACACCGATCAATGGAATGCCCAATTTTTTGGCTTCCGAGATAGCGATTTTGTGGTACCCCACGTCGATCACAAAAATGGCGTCAGGCAAGGCCGCCATGTCCTGAATGCCGCCAATGTCTTTTTCGAGCTTTTCCATCTCGCGCTTGAACATCAGTTGTTCTTTTTTGCTCAGGCTTTCAAGGCCGACTTCTTGCTGCGCCTTCATGTCCTTCAAACGCTTGATCGACGTTTTGACAGTTTTAAAGTTGGTGAGCATGCCGCCCAACCAACGCTGATCAACGAACGGAACACCTGCGCGCTTGGCTTCAGCAGCCACCAGATCACGCGCTTGGCGCTTGGTGCCTACCATCAGGATGTTGCCGCGGTTGGCGGACAACTGTTTGGCGAACTTGATCGCATCCTGAAACATCGGGAGAGACTTTTCCAGGTTGATGATGTGGATCTTGTTGCGGTGGCCAAAGATGAAAGGGGCCATCTTGGGGTTCCAGAAGCGGGTTTGGTGACCAAAGTGGACACCGGCTTCCAGCATTTCGCGCATGGTAACGGACATAAAAATACTCCAAAGGTTAGGTCTAAAATCCGGTCCACTGATCTCGCTCAGCCAAAAAACTGAGCGAAACACCTTGACGGGACGGATTCGCGGATGAACTTCGCTTGATCAAGATCACTGATTGAGGCCTTGTTTTCACATGACACTCCGAAGACAGCGACTTCACTCGGCAAAGCCTTAGGATTATAGCATCCTGCCCCCACCCAAGAGAGCCCAAGCCCATGAAAGCTGACCTGATCGCCACCCGTCAAGCCATTTTGGATGGCACACGCCATCCCCAGTCCGTGGCAGAAGACTGCTTCGCGGTCGCGCAAAGTCGGGCTTGCCAGGATGTTTTCATTCAACTCGACCCCGATCAGCTTTACCATACCGCCTCCAGCGCGAGCGCTGCAAAAAGACCGCTCGCGGGACTGTCGGTGTCGATCAAGGACCTCTTTGACGTTCAAGGGCAGATCACGGCAGCCGGCTCGGTGGTCTTGAAAACCCGGCCGCCTGCATCGAGCGACGCTGTGGCTGTTGCCCGCTTGCGGGCTGCTGGCGCGGGACTGATCGGACGCACCAACATGGTCGAATTTGCCTTTTCGGGTGTTGGCATCAACCCGCACCATGGCACACCAGCCGCCTGGGATGCCTTGACCGACACCCCTGTAGGCAGCCCCGAAGTGCCCTACGCGCCGGGTGGCTCCAGTTCAGGGGCCGCCGTGTCGGTCGCGACAGGCGCAGCATTCATCGGCCTGGGTTCGGACACCGGCGGGTCCATCCGCATCCCGGCCGCCCTGAACGGCATCGTTGGGTTCAAGAACACTGCCAGACGTGTGCCCACTCAGGGCGCCCTGCCCTTGTCCACCACACTGGACACGGTTTGCGCCTTGACCCGCACGGTCCGGGACACTGTTTTGGCGCATGAAATCCTGTCAGGCAGAAAAGTACCCACAGCACGGAAACCTTTGTCAGCCTATCGGTTGGCTGTTGCCCAAAATGTCATGCAGGACAGCATGGACAGCGGTGTCACCCGGGCTTTTGAACGCAGTCTGAAGAACTTGCGTGCCGCTGGTGCTCAGATTGAAGAAATTCCGTTGGCCGAGCTTCAGGACATCGGCCCCATGATGGCCACCGGCGGCTTCAGCCCAGCCGAGAGTTTTGCCTGGCACCGGGACTTGATCACACAACACGCAGACCAGTATGACCCCAGGGTGGCGCATCGCATTCAACGCGGCGCTCAAATAACGGCCCACGATTACATCCACCTGCAAAGCGCCCGCAACGAATGGATTCGCCGGATGGAAAGCAGGCTGCAGCGCTTTGACGCCGTCCTCTCGCCGACCATACCCATCACCGCACCCCGCTTGAGTGAGCTTGCGCCAGGTGCTGAACGCGATCACGCTTTCTTTCGTGTTAACGCCTTGCTGTTACGCAACACCAGCGCAGTCAATACGCTCGACGGTTGCGCCATTTCATTGCCCTGCCACGTCCCCGGTGAGTTGCCCGTGGGCATGATGGCCTGGCATGCAGCCATGCATGACGATGCCCTTCTTCAATTGGCTCTGCTGATGGAGCCGATCCTGCAAAAGCATTGAGTCAAATGGAAAAACTGTCCCCCACATCGGGCTGGCCTGTGCATGGGCAGGGCAGCATTCGGACTCTGGAGTCGCAGCGCCAAGCACTCAGCCCAACCCCGCTCATGCAAATGGCAGGCTTGGTAACCGCCCAGTTGGCCCTGGCCATGGCACCGCACTGCCAGCGCATCTGGGTGGCAGCAGGCCCGGGCAACAATGGCGGCGATGGCCTGGAGGCTGCGCTGAATTTGCACCAATGGGGCAAGTCGGTCCGGGTCAGCCTCATGGGTCAAGCCTCCAAGCTGCCTGCTGACGCCTTCGCAGCCAGGCAACGGGCCCATGAGGCAGGCGTGCAAATCACATCGGAACCGCCCGAGCAGTGGCTGCAAGAAATGGGTCCATTGGACTTGTGCATCGATGCACTTCTGGGCATTGGGGCCACTCGGCCACTCAGCGCCAACATGCAAAGCTGGGTGCAAATTATCAACCGCTCCCGGGCCCTGGTCTTGGCCATCGACGTGCCAACCGGCCTGAACCCGGAATCAGGACAACTGCTGGGTGGAGAAACCGACACAAGCTTGCTTGTTAAGGCCAGTCAGACCCTCACTTTCATAGCCGCAAAACCTGGACTTTTCATGGGACATGGCCGGGATGCTTGCGGGCAAATTTGGTTGGAGACCCTAGGCCACCCCTCGGAAGTCAGCAGCTTGCCAGCCCAAGCCCTTCTCAACATGGTTTGGTTACAAGCCCCAAAAACCCACGCCAGCCACAAAGGCAGTCACGGCGATGTCGCTGTGATCGGCGGTGAAGCCATGGCCTCGCGCGGAATGGGCATGACCGGGGCCGCTGTTTTGGCAGCGTCCGCCGCCTTGCATGCCGGAGCGGGGCGAATTATGTTGAGCTTGCTTTCAGGCCAAGCCTCAGAGAGTGCCCCCCCAGACCTGATGCAGCGTGATTGGCGGCAACTGGATTTAGAGCATTTGCATGTGGTGTGTGGTTGCGGAGGTGGCGAAGCTGTGCGACCAGTCTTGCCTGCGGTGTTGCAACGAAGTGCACAGTTGGTGCTCGACGCCGATGGCCTGAATGCCCTGGCGCAAAGCAAAGCACTGCAAGGGCTGCTGAGACAGCGGGCAGCCTCTCAACCAACGGTCATCACACCCCACCCCCTTGAAGCGGCACGCTTGCTCCAAACCAGCACTGCACAAGTACAAAGCCATCGGCTGAAGGCCGCGCAGGATCTGGCTGCCTTGTTCAACTGCACTGTGGTGTTGAAAGGCTCGGGGACGGTCATTGCCACACCTGAAGAAACACCGCGCATCAATACCTCTGGCAACGGTCGTCTGGCCACGGGCGGCACCGGCGATGTTTTGGCCGGGCTGATTGGCGCCCGCATGGCGCAAGGCCTGAGCCCATTTGATGCCGCCTGTTCAGCGGTTGCACAACATGGCCAATTGGCCAGTGACTGGCCAGAAGGGCAAGCCCTGACGGCCAGCCGTCTTGCCAGGCGCTTGTGCTGATAAAAAAACAAGCCTGAACGGCAAAAAGCCAGGCGCGAAGGCCTGGCTTTTTGACCGCATCGGTCGATTCAATGCAGCTTCAATTTGAAGCAACACCTCAACGCCGAGGTTTGGTAGTCCTTGAGCCCTTTTTCTTGACAGAGGCCTTCTTCACAGAAGCCTTGAGGGCTTGAATGGGGGATCGGTTGCGCTCTGCATCGGCCAAACGCCGATCCTGGGAGCCAGGCTTTTTGCCACGCCCACCCTCTGATGGCAAAGAAACGCCCTTGTCACGCATGGCACGCGGCACCAGATCGTCCCCGGGATGGACCAATCTGAAATCGATTTTGCGGCCATCCAGATCCACGCGGCTGACCTGCACGTGCACACGGCTGCCAATGGCGTAGCGAATACCTGTGCGCTCACCGCGCAACTCCTGGCGCAACTCATCGAAGCGGAAGTACTCACCGCCCAACTCAGTGATGTGGACCAAGCCCTCAACATACAAAGAATCCAGGGTCACAAAAATGCCGAAGCTGGTGGCAGCCGAAACCACCCCGCCGTATTCTTCACCCAAATGCTCGCGCATGTATTGGCACTTGAGCCAGGCCTCCACATCGCGACTGGCCTCGTCGGCACGACGCTCATTGGCACTACAATGCAGGCCAGCAGCTTCCCAGGCACGCTGGTCAGCAGCGGACATGCGCACACGCGGCGCCTGCGACTCGGGCGAATCGCCTTTGGCCGCTCGGCTTTTCTCCAGCCGCTTGCTAAGCTTGGCGTGCGCCTCACCTGGCACGGGCAAGCTGGGCAGCGTATAAGTTCGGCCCAACAAAATGGCCTTGATCACCCGGTGCACCAGCAAGTCCGGGTAACGCCGGATCGGGCTGGTGAAGTGGGTGTAAGCCTCATACGCCAAGCCAAAATGCCCACTGTTCACTGGCGTGTAAATGGCCTGCTGCATCGAACGCAACAGCATGGTGTGGATCTGCTGTGCATCCGGGCGGTCTTTGGTGGCTTGTGCAATCTTCTGAAACTCGGAGGTGTGCGGGTCATCACTTATGCTCAGCCCCAAGCCCAGGGCCTTGAGGTAATTGCGCAGGATGTCTTTTTTCTCGGCGGTTGGGCCTTCGTGCACCCGGAACAACCCAGGGTGCTTGCCCTGCTGAATGAAGTCGGCGCTGCACACGTTCGCTGCCAGCATCGCCTCTTCAATCAGACGGTGAGCCTCATTGCGCACTCGGGGTACGATCTTTTCAATCCTGCCGCTCTCGTCGCACACAATCTGCGTTTCGGTGGTCTCAAAGTCCACCGCACCACGCACCGCGCGCGATGCCAGCAAGGCTTTGTAAACGTCATGCAAGTTCATCAAGTCAGTCACGCGCTCTTTGCGCTTGGTGGCTTCAGGCCCGCGGGTGTTGGCCAAAATCGCCGCCACTTCGGTGTAAGTGAAACGCGCATGGCTGTGCATGACAGCCGGGTAGAACTGGTAGGCATGCACATCGCCCTTGGCATTGACCAACATGTCACAGACCATGCACAGACGGTCGACATCGGGGTTCAATGAACACAATCCATTCGACAACTTTTCGGGCAACATGGGGATCACCCTGCGCGGAAAATAAACGCTCGTGGCCCGGTCATAGGCATCGATGTCAATGTCGCTTCCGGTCTGCACATAGTGGCTCACATCGGCAATGGCCACCAGCAAACGCCAGCCTTTGCCGCGGCCTACCTTGGCTGGTTCGCAATACACCGCATCGTCAAAGTCACGGGCATCTTCGCCGTCAATCGTGACCAAGGGCACATCGCGCAGATCGATCCGGTCCTTGCGGTCCTTGGCAAGCACTTTGTCAGGCAGGCCCTTGGCCTGCTCAATACAACCCACAGAAAACTCATGGGGCACGCTGTACTTGCGCACTGCGATCTCGATCTCCATGCCCGGGTCGTCGACCTCACCCAGCACTTCTTTGACGCGGCCCACAGGCTGACCGAACAAGGCAGGCGGCTCGGTCAACTCGACCACCACCACCTGCCCCGGCTTGGCCGTGCCCGTTGCACCTTTGGGGATCATCACATCCTGGCCGTAGCGCTTGTCCTCGGGCGCGACCAGCCACAAGCCGCCTTCCTGCAGCAAGCGGCCAATGATGGGCTGCTCAGGGCGCTCGACGATCTCGATGATGCGCCCTTCAGGTCGGCCTTTGCGGTCTTGACGGACGATGCGAACCTTGACGCGATCACGGTGAAGCACCGCCCGCATTTCATTGGGGGACAAATAAATGTCAGATTCGCCGCTGTCACGAATCAGGAACCCGTGACCATCCCGGTGTCCCTGCACACTGCCTTCGATTTCTTCCAGCAGGCCGCCGGGTTGTGCTAATTTTTTGATATACAATCCTTTGGTTCCTGAGGCGCCCAGATGGCGGAATTGGTAGACGCACTAGTTTCAGGTACTAGCGAGTAACATCGTGGAGGTTCGAGTCCTCTTCTGGGCACCAATCTTATCCAAACCGATAATTTAAAAACATCAAAAGCCGTTGATTTTTCATCAACGGCTTTTTTGTTGCCTGCTCCGAAACCACTGGCAATGCGGCGCATGCCGACATGCAAGGGTTCGGACGGCAACCCACCGAAAATCATCAAACCGGAATCCCCACCAAATCGTGGCCTTCCACGCTGACGATACGGGCTCGGGTGAATTCGCCAACTTTAAGAACTTTGCTCAACTTCTCGGGCGGCAACAACCGCACCACACCATCGATTTCAGGCGCATCCCCAAAACTGCGGCCAATGCCACCGCGGCGGCCCATGGCCGGCGCCGAATCCACCAGCACCTGCATGCTGGAGCCTACACGCTGGTGCAAGCGGGCAATGGACACTTCTTCTGCAACAGCCATGAAACGGGCACGGCGGTCCTCACGCAAAGCTTCAGGCAACATGCCGGGCAACTCGTTGGCTGCAGCACCTTTGACGGGGCTGTAGGCAAAACAGCCTGCGCGGTCAATTTGCGCTTCACGCAAAAACCCCAACAAGTGCTCAAACTCTTCTTCGGTTTCGCCCGGAAATCCGGCAATGAAGGTGCTGCGAATGACCAATTCGGGGCACAGTTCGCGCCAGCGCTGTATGCGCTCCAGATTTTTCTCACCGCTGGCAGGGCGCTTCATGCGTTTGAGCACATCGGGATGGCTGTGCTGAAAAGGCACATCCAGGTACGGCAAAACCAGTCCTTGCGCCATCAGGGGAATGATGTCGTCCACACTGGGATAGGGGTAGACGTAATGCAATCGCACCCATGCGCCGTGCTCGCGGGCCATCTCACCCAGCGCCTGCACCAGTTCAAGCATACGGGTCTTGACGGGCTTGCCATCCCAAAAGCCAGTGCGGTATTTCACGTCTACGCCATACGCTGAAGTGTCCTGACTGATAACCAGCAGTTCTTTCACGCCGCCGTTGAACAAGGCTTGAGCCTCTTTGAGCACATCGCCAATCGGGCGAGACACCAAATCACCCCGCATGGACGGGATGATGCAAAACGTGCAGCGGTGGTTGCAGCCTTCACTGATCTTCAAGTAAGCATAGTGACGCGGCGTGAGTTTCAAGCCCGCTTCGCCGAAAGCGCCAGGCACCAAGTCCAGAAACGGATCGTGGGGTTTGGGCAAATGCTTGTGCACCGCATCCATCACCTCCTGCGTGGCATGGGGCCCGGTCACCGCCAGCACGCTGGGGTGCATTTCAAGGACCATGTTGCCACCACCCTCGCCCGTTTTGGCACCCAGGCAACCCGTCACGATCACCTTGCCGTTTTCGTTCAGTGCCTCGGCAATCGTGTCCAGACTCTCCTGGATAGCTTCGTCAATGAAGCCGCAGGTGTTGACGATGACCAGGTCAGCGCCCTCAAAAGTTTTGGAGGTCTGGTAACCCTCGGCGCTCAGTTGCGTGAGGATCAATTCGGAATCGGTCAGTGCTTTGGGGCAGCCAAGGCTGACAAAACCCACCTTTGGGGTGGCAAGGGGCGCAGTTGCGTTCATTTCACTCATCCCTGCATTGTCCCTGCAAAAACGGCCCTTCGAACAGAAAAGGGCATCAATACACCCCTCAAGCCTTGAAACCCAGCGCACCCAGCAACTGCTCGGTATTTTTCTGGATCTGCTTTTGCATCTGATCTTGCATTTGTGCCATGACGTTTTGGGAGGGATTGGCCAAACCGGAAAACATGCTTTGCATCAAAGGCGTCTGCCACTGCATGAACTGCGCCCAGACCTCGGGGCTCAGGGTCGGACTGGATTCACCCAGTTTGCTTTGCCAATCCATGAACGACTGGACATGATTCTCCAGGTAAGAGCCCATGTGGCCCTGCATAGCATGACCATAAAACCGGATGATGTTGGACAACACCGCCTCGCTGAACATGGGCACACCCGCAGACTCCTCTTCGAGAATGATCTGCAACAAGATGGATCGCGTCAGGTCTTCACCCGTTTTGGCATCCAGCACCACCAAAGGTTCGGCCGCCATGACCAGTTTCTTGATCTCGGCCAGGGTGATGTAGCCAGCGGTTTCGGTGTCGTACAAACGCCGGTTGGGGTATTTCTTGATCGTCCGAACAGCTTCAGGGGTGCCCGTCAGGGCCGATTGGGCAGACTTGATCGATTTAACAAGGGACTTGACCGGCAATGGAAACTCCTGGTGACAGACTGAAATTGAGAAATCTGCTGCAATGCAACATTCTAGGCACAGCCCAAGACCCCTCAAGCCTTGGTTTTCCCTGATATCGCCAAGACGTCACTGCTAAAACCTGCTGCGCGCTTTTTTCTTGCACGCCCGTCCGATTAACCTTCTTTACCTGCGAAAATACACAGCTATGTTCACCGGAATCATCACCGGCGTGGGGCGAATCGTCGCCATTCACGACCTGGGTCGCTCTTTACAACACGGCAAGCGCCTCACCATCGAGGCCCCCGCCGGGTATCTTGACGATGTCGGTCTGGGCGACAGCATCGCCCTTAATGGCGCTTGCATGACCGTCACCACGTTTGCCCCTGAGAGCCGTCAATTCACGATCGACATCTCGGCAGAATCCCTGGACAAAACCAGCGGACTCGACCAGGCAGGCACCGTCAACCTCGAAAAAGCACTGCGCGCCAACGACCGTCTGGGTGGTCACATCGTGTCCGGTCACGTTGATGGCGTGGGGCAAGTCAGTCACTTTGCACAAATCAGTGAAAGCTGGGAACTACGCGTCACTGCCCCTCAGGCACTGGCCAAATACCTGGCCTACAAAGGCTCCATCACAGTCAACGGCGTCAGCCTGACCGTTAACAGCGTGTCCGATCGAGCCGAAGGCTGCGAAATCAGCATCAATCTGATTCCCCACACGGTTGAAAACACCGCGCTCGGCGGCCTCAAGGCAGGCAGCCGGGTCAACCTCGAAATCGACACCGTGGCCCGCTATGTTGAGCGCATGCTCAGTCTCGAAGCGACACAACAGGACAAAACATGAACACCCCCGTGCAACTGAAACCCGTGGCCATTTCTCCGGTAGAAGAGATCGTGGCCGATATGAAAGCCGGCCGAATAGTGATCCTGGTCGACGAAGAAGACCGTGAGAACGAAGGTGATCTGGTGCTCGCTGCCGACCATGTCACGCCCGAAGCCATCAACTTCATGGCCCGTTTTGGCAGGGGCCTGATTTGCCTGACCCTGACTCGCGAACGCTGTGAATTCCTTCAGCTGCCCCCCATGGCCGCCAGAAACGGCACCTTCTACAGCACCGCCTTCACTGTGTCCATTGAAGCCGCTGAAGGCGTGACCACCGGCATCTCTGCCGCTGACCGCGCCAAAACCGTGCAAGTGGCCGTAGCGCGCAACAGTCAGGCCTCTGACTTGGTGCAACCCGGTCACATCTTTCCCCTCCAGGCCGTGGACGGTGGCGTGCTCATGCGTGCAGGCCACACCGAAGCGGGTTGCGACCTGGCCGCCATGGCCGGGTGCAGCGCCTCCTCGGTGATCTGCGAAATCATGAAAGACGATGGCACCATGGCCCGTCTGCCCGATTTGCAATTGTTTGCGGCCGAGCACGGCCTGAAGATCGGCACCATTGCCGACCTGATCCAGTACCGCAGCCGCAACGAATCACTGGTTGAGCGCATCGGCAGTCGTACCCTGCAAACCGCGCACGGTGAGTTCACTGCGCATGCTTTCCGCGACAAACCCAGTCAAACCGTGCACCTGGCGCTGGTCAAAGGCCAGTGGTCTGCGGAATCGGAAGTGCCGGTTCGAGTGCACGAGCCACTGTCCGTGCTGGATGCGCTGGAGGTCAACCGATCCATGCATTCATGGAGCCTGGACGCCAGCTTGCAATACATCAACGCCCAAGGCTGCGGCGTGGCCGTGTTGCTCAACTGCGGTGAATCGGCCGAGCAGTTGCTGGCGCAATTTGAAGGCCGTGCCCGCTCGGCGCAAGCGCCCGAACGCGGCAAGATGGACCTGCGCACTTACGGTGTCGGTGCCCAAATCCTGCGCGAATGTGGCGTTCACAAAATGAAACTCATGGGCCAGCCCCGCCGCATGCCCAGCATGATGGGTTACGGCCTCGAAATCACCGCTTACATCCCCAAGGAATAAAAACATGCTCGAAGCCAACAAAGGCCAAGCCGAAGAACTCGACGGTCAATTTCTGCACATCGGCATTGTGCAAGCCCGTTTCAACGAAGACATCACCAATGCACTCGCGAAAGCCTGCATCGAAGAATTGCAAGCCCTGGGTGTAACCAGCATCGACCACGTCATGGTGCCAGGCGCCCTGGAAGTACCCGTGGCCTTGCAAGCCATGGCCGAGCGAGCCGAATACGACGCGCTCATCGCCTTGGGCTGCATCATCCGTGGTGAGACTTACCACTTTGAATTGGTGGCCAACGAGTCGGGTGCTGGCGTTAGCCGGGTGTCACTGGACTACAACCTGCCCATTGCCAACGCGATCCTGACCACCGAAAACCTGGAACAAGCCATCGTGCGTCAAACCGACAAAGGCCGCGATGCAGCCCGTGTCGCGGTCGAAATGGCCTGCATCATGGACGACCTGGCCGCAGACATGGCCGAGCTGGCCGATGACCTCGACGACGAAAAGACCGCTTGATGAACGAAGAAACCAGCTCACCAGACACCTCCTCGGAAAGCGCCAAAACGGGCACGTCCGGCTCACGCAAGTCCTCGGCAAAGCCTGCCCGCAGCAGGTCGCGTGAATTTGCACTGCAAGCGCTTTACCAGCACATCGTTGGCCGCAACGAAACCGCCGACATCGACCTCTTCACGCGCGACTTGTCGGGCTTTCACAAAGCTGACTCGGCTCACTACGACGCGCTGCTCTACGGATGCACAGAACAGGCCCTGGCATTGGATGCCCTGATCCTGCCCAAACTGGACCGCAGCTTTGCTGAAATTTCGCCCGTCGAGCACGCCATCATGTGGATCGGCGTCTATGAAATGCAGAACTGCCTGGACGTGCCATGGCGCGTGGTCCTGAACGAGTGCATCGAGCTGGCCAAGGACTTTGGTGGCACCGACGGCCACAAATACGTCAACGCCGTGCTCAATGGCCTGGCGCCCGAACTGCGCAGCGCTGAGGTTCAAGCCTATCGACAGGCTGCGCCCCAGCCAGGTCGCGACCGATCAATTTGATTGCCATGCGCATATCCCAACGCGCTCAGCGCATTGAGCCTTTTTATGTGATGGAGGTGGCCAAGGCTGCCTCCCGAAAAGCCCGAGAGGTCGCGCACACCGATCGACCCGTGGTGTTTCTGAACATTGGCGAACCCGACTTCACCGCCCCGCCCCGGGTACAACAAGCAGCACAAGCAGCGATTCGGTCAGGCCAAACACAATACACCCCGGCGCTGGGCCTGGACACCCTGCGACAAGCCATCAGCGACTGGTACGGCACGCGATTTGGCGTATCGGTGCCCGCCAGCCGCATCGTGGTCACAGCGGGCGCATCGGCGGCGCTGCAACTGGCCTGCCTGGCGCTGATCGACCGGGGCGATGAAATCCTCATGCCCGACCCAAGCTACCCCTGCAACCGCCACTTTGTGAGCGCTGCTGAAGGCACTGCGGTGCTGGTACCCACCAAGGCCGAAGAACGCTATCAACTCAGCGCCAACAAAGTAGCTGCGGCCTGGGGGCCCAATACCCGTGGCGTCTTGCTGGCATCACCGTCCAACCCCACAGGCACGTCAATTGACCCGATCGAATTGGCTCGCATCGTGGACGTGGTGCGTGCCCATGGCGGCATCACTCTGATCGACGAGATTTATCTGGGCCTGAGCCACGACGCACAGTTTGGCCAAAGCGCCCTGGCGCTGGGTGACGACATCATCAGCATCAACAGCTTCAGCAAATACTTCAACATGACCGGCTGGCGGTTGGGCTGGCTGGTGGTGCCGGAACAACTGGTGCCCGTGCTGGAGCGTCTGGCGCAAAACCTGTTCATTTGCGCCAGCACTGTGGCACAACAAGCCGCCCTCGCCTGCTTTGAACCCGAGAGCCTGGCTGAATACGAGCGCCGCCGCGCCGAGTTCAAGGCCAGGCGCGACTACTTCATCCCGGCCCTGAATGAACTTGGCCTGACGGTACCCGTGCCCCCCGATGGCGCGTTTTACGCTTGGGCCGATTGCTCGGCAGTCTGTCAAAAGATGGGCCTGAAAGACAGCTGGGAATTCGCCTTCGCGGCCCTCGAGCATGCGCATGTCGCCATCACACCTGGCCGAGACTTCGGCACCGACCAAACCGCCCACTTTGTGCGCTTTTCCACCGCCAATTCGATGGCCGAACTGCACACTGCCATTGCCCGCCTGAAAGCCTGGTTGCAGCCATGAGCCCCCCCCAGGAAACACACCCCCCGTTTCAGCACCCCATCAGAATCTACTGGGAAGACACCGATGCGGGCGGCATCGTTTTTTATGCCAACTACCTGAAGTTTTTTGAACGTGCGCGCACCGAATGGTTGCGCGAACTGGGCTTTGGGCAACAACTGCTGCGCGAAGAGACCCGTGGCATGTTCGTGGTCAGTGAAACCACCGTCAAATACCTCGCACCTGCCCGATTGGACGACACCCTGACCGTCACAGCCCAGCTGCAAGAAGCCGGCCGCGCAAGCCTCACCATTGCCCAGCGCGCTTACCTGCCCACACCTGGCCAAGCCGACCGGCTGCTGGCCGAAGCCACCATTCGTCTGGGCTGGGTCGACAGCACCACCTTGAAACCGGGCCGCATTCCAGCCCCTGTTCTGAAAGCCATGAAATGAACCAAGACATGTCCATCGTCTCGCTGCTTTTGCACGCCAGTTTTGTCGTGCAACTTGTGGTCTTGCTTTTGCTGGGCATTTCAGTGGCCAGCTGGGCGGCCATTGTGCGCAAGCTCAGCGCCATCAAGCGCATCAAAAATCTGAACGAAGAGTTTGAACGTGTTTTCTGGTCCGGCACCAGTCTGAACGAGTTGTTCAACGCTGCCAGCCAGAACGCCAAACTGGCAGGCCCGATGGAACGTATTTTTGCCAGCGGCATGCGCGAATACCAAAAACTGCGCGAACGCCAAATCAGCGATGCAGGCACCCTGCTCGACGGCGCACGTCGCGCCATGCGGGCGAGCTTTCAGCGCGAAATGGATGTCGCTGAATCTCAGCTCGCATTTTTGGCTTCGGTCGGCTCCATCTCGCCTTACGTGGGCTTGTTTGGCACGGTGTGGGGCATCATGCACGCCTTCACCGGCCTGGCCAGCTTGCAGCAAGTCACCCTGGCCACGGTGGCGCCGGGCATTGCCGAAGCGCTGGTGGCCACGGCCATCGGTCTGTTTTCTGCTATTCCAGCCGTGCTGGCCTACAACCGGTTTTCGCACGATGTAGACCGCATCGCCATCAAGCTGGAAACCTTCATCGAAGAGTTCTCCAACATCCTGCAGCGCAGCCTGGGGGCCACGGGTACCAGCGGCTCGGCCTCCGGTCACTGAAAGACGGAGTCGCCCATGCCAGCCATCTCAACCCGGGGCCGCGGACGCCGCACCATCTCTGAAATCAACATGGTGCCCTTCATCGACGTGATGCTGGTGCTGCTCATCATCTTCATGGTCACCGCACCCATGATCACGCCCAGCGTGGTCGACTTGCCCAGCGTTGGCAAAGCTGCCAAACAGCCCGACAAAGTCATTCAAATCGTGATCCAGAAAGATGAGCGCCTGGAACTGGTCACCGATGGCAAGACCGACAGCGCCACCCTCACCAGCGTGGCAGGCAGTGTCAAAAGCCTCGTTGGCGAAGAAGACAACACAGCCGTTGTCATCAGCGCCGACCGCAGCGTGAAATACGAAACCGTGGTCAAGGTCATGGACAGCCTGCAACGCGCGGGCATTGCACGTGTGGGCCTGTCGGTCCAACTTGCACCTTGAGGGTCCGGGATTGAACACCAAGACAGTGCCTCACCTCGAATTTGCGCCGCCGGCACAAGCCGGAACGGGGCGCGCCTGGGTGGTCGCGGGCATTGTCCACGTGTTGCTGTTCCTGGCGCTGGGCCTGGCCACGGCCTGGAAAACCCAGCCCCAAACCGTTCAAGCCGAAGCCGAACTGTGGTCTGCTACCCCCCAGGCCGCAGCCCCCCGACTGCAAGAGCCACTGCCTGAGCCGCAGCCCGAACCCGTGCCCGAGCCAACGCCTGCACCGCCAGCCAAACCCACACCACCACCGCCACCGGCCCCTGATCCGGCGCTGGAATTGCGTGACGCGCAAATTGCGCTTGAAAAGAAAAAGCAGCAAGAAAAGAATAAAGAAGCCGATAAAGTCGAAAAACTAAAAGCTGAAAAGCTCAAGGTCGAGAAAGAAAAAGCCGAGAAAACCAAGGCTGAAAACAAGAGCAAGGAACTCGACAAAGAAAAACTGGCGAAAGAGAAAAAAGCCCAGGAAGAAAAAGAACGCTACAAGAAAAAGGCCACCGAAAAAGCCAAGGCTGAAAAAGCAGAAAAAGCCGATGCCGCCCAGGCCGAAGCACTGCGCCAAGAAAACCTCAAACGCATGCAAGGCATGGCCGGTGCTTCAGGCGGAGAAAATGCCAGCGGCACAGCCCTCAAGTCATCGGGGCCGTCGGCCAGCTACGGAGGCAAAATTATCCGAGAAATACTTGCTAAAACCAATAACTCAGACTCAACTCCCGGAGCATTAACAGTCGTTGTGTTTGTTCGCGCCAACTCGTCGGGCGAAATTATGAATAGCCGCGTAATAACACCTAGCAGAAGTCGTGAATTTGACGATTCGGTTCTTCGAGGAATCCAAAAAATGGAACGCGTTCCAAAGGACATTGACGGAAGAATTCCTGAAATTTTGATCCGCGAGGGACTTGAGTTGACCGTCTCAAGATAAATAAAAAATTACTGACTCATCTCACAATTAGATTTATAAATCCACCACCACATTGCCCACCGTCTGTCCTGCCTCAACTGTGCGGTGGGCCTGGGCGATCTGATCCAGCGAAAAGCGGGCGCTCATGCTGTGCTGCAACAGGTTACGAGCCAACATGTCCGAAAGGCGGGCCACGGCCAATTGGCGGTCAGCAGGCGTCAGGTCGTAGACCAGAAAAAACTTCACGCCGATGGATTGAAACAACCAAGGCCTGAATGGCAGGGAAACATCTGGTGCGTTCGAGCCGTAGCAAACCACCTGGCCGTGCGCGGCCAAAGCCCCTTCGGCGGCCCAGCGTGAGGTGGTCGAAAAATCCATGTCGAGGATGACTTCTGCGCCACGGCCTTGCGTCAAGGCCTTGACGCGCTCGGGCACCGACTCGGTCTTGTAAAAAATAGCTTCTTGCAGACCGGCTGCGCGGGCATGTTCGGCCTTGGCTTGTGAGCCCACGGTGCCGATGGCTCGCCCCCCGGCCAGCGTCACCATCTGGGTGATGTAATGCCCCACAGCCGATGAGGCGCCAGTGACCAAAACGGTTTTGCCGCGCAAATCACCGGCCAGTCGCTCGGCCAAAATGACCGCCTGCATTGCCGTGAGGCCGGGAATGCCCATGCAGGCCCCAGCGGCAAAGTCAGTCCCATCGGGCAGTGCCACCGCTTGCGACTCGGACAACGCAATGTATTCGGCACAGGTGCCCATGGGGCGCTGCCATTGGCCATTCCAGAGCCATACCCGTTGCCCCACGCGCGATGCCGACACGCCTGCACCGACTGCTTCGATCACGCCCGCGCCATCGCTGTGCGGCACGACCAACGCGTCGGTCAAGGGACGCGCCCGGCGCGATTTGACATCAGAAGGGTTCACCCCCGAAGCGGCCATGCGAACCAGCACCTCACCCGCTTGCGGCGTGGGCGTGGGCAACTCACCCACCTGCATCACGTCTTGGGCTTCACCGTTCTGGCTGTACCAGGCTGCTTTCATCAAAGGTCTCCTAGATCGACTCAATCGTAAACAATCTGCGCCTGCCCCTGATCGGCCTGGGCCATCCAGCTGGCCAGTGCCGCATCGGTGGGAAAGAATTTGGCGGCTTCGCCCAGCGCCAGTTCGGCGCGGGCAGCCAGGTCGTCGCTGCGGCGCTCCAGCACCAGTCGCACTCCCAGGCCGCGCACCAGATCACCCTGGTCCGTTTGTTCACGTTGCGCCGGGAACTCCTTGACCAGGCGGGCGATGTCCGGCGCCCGGCCATTCACGGCCACACGCAGGTATTTGCCATACCGGCAACGGGCTGCACCCAAATCCATGATCTGTTCGATCTTGAGACGGAAACCGCCCGAAAAACGGTCCGCCTGCATTTTGGCCGTGACGATGATCAGCTCGTCATCTTTCAGCAACTGCTTGGCCGAGTTGATCAAACCCTCGTCGGCGCTGGCCTCCATCGCGCCCGATTTGTCGTCGAGCTTGAAGATCGCGACTTTGCCGCGCTGACCGTTGATGATGCGCAAATCGGTCACGATGCCCGCCAGCACCATGGACTCCCGGCTGTCGATCAAGTCGTCGATCTTGCGGCGCGCAAACTGACGCACCTCCCGCTCGACTGCGTCAAACAGGTGACCCGACAAGAAAAAGCCGACAGCGGTTTTTTCGAGCAGCAAGCGCTCCTTGATGCCCCAGGGCATGACCGTAACCAGTTCAGGCTCTTGCGTGCTGGAACCGTGTGAATCGTCGCCCAGCATGTCAAACAAGCCGCCCTGATTGGCATTGGCCACAGCGGCACTGGCAAACTCAAAAGCCTTGTCGATGCTGGCTGACAAAGCGGCGCGGTTCATGTGCAGCGCGTCAAAAGCACCCGCCTTGATGAGCGCATCCACCGTGCGTTTGTTGATGCGGGTACGGTCTACGCGCACGGCAAAATCAAACAGGCTGGTGAAGGGCCCCCCCTCTTGGCGGGCCGCCACAATTGCCTCGATCGCCTGCTGGCCTGTGCCCTTGATGGCCCCCAGACCATAGCGAATGATCCTGTCTGTGACCGGCTCAAAGCGGTGGGTGCCGCGGTTCACATCGGGGGGGTCAAACGTGATGCCGAACTTGAGCGCATCTTCGTGCAGCACCTTCAGCTTGTCAGTGTCGTCCATCTCCACCGTCATGTTGGCGCAGAAAAACTCGGCGGTGTAATGCACCTTGAGCCAACCGGTGTGGTACGCCAGCAGCGAATAAGCGGCCGCGTGCGACTTGTTGAAGCCATAGCCGGCAAACCGCTCCATCAGGTCAAAGATCTCATCGGCTTTGACGTCACCGATGTCGTTTTTGGCCGCACCGACACGGAAAATGGCGCGGTGTTCGGCCATTTCTTCGGCCTTCTTCTTGCCCATGGCCCGGCGCAACATGTCGGCGCCGCCCAAGCTGTAGCCGCCCAGAATCTGGGCGGTTTGCATGACCTGTTCCTGGTAGACCATGATGCCGTAGGTCTCGCTGAGCATCTCGGCGACCAAGGGGTGCGGGTACTCAATCACCTCGCGACCGTGCTTGCGCGCCACAAAGCTGGGAATCAGGTCCATGGGGCCGGGACGGTACAGCGCGTTCAGGGCAATCAGGTCTTCCAGCCGGCTGGGGCGAGCATCGCGCAACATGCCCTGCATGCCACGGCTTTCAAACTGGAACACGGCCTCGGTCTTGCCATCGGCAAACAATTTGTAGGTCCGCGCATCGTCCAGCGGGATGTTTTCAAACGCAAAGTCTTCTTGCCCCTTGTGCCTGCGAACGATGAATTCGCGGGCTATTTCCAGAATGGTCAGCGTGGCCAGACCCAAAAAGTCAAACTTCACCAAGCCCGCCGCCTCCACGTCGTCCTTGTCGAACTGGCTCACGGCCGATTCGCTGCCAGGCTGCTGGTACAACGGGCAAAAGTCGGTCAGCTTGCCGGGTGCGATCAAAACGCCACCCGCGTGCATGCCCACATTGCGGGTCATGCCTTCGAGCTTCTGCGCCAGCTCGATCAAGGTCTTCACATCTTCTTCGCGCTCGATGCGTTCGGCCAGGATCGGCTCCATGGCGATGGCGTAGTTGTTCTTGTCGCCCTCTTTGGGGGTGGCCGGCGGGTATTGCAGCGTGACCGACATGCCCGGCTTGTTGGGAATGAGCTTGCTGATGCCATCGCAAAAGGTGTAACTCATGTCCAGCACGCGGCCCACATCGCGAATGGCAGCTCGCGCGGCCATGGTGCCGAAAGTCACGATCTGGCTGACCGCCTCGCGGCCATACTTTTGCTTCACATACTCGATCACCCGATCGCGGTTGGTCTGGCAAAAATCAATGTCAAAGTCGGGCATGGACACCCGTTCTGGGTTCAAAAACCGCTCGAACAGCAAGTTGTATTGCAAAGGGTCCAGGTCGGTGATCTTGAGCGAATAGGCCACCAGCGAGCCAGCACCGGAACCTCGGCCTGGCCCCACCGGGCAACCGTTGGCTTTGGCCCATTGGATGAAGTCCCCCACGATCAGGAAATAGCCGGGGAAACCCATGTTCAAAATGGTAGTCAGCTCGAACTCCAGGCGTTCCACATAGCGCGGGCGCTCCTGGGCGCGCAAGGTTTCCTCCGGAAAAAGGTGTTTCAGGCGCGCTTCCAGGCCTTCATGGGACATATGGCGGAAATAAGCTTCTACCGACATCACCACGCCATTCACGGGGGGAATCGGGAAATTGGGCAGCTGTGGCTTGCCCAGCACCAAGGTCAGGTTACAGCGCTTGGCGATTTCCAGGGTGTTGGCGATCGCACTGGGTACATCGGCAAACAAAGTACACATTTGCTGGGCCGATTTGAAGTATTGCTCGCGTGTGAATCGACGCACCCGTCGCTGGTTGGCCAATATTTCGCCTTCTGAAATACACACCCTCGCCTCGTGCGCCTCGTAGTCTTCGGCGGTATGAAACTGCACCGGATGCGTGGCCACCACCGGCAAATGCAAACGGGCAGCCAAGGCCACAGCCCCCGCGACATGGGGCTCATCTTCGGGGCGACCCGCACGCTGCAGTTCGAGGTAAAAGCGGTGCGGAAAGATCGAAGCCAATTGCAGCGCCACATCGGCAGCCTTGTCGGTGTCGCCCTGCAAAATGGCTTGACCCACAGGACCTGCCTGCGCGCCGGACAGCAAGATCAGGCCCTCGGACAGCTCTTTCAGCCATTCCAGCTTGACCACGGCAACGGATTTGACAATGTTCTTCGTCCAGGCACGGGCCAGCAGCTCGCAGATGTTCAAGTAGCCTTGCTGGTTTTGTACCAACAGCACGACCCGGCTGATGGTGCCCAACTCGGCCCCCAGGCCTTCGAGGTTGATTTCAGCGCCAATGACCGGCTTGAGGCCCTTGCCGCGACTTTCCTTGTAAAACTTGACGGTGCCAAACAGGTTGTTCAGGTCGGTGATGGCCAGTGCAGGCTGGCCATCTTTGGCCGCGATGCTGACCACATCATCGATGCGGCAAGTGGAGTCAACAACAGAAAATTCGGTGTGAAGGCGCAGGTGAACAAACATAGACATTGATTGTAGAAGGTCGTCCCCGAGCCATCAGTCGCGCAAAACCTGCAGTACCTCGGAGCGGAATTCGCGCCCATACAAAATCAGTACCACCAAAGCAGTACCCAGGACCAGCGCCAGCGGCGAGAAGAACCAGGCCATGGCCGCAAATGAAAAGTAATACGCCCGCAAGCCATCGTTGAAGGTCTCGGCAGCAGCGCTGACCAGGTTGCCCGCACGCTCGGCAAAATGCTGGCGATCATGGCGCTTGGCGTCAAAGTCCTCGGGCGAAGGCATGGCCCCGATCACCAAGGCCACAAAAGTGTATTGCCGCATGGACCACGAGAACCGAAAAAAAGCATAAACAAAGATAGCGACTAAAACGAGGATCTTGAATTCAAACACCAGCAAAGGGGTGGCTTGGGCAAACGGAATCTCGCCGACCAACTCGGCCGCCTTGTCGGTCGTCCCCATCAGTGCAAACAAACCCCCAATGATGATGATGCTGGTGGATGAAAAGAAGGCCGGGGTTTGCGACAGGTTCTGCGTGATCACGCCGTCCAGCACACGAGGGTCACGCGCGGTGGCCTGCATCATCCACATCTGTCGATAGCGGTTGGTCGTGGCGATCAGGCTTTGATCACGCAAGCCACGCACTTTGGCCACCCAGGCGTAACCCACCCACAAACCGAAAAACGAAAACAGGGCAAGCCAGTCGGCCCAAGGCAAGAGGGTGATGATTTTCATGGCGCCATCCTAGCAAGCTGCAGGGTCGGATGGGCAGGGCCCGCCGCCGCCACGCAGAAAAAAACCGGCGTGAAGGGCTCACGCCGGTTTTGAACTTGGCGCAAACGCCAGGTTCAGCCGCGCAGCTTGGCAGCCACAGCCGCCACGCGCTCACCGTAGGCCTTGGCGGTGTCCAGGTCACCTTGGGGAATGTCTTCGGCGGGGCTGGTCGGTCCCACTTGGGCCATCACGCCGGAGTTGGAGCCGATGCGGTTGATCGTGCCGTCGTTCATGGCGGGCTGGCCCACCCAGACCATGGCTTGCTGCATGGCCAGTGTGATGAAGTACTGGATGGTGGACAGCTTGTCGCCACTGGGGCTGGCCGAGATGGTGAAACCGCCAGCGACCTTGTCTTTCCAGGCACTGGTGTACCAGCGCTTGGAAGTCGCATCGGCAAACTTCTTGAACTGCCACGAAGCCATGCCCATGTAAGTGGGCGAGCCAAAGATGATGGCATCGGCCGCGTCCAGTGCGGCCCATTCAGCCTCCGTGATGTTGCCATCGGCATCAATGGTCACGGTCTGGGCATTGGCGCCTTGGGCCACAAATTGGGCGACGCGCTGGGTATGGCCGTAGCCAGAATGAAAAACAACAACTGTTTTAGCCATGGAAAAAACTCCTTATAAAAACACACAAAAAATCAGGGGGCCAAGTCAAACACCAGAACTTCAGCGTCCTGGCCATGGCTCAAGTGAAGTGAAGCTTCGGCATGCAGCATGGCGGCATCGCCAGCCTGGAGTGCCAGGCCATTCACCTGCAAACTGCCCCGCACCAAAAACACGTAGGCTTTGCGCTCAGGGCTCAAGGCCAGGTCGGCATTTTCGGCGCCATTGAACAAGCCCGCATACAGACTGGCATCGGCGTGAATCTTGACCGTGTACTCAGCCGCCTCGGGGGCCGCGACCAGCGCCAGTCGCCCACGTTTGGCCGATTCAGGCACTGTTTTTTGCTCGTAACCGGGGTCTATGCCGACCACGTTGGGCTCGATCCAGATCTGCAAAAAGTGGGTTTGCTCGCCGACAGCGTGGTTGAACTCACTGTGGCGCACGCCACTGCCCGCGCTCATGCGCTGCACATCACCGGGCGGTATGCCCTTGACGTTGCCCATGCTGTCCTGGTGGGCCAGATTGCCCGACAGCACATAGCTGATGATTTCCATGTCGCGGTGACCATGGGTGCCAAAGCCTGTACCCGGCGCAATGCGGTCTTCGTTGATCACGCGAAGATTGCCCCAGCCCATGTGAGCCGGGTCAACATAGTTGGCAAAAGAAAAACTGTGAAAGGATTTGAGCCAGCCATGGTCGGCGTAACCCCGTTCAGACGACTTGCGGATGTTCAACATGCTGGCTCCCGTAAATTTCAAACCCTAATGTATGCAAATCAGGGGCCCGTGTGGTGCAAGCCATTTGCTGGCATCATGCAAATTAATTGAATGAAAGAGCATCAACCATGCAAATACCTCGCGACTGGCTGACCCCCGATACCCTGCACATGCTGCAAACCATAGAACACCAAGGCAGCTTTGCAGCGGCGGCACGCGCACTCAACCTCGTCCCCAGCGCCCTGACCTACAGGGTTCGTCAGCTTGAAGACGCGCTGGATGTGCTGCTTTTTGACCGCAGCGCACGACAAGCCCGGCCCACTGCTGCTGGCAAGGAACTGCTCAGGGAGGCAGGACGGCTGCTCGAAGACATCGATAGCGTGGCCAACCGTGTCAAGCGTGTGGCCACCGGCTGGGAAGGCGTGCTCACTGTGGCGGTGGACAGCATTGTGTCGCGCAGCGTGGTGATGGACCTGTGCGCCAGCTTTCTGGCCCTGGGCGCCACCACGCGGCTGCGTTTGCGCTACGAAACCCTTTCGGGCACCTTGGCTGCGCTCACCTCGGGCCAGGCCGATCTGGCTTTGGGCGTGGTGCTGGAGCCAGGCCTGCAAACCGACATCCGACATGCGGTGCTGGACTCTGTTCCTTTTGTGTTTGCCGTGGCCAGGCACCACCCCCTGGCCCAAGCCCCCGAGCCGCTGACCGATGCCACACTGGCCCAGCACCGCGCCGTGGCTGTGGCCGATTCGGTGAGCCGTGGCGGCGGCCTTACTGTTGGGCTACAAGGCGGGCAAGACGTGTTCACCGTCCCCGACATGCACAGCAAACTCGAAGCACAGTTGCGGGGTCTGGGTGGCGGATTTTTGCCCGAATCACTGGCCCGAGCGTCCATCGACAGCGGACTGCTGGTCGTCAAACAAGTGCTCAGACCCCGCACCAGCACGGGCCATTACGCTTGGCGCGACAACCCGCAAGCCCCCGCAGGTCTTGCCCTGCAATGGTGGCTGGCGCAATTGGCCAGCGCCACCACACGCAAAGCCTTGCTGGAGGAAGTGCACAGTGCTGAACCTTGATGCGCCTCATCGGGGATAACCCACCCGGGCAGTCTGCAGCCCCATTTCTCGGATAAAGTGATCCCATGACCACACAACACATCGCCATCATCGGAGTCGGCCTGGCCGGCGTGACCAGCGCGCGCACCTTGCGCCAGGCTGGGCACAACGTCACATTGTTCGAAAAAAGCCGGGGGCTGGGGGGGCGCATGTCTACCCGCGCCAGTGCTTTTGGGAGCTTTGACCACGGTGCCCAGTACTTCACCGTGCGCGACCCGCGTTTTGAACTCGCCATAGGCACCGCACCTGGCGTGTGCAAACCCTGGAGCGCCAACGCAGTGCGCGTGCTCGACCCGAATGGCCGGGTCATCGAAGCCGGCTTGCCCGGTGGTGAACGCCACTGGGTGGCCACCCCGGGCATGAACGGCTTGGTCAAGGCCTGGGCTGCGCCCCTGGTCGAAGACGGCAATGTGCAACTGCAAACCCGGGTCACCCAGATCATGGCCGACCCCGTGAAGAAAAACGGCTGGCAACTCCAGACTGAAACCGACGACGGCGGCCAACGCATCTATGCCGGTTTCGACAAAATCATTTTGGCTATTCCCCCCGCGCAAGCCAGCGACCTGTCAAAAGCCTCCGGCCTGAGCGCCCTGGCCGCACCCCTTAGTGGTGTGCGGGTTGACCCCTGCTGGACCTTGATGCTGGCCTACCCCCAAGCCGTGCAACCCGGCCTCATCACCCTCGGCCCGCAATGGAACGCTGCGCGCAGCACACACCACCGAATCGCCTGGATGGCGCGTGAATCGTCCAAGCCCGGGCGCGAGCGCATAGAGCGCTGGACCGTACAGGCCAGCGCACCCTGGTCGGCCGAACATGTCAACGACACCCCCGAACGCATCACCGGCAAACTGATCAAGGCCTTTGCCGAAATCACAGGCATCCGCGCCACCCCGGCCCATGCCGTAGCGCACCGCTGGCTGTATGCCAAAACCGCGCAACCGCTGGGCGAAAGCCACCTGTGGTTCAAGGACCAGGGCATCGGCTTGTGCGGCGACTGGTGTCTGGGCCACCGCGCCGAAGACGCGTTTGTATCAGGGCTTGAGCTGGCTCTGGCCGTGCTCAAAAACCGCTGACTTTGCCCATGGTTGGACGGGGCTCCATGAGCTCGGTTTACAAAGGCCGGTTTGCGCCCTCGCCAACCGGCCTTTTGCATGCGGGCTCGCTGGTCGCGGCCCTAGCCAGTTGGCTGGATGCCCGTGCCCACGCAGGCCGATGGTGGGTGCGCTCCGAAGACGTGGACACGCCACGCTGCATGCCGGGTGCCGATGAAACCATCCTGCAGCAACTGCGCACCTGCGGCCTGGTGCCCGATGGTCAAGTCATCCGGCAAAGCCAACGTTCTCAAGCCTACAGCGCTGCCCTCGAGGAACTGATCGGCAAAGGCTGGGCCTACCCCTGCGGCTGCTCCCGCAAAGAGGTCGAAGCGGCCGTCGAATCGGCAACACCCCCGCCCCAGACACGCCACAAAGACACGGTCTATCCTGGCACCTGCCGCGCAGGCCTGAACGGCAAACCCGCCCGAGCCTGGCGCTTGAACGTGCAGGCGGTGCAAACGGCGCTGGGCATGCCCGAGACCACCCACTGGCAAGACCGGCGTCTGGGGGCGCAACAACAAAACGTGGGCCAAGCGGTGGGCGATTTTGTGCTGCGCCGCGCCGATGGCCTGTGGGCCTACCAACTGGCGGTGGTGGTGGACGATGCGGCCCAAGGCGTCACCCATGTGGTGCGCGGCGAAGACCTGGCCGACAACACCGCGCGCCAAATCGTGTTGCAACATGCATTGAACCTGCCAACCCCAGAATACCTGCACACCCCCTTGGTGATGGGGGCCAACGGCGAAAAGCTCAGCAAGCAAAACGGGGCGAACCCCCTGGATCTGTCCGACCCCTTGGCTGCGCTCAACCAGGCCGCACAGGTTTTGGGGCTGCCCACGCATCTAGGCCCTGTTGACGCAGCTCTGGCGTTCTGGACTCAGCTTCAAAAAGACCCCACTGCGCGCCCCTACAATCCCCACCCATGACAGACAACACCCCGGCCGAAGGCAGAAAGCCCTCCGGCATCCCCACTGATGTGCCTTTTTTGCGCACCGTCAAAAGCTATGTGCTGCGCGCTGGCCGCACCACCATCGGCCAAGCCAAGGCCTATGAACTGTATGGCCCGGCCAACTTGCTGAACTATGCGCCCGGTGCATTCAACGCGACAGCGGCTTTTGGCCGCACAGCGCCCTTGATTCTGGAAATCGGCTTTGGCATGGGCGAAGCCACGGCCCACATCGCCAAAGTACGCCCCGATGACAACTTCCTGTGCTGCGAAGTGCACGAAGCTGGCGTGGGCGCCCTGCTCAAGCGCATTGGCGAGCAAGACATCCACAACATCCGCATCCTGCGGCATGACGCGGTCGAGGTGATTGACCACATGCTGACCGAAGCATCCCTGGACGGCGTGCACATTTTCTTTCCGGACCCTTGGCACAAAACCAAACACCACAAGCGCCGCCTGATTCAAGCTGAGTTGGTGAACAAACTGGCCAAGCGCCTCAAGGTGGGCGGCTACCTGCACTGTGCGACAGACTGGCAGCCCTATGCCGAACAAATGATGGCCGTCATCAGCGCAGAAAAACTGCTCGTCAACACCGGCGATGCAGCCCATGGCGGTTATGCAGCCAAGCCGGACTATCGCCCGCTGACCAAATTTGAAAACCGGGGCCTGAAGCTCGGCCACGGCGTGTGGGATCTGGTGTTCCGCCGCGTCTGATATGGCCCAAGCGGGACAGACTGTTCAGCTGCCCACGCGCAATGGGGTGGGCGCCAGTGTGGTGTCAGTCCCGGCAGGCACATGGCCCAGCCTGCTCGACTTTCTGGCTGCACGCATGCCCGGCATACAGCGCAGTGAATGGGCGCAGCGCCTACAACAAGGCTTGGTGTTGCAGGAAGACGGGCAAAGTGCTTTGCCCGATCAAGCTTGCCAGGCAGGCCAACGCTTTTTCTACTACCGCAACGTGACGGACGAACCCGTCTTGCCCTTGCAAGCGCGCACCGTGTTCGAGGACGATCATCTGCTGGTGGCTGACAAACCCCACTTCATGCCTGTCACGCCCTCAGGCCCTTACGTGCAGCAAAGCCTGCTGGTGCAACTCAAGAGCCTGACCGGTTGTGCAGACCTGGTTCCGCTGCACCGCATTGACCGCGAAACAGCAGGCTTGGTGCTGTTTGGCAAACGACTTCAAGAGCGCGATGCTTACCACGCCCTGTTTCGGGACAAACAGATCCACAAGACCTACCAAGCCGTGGCCGCCTTCAAGTCAGATCTGAACTTGCCGCGACAACACACCAGCCGTTTGGTGCCGGGTGAGCCTTTTTTCAGGACCCAAGAGGTACCCGGCGTGCCCAACAGTGAAACCCACATCCGCCTGCTGCACACAGACGGCGTTCGGGCGCTTTACCAGCTTGAACCGGTCACCGGCAAGCGCCACCAATTGCGGGTGCACATGGCGTCAATGGGCATACCGATCGAGGGCGACCCCTTTTACCCCACCGTCCGGCGCGGGAAGGATGAACCCGAAGACTTCAGCCAGCCCTTGCAACTGCTGGCCCATGCCGTGCAGTTCACCGACCCGCACACGGGGCAAGAGCGCACATTCCAAAGCCAGCATCGGCTGCATCTTGCAGGTCAGTGACCGCCCCATGTTTCAGGGGCTGAGCCACAAAGATCAGAGGCGCTCGGTCACCCAGGCCTGCACACTGGCCATGGCCTGAGGCAAAGCTTTGGCGTCGGTGCCGCCGGCCATGGCCATGTCGGCCTTGCCACCGCCTTTGCCGCCCACTTGGGCTGCCACAAAGTTGGCCAGTTCCCCGGCCTTGACCTTGCCCACGCTGTCGGCCGTGACGCCCGCGGCTATCTGCACCTTGTCGCCATCGACCGCTGTGAGCACGATCACGGCGGTCTTGAGCTTGTCCTTGAGCTTGTCCATGGTGTCGCGCAGGGTCTTGGCGTCAGCCCCCTCCAACTTGGCCACCAGCAGCTTGACGCCCTTGATGTCCACCGCCTGAGTCATGAGTTCATCACCCTGGGCCGAGGCCAGCTTGCCTTTGAGCGCCGACATTTCCTTTTCGAGCGCCTTGACCTGATCCAGCACCTGGGCGATGCGGTGGTTCAACTCGGCCGGCTGGGCCTTGAGCGCGCCAGCCGCTTGCGTGACCGTGTCTTCCAGCGATTGCAAATACGACAAGGCGTTCACACCCGTCACGGCCTCGATGCGGCGCACCCCGGCGGCCACGCCGCTCTCGCCCACCACCTTGAACAAGCCAATATCGCCTGTGGCTTTCACGTGGGTGCCGCCACACAATTCGCGGCTGCTGCCGATGTCGAGCACCCGCACAGTTTCGCCGTACTTCTCGCCAAACAGCATCATCGCGCCTGTCTTCTGGGCCGATTCGATGTCCATCACGCGGGCTTGCGCTGCGGCGTTGGCCAGAATTTCGGCATTGACCCGGGCTTCGATCTGGCGGATCTCGGCATCGGTCAAGGGAGCGTTGTGGGCAAAGTCAAAACGGGTGCGTTCGGCATTGACCAAGCTGCCCTTTTGCTGGACATGGCTGCCCAACACCTCGCGCATGGCCTTGTGCATGAGGTGGGTGGCGCTGTGGTTGCGCACGGTGGCGGCACGCAGCTCGGTGTCCACATGGGCTTGCACGGCATCGCCCACCTTCAGGCTGCCGGACTTTAAGGTGCCGTGGTGGCCGAACACATCGGCCTTGATCTTCAGCGTGTCTGCCACCTCGAACTGGGCGCCCGCGTTGTGCAGCATGCCCTGGTCGCCAACCTGACCACCCGATTCGGCATAAAACGGGGTGGTGTCCAGCACCACCACGCCAGCTTGTCCAGCTTGCAAAGCCGTCACGGCCACACCATCGGCATACAAGGCCTGCACTTTGGCATGCGCGGTCAGCGCGTCATAGCCCACAAAATCGTTGCCCTCACCGGTGTAATCCAGCGCCTTGTCCATCTTGAACTTGCCCGCAGCGCGGGCTTGGGCCTTTTGCTTTTCCATGGCCACGGCAAAACCGGCTTCGTCCACCGACAGGTCGCGCTCGCGGCAAACATCGGCCGACAAATCAAGCGGAAAGCCATAAGTGTCGTGCAGCTTGAAGGCCACGTCACCGGGCAAAACCTTCACGCCTCCGTCGAGGGCTGCATCCAGAATCTGCATACCGCTTTGCAGGGTCTCAAAAAAGCGCTCTTCTTCAATGCGCAGGATGTCGGTGATGCGCTCGGCCTGGTCGGCCAGGTTGGGGTAAGCCGCGCCCATGAGCTTGACCAGGTCGGGCACCAGCTTGTGGAAAAAAGGTGTTTTCTTGCCCAGCTTGTAGCCGTGCCGAATGGCCCGGCGCACGATGCGGCGCTGCACGTAGCCGCGGCCTTCGTTGCCGGGCACCACGCCATCGCTCACCAAAAATGCCGTCGCGCGAATGTGATCGGCGATCACGCGCAATGACTTGTTGTTCAGGTCGGCGCACCCGGTTTCGCGGGACGCGGCCTTGATCAGCGCGTCAAAAATATCAATTTCGTAGTTGCTGTGAACATGCTGCAGAATCGCAGCAAGCCGTTCGAGGCCCATGCCGGTGTCCACGCAGGGTGCGGGCAGCGGCGTCACGGCACCGGTCTCGTCCATGTTGAACTGCATGAACACGTTGTTCCAGATTTCGATGAAGCGGTCGCCGTCTTCATCGGGGCTGCCAGGGGGGCCGCCCGGAATGTGGTCGCCATGGTCGTAAAAAATCTCGCTGCAAGGGCCGCAGGGGCCGGTGTCGGCCATCATCCAGAAGTTGTCAGATTTGTAACGGCCACCTTTGTTGTCGCCAATGCGGATGATGCGGGCTTCTTCTTTGATGCGTTCAGGCGTCCAACCGGCTTTGACAAAAATGCCTTCCCAAATGGCATAGGCCTCATCGTCTTCCATGTACACCGTGGCGTACAGCTTGTCGGCGGGCAGCTTGTAGACCTGGGTCAAAAGTTCCCACGCCCACTCCAGAGACTCGCGCTTGAAATAGTCCCCAAAAGACCAGTTGCCCAGCATTTCAAAGAAGGTGTGGTGGCGCGCGGTGTAGCCCACGTTTTCCAGATCGTTGTGCTTGCCGCCGGCTCGCAGGCAGGCCTGTACCGAAGCTGCGCGCACATACGAGCGCTTGTCAGAGCCCAAAAACACGTCCTTGAACTGGACCATGCCCGAGTTGGTGAACATCAAGGTCGGGTCATTGCCCGGCACCAACGGGCTGGACGCCACCACGGTGTGACCCTTGGACTCAAAAAAGTCCAGAAAAATCTTGCGGATGTCGGCAACGGAAATGACAGCTTGGCTCATGGTTTTGATGGCTTTCTAATGCAACCAGTGATTATAAGATTTCGCCCAACCGCCCTCTGTGGCCAAGCCCGCAGCTTGTCTGTGCGACAGGGAGACAGGCGGCGCCTTGGCCCTGCGCTAAGCTTCTGGTCACTGAATGGTTTGAATAACCCCATAAAACACACACGGAGAACCCGATGAACCCCACCACATCCCCCCTCGCCCAGCTCAAAGACCCCAGCCTGCTCAAGACCGACGCGCTGATCAACGGCCAATGGGTGGCGGGCAAGAGCCGCTTTGACATCACCGACCCGGCCACTGGCCAGGTTCTGGCCAACGTGGCCAACCTCGGCCCTGCCGAAACCGAAGCCGCCATTGCAGCAGCCAACGCCGCCTGGCCTGCCTGGAAAGCCAAAACCGCCAAAGAGCGCAGCATCATTTTGCGCAAGTGGTACGACTTGCTGATGGCCAACCAGGACGATCTGGGCCGCATCATGACCGCCGAGCAAGGCAAGCCCTTGCCCGAGGCCAAAGGCGAAGTGGCCTATGGGGCCAGCTTTGTGGAATGGTTTGCCGAAGAAGCCAAGCGCATCAACGGCGAAACCCTGCCCCAATTCGACAACAACCGCCGCCTGTTGGTGCTCAAGCAACCGATTGGTGTGTGCGCGGCCATCACCCCCTGGAACTTTCCACTGGCCATGATCGCCCGCAAAGTGGCCCCTGCCCTGGCCGCCGGTTGCCCCGTGATCATCAAACCCGCCGAACTCACGCCACTGACCGCCCTGGCTGCGGCCGAGCTGGCCATGCGTGCCGGCATTCCGGCTGGCGTGCTCAACATGATCACCGCCGACAGCGACAACTCGATTGCCGTGGGCAAAGTGCTTTGCGCCAGCGACGTGGTGCGCCACATCAGCTTCACAGGCTCCACCGAAGTGGGCCGCATCCTGATGGCGCAGTCCGCGCCCACAGTGAAAAAAATGTCGCTGGAATTGGGTGGCAACGCCCCGTTCATCGTGTTTGAAGACGCCGACATCGACAGCGCGGTCGAGGGTGCGTTTGCCAGCAAATACCGCAACGCCGGCCAGACCTGCGTGTGCACGAACCGCTTTTATGTGCAAGAAGCCGTGTACGACGAATTCGTCCAAAAATTCGCCGCCAAAGTCAAGACTGCCAAAGTGGGCAATGGCTTTGAAGACGGCGTCAGCCAAGGCCCCTTGATCGAAGAAGCCGCCCTGACCAAAGTGCAACGCCATGTGGACGATGCCGTGGCCAAAGGCGGGCGGGTGCTGGTCGGTGGCAAGCGCCTGTCCAGCTTGGGCTCTGGCCAATTCTTTGAACCCACCGTGGTGGCCGATGCCACAGCCGACATGCTCTGCGCCAAAGAAGAAACCTTTGGCCCCTTCGCGCCTGTCTTCAAATTCAAGACCGAACAAGAAGCGATTGACGCAGCGAACAACACCGAATTTGGTCTGGCCAGCTACTTCTACAGCCGCGATGTGGGCCGAATTTTCCGCGTGAGCGAGGCCCTTGAATACGGCATGGTGGGAATCAACGTGGGCATATTGGCCACCGAGCACGTGCCCTTTGGCGGCGTCAAGCAGTCGGGCTTGGGCCGTGAGGGCTCACACCATGGCATGGACGACTATGTGGAAATCAAATTCCTCTGCATGGGCGACATCCTGAAGTAAAAACCTGCACGAATAAATTCAGCAAGAACCCACTTCAAAGGACCGATTTATTTGAACGTTCAGTCAAACCCCGCAGGGGGTTGCCAAATTGAAAGTCTTGCAGCAGTTCACGGTGAACCCAAGCCACTGGATTGGCCCAAGCAGGTTCTGCCCGAAGACTCCATTCAACAAAAGGTGCCAAAAAAGGCTTGTTTGTCCAAAGAGCAGGCCTGGCCACCTGCGTGTAAGCGGGAGATGACACCCATGCGTTCCCTGGCCACCAACTCGTAAATAAACAAATCGCTATCAACAGCGAGAGTAACCACGGCTGGCATTGCTGCAAGAACCCCTGCTGTCGAAAAGCGATCAATAGCAAGGAACTCAGTCCTGCAAAAAATTGGCAAAGATTCAGCAATCCGAAAAGAAGCGATGCACCAAGAACGATGGGAGCCATCACCGTTTTTCGGTAAGAATTTTGCAATTACTGCTGTGTTAACGGGGGCAGCAATATGCCACGTAATCGTTCACCCTCAGTCCATCCTGTTTCCACCTCACTCGGGGACAAGCCCAAAACTGACGAAGCCCAAAGGGCGCTCATGACAGGCCTAATTTCATCGGGTACTGGACCATCCGTCAAAACGTTGCCACGCAAAAAGACCCGCCCTTGGAGTGCATCCTGCGTACTCAGATTAGACTGAAAGCTCATCACCATATCTGCTTGATCAGCACGTGAAACGATGGTGTCGACCAAGGCTTTTTGCAAATGCCACATGCAAGTCAGACCCAGGGCACAACTCAAAATTGTTAACAACCACCGTGAATTAAAAAATCTGTCCAACCAACGTATCAATAGCAGAGCCAAGCCCAAACCAGATACGACTCTGCCCCACAATTCAATATCATTTAACTCAACCGCGGCTTCGCTTAAACGCAAATCACCAGCCAACTCAAGTAAACGGTGATTAAAGGACAACTCGAATACCGCATATGCCGCTAAAAGACTCAAAAACCAAAGCTGCAGGTGTATTGGATTTTTTTTCAAAGAAGGAAACCGCATCTCAAAATTTTAACTTTATGTATTTCACAGAGGTGTCGCATATGGCATTCACATTGCGTCTAAAATCTAAGCTTAAGCGGGTGTCGTTTAATGGCAGGACTTTTGCTTCCCAAGCAAATAACGTGGGTTCGATTCCCATCACCCGCTCCACTTTTTCCGCTTCAAGTTTTCTTCAATGCAAAAGGCCCCTAACGGGGCCTTTTGCATGGGGTGCATTCAAATAGATCAGAAGATCAGCTTCACACCCGTCTTGCTTTGCAGCACCTCGGGCGTGACGCCTGGGGCCAACTCCACCACCTTCAGGCCATCCGGCACCACGTCCATCACGGCCAGATCGGTGATGATGCGGTCGACCACGCCCACGCCGGTCAGTGGCAAGGTGCAGTTGGGCAAAATCTTCATGTCTTCGCTGCCGTCTTTCTTTTTGGCCACGTGCTCCATCAGGATGATCACGCGCTTCACGCCGGCCACCAAATCCATCGCACCGCCCATGCCCTTGACCATCTTGCCGGGGATCATCCAGTTGGCCAGATCGCCCTTTTCGCTCACCTGCATAGCACCCAGAATCGACAAGTTGATCTTGCCGCCACGAATCATGGCGAACGACTGCTCGCTGCCAAAAATCGACGAGCCCTTGATGGTCGTCACGGTCTGCTTGCCTGCGTTGATCAGGTCGGCATCGACCTCGTCTTCGGTCGGGAAAGGGCCAATGCCCAGCATGCCGTTTTCACTTTGCAGCCACACCTCTTTGTCGGCGGGTACGAAATTGGCCACCAGGGTCGGGATGCCAATGCCCAGGTTCACATAGAAACCGTCTTCCAGTTCGTGGGCCGCACGCGCGGCCATTTGGTCTTGACTCCAGCTCATATCAAACTCCCCCCTTTTCAGTGATGGTGCGCTTTTCAATGCGCTTTTCGGGTGTTGCGTTCAACACGATGCGGTGCACATAAATGCCGGGCAAATGCACGCTGTCCGGGTGCATGTCGCCGGTCTCGACAATTTCTTCGACCTCGACAACACACATCTTGCCCGCCATGGCGACAGCAGGGTTGAAGTTGCGCGAGGTGTAACGGAACTGCAGGTTGCCGGACTTGTCGGCACGGTGCGCCTTGACCAGCGACACATCGGGCAGCAGCGCATGCTCCATCACGTAAGTCTCGCCGCCAAAGTCACGCAACTCTTTGCCTTCGGCCACCAAGGTGCCCACACCGGTTTTGGTGAAGAAAGCCGGAATGCCCGCGCCACCAGCACGCAGCTTTTCGGCCAGCGTGCCCTGGGGAGTGAACTCCAAAGCCAGCTCGCCGGCCAGGTATTGGCGCTCGAACTCTTTGTTTTCGCCGACGTAAGACGAAATCATTTTCTTGATCTGGCGGGTCTGCAGCAGCTTGCCCAAACCAAAATCATCAACCCCTGCGTTGTTGGAAATGGCGGTCAGGTTTTGCACACCGCTGTCGCGCAAGGCGTCGATCAGGGCTTCGGGAATACCGCACAGGCCAAAACCGCCCACGCCTATCAGTTGCCCGTCAGCCACGATGCCTTTCAAGGCCTCGGCTGCGGATGGAAAAATCTTGTTCACACCGGTCTCCAGAGAAGGAAGAAGGCTTTACGATACTACGTAAGCAACTACGTAGTTTTTCGTAGAGCGCAGCCCTTAGCCCCAGCATAAATTCTTAGCCAGGAAACCACGAAGTCAGCACACCATGAACCAGGACATCGATTACCGCCTCGCCTTTGAGCTGGCCCCGGTCGGCATGGTGCTGTCGCGCAACCGCACCATGGTCGACTGCAACCAGCGCGTGTGCGACATGTTCGGCACCACCCGCGAGCAGCTCATCGGCCAAAGCTTTCAACTGCTTTACCCCAGCGCCGACGAGTACGAGCGCACCGGCCAACGCATCACCCCGATCCTGAACGCCAAGGGCGTGTATGCCGATGACCGTGTCATGAAACGAGTGGATGGGCGCTTCAAAGGCGAAACCTTTTGGTGCCACGTGACGGGCCGCGCCCTAAACCGCGACGCCCCACACGAAGCAGGCATCTGGACCTTTGAAGACTTGTCAGCGCGCAAAGCCGTCAAAGCCGAACTCACGGCCCGCGAACGCGAGGTGGCCGCCCACCTGATGGATGGCCTGACCAGCAAAGAGATCGGCCGCGCTCTGGGCATCAGCCATCGCACGGTGGAGATTTACCGGGTCAAACTGATGCGCAAATACCAGGCATCGGGGGCGGCCGATCTGATTCAAAAGTTGATGCGGGGATAGGAATTGCCCTTGCCCTTGGCCACTGCCAAACAGACCCATCAAGCTTTAGGGCTACGCTGAATAAGTCCACCGCATTGGGTGCTGTTTCGTTATAGATCGATGAAACAACAGACCCTTGCCCTAGCGGCCGATGCAGGAGCCGGATTCGAACAATACCGTCGCGCAACCAGGCGCGACGTGTTCCTCTCCACAATGAATGAGATCGTTCCGTGGCATGCGCTATGACCTTGCCCCCGAAAAACGTACTGCTTAGCTGATGGTTAAAAATCAGTTCAAGGAGAACGAAATGAGTGAAACGAGGAAACGGGCCAAGTACACGCTGGAATTCAAGATGGAGGCGGTCAGGCTG
>NZ_NESK01000050.1 GCF_003063415.1 Limnohabitans sp. 2KL-17
GGTGGGCCACATGGCGCAGGTGATGGTGCGGGGGCTGGAGAAAGTCGATCAGATGTTTGTGCTGACGATGACCGCCTATAACCTCACGCGCATGCGCACCTTGGGGCAAATCCGTCAGCAGGGGGCGTGAGGGGCAGAAAAAGCCCCGAAATGGGCTTACAAGTGGGCCAAGGCGAACAAAAAACGAAGGGAATATCAGAATGCGAAAGGAAAATCAAAAAAATCAAAACCATGCGGGGCGAAATTGCGCTCGCGAATGGGGTATTTCAGCAGCCTGTTAAGCTCTTGCCTTTGCTAATGAACTTCATGACCAAATAAGGCATAAACCCTGAAACCAAACCATTGAGCATGACCAGCCGCGTGGTGTCAGTGCTCAGCAATTCTCGGTCAAGATACCAAGTGCCCAGCGCGATGCCCAACGACCCTGGCAGACCAAGAACCAAGACCAAAATGATGCGAAACCCTGCAGGCAAAAACACCCAACTCACGTTTTCCCGGTAAACCAAATCGGCGAAAAGCCATGCATTGACCAGGAAGAAGCACGCAAATAAAACAGCGCTGCCCAAGGTCAGGGCAGCGTATTCAAGAACAATCTGTAGGGTTAGCTTCATCCAGCATGATTATTACCGGCTTGTTGCATGGACTGGCCAAGCTTGTTGAAATAATCGAGTGTTCGCTGCGTTGGAATCAGAAATTTGGCTCGGCGATCACTTGGCGTGTTCAGGGTGCTGAGCATTTCCTTGTCGCGCAATCGCGTAATGCGCTTGTGCAAGGTGGCCGGAGAGCCCAAAGCCGCAAGTGCAATCGCCTCGCGTACCGTCATGGGCTGATTTTCATGCCAGCGCAAAACCACGGCTTCCAGCAAAGCGCTTTCATTGGCATCCATTTCCATGTCTTCGGGCAGAGCCTGCACGATTTTTGTGAGCTGCAAAAACCGCAAATAAGCAGTTACAAACGGGCTGTTGGTTGTTTCCATAATATTTGGATTTTACCGAATTAAATACATTTTCAAGTCACTTAATAATTTATTTATCATTAAAAAATTAATTAATTTTATAATTGTTCCGGACCGAACAATTAATAAGCATTTATTAATAATACTTTAGAAGTAATTTTATAAAAATGCTGTTTATCGTCTCTCATTTTGCAAATGGATTTCTGGAAGATCTGCCAACATTTGGTTTTTGACAGCAGCCCCAGCAGTCCGTTACATGACCTCTCATAGATTCGCCTGCATCATAAGATTATCTATTCAAGATCTCTGCGCTTGCAGTTATCTCAACCAAAACTGACTTCCTTGTGTGTGGCATCGCACAAAAGATTCGTCCGATGCCTCCAAAAAAGGGGTGTGATGCGTTTCTGATGGTGTGGACCACCCGAATGGGCCAAGGAGGTCTATTGATTGGGTTTTCTAGGGGGCGACACATGGCCAAGCCCCCCTCTGCATTGTGTTTTTGGCGAAATCATGCGTGTATCATTATTAGCAAATTTGATGTTTCTCATTCCTCACTCAAGAAAGAAAAAAATGTTTGACAGTGCTGCCGCCATAGCGGTCATTTTGGGGTCTGCATGGTTTACGGCCGTACCTGAACCAACTGCCGCCAATAAAGAAACAGTGACCTTTTCTTACATGGCAGATGTCCACAACAAGGAGTGGGATCTGTCGTTGACCAAAGATAAAAGTGTCATTGATGTGTCTTACCAGTCCAAGCCGACAAGCTTTTATGGGCTGAGGTACGGTGCCTCGGCAATGCTGAATGCACAAGGGACCTATATGTTTGGACCGGGTGTGGGCAAGACCATTGACGTCAAAGGTCTGGACATGACGCTTTTCATCTATCCTTCTTACTCGTCCATCAAGGGGGATGACAGATTGCGCTCACTGAGTGGAAGCTTCAATTTCAGAACCACCTTTGATGTCATGTATCGGCTCAACCAAAAAACGAAACTGGGCATTGGCTTGATGCACATCAGCAACGGGGGATACAAGGAACCTAACCACGGTCTTGAAGCCGTCAGACTCACCTGGGGATACGACTATTGAGGCTGCATGACATGAGGTGCAGTTGGCATGACCGGTGCACCCCATTCCATGCGCTCGGGCAGCATCGCTGGGGTATCCCGCACACGACTGGGCTTGTTGCATCGGGGTGATAAATTGGGCTTTCAATACCGCCCTTGAACCCCAACACCCGAGACGCACCATGAGCACCTCCAAACCAGACCGCCTGCCTGAAATGCCCCGCGAACAGATGACCGATGCACAGCGTGCAGCGGTGGATGAACTGGTCAGCGGCCCCAGAGGCAAACTCAGTGGTCCTTTCGTGCCCTTGATGCGCAGCCCCGAACTGATGCGGCGACTGCAAAAAGTGGGCGAGTACCTGCGCTATGACAACACCGTGGGTTTACACAACTCTGAATTCGCTGTTTTGGTGGTAGCCCGCTATTGGTCGCAGCCGGTGGAGTGGCATATTCACAAACCGATTGCGATCAAGGCAGGTGTGAGCGAGGAGACTTGCGATGCCCTGGCCGATGGTCGCCGCCCACCTCACATGACAGCCGAAGAAACCGTGGTGTACGACTTTTTGCAAGAGTTGCTGCACAACCAGTCGGTCAGCGACGTGACATGGGCGGCCGCCCAAAAAATGTTTGGTGACCAGGGCGTCATCGACATGACAGCCCACTGTGGCTACTACAGCTTGCTGGCCATGGTTATGAACACCACACGCCGCAGTCTGCCGGACGATGCGGCCTCGGGTCTTGCGCCCTTCCCGAATTGAGTCGGGGGTCTTTCTTGTGATCAGCGAGGGCTCAATTCAGAGCGCTGGCCATCATTACTCGACGACCGACCCAACGGGCCTAGTGCTCAACCAAAAGCCTTGAGCGTCTGGTCCCCAGCCTGCACGGGGTGGGCGTGCACCAGAATCACTGCCATCACGCAGCTTGCTGTGCCCCGGTTGATCCAGTTGTGCACAGTGCCGCGCTGCACCATGACGTCGCCGGCCTTCAGGTGCACCTCTTCGCCGGACTCGAGTTCCATGTCGATCTCGCCAGACATGACAACGATGTAATCGACCGAGTCGGTGCGGTGCACGCGCTGCTGAACACCCGGGTGGAAATCGAGGATGCGAAAGACACTGCCGTTTTCGATCACCGAAAACTTGCCCTCCCGCTTACCTGCATCGACATGCCCGTTGTTGTTGGCCGGCTGGGTGTCGGTGGTCCATACGTTGCACACAAAACCATTGGGGCGACCCTGACGGTAATGGCTGCAGATTTCATCGATTTCCACAATGGCTTTGCCCTGTTCGTCGTGCCCTGTCACGACGCGGCGAATGCTGGGGTTGGTCGGTGTGCTCATGCAAGAAGCTCCTTGGTAAATGTCATGCGCCATCATCCATCACCCGGCGCATGAAATCGGCCATGGCTGTCGCCAGGGTTTCTTCATGTATGGCCCAGGCAGAAAATGGCAAAGCGGCTACGTCTTCGTCCAGCACGGGCAACTCAAACAGTTCACAGCCCGGAATCAGGCCAGCGGCTTCGCGCCCATGACGCGACACATGGGTTTGGTCATTGCCAGGGACCAACCAGGTGGGGATTCGAATGGCCTGCAAGGCATCGTTGGCCATGCCCAGCACCGGCTCGCGCGGACCTTGTAGAAAGATGGCCAGCCAATGGCGCATGACCGAGATGAATTGGCCCGGCGCCATGGCCATGAGCCGATCCCGGTTGGCCGGATTGGCCTGGATGCATTCCTGGTAGAAAGCTGTCTCGCAAACCGCTGGCATTCCACCTTGCTCGGCTGCGCGAATGAACTGACCGTAATAAGTTTCTGGCAATCGACTGGCCGTGAAAGCCCCTCCCGTGATGCGCAGGAGCAGCAAGCCACGGACCAGGTCGGGGTGGCGCAAGCTGGTCAGCATGGCCAAACGGGCGCCGGAAGATCCGCCCCCCAAAAAAGCAGGCACCGCGTTCAGGTGCCGCAACAACTGCGCCCAGTCATCGGCCCAGATGCTTTCTTCGCCCGAGTCACCTTCGATAAGAACATCCGATGCGCCTGTGTTGCGCCGATCGTGCAGCAGCACCCGAAATCCACGGGCAGCCAGGTTCCTTGCCAGTGGCCGAAACTCGGCGCCACTGCGGCGCCCGCCCGACACCAGCGCGAGCCAGGGCCCTTGCTCGCCCAACACTTCGTAATGCAGACGCACGCCATGGATGTGAACAAAAGCCATGGTTCAAGCCAACAAGCTGGGCCATTGCCAAGCGATAAGCGCTTCAAAAGCGTGGGCCACCTTTAGCAAATGGCGCTCGCTGTGCATGGCACTGCCTATTTGCAAAGCCATGGGCAGGCCTTGTGTCGACACGCCCATTGGGCAAGTCAGGGCAGGATGCCCGGTGAGGCTGAACAAGCGATTGCACGCGCTGCGCTGTGCGGTGGGTTGGTCCATCAGTGCTTGCAAGGTCTCCGGCAAAGCTTCGCGGCCTGGCCACATCAAGACATCGACTTTCCCGGCAAGCACAGCGCTGACCTGAGCCTGCCACTCATCGGCCAGGACCCTGGCGGCTTGGTAATCGTTCAGGCTCAGTGTGGAAGCGCTGGTCAGTTTTTGCCGCAGACCCTGACCCAGATGGTCTGGCTGATCGCGCCAAATGGGCTGCAGTTGCTGGAAGGCTTCGTAGCCAATGATTGTGTTGGCGGCGTGCACCACCTGTTGTTGGGGGGGCAAGTTCAGGGTCAGCACCCGTGCACCTGCACTCTGCAATTTATCCAGGGCCATTTCAAAGCACGCCTGAATTTGAGGATCGTGCGTGGCTTGGTCGTTCTCGGGGTTTTTCCACAAGCTAGCAGGCACACCAATGCGCAAGCCTTTGAGCGCAGAAGACCTTGCATCGGCCATGCATGCGGCTGCCACATCGGTGCCGTGCCAGGCATCCCAAATCACGGCCTGGTCGAGCGCCGTGCGGGTGATGAATCCGGCCACATCCAGTGTGGGCGCCAAGGCCAACACGCCCGACATGGGATAAGCATGTCGCGTGGGTTTCATGCCCACCACGCCACAAGCCGCTGCGGGGTGCCTGATCGATCCGCCCGTGTCGGTGCCCGTCGCTGCCAGGCACAGGGACGCTGCCACGGCAGCACCCGAGCCACTGCTGGAGCTGCCCGGCATGTGCGCCAGATTCCAGGGGTTTCGAGCAGGGGGAAATGGGTCGTCTGCCGCCGGTGAGCCAAAGGCAAACTCGTGGCAAGCCGTTTTGCCCAGGCTGATGGCCCCCAGCCGAGTCAGGCCTGTGACCAACGTAGAACTGATGGGCGGCACCCAGTCTTGCAAATGCCGTGAGTGTGCGGTGGTGCGCTCGCCCTGGGTAAGAAATACATCCTTGTGTGCGATGGGAATGCCATGCAAAGGCCCCCTGTATTGGCCCTCCCGAATTTCCCGGGTGGCTTGGTGTGCGGCTTGCATGGCCGATGCGAGGGTGGGCGTGACAAACGCATGCGTTTGGGCATCCAGGGCCTCGATCCGGTCGCTGTAGGCCTGGACCAGTTGCACAGGCGTGATCTGTCCTTGCCGAATCAAGGCACTGGCTTGGGCCAATGACAGCGCATGCAGCGGTGCTTCTGAAGGTGAATCTAACGGCGATTCAAGGGGCATGGATCAAGATGCTGGCAGTGGACTGGCCTGTTGGAACCAGTTGCAGATTTCCGAGCCGTTCCAGAACGCCACACCCGGTTGGCTTGCCAGAAACTCCAGCATCATTTCAAAGTGACGGATGCGGTGCGTCGCGCCTGAAATGTAGGGGTGGACCCCAAAAGCCATGATGCGGGCGCCGTTGGCTGATTCGGCATACAGGCGTGCAAATATTTCCTGGGCACGCAGCAGCATTGCGTCCGAGCGCTCATGCGACGTCAACATGATGTTGATGTCGTTGAGTTCGATGGTGTAAGGCACCGAAACGAGTGGGCCATGCCGGGTTTGTACATGTTGCGGCTGGTCGTCGAGTACCCAGTCGCCAAACCATTTCATGCCCAGTTCCTTGATGAGGTCGGGCGTCTCCAGCGTCTGGCTGCGGCCTGGCCCCAACCAACCCTCTGGGCGAGTGCCTGTAAAACGGGTCAGCGCGTCCAGCGTCTGCTGCATCATGGCCCGCTCGTCCGGGATTTTCTGGATCGGAATTTGCTCGTAGCAATGGGCCATGAACTCCCAGCCAGCCTCCAGTGCGGCCTGCGTCACACGAGGCCTGGTTTCACACACCTTGGCATTGATGGACAAGGTGGGGCGAACCCCCACATTTTTGAACGCATCCATGAGACGCCATACGCCCACCCGCATGCCGTATTCGTGCCAGGTCCAGTTGGGCACATCAGGCACAGGTGCCTGGCCGCCGGGAGGGGGCGAGACCATGCGCGGCATGGGGCGCGAAATATCCCACTCTTCGATGTTGACCACCGGACAGACCACCAGGCGAACACCATCAGGCAACAACAGGGGAGGGCGATCGATGATGGCCGAAAAAGGCAAGCGGTCTTGGGGGCGCAGCATCCCGTCGATGGGCGGCACCATCAGTTCACCCCGCCAGGAATCGAGGCTGCAATCTGTCGCAGCTTGGCTGTTTCGGTGCGGATTTCCTGCACCATTTGTTCGGGTGTGCTGCCCACCAAGGTCATGCCCATGCCGTTGAGCTTTCTCTGTACGTCGGCATCGGCCAGGGCGGTCTTGACCGATGCATTCAGGCGTGCCTGAATCTCAGGGGGCAAACCTTTGGGGGCAAAAATGCCGACCCAATAGGTCAGGTCATAGCCCGTCAAACCGCCCTCACTGATTGTGGGCATGTCCGGGTAGCGCGGATCGCGTACGGAACTGGTGGTGCCCAGTAACCGGACTTTTCCGGCATCGATTTGCGGCTTGGCGGCGCCATCAAAAATGACCTGGCAAACGCCCGCGAGCACATCCTGCATGCCGGGGCCAGAACCTTTGTAGGGCACATGCACCATGTCGATTTTGCCCATGGCATTGAACAGTTCACCGGCAAAGTGCAGGCCGCTGCCCATGCCCGACGTGGCGTAGTTGATCTTGCCCTTGTTATCGCGGGCGTAGGTCAGGAACTCGGGCAGGTTCTTGGCCGGTACCGATGGGTTGACCACCATGAGCAAGCCGTATTTGCCGACCAGGGAAATCGGTGTGAAGTCAGTCACCGGATCGTAGGACAGGGACTTCTCCACCACGGCCATATAAGTCTTGGTGCCATTGGTGGTCATCAGCAGTTGGTAACCATCAGGCGCCATTTTGGTGACGGCTTCGCTGCCAATGCGGCCACCACCACCGGCACGGTTTTCGATCACGATGGTTTGGCCCAAATTTCTGGACATCGCTTCGGCAATGATTCGACTGGCCTGGTCAGAAAAGCCGCCAGCAGCATAGCAGGCTGCTGAAATACTCCCATGTTTAGGTCCACGCCGAGCCCCTGAGAAACGTTAATTGTTGAGCAACTACACGGACACATGATGCGCGGCGCTGACACCTTCACCGAGAGCCTTTTCACGAT
>NZ_NESK01000051.1 GCF_003063415.1 Limnohabitans sp. 2KL-17
CCTCGCAAGCCTCGTCGGCCAAGTTGAACCAGTGCTGCACAAAGTACATGCGCAACATACGCTCAAGTCCCACCGGCGGGCGACCATTGCCCGGCTTGGGGTAATGCGGCTCGATCACTTCGCATAGCGCATGCCACGGAACGATCTCATTCATTGTGGAGAGGAACACGTCGCGCCTGGTTGCGCGACGGTATTGTTCGAATCCGGCTCCTGCATCGGCCGCTAGGGCAAGGGTCTGTTGTTTCATCGACCTATAACGAAACAGCACCCAATGCGGTGGACTTATTCAGCGTAGCCTTAACGTAATTTCGAATGGTTCTTTCGCGGCTCATCAGCACATGCTGACGCAAAGCTTCAGCGGCCTTGGCCGCATTGCGAGAACCAATGGCATCCAGAATGTCCCGGTGTTCATTGACCGAGGTGACCAGCAAAGCGTGGTCTGAAAAATTGCGGCGCCGGAACAAGCTCAACTCGCGCGTCAGTTTGCGGTACATGCCAATGAGTTTTTTATTGCCTGCATAAGACACCATGGCCTCATGGAATTCCACATTCAATCGGTAATAAGTGGCCTCGTCTTCCACTTTCACGGCATGCTCCATTTGGACCACCAATGTATGCAGTTGCGCCAACTGCTCTTCGGATGCATTGACCGCCAAGGTGCTGCCCACATAGGCCTCCATCATGGCGCGCAGGTCAAAAATTTCGAGCGCCTCTTCCAATGGAATTTGTCTTACATAGACGCCGCGATTTTTCTCAAGCTGAACCAGACCGACCTCTTCCAAGACGCGAAATGCTTCTCGAACAGGGCCTCTTGATACACCCAAACGCTCGGCCAAAGAAGCCTCGGTGAGCTTGTCGCCAGGCCCTAATTCACCCACATTGATCAACCGCTCTATCTCTTGCTGCACAGCACCCGTGAGCGAGTGCTTTTGCAACATGGAAATGGTGGGGGTGGCCAGGCTTGCGCTTGAAAGCGGTGCAACTTGCTGAGCAATTTCGATCGACATGCACCGAATTTGATCATGAATCGGTCAATTGTCAACAATTTACAAAAAACAATTGATATTCAGGAATTCTTCTATTCCAATGAATTTCACGGGCTTGTCACTGTGCTGTCACGGAGCCAGTGAAAGATGGTTGGTTTTAACTTGATAAGGATGACGTATGCGCGCACTTTACAAATCTGCCCTTTTGGTGGGCGGTCTGTTGCTAGGCTCCATGGCCTGGGCTCAAAAAACCCAACTGCTGGTCTACACCGCCTTAGAAGTCGACCAACTCAAAGCCTACCAAGAGGGCTTTAACAAGGTTCACCCCGACATCGAACTCAAATGGGTGCGCGACTCCACAGGCGTGATCACTGCCAAGCTGCTGGCCGAAAAAGCCAACCCACAAGCTGACGCAGTCATGGGTGTTGCCGCCACCAGCTTGGCATTGATGAATAAAAACGGCATGTTGGAGCCCTATGCGCCCCTGAATTTGGACGCCATCATGCCCCAGTACCGCGACAAAACCAATCCGCCTGCATGGTGGGGCATGAATGTTTGGGGTGCCACCATTTGCTTTAACACCATTGAAGCCAAAAAACGCAACATTCCAAAGCCCGAAACATGGCAAGACCTCACCAAGCCCATTTACAAAGGTCAAGTTGTGATGCCCAACCCCGCTTCCAGCGGTACCGGTTACTTCGACGTGATTGCATGGCTTTCCTTGTTTGGTGACGAAAACGGCAAAGGCGGCGGCTGGAAGTACATGGACGGATTGCACGAAAACATTGCGCAATACACACACTCAGGCTCCAAGCCATGCAACATGGCCTCTAGCGGCGAGTATGTGGTGGGCATCGCATTTGAATACCGTGCCAATGCCAACAAAGCCAAAGGCGCACCCATTGACTTGGTCTTCCCCAAAGAAGGCTTAGGCTGGGATTTGGAATCTTTCGCCATTCACAAAGGCACCAAAAAATTGGACGCGGCCAAAAAATTGTCTGACTGGGCTTCAAGCAAAGATGCCATGAGGTTGTATGGCAAAAACTTTGCCATCACGGCTCACCCAGGTGTGGCAGAGCCCTTGCCCAACGTGCCTAAAGACTACGAGTCACGCTTGGTCAAATTGGACTTCAATTACGCTGCTGAGCAACGTGAGCGCATTCTGAAAGAATGGAACGCCCGCTACAACGGTAAATCCGAGAAGCGTTAATTTCACCAAACGGCCGCCTGGCATTCGCAAGGCGGCCTTTTTGTTGGTCACTCATGTCTGCAAGCCCCTACCTTTCCCTATCCCATCTGAACAAAGCCTTCGGCAGTTTTGTCGCATTACAAGACATCAATCTGGACATTGTTCCTGGCGAGCTGATTTGTTTTTTAGGCCCATCGGGTTGCGGCAAAACCACTCTTCTGCGAATCATCGCAGGACTTGAAGTACAGACGCGTGGCGTCATTCAACAAGCAGGCAAAGACATCTCTTGCGCCCATCCCGCCGAACGCGATTACGGCATCGTGTTCCAAAGTTATGCCTTGTTTCCCAACCTCAGCATTGCAGACAACGTTGCTTATGGTTTGGTCAACCGAAAAGTGGCGCGGGATGTGGTTCAGCAACGCGTTCAGGAATTGCTCAATCTGGTTGGACTGCCTGGTAGCGGGGCCAAATATCCAAGCCAACTCTCTGGCGGCCAACAGCAACGCATTGCCTTGGCGCGCGCCTTGGCCACCTCTCCTGGCTTGTTGCTTTTGGACGAGCCTTTGTCGGCATTGGACGCGCTGGAGCGCGTTCGATTGCGCGAAGAAATCAGATCACTGCAACAAAGTCTGGGCGTGACCACCATCATGGTGACGCACGATCAAGAAGAAGCATTGAGCATGGCCGACCGCATTGTGGTGATGAACCACGGTTGCATCGAACAAGTCGGTACGCCTACTGAAATTTACAGGGAACCTGCCAGCGCATTTGTGGCCGAATTTGTAGGCCAAGTGAATGTGCTGCCGGGCACGGTGTCTGCTCAATCATTACAACTGGGCGAGATGCGCATCCCGCTCAGCAACATTCCCGCCAAAGGCCATGCCGACGGCGAGGTCAAAGTGTATTTGCGGCCCGAAGATGTGCTTGCAAGGCCCATTTTGGCCGGTGACCCCTGCGTCTTTCAAGCCACGATTCACGAGGTTGAATTCTTGGGTGCCTTTTGTCATGTGCACGTCATGGCACCAGCCATTTCAGCGCAAACCCTGACTGTTTATTTGTCGCTTAATTTCCTGGCGGAACAAAACCTGCAGGCAGGCTCCACACTCACATTGAAACTGATGCCTGAACGCATCAAACTGTTTTAAATCGGCATGACCCCCGCATTACCTCAAGTGACGCAAAAAACCCATTGGAGTGAGTGGGTTGGTTTTGCAGGTCTGGCATTTGTGCTCTTGTTGTTGTTGGCTTTTTTGGCAGCCCCTTTGTTGGCCATCTTGCAACAAGCACTGCAAAACGATCAAGGTCAGTTCGTTGGACTGAAAAACTTTTTAGGCTATTTAGAAACGCCGTCCTTGCTCCACAGTTTGTGGAACAGCATTTGGGTGTCTCTGCTGGTCACCTTCATTGTGGTGCCATTGGCCTTTGTGTTTGCCTACGCCCTGACACGCAGCTGCATGCTTGGCAAATCACTTTTCAGAGCCATCAGCCTGATCCCATTGCTGGCCCCCTCCTTGCTCTCAGCCATTTCTTTGATTTACTGGTTTGGCAACCAAGGTGTCTTGAAGGACGTCATGCACGCCCTCGGCATTGATCAAATTTATGGTCCTGCAGGGGTGGTCATGGCCGAATGCTTTGCAGTGTTCCCACATGTCCTGATGATTTTGGTCACGGCACTCACTTTGGCCGATGCCAGGCTTTACGAAGCAGCGAATGCCCTGGGCACCAGCACCCAGCGCAAGTTTTTCACCATCACCTTGCCTGGCGCCAAATATGGCCTCATTTCAGCGTCCCTGGTCAGCTTTACCCTGGTCATGACCGACTTTGGCATTCCCAAGGTGATCGGTGGCAATTTCAACATGATGGCCACTGATATTTTCAAATTGGTCATTGGTCAGCAAGACTTCTCAAAAGGATCGGTGGTGGCCTTGCTGCTGCTGTCACCTGCTGTGTTGAGTTTTGCGGTTGACCGGTATGTGAGTGCCCGTCAAACAGCCATGCTGAGTGCTCGCGCTGTGGCCTACCAACCCAAACCCCATGCGCGCCACGATGCCACCATGCTGGTATATTGCTGCGTCATCGCCTTCCTGATGCTGGCCATGCTGGGCATGGCTGTCTATGCTTCATTTGCCAGCTTCTGGCCCTATGACCTTTCGCCCAGCCTGCGCCACTACAAACTGGGTTTGGTGGACGGTGAAGTAGGAGAAGGCTTCATCAACAGCTTGAAAATGGCAAGTGGCACCGCCTTCTTTGGCACATTGCTGGTATTTATAACGGCCTACTTGCTCGAAAAAACAAAAGGCATGGATGCGATCCGCGCACCGCTACAGCTGCTGGCAGTGATACCCATGGCTGTGCCCGGTTTGGTCTTGGGCTTGGGCTACATCTTTTTCTTCAACATGCCCAACAATCCTTTGCACGGCATGTACCAAAGCATGGCCTTGCTGACCTTGTGCACCATTGTTCACTTTTATACCACCGGCCATCTCACAGCCACCACCGCTTTGAAAGCGCTTGATTCAGAATTTGAGTCGGTCAGTGCATCCCTGAAAGTCCCGTTTTACAAAACCTTTTGGCGCGTGACTTTGCCCATTTGCACACCGGCCATGGTGGACATTGCGCGGTACTTTTTCATCAATGCCATGACGACCATTTCTGCCGTGGTTTTTTTGTACTCACCCGAAACCAAGGTTGCTTCCATTGCCATTTTGAATCTGGATGAAGCAGGCGACATGGGCGCCGCAGCCGCCATGGCGGTGTTGATCGGCCTGATCTCCGCCGCGGCCACTGTGCTGTTTGCTTGGCTTGGCTGGTTTGTAGAGAAACGCACACAGGCCTGGCGAGGTCGCTAATTTTCGATTCATCTTGGATGAAGTTTTTTAAATCACTTTAAACAAAGAGACACCTTTCACCATGCAACGCGAACCCATTCTTTTGACCCCTGGTCCGCTGACCACCACTTTGCGCACCAAACTCGCCATGCTGCGCGATTGGGGTTCTTGGGACAGCGACTTCATTGCGGTCACTGCACGTGTTCGCAAAAGCCTCTTGAACGTTGTTCATGGCCACGACACGCACGTGGTCGTGCCCTTACAAGGCAGCGGCACGTTCAGTGTCGAAGCTGCCGTGGCCACCGTGGTGCCGCCCAGTGGGCACATCTTGGTCTTAGACAACGGCGCTTACTGCAAACGCGCCGCCAAGCTCTCTACCATGATGGGTCGCAAAACCACAGTGGTTCCAACCCCTGAGGACCAAGCAGTTTCCCCCATCGCGCTTGAGGCACTGCTCAACAAAGACCCCAGCATCACGCATGTGATTTTGATTCATTGTGAAACAGGTGCTGGCGTCATGAACCCCTTGCACGCGATATCTAAAGTTTGCGAGAAACACAACAAGGGATTGATCGTCGATGCCATGAGCTCGTTTGCGGCGCTTGAAATTGATGCGCGCACCACCCACTTTGACGCCCTGATTGCCGCCAGTGGCAAGTGCTTGGAAGGCGTGCCTGGCATGGGCTTTGTATTCATTCGCAAAGCCATCCTGGACAGCTGTGCAGGCAACAACACCTCCTTGGCCATGGACCTGCACGACCAATACGTGTACATGGAAAAGACGGGCCAATGGCGCTTCACACCGCCCACCCACGTCATGTTGGCCTTGGCCGAGGCGATTCAGCAATTTGAGGACGAAGGAGGTCAGCCCGCTCGCTTAAAACGCTATCAAAGCAATTACAAGGCTTTGATCGAAGGCATGGCTGCGTTAGGTTTCAAACCCTATTTGGACCCATCGGTGCAAGCACCCATCATCGTGACTTTCCATGCTCCTGCCGATACCAATTACGAGTTCAGAAAATTTTACGATGCTGCAAAAAAATATGGCTTCCTTTTGTACCCCGGAAAACTCACTGAAATTGAAACCTTCCGCGTAGGTTGCATTGGCGCCATTGGCCCTGTTGAAATGCAGCAAGCGGTTCATGCCGTGTCTTTGGCACTGAAAGATTTGGGCATTGCCAGCGGCGAACCTGCTTGAGTTTTATCAAAAATTTGACTGTGTGAATTTTTAAAGGACTGATCATGGCCACCTCCAAAGTACACCCCGCACTCAAAGCGGTTGAAAAAAGTGGGGCTCAAAAAGTCAAGGTGGCCGTTAGTGACACCGATGGCGTTTTGCGTGGCAAGTATTTGCACATCGACAAATTCAAAAGCGCAGCAGAGCCTTACCCTGCGGGTGGATTCGCTTTTTGCGATGTGGTGTTTGGCTGGGACTCTTCTGACCAGTGCTACGACAACACATCCGTCACAGGTTGGCAACATGGCTTTCCCGATGCACTCGCGCGCTTGGACTTGAACACAGCGCGCAATGTGCCCTGGGACAACAATGTGCCGTTCTTCATTGGCGAATTTGTCAACACCGATGGCACGCCCCATCCGCTGTGCCCTCGCCAAACTTTGAAGAAGGTCTTGAAGCGCGCCGAAAAATTAGGGCTACGCTGAACAAGCCACCGAATTCAGCGATATGTTGCTAGTTGATTGCATGATGCGAGATGTGATGGGCGAAGCGGCCCAATTTCGGCCCGTATTTCTGGCCTTTTCACGCCAGACACGCGCATTGCGCGCTCTGAAGACGCACTCATGCCATGCGGCGTCCACGCGCTAAGTAGATGTTGGCCAGACCCAAGGCCACGAACGAGCGCGTGGCGTTCTTGGCCAGGCCGCGATAGCGCACCTTGGTGAAGCCCCACAGCCGCTTGACCACTGCGAAGACGTGCTCCACCCGGGCGCGTACCTTGGACTTGTTGCGATTCTTCGAGCGCAGGGCCGGGTCAACCTCACCTCCCTTGCGCACCCGCTGGTTGGTGAAGTCGTTCGCATGTGGTGCCTTGGATGCGATCAGTGCCTTC
>NZ_NESK01000052.1 GCF_003063415.1 Limnohabitans sp. 2KL-17
GCACCCAAAAGCGCGGCGCTGGTCAGTGGCGGCGTTGATGCCGGTCATGTGCAGGTTTGGGCGAGTCAGCAACAAGGCTCCGAACGCTGGTATGTGTTCGGCCAGCGCTACGACGCCAATGGTTTGCCGGTGGGTAGCGAGTTCCGGGTGCACGTGGCCACAACAGGAAATCATGGCTTTCTCATGCAAAGCGCGGGCATTCAGGAACTGGACGTGACGGGCTTGACGGGTGGCGGTTTTGTTGTGACCTGGGGTTCGGATAACAACTCCGACTGGCAAATTTATTCTCGCCGTTTCGATGCCAACGGCACAGCTTTGGACGCTGCGGACGTGACGGTCAACACGTACTCATCAGACTACCAGATGGCACCGCAAATCTCCAAGTTGTCTGATGGCGGTTACGTCATTGTCTGGGCGTCTAACGGTCAAGATGGCAGCGGCAGCGGTGTTTACGGCCAGCGCTACAACAGCGGCGGCGTGGCTCAGGGGGGGGAGTTCTTGGTCAACGTGGGGGCTACTGCGGGTAATCAGGGGTCTCGTTTCGGTCTCACCGACTATTACGAAGAAGCCCTGTCGGTGGTTGGCCTCAAGAACGGTGGTTTTGTGGTCACCTGGTTCTCTGATGCATCCGGCACGGGCGAAGTTTTTGCTCGGCGTTACGACTTAAACGGCACGCCCCAAGGCAGCATTTTCCAGGTCAACACCGCTACAGTCGGTAAGCAGTGGTTCCCGCAGATCACGGATTTGGCCGACGGGGGCTTTTTGGTCACCTATGCTGACGACACAACAGACGGCGCTGGTTACGGGGTCTATGCCCAACGGTATGACTCCAACGGCGACAAAATGGGCGTTAACTTCCGTATCAACACCACCACCTCGGGCAACCAAGGTGGGAAGGACGCCAACCAGGATGACCGTTTGCACGACGTGGCTGGTTTGGCCAACGGCGGTTGGGTGGCGGTTTGGTGCTCAGACAATCAAGACGGCTCTTTGAGCGGTATTTACAGCCAGGTCTACGACCGCGAGGGCCAGCCGGTCGGGCCAGAGACCCGGGTCAACACCGTCACCGCCAATGAGCAACGGCACACCACGGTCAGCGCCTTGGCAGACGGGGGCTACGTGGTGGGCTGGGGCAGCTTTGGTCCAGACGGCTCAAACTGGGGTGTTTATCAAAAGTTTTTTGATGCTAACGGCACCGAGCTCGCTGCGCCCAAGACCTTCACAGAATTGGCTGGTGCAGACACCCCCGCCAACGACGTGGTGATCAACGACACCGTGACGGTGACAGATGTGGACGGACTGAGCGAAATCGTGACGGCCAGTGTGGTCATCACCAACTTTAAAACGGGCGACGAACTGCTGTTTACCAACACCACCCTCATCACGGGCACCTACAGTGCAGGCACACTGACACTGAGCAAAGTCGGTGGACAGACGGTGACGGACGCGGACTTCCAGGCGGCACTGCGCACGGTGAAGTTCAACAACACATCAGACACACCAGACACGACAGCGCGCAGCATCACCTTCAAGGCGAGCGATGCGAGCGCGATCAGCACCACGTTCGTGACGCAGACGGTCAACGTTGTGGCGACCAACGACGCGCCCACCGCCGTGGCCTTGACCAACACAACCACCAGCTTGGCAGAAACCACCAGCACCACCACCCGAATCAGGGTGGCCGACATCGCTGTCACGGACGATGCGCAGGGCACCAACACCATCACACTCACAGGTACCGATGCAGGAAACTTTGAGGTGGTAGGCGCAGCCCTGTACCTCAAAGCCGGTGTAGTGCTGAACTATGAAACCAAGGCCAGCTACGCAGTCAGCGTGAAGGTGGCCGACAGCACCGTTGCGGGCAGCACATTTGTGAGCACCAACTACGCGCTGCAGGTGATCGATACCACAGCGCCCAACGCTCCCACACTCACCAGTCTCACAGACAACGTGGGTGCGGTGCAAGGCGCCGTGAGCAATAACGGCAACACCGACGACACCACCCCCACGCTACGCTACAGCCTGAGCGGAACCAACGCGCTTGCAGGCCACCAGATCCAGCTGTTCGATGGCACCAAGTCACTGGGCAGCGCAGTGACATTGACGGTCTCCGACATCACTAACGGTTTTGTGGACCTCACGCCTTCGACCCTGAGCACAGGTACCTACAACTTCAATGCCAAACTGACGGACAAGGCCGGCAACACCAGCAACGCCAGCAGCTCAAACACCGTGAATATTACTGCCACGCCAACGCTGGACCTCAATGGCGCCAGCACGACTGGCACGGGCAGCAGCGTCAGCAAGTCCGTGGGCTCGCTGCCACAGACTACCATTGCCTTTCACTTCTTCCGGCTCGATACGTGGGACAACGAATTGTTCAACGTCTATGTCAATGACCAGGTGGTGTTCAGTCAAGCCTTTTTATACAGCACGAACACCGAAGATAACTCTGGCACCCATCCGTCAGGCTATTCGTGGACATTAGCCCGACAGAACTACGCCAATTTTTACGGCAACACCTTAGGGGCCGATGGTCATTACTACATCACCATCACGTCACCCTTTGTGCTCGATAATTTCAAGCTGGGTTTTGGGAGTACGCTCGATCAGGCGGGTTCTGACGAAAGCTTCGGCGTTGACAATGTGACCATCAACGGAACCATTATCGACACCTTCCCAAATACCACGCCGGGTTACGGCAGCTATGGTTTTGTTGTCACCATTAATCCCTCCTGGACTATATTGGCTGCAGATGGCCTCACCACCAAACTATCTGGGCAGAACTTCTGGAAATACCAAGAGGGTGGCGAAACTGGCCTGCAACTGGCTGCCAATGCGGCCTTGACCTCGACCAGCAACATCAAGCGCATTGAGGTGACCCCGCAGGGCCTGCTCAACGGCAGTGCAGAAAACCTACTTATCGGCACGACCAAACTCAACGCCGACGGCACCTCTTTGCCGGCGACCGTTGTCGACGCCCAAGGCCTCACCTGGACCGTCACTTACGCTTCGGGCCGCTTCAGCTTTACACCTTCACCGGTCACTTTCGTCACCACCAGCCAGGCCCAGGCCTTCATTCAAGGTCTGTCCTACATCAACGGCGAAGCCACGCCCGATGCCGGTCTGCGCACCTTCACGGTGTCGGTTGTGGACGTCAACGACGCATCCTCCACGGCCGTGGCCAACTTCCAGGTCAACAAACAGAACGTGCCCATCACCGTCACGGTCGACGGCGTGCAGTCGGGCACCATTGCCTACGGCGCAGGCGCAGCCAGCAGCTTTGCGAGCGCACCCCAGATTTCGGGCTCCAGCACCATGCTGGACACCTTAAAAATCACCGCCGCCAAAGCCGAATTGAGTGATCTGCTTGACCCCGCGCAAGGCGTGAAACTGACCAGCATCGAGCGCATCGACCTGGCCACCAGCACTGCCGCTAACACGCTCACGCTCAGCAACACCGAAGTGCTGGCCATGGGCAGCGAAGACGCGGTTCTCAGCACCACATCGCTCTGGAAGAGCGCAAGCTACGCACTGCAAACCGGGGCCAGCAACGCCTACAAACAAGTCGTGGTGGATGGCGGCACAAACGACACCTTGGTGCTGGGCGGCAACTGGCGCAACGACGGGGCTGTCACCAAGGATGGCAAGGCCTATGCCGTGTACAGCAGCGCACCGGCTTACAGCTTGGCGGCGCCAGTCAATTTACTCAGCAATGGCAGCTTCAGCAACAGCACCTTTGTCAGCGGGACAAACTCCAGCGCGGCAAACTGGACATTGTCTCCGACCAATGCACCAGTGTTTCCCCCTGGTCGAGGCACAGACGGCGATATCGCTGCCAACTTTAACTATGGCAAACCGAGTGGTGGCTTCATGTATCAGACCATTGACACGGTGGCAGGTAAAACCTACACCATGCAGGTAGATGCATATGGAGCGGATGGAGCTTTCACAGAAACTCAGGTTGAATTAGCGGCTTTCAATGACACCAATTTTGGCGTAACCGCACTGTCGACCCAAACTTTTACAGGACTTGCGATCGAAGGCTCAACTTCCTCCAATACAAACCGTGGCACGGTTTACGCCATCACATTCACGGCCTCATCTACCCGCACCAGCGTCAGGATTAAAGATGCCACTGCGACCGCTAGCGATTCACAGGATTTGATCGTTGACCGGGTCGTGGTGTTTGAATCAGCCACAGGCTATATTGCGGGCTCTAACGGCGTTAATGACACATCGCTGAACGACACGATCAAGGGCACAAGCTCAGACGACCGCCTCATGGGCGGCACCGGCAACGACACCATGGATGGTGGCGAGGGAACTGACTATGCCCTCTACTCGGGTAACCGCAGTGAGTACACCATTTCAGCGGCGACCGGCAACACCACCGGCACCACCACCGTGACCGACAACCGAGTCGGCGGCAGGCTTGACGGCACTGACGGGCTGACCAACATCGAGTACCTCCAGTTCAACGACGGTGTTTATACGGTGGCGACCGGTGCCTTTGTGGCCGCCGCCCAGGTCCTGGTGAACAGCGACATCAAAGTGAGCGCCAACAGCGTCAATGCGGCTCAGCTGCCCACCATCACCAATTTGCTGACCAACGGCAGCTTGGCACCAGTGCCAATGACAAAATGGCGGGCGGTACCGGCAACGACACCATCAATGGGCAGGGCGGGACCAACACAGCGCTGTACACAGGCAGCCGTAGCCAGTACACCATCACCATCGCGTCTGGCACCACCACCGTGACAGACAGCCGTGGCAGCAGCTTTGACGGTACCGACACGCTGACCAACGTCCAGTACCTTCAGTTCACCGACGGTGTTTACGACGTAGGAACAGGACTCATGATCAGCCAGACTGCCATCAGCACCATCGCGGGTAACGACGTGATTTCGGCTGCCGAGCGCAGCACCGGTGTCACGCTCAGCGGCACCTGCGACACCACGGCCACCAGCGTGGTTCTGAACATCGCAGGCGTCGAACGCACGGCAGCGGTATCCAGTGGAAACTGGTCCTACACGTTGGCCGACGCTGTGGGCAACTCCGACTACGTGAACATGGGCGCGGGGCAAGAGATCATTGGCGTAAGGTCCTTCAAGGGGAGCCAGCTGCTCAACACGGCTACGCGCACCATCTCGGTGAACACGGATGCAACGCCGCTGGTGCTTGACCTCAATGGCGATGGCGTGCGCACCACCAATATGGCTCGGGGCGTGCTGTTCGATGTGGAGGCATCAGGCAAACCCAAGCTGTCGGGTTGGACGGATGGCAAGGATGGCCTGCTGGTTCTGGACTTGAATGGCGACGGGCAGATCAAAGACGGTAGCGAATTGTTTGGCAGCGGTACGCAATTGGCCGATGGCTCCAAGGCCAATGATGGCTACGAGGCTTTGCGCCAGTACGATGGCAACGGCGATGGCTCGATCGACGCACGCGATACGGTTTTTAGCCAATTGCGCCTGTGGATAGATGCCAACCAAGACGGCGTGACCGATGCGGGTGAGTTGCAAAGTCTGTCGCAATGGGGCGTGCAGTCCTTGGATCTGAAAGCCCAGACCGGCGCCCATGTGGACAATGGCAACCTCTTGGGGCTGGTGTCGCAGTGGACCGGGGCCGACGGACTTACCCACGATCTGGCCGACGTCTGGTTCCAGTCCTTGTCGCTGGACAGCCTGGTTCGCACCGCTTTGCCCGAGCAAAAGATCGATCTGAGCCAGGACACAACGGCCAACACCCTGCACCTTAGCCTGGAGCAAGTGCTGCAGAGCCCGCACAAGGTCATGGTGATTGACGCCGCCAGCAACGACGAGGTTGTGCTCGGTGGTGCAGGCTGGCATGACACCGGAACCAGCACCGTGGTGGGCATCGACACCTATGCGCTTTGGAGCAACCAGTCCGGGCATGTGCTGATCAACGACCAGGCCAAGCTCTCGGTAGTGATGTAAAGCGAGCTCTTGATCGTCAGGTGTGCTTTCGGCCAATGTGGCTGATAAAAAAGTGCACCTGGCCATCAAGCTGGCGGGTAATCCGCCCAGGGCCCTGCTCAGGCGGTAGTGCTTGTAGGAGTACATCCATTGCGTGACGAAGTGCTGAACGTTTTAAATGCTGGCACAGCCGTACTGGGATAACCATGCGTAGCGCACTGTTCTGTGACCTACCCCCCATAAACCGTACCAGCCATATTCCAAGAAGTCCATCAACCCGGAGAATGATGGACATGAG